>NZ_CP152413.1:8130000-8730000 GCF_038967635.1 Bradyrhizobium sp. B124 | reverse complement strand
AACGCCTCGGATCAAGGTTGGTTCAACAATTCCGCCTGCGCACGGCAGCAAGCGAAAAAACGTTGGTGAAGCTCGGCAATGAATGGGGCTGTCGCCTGACTGAGAGATGACACGACAAGTCGCGGAACCTCCCACGTCCCGCATTCTAGGCAGGGCCGCCTCGACAGCAAAGTGCAGATTGTGCCTGAGGAGATTTGAAAGCAGGCGCCTGTCGCACTTACGCGAAAGCGCCCGCGGAACCCTGCACGCGATTGCGTTCCGTTGATCTACATCAACCCGGCGTCCCCCGAGCGACGCAGTTTCAGGGTTCGCAACATCGTCCGCTAGGGAGGGACACGCCATGCTTCGTTGTATCCTCACCGCTGTGGCAGTTTTGCTTCTCGGTGCTGTCTGCCTGGTTCCTGATGACGCCTATGCCCGCCGCGGAGGAGGCGGCGGCTTCCGCGGCGGCGGTGGCGGCTTTCATGGCGGCGGGATGCGTGGCGGCGGCATGCATGCCGGCGCCGGAAGGATGCATGCCGGAAGGATTCATGGCGGAGGATATCGCGCTGCCGGCCGCCCGCGTCCCTCACACCCGATCGCGGGTCGTCCGGGCCGTCCGATCGCCGGGCGCCCGGGCTATCCCGGCCGACCGATTGCAGGACGGCCTGGCCGTCCGGTCGCCGGCTATCCCGGTTATGGCGGAGGCTACTATCGACCCGGTTGGGGCTATGGCGCTGCGGCGGCCGGCGCCGCGGCCGCGGCTGGCGCGTACTATGGCAGCTATGGCTACTACGGCAACCAAAGCTGCTATTACAATCAATACGGTCAAATGATCTGCCCCCAACAGCAGTATCAATACTGATCCGGCTGGGCAGTCGTTGGACGGATGGTCAAACCGGGGCGTGCGATCCCGGCGGCACCATGTACAGCGTCATGGCAAAAATCGCATAGATCAGGACGAGCAAGGCGCCAATGAACCATGCCGACCGTCCGCTGTTGGTGATGAAGCAGGACGTCACGGAAGCGATCATG
Source organism: Bradyrhizobium sp. B124 (assembly GCF_038967635.1). Classification (NCBI taxonomy): domain Bacteria; kingdom Pseudomonadati; phylum Pseudomonadota; class Alphaproteobacteria; order Hyphomicrobiales; family Nitrobacteraceae; genus Bradyrhizobium; species Bradyrhizobium sp. B124. Next base: position 8,728,986 of record NZ_CP152413.1, on the reverse strand, counting down.
ACCATCGTCACGGCGCCAGGCCAGAACTGCAAGTCCATCGGCTTCGGACCGATGACGTAACTTAGAAGAACCAGCGCCGGCGCGACGAACAGGGCGATCTGCGAAGCGCTTCCGAGCGCGATGCTGACGCTCATGTCGAGCCGGTTCTTGCGCGCAGCGGAGAATGCCACCGCCATTTCCGCTGCGGCACCGACCAGCGCGACGATGATGAAACCGACGAACGCCGGGCTCAGTCCCAGCGTCTCGCCTGCTTTCTGCACCGAACTCACGAATATTTCGCTGACCAACGCAACCAGCACGGTGACGGCGAGAAGTGTGCCCAACGCAAGCCCGATCGGCCAGCCGGCGCCACCGGCCTCGCCATGCTCCTCGCTTGCGAACAACTCCTTGTGTGTCTTGAGCGAGAACAGCAAGCCGAGGCCATAGGCGCAGATCAGCAGCACAGCGAGGCCCGTGCTGAGTGTCAGCGCCATGGCTTCGCCACGTGCTGGATCAAGATCGGCGACGGCAGAGGGGGCAAGCAGCGCAATCGTGGCCATCAGCAGCAACGCCGCGTACATCCTCCCGCCGGCCCGATTGTACTCCTGAACGTGATGGCGGAGCCCACCGAGCAGGAATGATGCGCCAAGCATGAAGAGCGAGTTGGTGACAATGGCACCAGCGATCGATGCCTTGACCAGCATGTATTCTCCGGCATGTAACGCTGCGATCGCGATGATCAGCTCGGTCAGATTTCCCAAGGTTGCGTTGAGCAAGCCTCCGACCGCATCGCCCGTTTTCTCCGCGACGCTCTCCGTCGCGTGACTGAGAAGGGCAGCCAATGGCACGATGGCCAGGACAGCGAGCACGAACAGGGCTGTGTGGGCGGACGGAGCTGCCGTCTCGACCACGAGCACGATCGGCACGAAGATCAGCATCCAAAGCAGCGGATTATGTCGAATTTCCTTGAGCAGAAGGTGCATGGTACCGCCCGGCCGAAACGAGTTGGGCAGCAATTTCTGATCACCATGGGCTGCTCGATCTTGATCTAGCTCAATCCCTCTCCACCGTCTCGCAGGCCAGCTTGCACCATGGCGGCCTGCCCGAAGTCCCCGGGCCATCTTCGGAACGGTCAGAATCGCGTCCCTATCTCCGGCTCCTCGCCGCTTTGACCTAGATCAACTCGCGCCAGATCAGTCCGTGTGTTTCTTCTCGCGGACATCCACGACAGCAGCTCAGGAGTTCGCAATGACGAGGAACGCAGCCGCCGTAGCGATTGCACTTTTGATGACAACCTCGTCTCTTGCCTTCGCAGCGGAGACATCCCCGACTGTCGGCGCCGCGTCCCCCAGCGCCGCCGACCTCAAGAGCCTGACCGACATGCGTGTCGGCATCGTCAAGGCCGCCTTGCAGCTAACGCCCGATCAGGAGAAATACTGGCCGGCCATCGAGGAGGCGATCCGCACGAGAGCGCAGAACCGGCAGGCTCGGTTGGCGCGGCTTGCCGAAATGCACGAGAACGGCCCGATGGACGGCCTTCATGACGGCAATCCGGTCGAGATGATGCAACGCAGAGCGGACCGGCTGATTCAGCGTGGGACCGACCTCAAGAAGCTCTCCGATGCCTGGGAGCCGCTGTACAAGACATTGAGTGATGATCAGAAACGAAGGATGGCCTTCGTGTCGTTCGCCGTCATGCGCGGCATGCGAAATGCGATCGAGCATCACGGCGAACCGGAAGACGAGGACGAATAGGGCTGGATGGTGCGGCGCTATCCGGACGACATTCTGTAGCCCGCGTCTGCCTTGCCGAGGTTTCTCAAGCGTTCCGGCCACGACGTGACGTTCTTGCTGCCTCGTTCAGACGACCTTCAAAATCCGTCCTCCGTCCTGTGTCGCTCTTCGCTTGCGAATTCCTGAAGCACCACGGGAGTTGAAGCATGTACCGGCATATTCTCATTCCGACGGATGGGTCGGAACTAGCGAAGCATGGTATCGCCCAAGGGATGGCGCTCGCGAAATCCCTCGGAGCGAAGGTATCCGTGATTTTCGTCGTGGAGCCTTTTTCAGAACTGACGGGCCATTTCCGCGATACGGTCGCCAACTATGCTGAGATGCGGAAAGAGCAGGCCACCAACACGTTGAACGAGGCGGCGAAGGCGGCCAGGCAAGCCGGCGTTCCCTGCGAGACCCTGCTGGCGGAGAACGGGCAACCCCATCAAGCGATCATCGCGGCGACCGCGGACAGGGGTTGCGATCTCATCGTCATGTCGTCGCATGGACGCAGTGGACTCTCCGTGCTTCTGATCGGCAGTGTGACAAACAAGGTGCTGGCGCAGGCGAAAACCCCCGTGCTGGTTTGTCCGTGAATGATCGGACGCTCGACGAATGAGAGCGTCAGCGCGCAGCGCCAGCCAAAAGAAAACGCCGTCCCCTTGCGGGGACGGCGGAAGCCACTCACGCAGTACTGAAGCTATTATTAGTTGTTGCCGTGGTGCTCGGCGTGATGCCGGCTGGCCTCGGTGTGGTGATGCTGGGCATGGCTGGCGTGACCATGGGCACTGTGCGCGTGATGCGCCGCCTTGTGGTGATCGCCGGCTTCGTGGTGCTTGGCGGCTTCGCGGTGATGACGCGCCGCGTGTTCGTGATGCTCGGCGGCCTTGTGGTGATGCTCAACGCCTGCGTGGTCGCTCATGAAGATCTCCCGGTGTGGCGAGTGAAGTCCGCCATTCTTATGCAGGAGCGCTGACATTCTGCTGACGGCTGCAAGACAGCTTTGTTGCGGTTGTTCATCTATGTTGCGGGGCATCGCCATGTTGCGGCGCGCATCAGCGCCGCTGCGCCCGTCGGCGGCCGGTTATTCCTGCGGCGGAAAGCGCGCGACGGTCGGCAGCTCATGCGCCGTTTCCATCCAGCGCAACCGCTCCGCGACCTGGATATGCATCGTAGCCGGCACCGCATCGGGATCGTCATAGGTGCCGCTCTGAATGTCGATGAACCCGGGCAACATGTTGCCATTGATGTAGAAAAGCCCGGTGCCGCAGTTCGCGCAGAATTGCCGCCGGCCATGCTCGGAGGACCGGTAGATGCTGGGCTGCCCCTTGGTCACCTTGACCATGCCTTCAGCGACCATCACCCAGCCGACCATCGGCGCGCCGGCATGGCGCCGGCAATCGGTGCAGTGACACAGCGCATGGACGACCGGTTCCCCGGTTACCTCGTAACGAATCTCGCCGCAGTGACAGCCGCCGGTGACGCCAGCCATGTTTTCCTCCGACCGATCAGTGGTTTGCCGGGTCGATAGCGTTGCAGACCCCAAACTTTCAATGGCGCATCTTGCCCTTGCGTCCACCTGTCGCGCCGGCCGTATGTCTGCTGATGTCGCGGCCGGCTTTCCGGCTCTCACGAAATCGTCATCCCGGCCCTCAACCCCTCCAAAGCCCCGGGAATAAACCCTTAGGCCCGCCGATCACCTTCCCGGAAACCCAATCCCTGGGCCCAACGGGAGACTTGCTATGAGCGGACACGATCACGACCATCACGATGAAGAGAAGGGCGTCAGCCGACGCAAGGTGCTGGAATGCATGACTTGGGCCGGCACCGGCGTACTCTGGACGGTTACCGGCGGCGTGCCGCATTCGCTCGGCATCGTCGGCTCGGCGGCCGCAGCCGAAGCGACCACCGGCATGACCTTCATGCAGATCAGCGACAGCCATGTCGGCTTCGACAAGCCGGCCAACCCGAACGCCATCGGCACGCTTGAAGAGGCCATCAACAAGGTCCGGGCGATGCAGGTCAAGCCGTCGTTCATGATCCACACCGGCGACATCACGCATCTGTCGAAGGCGTCCGAATTCGATGACGCCGATCGCATCATCTCGCAGGCCAAGCTCGACGTGCATTACGTGCCGGGCGAGCACGACTTCATCGACGAGGAGGTCAAGCTCTACAAGGAACGCTACGGCAAGGGCACCAAGGGTCCGGGCTACTACTCCTTCGACGCCGGCGGCGTGCATTTCGTCGGCCTCGTCAACGTCGTCGACCTCAAGGGCGGCGGCCTCGGCAATCTCGGCAACGAGCAGCTGGAATGGCTCGAGAACGACCTCAAGGGCCGCTCGAAGTCGACGCCGATCGTGCTGTTCGCCCACATCCCGCTGTGGACGGTCTATCCGCAATGGGGCTGGGGCACCGAGGACGGCGCCCGCGCGCTGGAATACGTCAAGGGCTTCGGCTCGGTCACCGTGCTCAACGGCCACATCCACCAGGTGATGCAGAAGGTCGAGGGCAACGTCACCTTCCACACCGCGCGTTCGACGGCCTTCCCGCAGCCGGCGCCCGGTGCCGCCCCCTCCCCCGGCCCGATGAAGGTTGAGGATGCCAAGCTGCGCAGCATGCTCGGCGTCGCCAGCATCAACTTCAAGCAGAACAGCCAGCCGCTGGCGATCATCGACACGCCGCTGCAGGGCTGAGGGACGAGACCGATGAGTTCGATCAATCGACGCGACTTCGGTATAGCCGTGGTCGCGACCATGCTGCTTCCTGTCACGGCGGCCCGCGCCGAAGACGTCGCGGTCCACATCGACAACTTCTCGTTCGCGCCGAACCCGCTCGACGTGAAGGTCGGCACCACCGTGACCTGGACCAACCGCGACGACATCCCGCACACCGTGGTGTGTGCGGGAAAATTCCGCTCCAAGACCATGGATACCGACGGCACCTTCTCGTTCACCTTCACGGAGCCCGGCGAGTACAAGTATTTCTGCTCGCTGCATCCGCACATGACAGGCAGTATCAAGGTTGGGTAACGTGACCACCCATACAATCACAGCGATGCCCGGCCGGTGGCCCTCCGCCCCCGGCCGGGCACAAGCCGTCTCTCGAGATGCCGGGCAGGACACGATGGTTGTCAAAGCGTCGCAAGACGATCCCGAAAAGGCGCGGCGCTTCCGCGAAGCCGCGCTGCCATACCTTGACGACGCCTTTACCCTGGCACGCTACCTGCTGCGCGATGCCGCCGACGCCGAGGATGCGGTGCAGGAATGCTATCTGCGCGCCTACAAGCATTTCGACAGCTACCGTGGACCTGCGATGAAGCCGTGGCTGTTTGCGATCCTGCGCAATGTCTGCCGCGCCGAATATGCACGCCGCAAGACCGCCCCCACCGCGGTCGAGGAGCTGCCCGAAGGCGGCGATCAGACCCCGCTGTGGAACGAGGCCCCGGAGACACCGGAAAAGCAGCTGCTGCGTCGCTTCGACGGCGACACCGTGCGCAAGCTGGTCGCGGCGCTCGCCGAGCCGTTCCGCGAGACCTTTGTGCTCAGGGAAATCCAGAATCTTTCTTACCGCGAGATCGCCGATGTCGCCGCCGTGCCTGTCGGCACCGTGATGTCCCGCCTCGCACGCGCCCGCGCCATGCTGCGATCGGCCTGGCTCGCGGAACAGGAGCAAGTGAAATGAATTGCGAGGAAGCCGAAGTGCTGGTCCACGCGCTGATCGACGGCGAACTCGATGCCGGCCATGCGCGCGAAGTGGAAGCCCATATCGAGGGTTGTGCGCATTGCGCCGCCCTGATGAAGGAATATCAGGAGATCCGCCAGGCGATCGCCGAGAGCGACGTGCGCTACAAGGCACCGCTCGAGCTGCGCCGCAAGATCGAGAAGGCGTTGCCGCAACCGCAGGCGGCGCCGACCCGGCGCTCGGTGCTGCGCGGCTTCGCGATGGGCTCTGCGGTGTCGGCGATGGCCGCGACCGGCCTCGTCGCGATCGTGCTGCGCAATGACGACGAGCAGCGCATCGAGAACGAGGTGGTGTCGGCGCATCTGCGCTCGCTGCAAGCCGGCCACCTCATCGACGTGGTCTCGACCGATCAGCATACGGTCAAGCCCTGGTTCAACGGCAAGCTCGACGTCTCGCCGCCGGTGATCGATCTCACCGCGCAGGGCTTTACCCTGATCGGCGGCCGGCTCGACTACGTCAACGCCCGCGAGATCGGCGCCGTGGTCTACAAGCGCCGCCAGCACGTCATCAACCTGTTCGTGGCGCAGACCGCGAGCACCGAACGGAAGTCGGCGCAGATCTCGACCTTGCAGGGCTTCAACATCCGGCGCTGGAGCGACCGCGGCCTGAATTACTGGGCGGTCAGCGATCTCGGCGCCGATGAGCTGACGGAGTTCGGCGACAAGTTCGAGGGCGCGATGCGTGCGAACAAGGAGGGGTGAGGACTCGTAGCCCGGATGCAGCGAAGCGCAATCCGGGAACAGTCTTGCAAGTGTCGAGAACCCCGGATTTCGCTTCGCTGCATCCGGGCTACAGGTTCGGGCCTACGCCGACTTGCGCACCGCATTGTCGACCAGCGTCTTGCCGAGCGACCAGATCGCGCCGGGCACCTTGTGGCTGCCGGCGATCACCTCGTCAAACGACTTCTCGATCCAGCTGCAATCCTCTTCGGTGATCACGAGCGGCGGCAACAGCTTGATGGTGTGGAGGCCGTGGCCGGCGACCTGGGTCAGGATCTTGTGATCCTTGAACAGCGGCACCGTGATCAGCTGACAGAACAGGCCCTTATTGGCGGTCTCCAGTAGATTCCACGACGCCTTGAGCCGCAGCGATTTCGGCGGACCGAACTCGACGCCGATCATCAAGCCCTTGCCGCGGACTTCCTTCATCAGCTCATAGCCGGGCACCATGCGCGTCAGCGCAAGGCGGAGCTCGGCGCCGCGCTTGGCGGCGTTCTCGACGAGCTTCTCTGCCTTGATGACATCGAGCGTGGCGATGCCGGCGGCCATCGCCAGATCGTTCTTGGCGAAGGTCGAGCCATGCACGACGGCGCGATCCATCTGGTTGAAGATCTTGTCGAAGATGCTCTTGCGCGTCAGCAGCGCGCCGATCGGCACGTGGCCGCCGGACAGCGCCTTCGCCAGCAGCACCATGTCGGGCTCGATGCCCCAGTGCTCGATCGCGAGGAACTTGCCGGTGCGGCCGATGCCGGTCTGGATCTCGTCGGCGATGAACAGCGTGCCGTATTTGCGGCACAGCGCCAGCGCGCCGGGCAGGAACTCGTCGGTGGGCATGTTGACGCCCTTGCCCTGGATCGGCTCGACGATGAATGCGCCGACCTGGCGCGACGACAGCGCTTTTTCGAGCGCCTCGAGGTCGTTGAAGGGGATCGCGGTGCAACCCGGCAGCAGCGGCTCGAAGCCGCTGCGGAAATTCGTATCATCGGTCAGCGACAGCGCGCCGTAGGACAGGCCGTGGAACGAATGCCCGCAATAGACGATGCCGGGACGGCCGGTCGCGCCGCGCGCGAACTTGATCGCCGCTTCGACGGTTTCGGCACCGGAATTGGCGAAAAACACCTTGTCCAGATATGGGACATATTCCAGAAGCCGTTCCGCGAGCACGCCGGCGAGCGTCGAGACGTCGAGCTGCACCAGATTGGGCAGATCGGCGTCGAGCACGCTCTTCAGCGCCTTGCGCAGGTCCGGATGATTGCGACCAATCGCAAAAACGCCAAATCCACTCAATAGATCGAGGTAACGAGCCCCCTGACGATCGAAGAGGTATTGGCCTTGCCCCTTCTGGAAGCCGACGTCATAGCCGATGGTCTTGAGGACGCGAACGAGCTGCTCGTTGAGGTGACGCGTGTGCATGGCACCGCGCTGCCCCTCGCGCTCCACAAAAATCTCGGAAACGTCTAAATTGGAACTTACCATTCGTTACATACGTCGGTTGATGGCCATCTCGTCAACTTAAAACGCTCGCTAGCGGCGTTTTGACCCCCGCTCGGATCGTCTAGTTAAGCACAGGTTTGGACCATGTTGCACTGCCCAAGAACTTTCGCGCGTACAATAGCCTTTTCAGGTTTATTTTTGGCCACCGTATTATCACCGGCACTTGCAGCGGACCCGACCGGCGACTGGAAGGTCGCAGATGGTGTCGCCACCATCCGCGTCGCCCAGTGTAATGGCAACATGTGGGGTGCGGTGTCCTGGGAAAAAACCCCCGGCGGAAAGGATAAGAACAATCCTGATCCGGCGAAGCAAAGCAGGCCGACGCTCGGCATGCCGATCCTGATCGACATGAAGAAGAAGGCCGGCGCCGACGCGTGGGAAGGCCAAGTCTACAACGCGAAGGACGGCCAGCTCTACAGCTCGACCATCAAGCCCGTCGGCACCGATCAGCTCGAGATCCAGGGCTGCGTGCTCGGCTTCCTCTGTGGCGGCGAGACCTGGACCCGCGTCGGTCCGCCGATCCCCGTCAGCGCTGCCGGCAACCCGCCTGCCGCGGGCAGCCCGGCAGCGAAGGGTGCCCTGCCCAAATCGGCAGCGCCGCAGAAGACCACCGGCGTCGTGGCGCCTGCCACCAAGCCGGGGCAAAAGCAGGCAACCACTGCCCCAGGCAACGCCAATGCGTCTGCTGACGTCGTGGGTGATATTTGCCTGCTGCCGGACATCGCGCGACCGACGCATTGACAAAGGCCAGCTGGCGACGCCGCACGCGGTCGCGCGCATGCCGGCTGGTTCGTGACATTGATGCGTGCCTGAATTTAGGGCTCGGCGGCACCTCGCCGCCAAGCCTGATCGCCCACGCGTCAGGTGACGTCGTTGGCGATATCCTCCTCCTTGAGGGCCTCGCGCGGCTTGCCCATCAGCGCCGGCTGGAACAGCAACACTGCCGCGAGCGTGGTGACGAGCGAGAGCGCGAGCAGCTTGCCCATGCTCGCGGTGCCGGGATGACTGGACAGCCACAGGCTGCCGAACGCGGTCGCCGTGGTCAGCGCGCTGAAAAAGATCGCACGCGTCAGGCTCGACTGCAGCAGGTTCGTCCTGCCCTGCCGCCATGCCGTGACATAGTAGATCTTGAACGCGACGCCGACGCCGAGCAGCAGCGGCAGCGCGACGATGTTGGCGAAGTTGAGCGGCAGCCCGATCAGCACGCAAATCTCCAGCGTGACGATGCCGGCGACCAGGAGCGGCACCAGCGTCATCAGCACGTCGACGACGCGGCGCAGCGTCAGCCACAGCAACAGGCCGATCGTGACCAGCGCCAGAATGCCGGCGTGGATGAACGCATTCACGATGACATCGCCCGACTTCAGGATCGAGACCGGCCCGCCGATCGCGGTCGGCTCGGCGGCGAGCACGGCGTCGGCAAAGTGGCGCAGATTGTCGTTGTCGTTCGGATCGCCCTTCGGCTCGACCTCGACACGCATCAGGCCGTCCTTGGTCCTCCAGCTCTCGACCAGTTCCGGCGGCAGGTTCTGCAGCGTGACGGTCTGGGCCTGCAGCGTGTTGCGGAGCTGATCGAACACGATCTTCATCGGCGCGACGAAGACGTCTTGTGCCTTGTCGCGGATCGACTGGTTCGAATCGGCCAGCTTCTGCAGGGCGTCGGCGAGCCGGCGCGCGGCAACCGCGCCCGCCCCCTTGCCGTCGCCCGCGGTCCTGCGCAGGTTGTCGACCGAGCTCTTCAGCGACTCGACATTCTCCTGATCCGACGGCGCCGGATCGACCGAGTCGGGGTTGAGCGCGGGGCCGAGCGTCTTGGCGGCCTGTGCGATCAGCTTCAGCTTGGCCGGCTGGTCATCAGGCACGAAACTGTCGAGCGACATCACGCGCGACACTTCCGGCAGCTTCTCGAGCTTGGCCTCGATCTTCTTGGCGTCGGCCTCCGAGCGCGTCATCACGTTGATGGCGTTGGCGCCGGTGTTCGGATCGTTTCTCAGGTCGAGGAAGGTCGCGATCGATTCCGCGTGCTTGTTGCGCAGATTGATCGGGTTGAAGTCGAACTTCATGTAGTGCAGCAGCGGCAGGCCCGCGACCGTGACCAGGATCGTGCCGACGATGATCGGGACGCGATGCTTTTCGAGGAAGTGATCGAGCGGCGCCAGGAAGGCGTAGCCGACCGGCTCCTTCTCGCCAGGCGGATTGAGCAGGTCGAGCAGCGCCGGCAGCACCGTGATGCTGGTGATGAAGGCCACCAGCATGCCGGCGCCGGCGATCTTGCCGAGTTCGGAGATGCCCTTGTAGTCGGTCGGCAGGAAGCACAGGAAGCCGGCGGCGGTCGCCATCGCCGCGAGCGACAGCGGCACCGCCGAGCGGCGCGCGGCGTTTTCCAGCGCCAGCGTCAGATTGTCGTTCTTGTAGCGCTCGGAGCGGTAGCGGACGCTGAACTGGATGCCGAAGTCGACGCCGAGACCAACGAACAGCACCGCGAAGGCGATCGAAAGCAGATTCAGCGATCCGACCATCATCAGACCGACCGCCGTGGTGAGGGCAAGACCGATGAACAGGTTCACGAACACCGCGAAGATGATCTTGCCGGAATGCAGCGCCAGCCAGAGGATGATCAGCACGATCACCACGGTGCCGATGCCGTTGCGGATCGCGCCGTCCTGCACGGTGGCGTATTCCTCGTTGGCGATCGGCACGGGTCCGGTCAGGCGGACGCGCGCGTGATACTCGGTCGGGAATTTCAGGTCGGCCGCCGCCTGCCGGATCGCATCGGTTGCGTCCTTGCCCGGCTCCAGCGCCGAATAGTCGATGATCGGCTTGATCTCGATGAAGGCACGCTTGTCCGAATCGGTCAGCGGCTTGTCGCTGGTGAGCTCACGCCAGGAGAAGGTCGCATTGCCCTTGGCGAGGACGGTCTCGACCGTCTCGGAGATCAGGTTGAAGGGCGGAGCGGCGTTGTCGAGCTTGACCTGTCCGCGCTTGACGCCGGCAAGGCCGGTCTCGAGCGCACCGGTCAGTCCGCGAATTGAAGGATCACCGGCCATGATCTCGATCAGCGGCGCGGCCGATTCGAGCTGGCCCGTGACCTTGCCGACCTCTTCGGTCGGCAGGAACAGCAAGCCGTTCTTCTCGAAGAATTCGCCGGAGCCGAGCGCGGTGATCGCCTCGAAGTTCTTCTTGTCGGCTTGCAGCTTCGCGGTGAGCGCCTTCGCGGCCGAGCTGGTCAGCTCGGGCGTCGCGGCCTCGACGACAGCCAGGATCAGCCGCTCGCGGTCAAAGGCTTCCTCGAACTGGTTGTCGCGCTTGCGCCAATCCAGATCCGGCGAGATCAGCTTGTTGATGTCGGTGTTGATCGAGAAGTTGCGAGCCGTATAGAAGCCGGCGCCGATCGACAGCAGCACCGAGAGAATGACAACCGGAAGGGCAAAACGCGTACAGGTCCTAACAACGGAGACGACAATATTTGTCAGCACTTCGTTTCTTTCTAAGCTCGGGGAAGCATGGCCGAAAACGCCCGCTCTGTAGCGGAGTTCCCGGGACCGATCTAATGTTGTTTTGGTTATCTTCCCCGACGAGATGGCGAGGAGGTTCCAAACCACAGGAACGGCCACGAGTCGCCGGTATAGACCGCAGGAGTGGGCGATAAAGTGACGAACAAGTGAGGGAGACGGACGGTCGCAGGACCCAAAATCCACACTATATTACCTCAAGCCTTCCACCTGGCCGGCTACTCATCCGCTCGAAGCGCTACCTTTTTGCCACAAATCCCTGTATTTCCATGCCCTTGAGGGCGCGGATCACGCGTGCAGGACCTGAGATGGTGCGGACATTGCAACTGAAGTTGCGGCGTCCGACCGGGCGGAGTGCGTTGCCGAAATGGCCGCAGGGCATGGAATGAGATTGGTGCAATTTGCGTAACGGACGACCTATGGAAGTGTTTCTTGCTCAGCCGCGCGGCTTTTGCGCGGGCGTTGTGCGCGCGATCGAAATCGTCGAACGCGCGCTGCAGAAGTATGGCCCGCCGGTCTATGTCCGCCACGAGATCGTTCACAACAAATACGTGGTCGAAAGCCTGAAGAAGAAGGGCGCGATCTTCGTCGAGGACCTGTCGGAAGTGCCGGCCAAGGCGGTGACCGTCTTCAGTGCCCATGGCGTCGCCAGGAGCGTCGAGGAGGAGGCGGAGGCCCGCGACCTGCCCGTGCTCAATGCCACCTGCCCGCTCGTCACGAAGGTCCACAACCAGGGTAAGCGCTATATCTCGAGGGGCCGCGCCCTGATCCTGATCGGGCATGCCGGCCATCCCGAGGTCGAGGGAACCATGGGGCAGGTTCCGGGGCCGGTCCTGCTGGTCCAGAGCGTTCAGGATGTGGCAGAATTGCGGCTGCCGACCGACGCCCCGGTCGCCTATATCACCCAGACCACCCTGTCGGTGGACGACACCAGGGACATCATCGCGGCCCTTCAGGCAAAATTTACAGATATTCAAGGCCCGGACATCAGGGATATCTGCTATGCGACACAGAACCGCCAATCTGCGGTAAGGGACCTGAGTAAGCTGGTGGACGTCATTTTGGTGGTGGGGGCCGCCAATAGTTCCAACTCGAACAGGCTTCGTGAGATCGGCACCGAGGTTGGTGTCGCGAGTTATCTCATTGCCGATGGGAGCGAGCTCAACCCGGATTGGCTGAAGGATGCGAAGGCCGTCGGCATTACGGCGGGTGCATCGGCACCTGAGGTTTTGGTCGACGATGTCATCGAGGCCCTGCGGCGCATCGGACCGGTGTCGGTCTCGGTCGTTCCGGGCCGCGAAGAGAATATCGAATTCCGGCTGCCGGCCGAACTGACTGCGGGCTGATCTGAACCCACTTCCCTTTGATAAGTGCAGAAAGAAAATCCTCTAATGGCTATACCGTTCTTCAAGGAAATGCGTATCGGCGGTTATCTGATCAAGCAGAAGCTGCTTGGCCGCAAACGCTATCCGCTCGTGCTGATGCTGGAACCCCTGTTCCGTTGCAACCTTGCCTGCGTTGGCTGCGGCAAGATCGATTATCCCGATGCGATCCTCAATCGCCGCATGACCGCACAGGAATGCTGGGACGCGGCCGATGAATGCGGCGCACCGATGGTGGCGATCCCGGGCGGCGAGCCGCTGATCCACAAGGAGATCGGCGAGATCGTGCGCGGCCTCGTGGCGCGCAAGAAGTTCGTCTCGCTGTGTACCAATGCGCTGTTGCTCGAGAAGAAGCTCGATCTGTTCGAGCCGTCGCCCTATTTGTTCTTCTCGGTGCATCTCGACGGCCTGAAGGACCATCACGACAAGGCGGTGTCGCAGAAGGGCGTGTTCGATCGCGCCGTCTCCGCGATCAAGGCGGCGAAGGCGCGCGGCTTCACGGTCAACGTCAACGCCACGATCTTCGACGGCCATCCGGCCGAGGAGATCGCCAAATTCCTCGACTTCACCACCGAGCTCGGCGTCGGCGTCTCGATGTCGCCGGGTTACGCCTATGAGCGTGCGCCGGACCAGGAGCACTTCCTCAACCGCACCAAGACCAAGAAGCTGTTCCGCGACGTCTTTGCGCTCGGCAAGGGCAAGAAATGGAATTTCATGCATTCCGGCCTGTTCCTCGACTTCCTGGCCGGCAACCAGGAATACGAGTGCACGCCCTGGGGCATGCCGGCGCGCAACATCTTCGGCTGGCAGAAGCCCTGCTATCTGCTCGGTGAAGGCTACGCCAAGACCTTCAAGGAGCTGATGGACACCACCGATTGGGAGACCTACGGCACCGGCAAGTACGAGAAGTGCGCCGACTGTATGGCCCATTGCGGTTACGAGCCCACCGCGGCGACCGCTGCGATCAACAATCCGCTGAAGGCGATGTGGGTCGCGCTGCGCGGCATCAAGACCACTGGCCCGATGGCGCCGGAGATCGACATGTCGAAGCAGCGTCCGGCACAGTACATCTTCGCCGAGCAGGTCGAGAAGAAGCTCTCGGATATCCGCCGCGACGAGGCTGCGGCTGCCGCCGCGAAGCAGCAGCAGAAGGCTTCCAGCGCCGCGTAAAGGTCCATGTGAGCGGACTGCAGAACGAACAAGGGCCTCGGTTCAGCGAACCGGGGCCCTTTTTTCCTGGATCAGGATGCCGCCTGCTCTCGCCGGGCTCGCAACAGCAGCCGTTCGATCTCGGCTGCGCGCGGAGCGCTGAGTGTGCCACGCTCGATCCCGAGCGGGACATTGCGCAGCGCCAGTTCGCGATACAACGCGCCCGAGGCGGGAAAGCGCTCGTCCAGGGCCCGCAGGTGCTTGACGATCGTTCCGACGTCGCCGCGCGCCACGCAGCCACCCATGCCGTTGGCGAGGCCACCGTCGAGAACGGCCGCGACGGTGCCCCGCAGCAGCGGCATCATGGCGCGCAGCGCGTCGGCCTCGCTGGCGCCAAAGCTCTTCCAGAGCTCGACGCCTTCCTTGAGCAGCGAGATCAGGAACGGGCCGACATAGTAGGCCGAGGCATGATAGATCGCCCGCACACCGGCCGGCAGCGCCAGCGGCTCGCAGCCGATGCTGGTGGCGAGCCGCTCGAGGTCGCGCCGGAAGTCGCCTTCAGCTTCGATGCCGACAGTGCATCCGCGCAGCCCCTCGAGCGCGACGTCAGGATTTGCAAACATCTGCATCGGGTGAAATCCGCCGGTTGCGGCGCCCGCCGACCGCGCATGGTCGAGCGCGGCCAGTTCGGTCGCACCGCTGCAATGGACCACGCGGTGACGCGGCTCCCAGTGCAGATCGCTGCAGACCTGCAGAATCGCGTCGTCGCTCACGGTGAGGAAAACCATGTCGCAGAAGTCAACGACCTGCTGCGCGTCGATCATCGGCCGTGCCGACGGGATGCGGGATCCGAGACGCTGCGCGGCATCGGGACCGCGGTTGTAGAAGGCTGCGACGTTCAGACCCGCGCGGGCGAACGCCGGCGCGAGCGTCTGCGCCACGCGGCCGGCGCCGATGAAGCCGATCCGTAACGCCCGCGACGCGCTCATTGCGCATAGCTCCTGTCGATGCGGTCGAGCCTGCGCCGCAGCGCCGGCCATTCCAGCAGCCCGTAGCCGGCTTGCAGATTTTGCGCCGCTTCATTCAGCACCGGATTGGTGTCGCGCTCATTGTCCAGCGTGATCTCGGTGCCGGCAAAGCAGGTCACCGTGTTGCCGATCGCCAGTTCGCTCGGCGCATGCAGCGGCCGGCCGCAGCCGAGCGCATCGACCTGGATCCGGCAAGCCTGCTCCAGCCAGTAGATCGCATTGAACGCCTGCGGAATGGTGTTGCCGCAGACCAGAAGGCCATGATTGCGCAACACCAGCACGTTGTTGCGGCCGAGATCGGCGACGACCCGGTCGCATTCGTCGCGATCGATCGCCGGTCCCTCGAAGTCGTGATAGCCGATCCGCCCGTGAAACCGCATTGCCGTCTGCGACAGCGGCAGCAGCCCTTCGGCAAGCGTGCTGACCGCGGTGCCGGCCCGGGTGTGGGTATGCAGAACGCATTTCACGTCGGGCCGTGCGCGATGGATCGGGGCATGCAGATAGAAGCCGGCCACGTTGACGTTGTAGCCGTGGTCGGGCTGCAGCAAGGTCCGGCCCTCAATGTCGATCTTGACGAGGCTCGACGCCGTGATCTCCTCATAGAGCATGCCGTACGGATTGATCAGATACCGATCGTCATACCCCGGGACCTGCGCGCTGATGTGGTTGTAGATCAGGTCGGTCATTCCATAGAGCGCGACCAGGCGGTAGCACGCCGCGAGATCGACCCGCATCGCCCACTCCTCATCTCCGACGATCGCCCTGACGTCGTTGACGGCACAAACTTCGGTCTGACCCATATGACTGGAACCCTTATCGACGGATGACGGAGGCGCGTTCGACGACCTTGCCGAGGCCTTCCGACGACGGAAGCGCGCCGAACACATGCATCCCGTCGGCGCCAAATCTGGATTGCACGAAGAGATCGGCCGCGGTGGCATCGCCATGCCGCAACATCTCGGCCGCCTGCAACGCATGCGCCATGCGGGTGACGAGCGCCCGTGCATGCCCGTCGTCCGGATATCGTGCCAGCAAGCGATCCGCGAGATCGTCCGTGTACCGGTCATAGACCGCATTGAGGCCCCTGCTCGCACGCAGTTCGTCGACGAACGCGTCCCGGCAATTTGCATCCCGTTGCATGGCGCGCAGCACGTCCATGCACATCATGTTGGAGGTGCCTTCCCAGATCGAGTTCAGCGGCGCCTCGCGGTAGAGCCGCGCCATCGCATTCTCCATAATGAAGCCGTTGCCGCCATGCACCTGCAGGCACTCATAGGTGAAAGCCGGCGCACGCTGGCAATTCCAGAACTTCACCACGGGAGTGGCGACCCGCGCCAGCAGCCGTTCATGGTCGCTCGTCTGCAGGCCGTCGGTCGCACGCGCGACGCGAAATGCGCCCAGCATCGCCGCCTCGCTCTCGAGTGCGAGATCGGCAAGCACGTTGCGCTGCATCGGGAGCTCGGCCATCGGCTTGCCGAACGCGGTTCGCGTTTGCGCGTGGTTCAGTGCCAGGCTCAACGCCTGCCGCATCAGCCCGGCAGAGCCGACCGCGAAATCCAGCCGGGTCAAATGAGCATGCGAAAGGATCTCCGCGACGCCGCGGCCTTCCTCACCAACCAGGATCGACCACGTATCGTGATACTCGATCTCGCTCGACGCGTTCGAACGGTTGCCGCACTTGTCCTTCAGGCGCTGAATGTGGATGCGGTTGGCGCTGCCATCCGGCAACAGGCGCGGCACGAACAGGCAACTGACGCCGGATTGGGTGCGCGCCAGCGTGTAGAATCCATCCGCGACCGGCACCGAGAAGAACCATTTGTGGCCGGTGATCGCATAGATCTCGCCATGCGCGCCGCGCTCGACGAAGCGCGCGGTGGTCTGGGTCTCACGCAGATCGGAGCCACCCTGCTTCTCGGTCATCGCATAGCCGATCACCGCCGCACGCTTGACCTCGATCGGAAGCCGGCGTGGATCGTAGTCCGCCGCCAGCGTTCGTTCCCGCCACAGGCTGAATTGCGGCTTGCCGGAAAACCCGGCGATTGCGGCGTACGCCATCCCGGTTGGACAACCGACGCCGTTCTCGATCTGATTCCAGAGATAGCTCAGCGCCGCGCGCGCCAGATGGCCTTGTGGCTCGCGCGTCGACCAGGCGAGGCTATGGACCTCGCTCTGGAACGCCAGCGCCATCAATTGATGCCATGCCGGATGAAACTCGACCCAATCATTGCGGTTGCCATACCGGTCATGGGTCAAGAGCTTCGGCTCGTGCTCGTTGGCAAGCCGCGCGGCCTCCTGCACAGCTTCGCTGCCGGCATGGGCCCCGAGCGCGGAAAGCCTGTCTCTTGCCCACGGCGCGGTCTTTGCGATCAGATCGCTCAACGCGCGGTCGTCATCGAACGAGTTGAAGTCTGCGGCTGGCCGCGCCTGATTGCGGACTTCATGGGTCGCGAACGCACTGGCTTTTGCTTCCGCGACGGCAACCGGCTGGACGCGCGCATTCATGCGGAAACTCTCGATACAGGGGTCAATTCAGGCGCGGGATGGCGAAACAGCATGCGCGCGGAAAGCCCCGCGATCGTCTGAGCGATCGCCTTTGCCGCGTCGGAGTCCGGGGCTGCTTCGGGCGCCAGCGGACCAACCAGCGCCTCCATGAAAGCGCCGGCCACGCAGGAGGCCGCGACATTCGCATCGATATCGACGAACTCGCCGTTGGCGATGCCGCGCCGGACCAGCCTTGCGATCTGGTCGGCCAGGGCCGCCCGGTATTTCAGGCGCGCCGCGTCGATCTCGGGTTCACAGGGTTCGGCGATCAACGCATAGGCCAGACGGCGGCCGCGCATCGCCCGGACCGAGAAGGTGTAGATCGCGTCCACCAGACACTGGGACGCGGATCCCTCCGCCTCGGCGATTGCGGCGACAACGGCCACCTCGCGCTCGGAAACCAGGGCGAGCACCTGCGCGTACAGGTCCGCCTTCGAGTCGAAGTAGCGATACACGCTGCCCGTGGCCACGCCGGCCCGTGAGGCGATCAGGGCGATCTGGGCATCCTTCCACCCACTCAGCGCCACGGCGTCCCTCGCGGCATCCAGAATGCGGGCCTTGGTCTCGACCAGTTGGTTGAGGCGAACTGCTGCGATTGCCATAGTGAACCTTAATTCATGAATTCAGGATCATAATTCATATTCGGTCGAATGCCGGTATCTGTCAAGCATCCACGGGGCGATCCGAGGTCGCAGGACGGCGCACACCGCCCGCGGACGCCGTGGCTGGGCTTGCAGGATCATCGGAGACTTGCCGTGCCACGCGCAGGCAGGAACAGGCCTCGAGGGTCACCCGCCCGCAAGCCGGCAAATGCACGCCCGGCAAATCGCCCGCTGAACGCCCGGAACCCGGACCGGCGTGACATCGAACCAAACCATCAGGCACCAAAGCAAAAGGCCCGATCGCGATGCGATCGGGCCTCTATTTTTGAGGTTGATTGTTTTGAGCTCGGTGCGGCGAGCAACGCTGTCCTGGCCCGGGACAGCTGGATCAGGCCGCCTTCGCCACCAAGACATCGTCCACCGGCATCAGCACGTCGCTGCCGAGCAGGAAGCCGCGGCAGCTGCGCAGCGAGCGCAGCGCGCGATTGAAATCGATACCGGTCGACACCAGTGCCCGCAGCGTCCGCGGATTGCGCACGATGCCGCGCAGCACCTTGCGCAGGTCGATGTCGCCGTTCGGCTTCACCGCGGATTTCGCAAGCTCGGGCAGCGCCCGGTGCGCGGGATCGCTGATCACGCGCAGCGCGGCGAATGGAACGCCCGCCTTGGCGGCATAGGCTGCCGCGATATGGCTTTCCATGTCGACTGCGGCTGCGCCCGTCATCGAGCGCAGGGCGGCCTTGCAGGCCTTCGCCGCGATCACCTGCTCGACGCCGGCAAGCCCGCCGCGGACGATCCGGCGGCGCTTCAGCGCGGCGCTGGCGATCATCTCTTCGTTCAGGGCGGATGCGGCCAGGAAACGGGTATCGCCGGACATCACTTCGGTCGCGACCACGACGTCGCCCGACTTGAGCGACGGATCGAGCCCGCCGGCCACGCCGAACGAAATCACGCCGCGGAAGCTCGTCGGATCCAGCGTCGCCAGCAATTCACGCAGCTGCTGCGGATCGCTCGAGCTGCAGATCACGATCATGCCGGGACCGGCTGCGATGCGGGCCTCCTGCACCAATCCAGTCACAATCAATACCGGCCGAGGATCAATTCTACTGCCCACGGTCTCGGCGGCCCCCGCCTCAACAATCACATCCCGACCCCTACCACCCTGCTATTGGTGCTTCTCAAATTCCGATACCGCGCCAGCGCCCAGAGCGGAAAGAACTTCGAGTAGCCATGATATCGCAAGTAAAATACCCGCGGAAACCCCGTAGCTGTGTATCGCTGCTCGTCCCACAGCCCTTTTTCCGTCTGTGTTGCCTTTAGGTACTCCACCCCCCGCGCAACGGCAGGATTTTCGACCTCTCCGGCCGCCATCAATCCAAGCAAGGCCCATGCCGTTTGCGAGGAGGTCGACGGCGCAACTTCATAACCCTTGTAATCCAGCCGGTAACTGACGGCGTCCTCGCCCCAGCCACCGTCCTGATTCTGGACTGACGCCAGCCAATCGACCGCTTTCCGAATCATCGGGTCGTTGCGATCGATACCTGCGACATTTAGCGCGGAGAGCACCGACCAGGTGCCGTAGACGTAATTCAGGCCCCAGCGGCCGTACCAGGAGCCCTCGGCCAGCTGGGTGCGGCGCAGATAGGCGATACCGTCGGCCATCGCCTTGCTGCTCTCCGCGGTCTCGCCGAGCTGGCCCAGCATCGAGATGCAGCGCGCCGTGACATCCTCGGTCGGCGGATCGAGCAAGGCGCCGTGATCGGAGAACGGGATGTTGTTGAGGTAATATTCGAGATTGTTGGCGTCGAACGCCGCCCAGCCGCCGTCGCGGCTCTGCAGCCCCTCGATCCACTCGCGGCCGCGCGCGATCGCCTCGTCATATTCCCTGGTTCCGCTGTGACGCCGCACGCGGTCCATCGCCATCACGACCACCGCGGTGTCGTCGAGATCGGGATAGTGATCGTTGTTGTACTGGAACGCCCAGCCGCCGGGACGGACACCCGGCGCCTTGACCGCCCAGTCGCCCTTCAGCTCCAGCACCTGGCGCGGCTTCAGCCAGTCGAGCCCCTGCTTGGCCTTGGCGAGCGTATCGTCGCCGCCCGCTTCCTGCAGCGCATGACAGGTCAGCGCGGTGTCCCACACCGGCGAGACGCAGGGCTGGCAATAGGCCTCGTGCTCGCCGACCACCAGCAGCTTGTCGATGCCGCGGCGGGTGACGGCGCGCGGCGGGAAATTCTCGTCCTTGCCGAGCGCCTCATACATCATGACGATGTTGGCCATCGGCGGATAGATCGCGCCCATGCCGTCTTCGCCGTTCAACCGCTCTTCGGTGAAGGCGAGCGCGGCGTCGATTGCGCGCTGGCGCAGGCGCTTCGGAAACATCGGCTCGATCACGCGCAGCACGGCGTCGAGCGAGCGGAACAGATAGAACCAGCCTGCGCTCTGATGCGGCGCCTTCGGCGCCATGCGGACCGATTTCGGATCCTCCAGGAACAATTCGTCGATGCCGACACCCTTCGGATTCTTGGCGCGCGGCTTCAGCGCAGCGAGCACCATCAGCGGCACCATGGTGGTGCGCGCCCAGTAGGAGATCTTGTTGATGTGGAACGGCGACCACATCGGCAGCAGCATGATCTCGATCGGCAGCACCGGCGTCGCGCGCCAGGTCACGACGCCATAGAGCGCAAGCATGAAGCGCGTGAACACGTTGCTGCCTGAAGCCCCGCCGCGCGAACGGATCGCCTCGCGCGCCCGTATCATGTGCGGCGCGTCGACGGAGTCGCCGATCATCTTCAGCGCGAAGTACGACTTCACGCTGGCGCTCATGTCGAACGGACCATCATGCACCAGCGGCCAGCCACCATGCGCGCCCTGGACGCGGCGCAGATAGTTGCCGAGCTTGGCCTCGAGCGCGGCGTCGACGGGCTCGGCCAGGTAGTGACGCAGCAGGATGTACTCGGCCGGAATGGTGCTGTCGGCCTCGAGCTCGAATATCCAGTGCCCGTCGGACTGGCGATAGCCGAGCAGCGCTTCGGTTGCCTTGGAGATGCTCTTCTCCAGCGCGACCGGATCGACTGCGACGCTGTGATCTCTCGAAAGCATTTCGCTCGATATCCTCTTCATTGCGGACCGGCTGATCGAAAGCCGCGGCCGCTTAACAGGTCGAATCTAGCGCCTGGCCAGAACCAGATCTGCGGCGCGATCACCCGACCGCACCGACCCCTCGATGGTTGCCGGCAACCCGGTAGCAGTCCAGTCGCCGGCAAGGAACAGGTTTTTTTGCGCCGTCGTGGGCCCCGGACGCAGGGCGTTCTGCTCCGGCGTCGCCTCAAATGTGGCGCGGCGCTCGCGCACGATCTGCCACGGCGGCAAGTCGCCGGAAACGCCGGATGCCTTGCAGATGTCCCGCCAGATCGCCTGCGCGAGCTCCTCGCGCGGCATGTCGACCAGGCGGTCGCCGTTGCTGATCGTAACCGACAGCCGCTGCGGGAACGCGAACAGCCACTCCACGAGGCCGCCGACCACGCCGAGAATGGGCGCGGCGTCGCGCGGCGGATCGACGCGGAAATGCGCGTTCACGATGGCGCGGAATTTGGTCGGGGTTTTCAGGCCGGGCAGCAGGGTTGCCGCCGCGCGCGGCGGCACCGCGAGCACCACGGCATCGTCGGCCGCCAGCGTGATCTTGTCGCCACCGCCGAAGTCGAGCTCGCTAATGCGATCACCCGATATGCCAAGCGTACGCAATTCGTGACTGAACTGGACGCTGTGGCCCCGCTCCTGCAGCAGCTTCACGGCCGGCTCGATCAGCACCGAGCTCAGGCCATCACGCGCGATCAGCGGACGGCAGGCCTGCCCGCCGGCGAGCAGCGTCTCGCGCACGATGGCGCCGGCTAGCCCGGCCGAGCCCTCCGGCGGATCGACGTTCAATGCGGCGAGCAGCAGCGGCTGCACCAGGCGGTCATACAGCGTGCCCTTGCAGGGAATGGTGTTGCCGACCAGTGCCGCGGTGCCGGCCCAGGCCAGCGGCGCCAATGCGAGATAATCGCGCAGGCCGGTGTCCGGGACACGGCGCGCCTCGTCGAACACCCACAGCGGCAGGCGGGAGTCGCCGAGGTCGAGCTGCCAGCGCTGGCCGGTGGCCAGATCGACGAACGGAAACTGCGCGCGCGCAGGTCCCACGAGGCCCGCCTCGGTGCCGATCGAACGCGCGTAGCTCAGCGCATGGCGGTTGCCCGACAGCAGCAGATGGTTGCCGTTGTCGATGGTGAGATTGGTGGCGGCATCGAAATAGGAACGGCAGCGGCCGCCGGCCTGCTGCGTCGCCTCGTGGACGGCAACCTTGTAGCCGCCATTGGCGAGCCGCACGGCCGCGGAGAGGCCGGAAATACCGGCACCGATGATATGAACGGTCTTTTGCATCAGATGATCGCGTAACGAAGAAGAATGCCGATCTTGGCTGCCTTGGACACACGCACCGGCTCACGCGGAGCGGCAAAGCCGCGCGCGATCAGGAGATCGAGGATCGCGCGGTAGTATTTCGACATGATCCGCGGCGCACGCACCGCGCGGCGCGAATTGCGCTTCATGATCTCGTCGGACTTCTGGAAGTGCATCTTGGCGCGCTCGGCAAGCGGCGCGCAGACTTTCGGCAGCGCGCGGTCGGCGGTGACGCGGGCCGGGTCGTTGTTAGTGATGCCGGCATGCCAGAGCCATTCGCGCGGCAGATAGAGCCGGCCGAGACCGGCATCCTCGTCGATGTCGCGCAGGATGTTGGTGAGCTGCAGCGCGCGGCCGAGATGGTAGGCGAGCTCGATGCCGTCCTCCTCGGGCAGGCCGAACACGCGCACCGACAGCCGGCCGACCGCGCTCGCGACGCGATCGCAATACAGGTCGAGCGTCGCAAGATCGGGCGCGCGGATGTCCTGCGGCACGTCCATCTCCATGCCGTCGACGATCGCGACGAAATCCTCGCGCTTCAGGCCGAAGGCCTTCACCGACGCGACATAGTCCCTCAGCCGCTCCGGCGGATGCCCCGCATAGAGCGCATCGATATCTTCGCGCCACTGCTGCAAGGCGGCCAGGCGCTCCGGCCGCGGACCGTCGGAATCGGCGATGTCGTCGACCTGCCGGCAGAAGCTGTAGATCTGGAACATCGCCTCGCGCTGCGCGTGCGGCAGGATGCGCATCGCGGCATAGAACGAGCTGCCCGACGCGGTGCTTCCGTAATTTGCGTTGGCCGCCGCCTCAGCACTCATGCCCCTGCCGCCGTCTTGGAGACCGCACGCCGTCCGATCGCCCGCCGCGCCGTCTCGCCGGCGACGCCGCCAAGGCTCTGCAGCAGCAGTTCGACCGGGCCCAGATGCACGCGCTCACTGAGCGGGTCGCGCACCTTCAGCATGTTGACGATCTTGTCGGCGAACGCCTGGATCACCGAGATCTCGAGCCCTAGCCGGAAATCCTTCACTTCGGCGGCGAGCGACTTGCTCTGCTCGAGCAGCGCCGCGGTGCGCAGCGCGAGCGCCTGCAGGCATTTGAGCAGGGCCGGCTGCGACTTCGCCTCGCCGAGCATCTCGACGGTCGCACCCGTAGCGGCCAGCGCATCGCGCGGAAGATAGACGCGGTTCAGGTTCCGGTAGTCCTTGCCGCAGTCCTGCAGATGGTTGTTGATCTGCAATCCGGCGCAGAGCGCGTCCGACGCCGCCCAGGTCGAAATATCCTCGCCGTGCACGTCGAGCATGAAGCGCCCGACCGGCATCGCCGAGTAACGGCAATAATCGATCACGTCGTCCCAGTTTTCGTAGCGCAGCTTGGTGACGTCGAGCCGGAACGCCACCAGCACGTCGAGCGCATGCCGCGGCGGCATGCCGCGCTCGGCAAAGGCGCGGCGCAGGCTGACCGCTTCCTTCTGGCTATCGCCATTGCCGAGCAGCTCGGCCTCCATGAGGTCGAGATAGCGCAGCTTCTCTTCGGCGGGCAGCGTGGCGTGATCGGCGATATCGTCGGCGGTGCGGACGAAATTGTAGAAGGCCAGGATCAGGGCACGATGCCGCGGATGAATGATCCACGACGCGACCGGAAAATTCTCGTCGCGGTGGGTCTTTCCGGATCGCAGGTCGCTCGCGGTGGTCATGGGAAATTTGGGCTACACTGGTCATGGCACGACGCAGGCGCGGACGGTCAGGCGCATGCGGGGGATTTGCGAGCCCCATATAGGGGAATACGCCACCAAAACCAATGCTATCTGTGACCGCCAGCATATGTGACCGCGGCCGGCATGGCTGCCAGCCGCGGTATTGATAGCGGTCCCTTGAGACCTGAATTCGGTCTTATTGGCCGTGGGTCTTCAGCACCTGGTCGCAGGCGGCGCTGATCTTGCTGCGGTTCTGCTGCAGACAGGCGAGGATGGTGAAGTCGCCCTGATCGATCACGGAACGGCAGTGACGCTGCACGTCACGCGTGCAGGCCTTCTGCTCATCGGGCGTACCGCGCCCTTGCTGCTGGGCGAAGGCGCTGGACGAGAGCGGGATCGACAACACGGCAACAGCCAGGAGAAATTTACGCATCGTATTCCTTCATTTCCGACAGCAGAAAATCTGTTCCCGAAACGCGTTTCGGCATGGCCGGGACGGATTTTGGGGATTGCAGACGCCACGTAACGCGGCAACGGATTGACGACAAGCACTGCTAAATGCGGCTAAATTTGCGGCGCTGTAAACCCCTGCTTAAGCCATTGATTTAACACAACGATTCATGCCATCACTTTGTCGCGTTTGGGTATTGCGGATCACACTCGCGCAAAGCTACATGCCATCATGAGGCCAATGGTTTCTGATTCTGTTCGATGACAACAGGGCTCGCGCACGCCGCTTCTGTCGTTTGAACCTAACATTCTTGGGTGACACTAAACCTTCGATGCGGCGAGACGCTTTCTTGCGAAAGAAGCGTTGATTTTGATGGGAAAATTCACAATGAAACTGTTTGGTTCCAGCCTTTATGGTCAGGCCCTCAGAGCTGTAGGCGTCGGCGCCGCATTGATGCTGTCTGCCTCCGCAGTCCATGCCCAGGCCAGCGGTCCGTTTGCCGGTTTTGCCGGCTCGTGGACCGGATCGGGCACGGTGGCGTTGTCCAACGGCACGACCGAACGCATTCGTTGCAAGGCGGACTACAAGGTCGCGCCATCGGGCATGAATCTGAAGCAGTCGCTGCATTGTGCGAGCGACAGCTACAAGTTCGACCTCTCCAGCGACGTCACCAGCCAGGGCGACCGGATCTCCGGCAACTGGAGCG
Organism: Bradyrhizobium sp. B124; assembly: GCF_038967635.1. Classification (NCBI taxonomy): domain Bacteria; kingdom Pseudomonadati; phylum Pseudomonadota; class Alphaproteobacteria; order Hyphomicrobiales; family Nitrobacteraceae; genus Bradyrhizobium; species Bradyrhizobium sp. B124. The sequence goes on along the minus strand of NZ_CP152413.1, from coordinate 8,703,776 downwards.
AGGCCAGCCGCAACATCTTCGGCAATTTACAGGGCACCGCGGGCGGCGGGCGGATCGACGTGTTCGTCGAGGCCTCCGGCTTTGCCGCCAACCTGAACCTGCAGACCAACGGCTCCAAGCAGGTCGTGCAGATCGACTCCAAGGGCGAGATCCGCGGCGTCACGATCACCATGACGAAGACCTGACCCTCCGGCCGATTTGGCAGGCAAACAAAAAAAGCCCGGTTCCGAGCACTTCGGAACCGGGCTTTTTGTTGCGAGTCTTTGTTGCCCGTCGATCAGGCCTTTTCAATCGGCGCCGGTTGGCCGCCCTTGCCGCGGAGCTTTTGCGACAGGTTGATCAGGAACATCGAGGTCGGCCGCAGGATGAAGAGGTCCGCGACCAGGGCCGCGACCATCGAGAACGCGCTGAGCCAACCGAACAGCCGCAGCGACGGCAGGTCGGAGAACACGGTGACGACGAGGCCGCAGGCCAGCACCACCGTGGTCAGGATCAGCGCGGGGCCGACCAGCACGGTGGCGCGCTCCACTGCAAGCTCCGGCGTGACACCGGGCTTGGTCTCCAGCCGCAGGCGATTGAGGAAGTGGATGGTGGCGCTGAGGCCGAGGCCGAACGACACGGTCAACGCCACGACGCTGGCGAATTGCAGCCCCTCCCCGAGCAGCCACAGCACCGTGCCTGACAGCACCACCGGGAAGATGCCGGGCAGGATACAGGAGAACATCACCACGACCGAGCGGAACGCGAGCCCGATGAAGATCGCGACCAGCGCGAACTCCACGGTGAGGCCGCGGTTGAGCTTCTCGATCATGTTGGCGCTGTTGCGCGCGGCAATCACCGACAGGCCGGTGACCGCGATCTCGTAGCCGGGATGCTCGGCACGCACCTTGTCCAGCGAGTGATCGAGCTTGTTCACCACCGGAAGCAGCTGGCTAGAATCGAGATCCGGGACGCGGCCCGACACCACGACGGCATCCTGATCCTTCGAGATGAAGCGGCGCACCAGATGCTCGGGAATCACGCTGACATATTCCTTCAGCGTCGCGACATCATTGCTGCCGGCCTTCTCGGCGAGCCAGCGCCGCAGGGTTTCCAGCGACCAGACGTTGCCGACGCCGGCGCTGTCCTCGACCATCGCGTGAACGTCGGCGATCGTCTTCAGCGTCTCCGGCGAGTAGAGCGATTGGCCCTTGGGAAATTCGATCAGCACGTCGACCGGATTGGCGCCGGTCAGCTTGGCGTCGAGACGGCTCGACGCCTCCACCGCCTGCCGCTTGTCCGGCACCTGGTCCGCGAGTCGGTAACGCGGCTCCAGATTGGCGTAGATGATGCCGAGGCCGCCGACGACGATCAGCGCGAGCAGGCTGAACAGCCCGGGACGGCCGACCATGCGCACCGCGATCCAGTAGCAGAAATTGCGCAGCGCCTGCACGCCGGCGTCCGCGCTCTGGAACTTGACCGCGAAGACCTTCTCGTTGCGCACCAGCAGGATGCCGAACACCGGCACCAGCGACAGCACAGCGACCAGCGCGATGATGGTCGCCGCAAGCCCGGCCTCGCCGAACTTGCGGATCAGGTCGGAATCCGAGAACTGCAACGCGATGAAGGAAATCCCCGCCGTGCCGTGCGTCAGCACGCAGGCCGGGCCGACCACCAGCACCGCGTTCTTGAACGCGGTGAACTTGTCCTGGCCCGCGATCAGCCGATCGCGCGCCGCGAATGTCAACTGCATCGAGTCGGAGAAGCTGATCACCATGATGAGCGGCGTCATCACGTTGAGGAACATGTTGAGATTGAAATTTGCCCAGCCGAGGCCGCCGAGCGCGAGCAGGATCGCGATCATCGGCGGGAACGCCGCCGCCACCATGAAGGAAATCTTGCGGAAGAAGATGATGGCGATGACGCAGCCGGCGAGGATGCCTAGGATGTTGTAGGTCAGGCCGTCGCGCTCGACCGCATTGCGGATCTCGAGCTGCATGACCGGCACGCCGGACAGCTGGGCATTGAGCCCGCTGCCGCCGAGATCGTCGGCCATGATCTTCCTGATGTCGCCGACCACCTTGCTGAGCTTGTTGCTGCCGACCACCTCCGGCTCGAGCGACAGCACGACCAGCGCGAGCGTGCCATCCTCCGACAACAGCTTGCCGCGGATGATCTCGTTGCTTTTGACGGTCTCGACGAACTTGTCATAGGCCGCGCCCTCGGGGAGTTCATTGGGGAACAGCGCCGCCGGCAGCTTGCCGGGCTCGGGCGCCTGGCGCGCCGAGAACAGCGACACCAGGCCGCGCACGCCCTCGACGAGCTGCAGGTCTGTGACCATGTCACGGAGCTTGCCGAGATTGTCGCGTTCGAGCAGCGTCTTGCCTTCGACCACGACGAGGACGTCGAACTCGGTCGCCGGGAAGCGCTTGGTCACCGCCTCATATTGCTTGTAGTCCTTTGATTCGGAACGGAACAGCTGCGACAGCGAGTCGTCGATCTTGATCCGGTGCACGCCGAACACCGCGCCGATCAACAACAGGACGAGCACGACACAGGACAGGATCGGCGCCCGCATCGGGATCAGGCCGAGACGCTCGATCCCGAACGCGATGCTGGGGCCCGACCGCGGCTCTTCGACCTTCTCGACGTGGACCTGACTTTCGGAGTTCTTTTCGAGCATGCCCTGTCCAGTTCTGAAAACGGCTCAATCTGTCTAGCTTGGGTCGAGGGGCGCGAATGAGGCGGGTGAGCGCGGCTTATCGGCGCTAGTCCTTGAAAACACGCGAATATTGACCGGCGCGTGTTTTACCTGTCTGCACCTTTGCTCGCAAGCGCGAGGGTCGAACCAAATCGGCGGGGAACCGCTGATCCCCACCATTAAGTATCTGATTTGTCACACCCCGGTAGCGCATTCTGTGACGATCCACCGCCGCTTTCATCTTTCAACGCGACCCCCGTCACCTGGCGTGCCAGTCCCTCGCGCACAAGCCACGAGATTCTGAGTGCGGCTTCCGGATAGCTCAGCCCGGCACGGTGGATGTTGGAGATGCAGTTGCGGTCGGCATCGGTGAGGCCGATCCGCGGCGCGAAGGTGAGATAGGCACCAAGGCTGTCGGGCGCGGAAAGGCCGGGCCGCTCGCCGATCAGCATCACCAACATGCGCGCGCCGACGATGGCGCCGATCTCGTCACCGAGCGCGACGCGCGCGCCTGACGCGACGATCATCGCACCAGCGTCGATCTTGTCGGCCCCAAGCCGCGGCAAGAGATGCCGGATCAATTCGACAGCGTGCACATTGACCGCGGCCGGCGACAGGCCGTCGCCGATCACAATGGCGCAGGAGCATGCGGTGATGCCGCACCCTTCCAGCGACCGTCGCGATGCTGAGTCCAGCATGCGTCCGAGATCGGGCCGGCGCAGATAGTCGCGCCGGCCTGGCGCCTGGCTCGACACCTCGCGCGGCGTGATGCCGAGGCCGGCAAGACCGGCCGTAATGCCGCTGACATCGAAGGCTGCGTGAACGGCGTCGCGGGCGCGGGCGTGATCGAGCGTGAACGAGAGCAGCGCATCGGTCGGCAGGCTGGCCCCGAACCGGCCGAGACCGACGCGCGCCGGCGTGAGATCGCGCAAATCGGAAAGCGACGGGGGCAATGGCGCCGGCGGTGTGGTCATGCTGTCATTCGGCGGGTACGGAAGCCTCGCGCAGCCGGATCGAGTAGTTCGAGGCGTTCTGCCGGCCGCTGGAGGCTGCACGCGCAAACGTGATCAGATGATGCGCAACCAGCGTCGCCGAGATCAACCCTTCAATGTCGCCGCGCTTGAGCCGGCCGAGCGCAAACTTCCAGAACACGCGCTTGTAGTCGCCGAGCACGCCGACCTTCCAGAAGATGTTGCGCAGCATGATCAGGCCGCGCCGGATGTTGGCCCAGCTCTTCATCTCCGGGCTGACGGGCACCTTGATGCGGTTGGCATAGGTGTAGTTGCATTGATGCAAATAGCGCTCGAACAGCTTCTCGGGCTGGTAGGCGATCTCCATGCATTTGCGCCAGGAGCTGACCACGTCCTCGTAGGGCAGCAGGAACTCGACATTGGAGTCACGGCCCTCGTCATCGACCAGCCTTCCTGCCTTTTCGAGCCGATCCCACAGCGGCGTCTTCGGCAGCGCCTGCAGCAGGTTGATGGTCAGAAGCGGAATCCGGGACTCCTCGACGAAGGAGAGCAGCGCGTCAGCGGTCTGGGGCTTGTCGGTATCGAGCCCCATGATGATGCCGGAGACGACCTCCATGCCGAAGGAGTTGATGGTGCGCACGCCCTCCAGGATCGGAACCATCATGTTCTGATCCTTGTGCATGGCCTTCAATGCGTCGGGATCGGGCGTCTCGATGCCGACGAAGATCGTCACGAAGAAGGCCTCGCGCATCTTCTCCAGGATCTCGGGCCGCTTGGCGATGTTGAGCGTCGCCTCGCAGGCAAGGCGCGTGACATAGCCGGTCCGCTTCTGCCACTCGATCAGATGCGGCAGCAGCTCGCTCGCCGCCTTGCGGTTGCCGATGAAGTTGTCGTCGACGAAATAGACGGTGTCGGTCGCGCCGCAGGCGCGCAGCTTGTCGAGTTCGGCGATGATCTGCTGCGGCGACTTCAGCCGCGGATTGCGGCCATAGAGCCCGGGGATGTCGCAGAACTCGCACTGATAGGGGCAGCCCGAGGAGAACTGGATGCTGCCGAGGAAGTACTTCTTGGTTTCGGCGAGCTCATAGGCCGGCAGCGGGAATTCCGTCATCGGCAGGCGGTCGATGGTCTTCAGCACCACCTGCTCGTCGGGACGACTGGTGTCCTGCTCCAGACGCCTGATCAGCTCATTGGTCGCATCGCCGAGCTCGCCGACATGAAGGTAGTCGAATGCGGGATAGTAGTCCGGACAGGCACTGACCGACGGACCGCCGATCGCGACCACCAGGTCATGGTCATGCGCACGGTGGCAGATATCGTTCATCTGCTGGCGCTGGATGTGCATACCGCTGACGAACACGGCTTCCGCCCACTCGAAATCCTCCGCTGTGGCCGGACGCAGATTCTCGTCGACGAAGCGGACCGGCCAGTTCTCGGGGAGGTATGCGGCGATCAGCAGCAGGCCCTGCGGCGGCATGAACGCCTTGACGCCGTCGGTCAGAGGATAGGAGTGCTCGAAGGTCCCAAAGGACGACGTATAGCGCGGAAAGACGCAGAGGATACGCCGTGCTGTCTTTATGCCCTCAGCTCTCATCAATCGACCCCGAAGCACCCGCAAATCTAACCATAGCGTGGAACGCTGGGCCAGAAATTCCTCAACATTGTGGCGCTTACCAACGTCACAACGGTGAGATAGTTGCTCTGCAGAATTTCGCTATCCCGTCAGGTCAACAGCCTGGCGGCGAGCTCGGGCAGCTGCCCCGCATCGGCAACGAGGCGGAAATCCTGCCCGGCAAGGCCGACGCGCGCCAGCCAGTCGTCGAATTCGGGCGCCCGCTTCAGGCCGAACAGGTCGCGGATGTAGAGCGCATCGTGAAACGATGTCGACTGATAGTTCAGCATCACGTCATCGGCGCCCGGCACGCCCATGATGAAGTTCACGCCGGCGGCCGCAAGCAGCGTCAGGAGATTGTCCATGTCGTCCTGATCGGCTTCGGCGTGGTTGGTGTAGCAGACGTCGATCCCGAGCGGCAGGCCGAGCAGCTTGCCGCAGAAGTGATCCTCGAGCCCGGCGCGGATGATTTCCTTGCCGTCATAGAGGTATTCCGGACCGATGAAGCCGACCACGCTGTTGACGAGCAGCGGATCGAACGCCCGCGCCACCGCATAGGCCCGAGCCTCGCAGGTCTGCTGGTCGACCTGGTGATGGGCGTTGGCCGAAAGTGCCGAGCCCTGCCCGGTCTCGAAATACATGACGTTGTCGCCGACCGTGCCGCGGTGGAGCGACAGCCCGGCTTCCCGTGCCTCCCGGAGCAACGAGAGGTCGACGCCGAAACTGCGGTTGGCCGCCTCGGTGCCAGCGATCGACTGGAACACGAGGTCGACCGGCAGCCCCTGCCCGATCAGGCCGAGCGTGGTCGTGACATGGGTCAGCACGCAGCCCTGCGTCGGAATCCCGAGCCGGGTGATGACGTCGTCCAGCAGCCGCAGCAGGGTGCCGATGACGTTCGGATCGTCGCTCGCCGGATTGATGCCGATGCAAGCGTCGCCCGATCCGAGCAGCAGCCCGTCGAGGATCGAGGCGGTGATGCCCTTGGCATCGTCGAACGGATGGTTCGGCTGCAGTCGCGTGCTCATTCGCCCGCGCAAGCCGATGGTGTTGCGGAAGCGGGTCGTCACCTCGCATTTCTTCGCGACCAGGATCAGATCCTGGTTGCGCATCAGCTTCGACACTGCCGCCGCCATCTCCGGCGTGATGCCGCGCGAGATCCGGTTGATCACCTCACTGGTGGCGACATCCGACAGCAGCCAGTCGCGGAAGCCGCCGACGGTGAGCGACGACACCGGCAGGAAGCCGGCAACGTCGTGGCTGTCGAGGATCAGGCGGGTGACTTCATCGTCCTCATAGGGGATGACAGGCTCATCGAGGAATTGCTTGAGCGGAACGTTGGCAAGCGCCAGCCGCGCGGCGATCATCTCCGCGGCGCTGTCGGCCGCGATGCCGGCCAAACGGTCGCCAGACCGCAGCGGCGAGGCCTTGGCAAGCAGGATGCGCAGATCGTCGAATGCATAACTGGTGGCGTCGATGGTGTGACGATAGAGCATGGGGATTCGCGTCGAGGCTGGGGACGGCGCAACCTAGCACCTCTTTGCGAAAGTCGTGCCATCAGCTTCGCCCGGTGCGCCGGGGGATGTTGATGAATGATGATGATGGCGGTCCGTCATTCAACACGGCGGCAAGGCGCCGCCACCCGCTCGCTGCGGTGTACCTCATAAGACATTGGTATGATTTAGATATTTTAACGGTTGCGGCGGCACAGAACGCACGCGTTAAGAAATTATCCATGAAGATTTTGCATAAGCTTTAATTGGCCGAAGGTACTCCCCGGCCTCTTGGAGTGCCCGCAATGCCGTCCCCCGCCACATCCCCGATCTCCACATCCCGGCCTCCAATGGCATCCCGATTCTCGCTTGCTGCCAGGCTGTACTCGACGTTTGCGCTGATTGCGGCGCTGACCGCAGCCATCACCGTCCTGTCCGACTACAACGCGCGGCGCAATGCCGAGCTGACCGCGGCCGTCGACCTCGCAAGCCGCGCCGCGCTCAATGTCGAGCGGGTCAACTCGCTGGTTTACGCGGTGGTGATGGAATCCCGCGGCATCTACATGTCGACCGAACCTCCGGCGGTGAAGAAGTACGGCGACGGGCTGCTGGCGTTCAACGACCGCATCCTCGGCGTGGTGAGGAACTGGGAGACCCTGGTGCAGGCCGACGACGCCGCGCAGTTCGCGGTGTTCAAGAAGCGCATCGAGCAATTCATCGAATTCCGCAAAGAGCTGGTCCGCCGCGGCATCGAAATCGGCGCCGCTGCCGGGCGCGAGTGGGGCGACAACGACGCCAATCGCGACGTGCGCACCGCACTGAACAAGGACCTCGAGGCGCTGTCCAAGGTCTACGCCGAGCGCAGCAAGAAGCTGGCGCAGCAGACCGACACCAACCGCGAGCTGGCGCTGCTGCTGACCGGGCTCGGCGCGGCGGCCCTGATTGTGGTGGTGCTCGGCGTGCTGATCATCGCCCGCTCGGTGGCGCGGCCACTGTCGCAGATCACAACGACCATCAAGCACGTCGCCGAGGGCGCCGATCATGTCGACGTGCCGCACGTCGGGCGCAGCGATGAAATCGGCGCACTGGCACGCGCCATCAAGGTCTTCCAGGAGGCGATGGACCGCAATCGCAGCCTGAACGCGCAAGTCGTGCAGGACTCCGAGGCTCGCGACGCCCGCGGCCGGCATATCGAAAGCTTCGTCGAGACGTTCCGCGGCACCATCGGTGAGGTGCTCCGCGCGGTACACGACAACGCTGCGACGATGCGTCAAACCGCGCAGAGCATCGCCACCGTCGCGGCGGACGCCAGCGGCCGGACGGTTGCGGCGGCAGGCGCGACCGAACAGGCCTCGAGCAACGTGTCTGCGGTGGCGAGCGCAGCCGAAGAGCTCTCCGCCTCGGTCGAGGAAATCGGCCGCCAGGTCAAGCAGTCGTCGGGGGCGGTCGATCAGGCAGGTGCGCGCACCGACCGGTCGATCACCGAGATCGAGAGCCTTGCCGCCACCACGCAGCGCATCGACGGTGTGCTGAACCTGATCCAGGCGATCGCCGAGCAGACCAACCTGCTCGCGCTCAACGCCACCATCGAAGCCGCCCGCGCGGGCGATGCCGGACGCGGCTTCGCGGTCGTCGCGCACGAGGTCAAGGCGCTTGCCGGGCAGACCGCCAAGGCAACCGCCGAGATCAGCGAGAATGTCGGCCTGATCCAGACCTCGACCCGCAACTCGGTGGCCGCGGTGCGCGAGATCGGCCAGGCGGTGCGCGAGATCAGCAACGTCACCGCCAACATCGCAAGCGCGATTGGCCAGCAGGATGCCGCCACGCGCGAAATCTCCGCCAACGCGCAGATGGCCGCCCAGGGCAACGAAACCCTGGTCACGAATGTCGGCTCGCTCCGCGACGACATGGACCAGACCAGCAAGGCGGCAGAATCGGTGCTCGCGGCATCGAACGACCTGACCGCAACCGCCGAGACGCTGTCGCGCGAGGTCGAGCAGTTCTTCCGCAACCTGCGCAGCGACGCCGCCGAGGATCTGCGACGGACCGGAACCTGAACGGATCAGCCGATCTGTCCGGGCCCGCGACGGGTTCCGACCAACCTGGAATGGTTAAGATTATCGCAACGCACGGGCGCAAATTGCCTGTGCTTGCGGTCGCCTTTCTCAATTTGATGCCCCTATAGAAACTCAAAGTGCGCGGGGGCGCGGGGAAGTGGAAGCGAGCAATGAACGGACTGTTGCCAAAGCCGAAGGCGGTGCCGACCAAACGGCTCCTCGCGCTCGGGATCGGTCTCGTCTTGTGCTTTTCGGCGATCTGCGCGTCCATTCTCTGGGAGATGGCCGGCAAGGACTATCAGCATGCGAAGGAGGGCGCGACCAACCTCGTCGCCTCCATCGCCAGCGAGATCGATCGCAACATCGAGCTCTATGACCTGTCGCTGCAGGCCGTCGCCGACGGCGTCAAGCTGCCGGAGCTGGGCAAGATCAGCCCGGAGCTTCGCCAGGTCGTGCTGTTCGACCGCGCCGCCACCGCCAAGGATCTCGGCTCAATCCTCGTGCTGAATACGGCGGGAGACGTCACGCTCGATTCCCGGACATTGACGCCGCGGACCGCAAATTTCGCCGACCGAGACTTCTTCCGGGTGCATCAGGCGCGAGCCGACAGCGGACTGTTCATCAGCGCTCCCTGGGTGACTTCAGACGGCGAATATCTGATCAGCCTGAGCCGCCGCATCAGCAATGACGACGGATCCTTTGCCGGTGTCGTCGCGGGCAGCATGCGGCTCAGCTATTTCCACAATCTGTTTCGCAAGCTGAGCTTCGGCCTCGGCGATAGCATGGCGTTGTTCAACACCGATGGCGTCATGCTGATGCGAGCACCGTTCGACATCGCCAAGATCGGGCAAAGCATCAGGGACTCACAGGTCTTCAAGCAGTTCCCGGCACGGCAATCCGGCTCCTACATGACGAAATCGCTCGTCGATCATGTCAACCGGCTCTATGTCTTTCAGGCGGTCGGACACCATCCCCTGCTGATCGCCGAGGGCCTCGCGCTCGACGGCATTTATGCCGATTGGTGGCAGCAGCTCTGGCTGATCGGAAGCGTGGTGGCGGCGCTCTGCGGCTTCTCGATCGTCCTGATGTTCTACCTGCTGGCCGCTCTCAAACGGCGGGCCGCCGCTGAAGGCCGGCTCGCGCACCTCGCGAACACCGATGCGCTGACGGGCCTCGCCAACCGCCGCCGCCTCGACGATACGCTTGACGTCGAATGGCGTCGTGGCATGCGCGCAAAGTCGCCGGTATCGCTTCTGATGATCGACGTCGATCATTTCAAGACCTTCAACGACACGTACGGCCATCAGGCCGGCGACGCAGTGCTCGCCACTGTGGGACGGTGCATCGCCACCAGCACCAAGCGCGCAACCGATCTCGGCGCGCGCTACGGCGGCGAGGAGTTTTCGGTGTTGCTGCCCGGCATTGGCAAAGCGGGTGCATTGGAGGTTGCCGAGCAGATTCGCGCGAAGCTGACCGCTGCGCGCGAATCCGAGCATGAGTTGCCGACCGTCAGCATCGGACTGTCTTGCCTCGTCCCGGATCACGAGCGCACATCGCGCGATCTGCTCAAGGCAGCGGACCTCGCGCTCTATCAAGCCAAGCATGAAGGCCGCGACCGCGTCATCACCAGCCCGATCGGGTGGGACAAATCGGGCAAGCGGCAGGTCGCCTGATCGAGATCGCGGCGGCGCGGCCGAACGCGCGCCTGCCCCCTCGGCTCACTCCACCGGCAACACGTCGACGGCGACGCTGAGCTTCTGCTTGCGCGCGCCGACGATGACGCCGTCGACCGGCGAGACGTCGGCGAAGTCGCGGCCGATCGCGAGAATGATGTGGTCGTTGGCGACCATGAGATCGTTGGTCGGATCGAACCCGACCCAGCCGAGCTCGCTGCCGCACCAGACCGACACCCAGGCGTGGGTTGCGTCCGCGCCTTGCAGCCGCGGCTGGCCCGGCGGCGGAATGGTGCGCAGATAACCGCTGACATAGGCCGCCGGCAGACCGAGGCCGCGAAGCCCCGCAATCATCACATGGGCAAAATCCTGGCAGACGCCGTGGCGCTTCTCGAATACGTCGCGAAGCGGGGTCGAGATCACGGTCGCCTTCGGATCGTATTTGAAGTCGCCGCGGATGCGGCGCATCAGGTCGGCCGCACCGGAAAGGATGCCGCCGCCGGGCGAAAAGCTCGCCGAAGCGTAGGCCGTCACCGGCCGCAGCACCGGCACCAGCGCGCTGGCGAAGACGTAGCCGACCGGCGAGCCCGCATCGAGGCTCAATGCCTCGAACGCGTTGTCGCGCACGCACTCCCAGGGCGGGCTCGCCGCGTCACGGAGCGGCGGCTGTCGCGCCACCGAGACCCGCGAGCGGGAATCAATGCGAAGACTGCGATGCGCGGTCTCGATCAGGACGCTTTCGGTCAGCGTGCCGAAAAAGTCGCGCCGCGCGGTGCGCTCCGCGGGCTTCGGACGAATCTCGACCGAATGGGAAACCAGCTCCTGCCCGTCGCCGGTGATCGGCTCCAGCCGCAGCGCGCAGCGCGCGAAGCTGACCTGGGTCTCGTAGCTGTAGGTCGTGACGTGACGGATGTCGTAGATCACGCCAGCCCCGTGAGCTTCTCCGGCCGGCTGGCGTTCGGCCCGTGCGGAAAATAATGCAGCCCGACCGAGTCGGCGAGGTTGAGCAGGTCCTGCTCCAGCGCAAACAGCGTCTTGACGTCGAGGCTGCTGGCTTCAGCCGTCGTCAACATCGCCTCGACCGCAACCGCGAGCCGCTGCGGCCGCTCGATCAGGCCGTGCTCCTTCAGGCTCGGCAGCGCGGCGATATGCCCGTTCAGCGCCGCGACCTGGAATGCGACCGAGCGAGGATTGTAGGGATCGAGCACGGCGAGATCGCGCACCGGCGTCAGCAGCGGCTGCACCAGATAGCGCGAGCGGTAGGTGATTTGGCAGTCGACCAGCGTCAGCAGGACGTCGAGGTCTTCGTCACCGGCTTCGTCATAGGCGAACTGTCGGGCAAAGCGTGTGGTGTTGATGGCGCGCTCGGCACGGCGGCCCATCTCGAGGAAGCGCCAACCCGCCGCGCGGTTCATGTTCTCCTGCGCGAGGCCGGCGAAGCTTGCGAGCTCCTGCAAGGTCAGCTCGGCGGCGCTGACGACGCCGTCATCGTCGTGAACCTCGATCGCGAGCCGATCCGCCATCTCGGTGATGACCTGCCAGGCGTCCGGCGACAGCCGCTCGCGGAGCGAGGTGGCCGTGCGCTGCGCCGATCGCACCAGCGACAGCGCCGAGCCGAACTTCTCCTCGTTCTGCAGCGCTTCGAGCGCGACCTTGGCGGGATTGGCGCGCGCGGTTTGCGAGGCCGCGCCCCAGGTAACCAGCATGCGCTGGATGCGCTCGGCCGAATGCATCGCCGGCGTCGAGCCGGTCGAATTCGCCCGCGCCGGATCGCGCAGCGGCGTGCACAGTGCGCGGATCAAGCGAATGGTGGCTTCGGCGCGCTCGAGATAGCGCCCGAGCCAGAACAGATTGTCGGCGGCGCGGCTCGGCAGCACACCGGCGATGCGGCGGATTCGGACGGTGTCGACCGCCGGCAGCAGGGTCGAGGTCGCAACCGCCTTGTCGGAGACCACCCAGACGTCGGCGGACACCGCGCCATCGCCCATCGACACCGCGCGCGCATCCGCCCGATCCGCGATCCGGCAGAAGCCGCCGGGCAGCACGGTCCAGCCGTTCGGCGTCGCCGCCGCGAACACCCGCAGCACGAATGGACGCGGCGCGATGCGGCCGTCCTCCCACACCGGCGTCGTGGAGAGGCGCACCAGTTCCTGTCCGACATAATCGATGCCGCGATGGCTGATCGCATCCTTCAGGCGGTCGCGGTCCGCCGCCGACAGTTCGCCCGGCAGCACCGGCCCGTGGCCTGGAAAATCCGCGACGCCGCGGCCATAGGCGCCTTCGATGGCGAATTCGTCGAGCCGCGACAGCACCTGCTTGCGGGCGGACTTCTGGCCGCACCACCAGGTCGCGATGTGCGGCATCATCAGGTCTTCACTGAGCAGACGCCGACACAGATTGGGCAGGAAGCCAAGCAGCGCCCTCGCCTCCATCACGCCCGAGCCCGGCATGTTGGCGACCACGACGCCGCTCTTGCGCAGCACCTCGACGAGCCCGGGCACGCCGAGATAGGAAGAGGCGTCGAGCTCGAGCGGATCGAGCATGTTGGAATCGACCCGGCGCAGCAGCACGTCGAGCCGCTTCAATCCGGCAACGGTGCGGATGTGGATGCGGTCGCCGGAGACCGCGAGATCGTCGCCCTCGACCAGCAGGAAGCCAAGATAGCGCGCCAGCGTGGCGTGCTCGAAATAGGTCTCGCTGAACGCGCCGGGCGTCAGCAGACCGATCCGCGGCTCGTCGCGGTCGGCGCTGGCACGCAGTGAATCGCGGAACGCTTCGAAGAACGGCGCGACGCGCTCGACATTCATCGACTTGTAGAGATTGGAAAAGGCACGCGACAGCACCAGGCGGTTTTCCAGCGCATAGCCCGCGCCGGACGGCGCCTGCGTGCGATCGCCGAGCACCCACCAGCGGCCGTCAGGCCCGCGGCCGATGTCGGCGGCGTAAAGATGCAGATAGCGGCCGCCGGGCGGCTTGATGCCGCTGACCGCGCGCAGATATTCGCTGCTGCCAGCGATCGCCGCGGCGGGAATCGCCCCCTCTGTGACGAGACGGCCGTCGCCGTAGAGATCGGCCAGCACCATTTCCAAAAGCTGCGCGCGCTGCGCGACACCGGCGGCGAGCTGGCGCCAGTCGGCCGCATCGATGATCAGCGGCAGATGGCTGAGCGGCCAGATCCGGTCGGACGTGTCGCCGGGCGCGCGGTAGGTGACGCCGGCCTCGCGCAGATGGCGATCGGCGGAGGCAAAGCGGCGTTCGATATCGGCCGGCGACAGCCCGGCAAAGGCGTCAAAGAAACGCGCCCAGACCGGCCGCGGCGCGCCGTTCTCGGCAATATATTCATCGGGAATGCCGGGCAGCCGGACATAGTCGCGGGTCCACTGCGCCATCCGGCGCTGACCGGGACGGGCCCTGCTCTCCTGACTGCTTCCTTGACTGGTTCCTTGGCCACCCGATGCGGTCATTGCACTTCCCCTGCATCCAATTACTGCAGGAGCGGCGTCCGCAAGTCGAGGGTCAAGGGAAACTCAATTGTGCGTTCCTCCGGCGGTGGTTCGATCCTGCCGGGGGTATGACCGTGCTCCTGGAAGCGCGCCAGCCGCCGCGCTTCGGCCTCGTAGGAATTGACCGGCTTGGTCTCGTAGTTGCGGCCACCGGGATGGGCGACATGATAGACGCAGCCGCCGAGCGAGCGGCCGTTCCAGGTATCGATCAGGTCAAACGTCAGCGGCGCATGCACGGGGATGGTCGGATGCAGGCCGGAGGCCGGCTGCCAGGCCTTGAAGCGCACGCCGGCGACTGCCTCGCCGGCGCGGCCGGTCTCGGTCATCGGCATCCGCCTGCTGTTGCAGGTGATGACGTGGCGGCCCTCGACGAATCCCGTCGCCTTCACCTGGAGCCGCTCGACCGAGGAATCGACGTAGCGCACGGTGCCGCCGGCCGTGCCCTCCTCGCCCAGCACGTGCCAGGGCTCGAGCGCCTGCCGCAGCTCGAGGCCGACGCCACCGTGATGGATGCGGCCGAAGGCGGGGAAGCGGAATTCGAGCTGGGCCTGATACCACTCCGGCTCGACGTCGTAGCCGGATTGCTTGAGCTCGGCGAGCACGCCCAGGAAATCCTCCCAGAGGAAATGCGGCAGCATGAAGCGGTCATGCAGCGCGGTGCCCCAGCGCACGAACTTGCCCTGCTGCGGCTCGCGCCACAGCTTGGCGATCAGCGCCCGGATCAGAAGCTGCTGCGCCAGCGACATCCGCGGGTCGGGCGGCATTTCGAGCGCGCGGAATTCGACCAGGCCGAGCCGGCCGGTCGGGCCATCGGGCGAATAGAGCTTGTCGATGCAGATCTCGGCGCGATGGGTGTTGCCGGTGATGTCGACCAGGATGTGCCGGAACATGCGATCGACCAGCCACAGCGGCGCCTCCATGCCCGGCGGCGGAACGTGCGACAGCGCGATCTCGAGCTCATAGAGCCCGTCATGCCGCGCCTCGTCGATGCGCGGCGCCTGGCTGGTCGGGCCGATGAACATGCCGGAGAACAGGTAGGACAGCGACGGATGCCGCTGCCAGTACAGCACGAGGCTCTTCAGCAGATCGGGCCGGCGCAGGAACGGCGAATCCTCCGGCTTGCTGCCGCCGACCACGATGTGGTTGCCGCCGCCGGTGCCGGTGTGGCGACCATCGATCAGGAAACGGTTGGCCCCGAGCCGCGTCTTCGCGGAGTCCTCATAGAGACCGAGGGTGATGTCGACGGCCTCGCGCCAGCTTTGCGCCGGCTGCACGTTGATCTCGATCACGCCGGGATCCGGCGTCACCTTGATCACCTCGATCCGCGGATCGAACGGCGGCGCGTAGCCCTCGACGTGGACTTGCAGCTGCAGCTGTTCGGCGGCGGCCTCGATCGCGGCGATCAGCTCGAGATAGTCGTCGACCTTCTCGACCGGCGGCATGAAGGCGCACAGCACGCCATCGCGCACCTCGATCGACATCGCGGTGCGCACCGGCAGCGGCTCTTCAATGTCCTTGAGCGCCCGCGTCAGCTCCGGATCGATCTTCCCCAGCGCGTCGCGCGGCGCCATCGGATCCTGCTCGATGACGTAGGGAAAATCCTCGGGCGGGACGTGTTCGAGCGAAGAGATCGGAAGCCGCAAGCCCAGCGGGGAATCGCCCGGAAAGAGGAACAGATGACTGCGCCGGATCTTCCAGTGTTCGCTGCGCCAGCGCGCCGGCACGCGATCGCCGAGCGGGCTCCAGCGCTGGATCGGCAGCACGTAACCCTTCGGCGTGGTCAGCCCCTCGTCGAACACCCGCGCCATCCGGGCGCGCTCTTCCGGATCGGTCAGTTTGGAATT
The DNA here is from genome assembly GCF_038967635.1 of Bradyrhizobium sp. B124. Taxonomy (NCBI): domain Bacteria; kingdom Pseudomonadati; phylum Pseudomonadota; class Alphaproteobacteria; order Hyphomicrobiales; family Nitrobacteraceae; genus Bradyrhizobium; species Bradyrhizobium sp. B124. Next base: position 8,687,946 of record NZ_CP152413.1, on the reverse strand, counting down.
CGCAGGGCTGACATTAGCCGGCAAACCGGCCTCGCGCTCGAGCCAGAACGCAGTGTCCTCAAAGGCCGGCATGACGTGGTCAGCCTTCAGGCCGAGCCGGGCGGCGATGCCGATTGCGAGGCGCTCCGCATCGGCGATCTCAGCCTTGCGCGGATTTTCGAGTGAAGCGATCAGGTCGGCATTGTTCCAGATCGGCTTGCCGTCCTTGCGCCAGTAGAGGCCGAACGCCCAGCGCGGCAGGCTCTCGCCGGGATACCATTTGCCCTGGCCGTAATGCAGCAGGCCGCCGGGCGCGAACCGCGTGCGCAGCTTGCGGATCAACTCGTCGGCAAGCCCGCGCTTGGTCGGACCGACCGCGGCGACGTTCCACTCCGGCGATTCCAGATCGTCGACCGAGACGAAGGTCGGCTCGCCGCCCATGGTCAGCCGCACGTCGTCCTTACTTAGATCTGCATCAACCTGCTCGCCGAGCCGGTCGAGCCGCGCCCAGGATTCATCCGAAAACGGCTTGGTGATCCGCGGCGCCTCGCGAATCCGCTTGACGCTCATCTCGAAGCCGAACTCGACATTGGCAAAGCCCGCGGTGCCGGTCACCGGCGCAGCCGAGCGATAGTGTGGCGTGGCGCAGACCGGGATATGTCCCTCGCCCGTCAGCATGCCGGAGGTGACGTCGAAACCGATCCAGCCCGCACCCGGCAGATAAACCTCGGCCCAGGCGTGCAGGTCGGTGAAATCGCTCTCGACCTCGCGCGGCCCCTCGAGCGGATCGATGTCGGGCCGCAGCTGGATGAGATATCCGGAGACGAAGCGCGCGGCGAGCCCGAGATGGCGCAGCGCCTGGATCAAGAGCCACGCCGAGTCGCGGCAGGAGCCGGAGCCCGCGGCCAGCGTCTCCTCCGGCGTCTGGATGCCCGCCTCCATGCGGATCACGTAGCCGATCTTCTTCTGCAGCTGCGCGTTCAGCTCGACCAGGAAATTGACGGTCGAGTCGGCCTTGCGCGGAATGTCCTTCAGATAAGCCGCGAGCAACGGCCCAGGCACCTCGGTTTCAAGATAAGGCGCGAGCTCGGTCTTGAGGTCGCCGGGGTATTCGAATGGAAAGCTGCCGGCATAGGGCTCGACGAAGAAGTCGAACGGATTGACCACCGTCATCTGCGCGGTAAAGTCGACCTCGACCTTGAGCTCGGTCGCCTTCTCCGGAAACACGTAGCGCGCCAGCCAGTTGCCCTGCGGATCCTGCTGCCAGTTCACGAAGTGGTTTGATGGCGTGACCTTGAGCGAGTAGCTCAGGATCGGCGTGCGGGTATGCGGCGCGGGCCGGAGCCGAATGGTCTGGGGCCCGAGATCGATCGGCCGGTCGTATTTGTAGTGCGTGACGTGATGCAGTGCGACGAAGATCGACACGGACCGAGGACTCCAGCAGCTTTTTTGAGCAGAACACTGCTGCCGGTCGACATCAAGCACTAACAACGGGCAGCGACTGCCCAGGAATTATCCGCCGCGTTGTCCCGACCTCAGCGACTGGCGTGGCTGGTTAGCCTCACCCGCTAGCGGCCGATCGCGCCGGATACCTGCGACGCAAGCTGCTCGGCAAGCATATGATAGCCCTCGGGAGTCAAATGCTGGCCATCGGGCTGATGCGGGAGCCCGCCCAGCATCCCGTTAGGAAGCATGATCACCGCGATGCCCCGGGCGCTGAGGCGACTTTGAATATCCGCGGTCCGGTCAGGGCTGCCCTTGCGCCGGTCATTGCCGCCCGGCTGTAGAATCACCGCACGGGTCCCGTTCGGGACGGCACGGTCCAGGCGTTGCAGCATCCCTTCCGTGGTGTCGCCATTGATGCCGGCGTTCACGACACGGACGCTCAAACCCTTCGCCCGCAAGATCGCTTCGAGCTGCGCGGGATAGGCCTGGTTGCGCGGCACGCCCTTGCCGTAGGTATTGCTCGCGCCAAGCGCGACGATAGTTGCGGCGTTAGCCGAACCGACGTTAAGGCTCAAGGCGGCCAGGAATGCGAGGCATCCAATCAACCCGCGCACGCGCATGCATCCTCCGTCCAATCCGTAGCCCGGATGGAGCGCAGCGTAATCCGGGAGGCTTCATCCGGGCTACGCGAATGCTACATCGTCGCGCCCAAGACCCACGGCGCGAACTCGGCACCGCCGAAATCAAAGCTCTCGCTCTTGGTCGGCTGGCCCGAGGCGGTCTTGAGGATCAGGTCGAAGATGCGCTGGCCGCATTCCTGCACGCTCTCCTCGCCGTCGAGGATGGTGCCGCAATTGACGTCCATGTCGTCTTCCATCCGCTTGTACATCGGCGTGTTGGTGGCGAGCTTGATCGAGGGCGCGGGCTTGCAGCCGAACACGCTGCCGCGGCCGGTGGTGAAGCAGACGAGATTGGCGCCGCCGGCGACCTGCCCGGTCGCGGCGACCGGGTCGTAGCCGGGCGTGTCCATGAATACAAAACCCTTCTTGGTGACGGGTTCGGCGTAATGCAGGACGTCGACGAGATTGGTGCTGCCAGCCTTGGCCATTGCGCCGAGCGACTTCTCGAGGATCGTGGTGAGGCCGCCGGCCTTGTTGCCAGGGCTCGGATTGGCATTCATCTCGGCGCCTTCACGCTGGGTGTACTCCTCCCACCAGCGCATCAGGCCGACCAGTTTCTCGCCGACCTCGCGGCTGACGGCGCGGCGGGTCAACAGATGCTCGGCGCCGTAGGTCTCCGGCGTCTCCGAGAGGATCACCGTGCCGCCGTGACGGACCAGCAAGTCGCTGGCCGCGCCGAGCGCCGGATTGGCCGACACGCCGGAATAGCCATCAGAGCCGCCGCATTGCAGCGCTACCGTCAACTCGCTTGCCGGCACCGCCTCGCGCTTGACCTTGTTGGCGTCGGTGAGCGCCTCCTTCACGAAGGCCACGCCGGCTTCCACGGTCTTGCGCGTGCCGCCGACCTCCTGGATGTCCATCGCACGCAGGCGGCCGGCGAGCTTCTGCTCGGCCATCAGGCCGCCGATCTGGTTCACCTCGCAGCCGAGGCCGAGCACAATGACATTGGAGAAATTGACGTGCCGCGCATAACCGCCGAGCGTGCGGCGAAGCAGCGCCAAGGGCTCGTCCTGGGTCATGCCGCAGCCGGTCTTGTGGGTCAGCGCGACAACGCCATCGACATTCGGGAAATCGGCCAGCGGATTGTCGCCGGTGAACGGATTCTTCTTGAACATGTCGGCGACGATTCCAGCGACATGGGCGCTGCAGTTCACCGAGGTGAGGATGCCGATATAGTTGCGCGTCGCGACGCGGCCGTCGGCGCGGCGGATGCCCTCGAAGGTCGCCGGCAGATCGAAGTTCGGCACCGGCTTGACGTCGACGCCATAGGCATAGTCCTTGGCAAAATCGCCCATGCCGCAGTTCTGCGTGTGCACGTGCTGGCCGGGCGCAATCGGCTGGGTCGCGAAGCCGATGATCTGGCCGTAGCGCCGGATCGGCTCACCTGTCGCGATCGGCTTGATCGCAACCTTGTGGCCGGCCGGAATGCGATCGACCGTAGTGACGCCTTCGGTCACCTCCAACCCCGGCGGCAGGCTCGCGCGCGCGATCAGGACGCTGTCGTCGGCGTGCAGACGGATCACTTGTGCCGAGGCCATGGGAGTTCTCCTTGGTGCTTTCTACACCTCTCCCCGCTCTCTGCGGGGAGAGGTCGGATCGCGTCAGCGATCCGGGTGAGGGACGAGGCACACTGCCAACTTCAACAACGGTGCTCGCCGGATAGAAGCCCCTCACCCCAACCCTCTCCCCGTAAAGAACGGGGAGAGGGAGAGGATCAAGTTACGCCTTGCCGCCGGACTTCTCGCGGGTCGCATTGACCTGCATCCTGGCATAGACCTGCATTAGGCCGACCTCGTTCGACAGCGTCACGAGCTTGAAGCCCATGTTGATCGCGCGCACCGCGCCCTCGGCGCCCGAGCAGTGGATGCCCGGATTGAGGCCGCGCTTGCCGCACTCCTTGATGATCTTCTCGTAGATCTTGAGGATCTCGGGCTCATCGCGATCGAGCTTCGGCACCAGACCGTAGGAGAAACCGAGATCGGACGGACCGATATAGACGCCGTCGATGCCTTCGACATCGAGGATCGCTTCCATGTTCTCGACCGCGGTCTTGGTTTCCATCATCGGCAGCAGCACGATCTCGTCGTTGGCGGTCTGCTGATAGGTGCCGGCCGAGCCATACATTCCGGCGCGGATCGGGCCGTTGGAGCGCACGCCCTTCGGCGGATACTTGGCATAGGAAACCAGGTTCTTGGCTTCCTGCGGCGTGTTGACCATCGGGCAGATCACGCCATAGGCGCCGCCGTCCAGCACCTTGCCGATGATGCCGGGCTCATTCCAGGGCACGCGGACCATCGGCGTCACCGGATGCGCATGCATCGACTGGAAGCACTGCACCATCGACTGATAATCCTGCACGCCATGCTGCATGTCGACGGTGACGCTGTCGAAGCCGCATTGCGCGATCACTTCGGCCGAGAACCCGGAGGGGATCGCGAGCCACGCGTTCACCACGGCCTTGCCCGATGCCCAGACTTGCTTGACCTTGTTTGCCATTGATCGCGTTTCCCTTTGCGGTTTATTGGGGGACGAGCCTCAGCTGGTCGCCCGCTGGATAGAAACTTCGCTGACGCCGACTTCGCGCGCGGTATTCACTATCGCCGCCCAGGTGTCGTCAGGCAAGGGGATGCCGTTCCTGGTGCGATCGGCGCGGGTTTTTCGCTCGGGATCACCCGGAACCAGCACGGACTCGGTGCCTGCGATCGGCTTGGTGGCGCGAATGAAATCGGTGTAGCGGGTGATTTCATCGTCGAAGAAATTGCTGGTGTCGATCACCCTGGGATCGATGTAGAACGCCATCATGCCGTTGGCGAAACGCCGGTCCGACGACGTCGCGCCGGTGCCGGTCAGCGCGCCGCCGAGCAGCTCGCAGATGAAGGCAAGGCCCGAACCCTTGTGATCGCCGAAGGCGCGGATCGCGCCGGTTCCCTTGGTATGGTCGCGCGGCCCGTCCGGCGTGTACGGGCCATACAGCACATGCGGATCCTCGCTCAGCGTGCCGTCGGCATCGACCAGCGCGCCGTGCGGCAGCTTCTTGCCGCCGCGGCTGGCGACCAGGCACTTGCCCTCGGCGACGACGGAGGTCGCGAAATCGAGCACGATCGGGTCCTGCCCCTGGCGCGGAATGCCGACGCAATACGGCGCGGTGGACAGCCGCTTCTCGACGCCGCCGTAAGGCGCGACCAGCAGCGAGCCCGCTGCGGTTACGAAATGAACAGACACAAGCCCCTCGGCGGCGGCCATTTCGGCCCAGTCGCCGACGCGGCCGAGATGGCCGGAATTGCGCAGCGCGACCGCGGCAAGCCCCGCCTTCTTGCACTTCTCGATGCCGAGCCTCACTGCGACAGGCGTGACGGTCTGGCCATAACCGAACTTGCCGTCGACCACTGCGAGCGAGGCCGTGTCGACCACGACCTCGGGGGTCTGGTTCGGCACGATCGAGCCCATCTTCTTCCATCTGACATAGACGGGCACGCGGATCACGCCGTGGCTGTCATGGCCCGTCAGATTCGCGGTCGTCAGGTAGGTCGCGATGCGCTTCGCCTCTTCCGGAGAGGACTCCGAATGGGAAAACACCTCGGACACGAAGTTGATGAGATTATCGACCTTGATGGTGACCATGAAAGACTAGCTCGCTCGATGAAGCACAGTGCGTTGTCAGGCGTGGGTTTTGGCGTGGCCGCCGAGATAGGCCGCGGCGATGGCTTCGTTGCCCCACAATTCGTCGGGCTTGCCGCCCAGCACAATCCGGCCGGTTTCCAGGACGAAGCCGTGATCGGCGACCGAAAGTCCCATGCGCGCATTTTGCTCGACGAGCAAGACCGTGGTGTCCTTCCTGATCTGCGAAATGATGCGGAACACCGCCTGCACAATCACAGGCGCCAGCCCGAGAGACGGCTCGTCGAGCAGCAACAGCCGCGGCTTGGCCATCAGGCCGCGCGCCACCGCGACCATCTGCAGCTGGCCGCCGGACAGCGTCCAGCCGAGCGCATTGGAGAAGGCGCGGATGTCCGGGAACAGGTCGAACATCGCGTCGGCCTCGCGCGAGATCTGCGACGCCCCGACCTTCCGGTTCGACGCGCCGAGCATGATGTTCTCTTTCACGGTGAGGCCCGGAAACACGCGGCGGCCTTCCGGCACATGCGAGATGCCGAGCCGCACGATCGCTTCCGGCCCAAGGCCCGCGATCGAGTGACCGTCGAACAGGATGTCGCCGGAGGCAGGCTTGGCGAGGCCGGAGATCGCGCGCAGCGTGGTCGACTTGCCGGCGCCGTTGGCGCCCAGCAGCGTGACCACCTGGCCCTGCTCCACGGCGATGGTGACGCCGCGCAGCGCCTCGATCTCGCCGTAGCGGACCACGAGATTGCGGATTTCGAGCAGCGGCATCATTCGCTCCCGAGATAAGCGGAGACGACGTCGGGATGACGCAGCACCGCCATGGACTCGCCGTCGGCGATGCGGCGCCCGAAATTCAGCACGGTGATGTGCTGGGCTGCCTCCGAGACCAGCGTCATGTCGTGATCGATGATCAGGATGGTGAGGCCCTGCGCTGCGATGCGCTTCAGCAGCTCATGCAGCTCGAGCTTCTCGGTCGAATTGAGGCCGGCGGCCGGTTCGTCGAGCAGCAGCAACGTCGGGTTCGACGCCAATGCGCGGGCGATCTCGATCAGGCGCTGGTGGCCGTAGGAGAAGCTCGAGATCAGCTCGTTGGCGCGGTTGCCGAGACCGACGAAGGTCAAGGCCTCCATCGCGCGCTCGGTCAGTGCGTCGTCGCCCTTCCCGATCATGGTGTTGCCGGGACGCTCGGCGCCGATCTCGACATTCTCCAGCGCCGTCATCGAACGGAACAGGCGGATGTTCTGGAAGGTGCGTCCGAGCCCCGCAGCGGTGCGCTGATGCGGCGCCATGCTGGTGATGTCGGTGCCGTCGAGCACGATCTTGCCGGCGGTTGCCTTGTAGAGACCGGACAGCACGTTCAGCGTCGTGGTCTTGCCGGAACCGTTGGGTCCGATCAACGCATGCACGCTGCCGCGCTTCACCGCGATGTCGACGCCATCGACCGCCTTGAGGCCGCCGAAATGCTTCGAGAGCCCGGTGACTTCGAGCACGATGTCGCCGCCTGTGGTCGCGGGCTTGAGCTGGAGCGCTCCGGCAACAGGCGGCGCCATGCTGTGCGCGCGCCAGCGCGTGAACGCGTCGGACACAAAGCCCCAGATGCCGTCCGGCATGAAGCGGATGATCAGGATCACCGACAGTCCGTAGATCGCGAGGTAGAGACCGGGCACGCTCTTCAGGAAGCGCAGCCATTCCGGAATCAGGATCAACAGCCCGGTGCCGATCGCGGAGCCGATCGGCGAGGCCACGCCGCCGAGCAGCGACATGGTCAGGAACTGAATCGATTCCGCAAATGAGAACTGGTCGGGACTGACATAGGCAAAGCCGCCGGCGAACAGGCCGCCCGCGAGGCCGCCGAGTACCGCGCACACCGCAAAGGCGGAGACCTTGGTGCGGAATACGTCGATGCCGTTGACGCCGGCCGCAAGCTCGTTGTCGCGCACCGCGCGCATGGCGCGGCCGAGCTTGGTGTCAGGCAGATGCCAGACCAGATAGCCGACGATCGCGAGCATCGCGACGCAGAAAGCGAGATAGCTCTGCGAGGACTGGAACAGTTCGGGCCGGCGAATGTTGGCGACGCCGTCCGGCCCGTGGGTCACGCCGATGGCGTTGATCATCACCAGCGTCACGATCTGCTGGAACGAGATCGTCACCATCGCGAGGTAATGCCCGCCGAGCCGCAGCGTCGACATGCCTAAAAACGCGCCGGCGACCAGCGTGATCGCGCAGGCGCCGACCAGACAGAGCCAGAAGTTCAGATGCAGGTCGGCAGTGCCGAGGCCGACGGCATAGGCACCGAAGCCGAAGAACGCCGCCTGCGCCAGGTTGATCTGGCCGCACAGGCCGAGCACGACCGACAAACCGAACACCGCGATCGAGAAGGTCGTGGCCTGCAGCAGGATGTTGAGGATGTAGCCGTCGAACTGCATGCTGGCGGCGAGCGCCACCAGCGCGGCCGCGCCGATGAAATACGGCAAATGGCGAACGATCAGCGGTTTTGAGCGCACGGCGGGCGCCGGGATCATGTTGTCGCTGGCGCTCATGCTTTCTCCGCGACACGTTCGCCGAAGATGCCCTGCGGCCGGAACACCAGGAAAGCGATCAGCACCAGGAAGGCAAAGCCGTCCTTGTACGGCACCGAGATATAGGCGGCGCCGAACGTCTCGATGACGCCGAGCGCAAGGCCGCCGACGATGGCGCCGGCAACGTCGCCGAAGCCGCCGATGATGGTCGCGGCAAACGCCTTCAGCGCAATCGTCGAGCCCATCTGGATCGAGACGAACAGCACCGGCGCCACCAGGATGCCGGCGAGACCGCCGAGCACGGCAGAGTAGATGAAGGTGATCATGATCATGGTGGAGACGGAGATGCCGAGCAGCGAGGCCATCTCCTTGTCCTGCGAGGTCGCCTGCAGCTTCTTGCCGAGCAGCGTCTTCTCGAAGAACCAGAAATTGAACAGCACCAGGAGGATCGTGACGCCGATGATCAAGAGATACTGGCTGTCGAGATAGACCGGGCCGAGCTGGATGCCGGGCGTATCGAACCAGCCCTGCAGCACCTGCGGCTGCGGACCGTAGATCGCGAGCACCGAGTTCGACAGCAGGATCGAGGCGCCGATGGTAGCGATGATGACAGGCAGATAGGTGCGGTGGCGCAGCGGATAGTAGACGCCGAGATTGAAGATGACGCCGAACAGCGCCATGCCGGCGAGCGCGATCAGGAACGACAGCCAGTAAGGCCAGCCGAGATCGACCGAGAACACCACCATCAGATAGGCGGCCACCATCGAGAACTCGCCTTGCGCGAAGTTCACCACGTTGGTGGCGCGGAAGATCAGCACGAAACCGAGCGCGACCAGCGCGTAGACCGCGCCGATGCCGATGCCGGTGAACAGCAGTTGTAGAACCAGATCCATGACAGCGCTCGATCTGAACAGTGTGCGCAGAAGATCGGCCTCGCCGGTTTCGCCGGCGAGGCCGATCCGCGATCAATCGTTGAAGTCGATGTGCTTGTCGTAGACGATCTTGCCCTTGTCGTTCTTCACGACATTGTAGCCGTGCAGGCCGTCGCCGTTCTTGTCGAAATTATACTCGCCTTCAGCACCGGCGAATTTCTGCGTCGCCAGGATGGCGTCGCGGATCTTGTTCGGATCGGTCGAGCCGGCCTTGTTGATCGCCGCCGACAGGATGGTGATCGCGTCGTACGGCCAGGCGCTCTGGTTGTCGGGCGCGGTCTTGTAGGCATCGCGATAGGACTTGCCGAACGCCTTCGCGGTATCGCTCGAGTCTTCGGCGAAGTCGGCGACGCCGTAGGTGCCGAACAGCGCGGGACCGGCGAGCTTGGTCGAGGAGACCGCCACCACCGAGGGCGAGCCGACCCAGGGGATGTTGACGCCGAGCTGGCGCAACTGCCGGGCAAAGATGCCGAGGTCGTTCTCGAAGGTGAAGTAGGTGCCGAGCACGTCGGCGCCGGACTGCTTCACGGCCAGCACGACCGGGGTGAAGTCCTGGCTCTGGTTGGCGTAGCCTTGGTCAAGCACCGGCGGCGCGCCGAGCTTGGTCAGCGCCTCTGACAGCGCCTTGCCGCCCGCGGTACCGAACGCGTCGGTCGAATGCACGATCGCCCATTTCTTCTTGCCGAGCGTGGTGACGCCGAAATCGGCGATCACGCGGCCGGAATAATTGTCGTTCGGGCGGAAGCGGAACAGCCAGGGATTGCCGGAATGGGTGAGATCGGGATTGGTGCCGCCGATCATCACCGGCTTGCCGACCTTGATCACATCGGGCGCCATCGCCTGCACCTGGGTCGAGCGGATCGAGCCGAGGAAGGCAACGATGTCGGATTGCGCGGCGAGCTTGGAGAACGCCAGCACGATGCCCGGATTGGTGGTCTGGTCATCCTCGATGACGAGTTCGACCTGCTTGCCGAGTACTCCACCGGCCTTGTTGACCGCGGCCAGCGCCAGCTTGGCGCCGTTCTGGGCCCACAGGCCCTGCTCCGCCGCGGGTCCAGTCACCGGCACGCACATGCCGATCTTGATGGTCGCCCCCTGCGCCCAAGCGCTGCGCATCAGCGCGGGAGCAGCGAGACCTGCCGCCAAGCCGGCGGAAAACTCACGCCTCGTCAGTTTCATTCAATCCTCCCTTTGGTGCGCCGACTTGCATGTCGGCTGCGTTGAGACGAGCTGACGCGTCGATCGGTTGCCTATCCGCAGCCATCAATCGGCGCGGCGAACAAACGTGAGCGCCGCTGCAGCGCACAAGACGCGCAACGACGGCCATCAATCTGGCGTTTGACATAGCTAAACATGATTGCACATTGCACGCAATAGTCAAAAGTTCGCTGGCAACGGTGCGTAAATGCCTGCTACCAGCGACCATGACGGGATCACGTGATAGTGTGACCGGCGGGCAGTCATCGATGTCGATTCCAAGAGCGAAATCGCAGACCAGACGGAAACAGCCGGCCTATGCGCTGATCAAGAGCGCATTGGCGAAGCACATCCGGACTGGCGACGTGCCACCCGGCACGGTTCTCTCCGAATCGGCGATCGCTACCTTGTTCGGCTCCAGCCGCTCGCCGGTACGGCAGGCCTTCGAACAGCTCGAGCACATCGGCCTGGTGCGCCGCTTCGATGGCCGCGGCGTCATCGCCGGCAAGCGCAAGGTCGACCCGCGGCGCGTCCCGATCACGCCGGAGATGTTCGGGCTGACCGACGGCCCCGTCGAGGCGGTGCGCAGCGACGCCTGGGATGCGCTCTATTACAAGCTCGAACGCGAGATCATCTACCGGTCGCTGTTCGGACGCTTCCGCGTCAGCGAGCTCGCATTGGCGCGGCACTTCCGGGTCGGGCGCACGGTTGCGCGCAATCTGCTGCTACGCGCGCAGGCGATCGGAATCCTGGAGAAGGGCGCGAAGGCTCATTGGTATGTCGTGCCGCTCGATGAGGATCGCCTGCGCGACATCTTCGAGGTGCGCGCAACCCTCGAGCCGCTGCTCCTCAAATCCGCTGCGCCGAGGATTCCGACCGCACTGCTCGACCGGATGGCGGAGCGGCTGCGCGAGGGCATCCAATTCCGCAGCCGCGTCGGCGTCGGCGAGCTCGATGAGATCGAGGGCGACCTCCACATCCGCTGCCTGGGTTACGGCATCAATCGCGAGATGGTCGAAGCGCTCAAGCGCACCCATTGCGCTTTCGTGATCGGCAAGCATATCCAGGTCGCCCTGACCGCGCCGCAGATCGATTCCTTCATGGACGAGCATCTGGTGATCATCGAAGCCTTGCGCGCCCGTGACGGCGACGCAGCCGCCGCGACCTTGCGCCGCCATATCGAATGGTCCCACTCCAAGGTCGCAGGCTGGATCGCCGAATTCCGCGCCATCAACGTGATCTCGCGGGTGCCCTACATGGCCTGAGCGGCATTGCCGCGCATCGTCGCGACTACTCGTCGGCCTCGGCTTCGGCGTCATCAGCCGAGCCCATTCCGGCGAGGCTTGCCTCCAGCGCGCCCAGCATTTCGTGCAACTCGGCAAGCTTGCGCGCGCCATATCGCCGTGTGATCTCGGCATAGATCGCCTCCGACGTCGGCGCCACCGCCTCGATCAGCTTCAACCCCTTGGCCGAGATCGAGACCACTCCGCGCCGCCCGTCGTTCTCCGCCGCCTTGCGCTCGATCAACGCGCGCGCCTCGAGATCACGCAGGATACGCGACAGGCTCGGGCCGAGCAGGAACGCCACGCGGGCGAGCTCGGTGACCTCGATCTCGTCGACCGCGGTGAGCGCACGCAAAATCCGCCACTGCTGCTCGGTCAGCCCGTGATTGCGCAGCGACGGTCGGAACTGCCGCATCACCGCCTCGCGCGCACGGAGCAGCGACATCGGCAGCGAGCGCGAGAACTCGCGCATCGGGGTCCGTCGCGACGATGCGTCGTCGCCCTGCCCCGGCCGGGTCTCATCCAACGATTTCTTGCGTGCCATTACTCAGCTCAATCCACAGCAACAAAATTTTGCGTTGCAACATGCCCTGATTCAGTTTGCGGGAATTCACTTAACATGTTAATCATCTCCCCGACATCCACTTTTGTGTATCACGCATGGCCCTTTCCAAGGACGATATCCGCGCTGCCGCCCAACGGCTCGACAACGCGGAAAAGACCCGCAAGCAAATCCGCCAGCTCTCGCTGGAATACCCCCGCATTACCCTCGAAGACGCCTACGCGATTCAGAAGGCCTGGGTCGAGATGAAGGTGGCGCAGGGGCGCGTCGTCAAGGGCCACAAGATCGGCCTGACCTCGAAGGCGATGCAGAGCGCGCTCAATATCGACGAGCCGGATTCAGGCATCCTGCTCGACGACATGTTCTTTGCCGATGGCGGCCTGGTGCCGACCGACCGCTTCATCGCAACCCGCGTCGAGCCCGAGCTCGCCTTCGTGATGAAGCATCGCCTGGCGGGGCCGAACTGCACGCTGTTCGACGTGCTCAACGCCACTGACTTCGTGGTGCCGGCGCTGGAGATCCTGGATACGCGGGTCGAGCGCGTCGACTCCGAGACCAAGGCGACGCGGAAGATCTTCGACACCATCGCCGATAACGCCGCCAATGCCGGCATTGTGCTCGGCGGCCGTCCGATCCGTCCGCTCGAAGCCGATCTGCGCTGGATCGGCGCGCTCTGCTTCCGAAATGGCCAGCTCGAGGAAACCGGTCTGGCCGCCGGTGTGTTGAATCATCCGGCGACCGCGGTGGCCTGGCTGGCCAACAAGATCGCACCGAACGGGCTGGCGCTGGAGGCCGGACAGATCGTGCTGGCAGGTTCCTTCATCCGCCCGATCGAGACTCGCAAGGGCGACACCATCCAGGCCGACTACGGACCTTACGGGTCCGTGAGCTGCTACTTCGCTTGACGCACTCAGCAGGAGAGCTGCATGCCGCATTTCACGCTTGAATACTCCGCCAATCTCGACGGCCTCGTCGACATGGGCGCGACGGTCGAACTGGTCCGGAAGGCCGCGGTCGAGACCGGCATCTTCCCGCTCGGCGGCATCCGCGTGCGCGCCATCAGATGCGAGCACTACGCGATCGCCGACGGCCGCAAGAATTACGGCTTCCTCGACATGGTGCTGCGGCTGGGCGAAGGCCGCGACCTCACCGCGCGCAAGAAGGCCGGCGAGCACATCTTCAAGGCGCTGTCGGCCCATCTCGATCCGGTATTCGCCAACAGCAAGTTCGCTCTGTCGTTCGACATGCAGATCAACGACAAGGAAACGAGCTGGAAACGCAACAACATCCACGACGCACTGAAGGTGGAGACGGTCAATGGATAAAGCCACCCCGAAATCGTCGGCCGACGTGTTCCAGGCCAACCGCGATCGCGCCGGGCCACTGCTTGCGAAATTGAAGGCCGAAGGCATCGGCCATGTGATCGACGGCAAGGTCGTGCCGGCGGCCTCCGGCCAGACGTTCGAGACGAAATCGCCGGTCGACGGCACGGTGCTGGCGACCGTCGCGCGCGGCAACGCCGAGGACATCGACCGTGCCGCAACCGCCGCGTCGAAGGCCTTCAAGGCCTGGCGCGACATGCCGGCGACGCAACGGCGCAAGCTGCTGCATCGTGTGGCTGACGCGATCGTGGAACGCGCCGACGATATCGCCGTGCTCGAATGCATCGACACCGGCCAGGCACACCGCTTCATGGCCAAGGCCGCGATCCGCGCTGCCGAGAATTTCCGCTTCTTCGCCGACAAATGCGGTGAGGCCCGCGACGGCCTCAACACGCCCTCGGACGAGCACTGGAATATCTCGACCCGCGTGCCGATCGGCCCGGTCGGCGTGATCACGCCGTGGAACACGCCGTTCATGCTCTCGACCTGGAAGATCGCGCCGGCGCTCGCCGCGGGCTGCACGGTGGTGCACAAGCCGGCCGAATGGTCGCCGGTGACCGCCGATCTGCTGGTCAAACTCGCAAAACAGGCCGGTCTGCCCGACGGCGTGTTCAACACTGTGCACGGCTTCGGCGAGGACGCCGGCAAGGCGCTGACCGAACACCCCGCGATCAAGGCGATCGGCTTCGTCGGCGAGAGCACGACGGGCTCGGCGATCATGGCGCAGGGTGCGCCGACCCTGAAGCGGGTGCATTTCGAGCTCGGCGGCAAGAACCCGGTGATCGTGTTCGACGATGCCGATCTCGACCGCGCGCTCGATGCAGTCGTGTTCATGATCTACTCGCTCAACGGCGAGCGCTGCACCTCGTCGAGCCGGCTGCTGGTTCAACAAAGCATCGCCGAGAAATTCATCGAGAAGCTGACCGCGCGCGTGAAGGCACTCAAGGTCGGTCACCCCCTCGATCCGGCGACCGAGATCGGGCCGTTGATCCACGAACGGCACTTCGCCAAGGTCTGCAGCTATTTCGACGTCGCCAAGCAGGACGGCGCGACGATTGCGGTCGGCGGCAAGCCGCATGACGGTCCCGGCGGCGGGCACTATGTGCAGCCAACCCTCGTCACCGGCGCCAACGCGACAATGCGCGTGGCCCAGCAGGAGGTGTTCGGTCCGTTCCTGACCGTGATCCCGTTCCGTGACGAGGCTGACGCCATCGAGATCGCCAACGGCGTGCAGTACGGCCTTGCCGGCTATGTCTGGACCGGCGACGTGGGCCGCGCGCTGCGCGTCGCGGACGCGCTCGAAGCCGGCATGATCTGGCTCAACTCGGAAAACGTCCGCCATCTGCCGACCCCGTTCGGCGGCATGAAAGCGTCCGGCATCGGCCGCGACGGCGGCGACTACTCGTTCGACTTCTACATGGAAACCAAGCACGTCTCGCTCGCGCGCGGGACGCACAAGATTCAGAAACTGGGAGTCTAGTCAGCACTGTCATTCCGGGGCGACGCGTAGCGGCGAGCCCGGAATCCATAACCACGATCGTGAGTATGGATTCCGGGCCTGCGCCAAGAGGCGCATCCCGGAATGACGAGCCAAATTGAGGGAAACACGCCATGCCCGTTCCAACCCACGTCTTCGATCCGCCGTTCAATATCATCCGCTGCAGCCATGCCGTGCTCGACGTCACGGATTTGGAGAAGAGCGCCACCTTCTACGAGAAGACCGTCGGCCTCCATATCGAGGACCGCGACGACAATTCGGTGTATCTGCGTGCCAGCGAGGAGCACCAGCATCACTCGGTGGTGCTGCGCAAAGCAGCGAAGGCCGCCTGCAACCGCCTCGGCTTCAAGGTCGGCAACGACGGCGATCTCGACAAGGCGGCGTCGTTCTTCTCCGAGAACGGCATTGCCTATGCCTTCGTCGACCAGCCGTTCCAGGGCCGCACGCTGCAATTCACCGATCCGTTCGGCTTCCAGATTGAGCTCTACGCCACGATGGAGAAGCGCCCGCATCTCTTGCGGCGTTACGATCTCTACAAGGGCTGCCATCCGCAGCGGCTCGACCATTTCAACGTGTTCGCCGCCGAGGTGCAGAACACTGTCGACTTCTACGCCCGGCTCGGCTTCCGCCTCACCGAATATGCCGAGGAGGACGGCGCTAACGGCCGCATCGCGGCCGCCTGGATGCACCGCAAGGGCAATGTCCATGACTTCGCCATCACCAACGGCCGTGGCCCGCGCCTGCACCACATCGCCTATTGGGTGCCGACCGCGATGAACATCGTGCATCTCTGCGACGTGATGGCCTCCTCCGGCTTCCTCGCGAACATCGAACGTGGCCCGGGCCGGCACGGCATCTCGAACGCCTTCTTCCTCTACATCCGCGATCCCGACGGCCACCGCATTGAGCTCTACACCAGCGACTATTTCACCGGCGATCACGACCATGAGCCGCTGCGCTGGTCGCTGCGCGATCCGCGCCGCCAGACGCTGTGGGGCGCACCGGCGCCGCGCTCCTGGTTCGAGGAAGGCTCGACCTTCGCCGGCCAGGCGGTGCGCGAGCCCCGCTTCGTCGCCGACGTGCTGGTTGCGGATTAAGCGCGAGTACAACGAACACCCTCCACGTCGTCCCGGCCGAGTGCGCGATTGCGCACGGAGCCGGGACCCATAACCACCGAATAGGGTTGCCGAAAGAATCTCTAGCCGCGTACCCATTCCGATGGCCGCGGCGTATGGGTCCCGGCCTTCGCCGGGACGACATCAAGAAATGGATTGCTAATGTCAGCCCCTCGCCTCGCCACCTATTCCGTCAACGGCGCCACGCAGTATGGCGCGGTCACCGACACCGGCATCGTCGACCTCTCGTCGCGCTTCGCCGGGGATTATCCGACGCTGCGTGAGGCGATCGCCGCCGGCGCACTGACCAGGCTCGTGGAGGACGCCGCCAAGCGCGCGCCCGACCACGCGCTGGACGCAGTTGCCTGGCAGCCGCCGATCCCGGCGCCGGACAAGATCATCTGCATCGGCGTCAACTATCCGGACCGCAATGCCGAGTATAAGGACGGCTCGGACGCGCCGAAATATCCCAGCATGTTCCTGCGGGTGCCGCGCTCCTTCGTCGGCCACAACACGCCGGTGGTGCGGCCGCGCGTCTCGCCGCAGCTCGACTATGAGGGCGAGCTGGTGCTGGTGATCGGCAAGGCCGGCCGGCACATTGCCGAGAGCGCCGCGCTCGATCACATCGCCGCGATCACGCTCTGCAACGAAGGCACCATCCGCGACTGGGTGCGCCACGCCAAATTCAACGTCACCCAGGGCAAGAACTTCGATTCCACCGGCAGTCTCGGCCCGTGGATCGTGCCTTACACCGGTGAAGCGCAGATCGCCGATATCCGGCTGACCACGCGGGTCAACGGCGAAGTCAGGCAGGACGACCGCACCTCGCGCTTGATCTTCGGCTTCCGCTACCTCATCAACTACATCTCGACCTTCACGACGCTGGTTCCCGGCGACATCATCGTCACGGGCACCCCGACCGGCGCAGGTGCGCGGTTCGATCCGCCGCGCTATCTGAAGCCCGGTGATGTCGTCGAGGTCGAGGCCGAAGGCGTCGGCATCCTGCGCAACGGCGTCGTCGACGAAGCCACCTAACCTCACAAGCAAGTGGACAGTGCCATGACCTCAACATCCGGCGGCGAAGCGATCGTCAACGGCCTCGTCGCCCACGGCGTCGACACCGTATTCGGCCTGCCCGGCGCGCAGATCTACGGCCTGTTCGATGCCTTCCACCAGGCGCAGCTCAAGGTGATCGGCGCCCGGCATGAACAGGCCTGCGGCTACATGGCGTTCGGCTATGCCCGCTCCTCTGGCAAGCCCGGCGTGTTCAGCGTCGTGCCCGGTCCTGGCGTGCTCAACGCTTCGGCGGCGCTGCTCACCGCATTCGGCTGCAACGAGCCGGTGCTGTGCCTGACCGGCCAGGTGCCGACGCAATTTCTCGGCAAGGGCCGCGGCCATCTGCACGAGATGCCGGACCAGCTCGCGACGCTGCGCACCTTCGTGAAATGGGCCGACCGGATCGAATATCCTGACAACGCGCCCGCGATGGTGTCGCGCGCATTCCAGGAGATGCTGTCGGGCCGGCGCGGCCCGGCGTCGCTGGAGATGCCGTGGGATGTCTTCACTCAGCGCACCCAGG
Organism: Bradyrhizobium sp. B124; assembly: GCF_038967635.1. Lineage (NCBI taxonomy): Bacteria > Pseudomonadati > Pseudomonadota > Alphaproteobacteria > Hyphomicrobiales > Nitrobacteraceae > Bradyrhizobium > Bradyrhizobium sp. B124. The sequence goes on along the minus strand of NZ_CP152413.1, from coordinate 8,670,156 downwards.
TCGCCCCCGTCAATCCGTTCGATCCGTTGCCGGCGCCGCAACCCGATCCGGACCGCATCAAGGCGGCCGCCGATCTGATCGCCGGCAGCAAAGCGCCGATGATCTTCGTCGGCAGCGGCGCCATCGAGGCCCGCGAGGAGATCCTCGAGCTGGCCGAGATGATCGACGCGCCGGTGGTCGCATTCCGCAGCGGCCGCGGCATCGTCTCCAACGCGCACGAGCTCGGGCTCACCATGGCCGCGGCCTACAAGCTGTGGCCGAAGACCGACCTGATGATCGGCATCGGCACCCGCATGGAGCTGCCGACGATGTCGCGCTGGCCTTATCAGCCGGCCGGCCTGAAATGCGTGCGCATCGACATCGATCCGGTCGAGCTGCGCCGCTGGCCGGCCGACGCCGGCGTGATCGCGGACGCCAGAGCCGCGACCGCCGATCTCATCGCCGCCGTGCGCAAGGCCGGCTACAGCAAGACCTCGGGCCGCCGCGCCGCGATCCGCGAGGCGACCGCGGCCGCCGAGCAGGAGATCCAGCGCATCCAGCCGCAGATGGCCTACCTGAAGATCCTGCGCGAGGTGTTGCCGGCAAACGCCATCGTCACCGACGAGCTATCGCAAGTCGGCTTTGCCTCCTGGTACGGCTTTCCGATCTACGAACCGCGCACCTTCGTCACCTCGGGCTATCAGGGCACGCTTGGCTCGGGCTTCCCGACCGCGCTCGGCGCCAAGGTCGCCAACCCCAACAAGCCTGTCGTCGCGATCACCGGCGACGGCGGCTTCATGTTCGGCGTGCAGGAGCTCGCCACCGCCGTGCAGTTCAAGATCGGCGTGGTGACGCTGGTGTTCAACAACAACGCCTATGGCAATGTCCGCCGCGACCAGCGCGAGCGCTTCGACGGTCGTGTCGTTGCCTCCGACCTGGTCAACCCCGATTTCGTCAAGCTTGCGGAGTCCTTCGGCGTCGGCGCCGCGCGCGTCACCTCGCCCGATCACTTCCGCCCCGTGCTGGAGAAGGCGCTGGCCGACGGCGGCCCCTACGTGATCTCGGTTGAAGTGCCGACGGATTCGGAAGTCTCGCCCTGGGCGTTCATCCATCCGGCGAGGAACAACTAAGCGCTCTTCACGCCGCGCTGCAATCGCGACGCGGCGATCACGAGCAGGCCGGCGCCGGCGACTGACCAGCAGGCGACCGGCGCCCAATGCACCAGCGGCGCATAGTCCGGCATCTTCTGCAAGCCGCCGGCGACCGCCGCCATCCGCGCAAAGGTAGCAAGCGCCAGCGCCGAGAACACCAGTCCCGTCACCTTGCCTTCCGCGCCGGCCTCGCCGATCGCAAGCGCCGCGGACACCGCGCTCATCAGCATGCAGCCCCAGGCCGCTCCCGCCATGAACTGCGCCACGATCAGGACATTGAGACTGCCGGCGATCTCCGCGGCGATGACAGCGAATGCGCCGAGCAGTCCCGCCGCGCCCATCACGATCAGGCCGCCGCGATGCTTGACGACGATGCTCGCCGGAAACATCGCGATGTTGAAGCCGATCCAGAACACCGGCATCAGCCACTGCAGGTCGTCTGACTTGGCAAAGCGCAAATAGAACGGCGCGCTGTTGATGTTGAAATGCAGCTGATAGCCGAGCGAGAGCAGCACCATCGATCCGATCAGGAACATCGGCACCGCCCCGAGCCGCTTGGCCGGTGGCGCGAGCCGCTCCGGCTGAACCTCCTCGGCGACGCGGCGCTCAATCCCTGAGAACGCGAGCGCGGTCAGCAGCAGCACGGCGCCGGACAGCACGAACGGCAGCCGCGCATCATGATCGCGCAGCACAACGCCGAGATAGGGCGAGACCGCACCCGCGATGCCGTAGCCCAGCATCGCCAGCGCGGCGAGGAACGGGACGGAGGGTTGCGCGCGATACTTGCCGAGCAGCGTCAGTGGCGGCGCGCGCAAGGCCGACGATGTGACCGACCAGATTACGATCAGCACGATGAGCCACAATTTCGCGCCCGGCCCGGTGCCGGCCACATAGGGCAGCGCGACGAAGGCGGCGCAGGAGATCGCGGCGAGAACGCCGACGAACACGCCGAGCCGGCCGACGAGGCTCGCAATCCTGTCGGCGGCCATGCCCATCGCGGTGTCGGTGACCGTGAAGATGCCCTGGTCCATCATCAGGATCAGGATGACGGTCGACGGCGCGATGCCGACATCGGCGCACAGCTTCGGCAGATAGATCAGGTAGGTGGTCCAGCCCAGCGTGAACACGAGCTGCAGCACGGCGAGATAGACGCCGGTGCGGTTGACCGCGCGGTCGGCCTTGGTGGTCATGGCCCGAGTTTAGACCAGCTCCCCCATTTGCGGGAGGGGGGCGTCAACGCACCTTGCGGAAGGTCAAATTGATGCGCTGCCGGCCGAGCACGCTGTGCTCGCCATCAGCGAGCGCCGCGACGCCGTGATAAAATAGCCGTGACGGCCCGCCCCACACCGCAACGTCGCCATGTTCGAGCCGATAGCGGCGCGGCGTATCGCTGCGCTTCAGCCCGCCGAACAGGAAGACCGCCGGCAGCCCGAGCGAGATCGAGACGATCGGTGCGCCGTAGTCGAGCTCGTCCTTGTCCTGGTGCAGCGACAGTTTTGCACCGGGCACATAGCGGTTGATCAGGCAGGCCTCCGGCGCGAAGCCGTTGAAGCCAGCCGCAGCCGCGGCCTCGGCGGCGAGCCCGCGCAACACCTCCGGCATTTCAGGCCAGGGCTGTCCGGAGTCCGGATCGATCGGATCATAGCGATAGCCATTGGGATCGGAGACCCAGCCGACGCTGCCGCAATTGGTCATCGCGACCGACATCCGGTGGCCGCCCGGCGTGATCAGATGCCGGAACGGCGCCTGCTTGACGATCACACGCAAGGCCGGGATCAGCTCGGCCTCGAACGGCCGGACAAAGCCGCGCAACAGCACCGCGCCGTCCGCGATAACTTCGCGCGGCGGCCGCGCATCGCCAATGGTCTCGAACAGATCAGCAGCCACGCCTCTGCACACTCACTCTGCGTCGTGGAAGATCACACCAACGGTGTGGCGATGGCCGGACCTGATCCGGCTGACGCCGTGGCGCAGATTGACACGATAAGGACCGCGCGTCCCCTGCACCGGACGATGATGCACGGCAAAGGCCACCGCATCGCCCTTGGTCAGCGGCACCACCTCGGGCCGCGACTGCATCCGCGGCCGCTGCTCAGTCAGCACGAACTCGCCGCCGGTGAAATCGCGCCCCGGCTGCGACAGCAGGATCGCGACCTGGATCGGGAATACGTGCTCGCCATAGAGATCCTGGTGCAGGCAATTGTAATCGCTCTCGCCATATTGCAGCAGCAGCGGCGTCGGCCGCGTCTGCCCGGCATCATGGCAGCGCTTCAGGAAGGCCCCATGCGACGGAGGATAGCTGATTTCGATCCCCATCGTCTCGTTCCAGCGATTGGCGGTCGCGGTCAGCCGCGCATACAGCGCCGGCCGCAGTTCCGCGATCAGGTCCGGCAGCGGATAGGAGAAATACTTGTACTCGCCGCGGCCGAAGCCGTGGCGGCCCATCACGACCCGGCTGCGGAACCGGCTGTCGTCGGGATAGAGCGCGGCGACAGCATCGCATTCCTCTGGCGTCAGCAGGCCGCCAAGGACGGCGCAGCCCTGTCCGTCGAGGTCGGTCGTGATCCGGTCCCAGTCGAGCGCGTCAACGCGGGCGGGAATGCTGGTGGTCGGGCGGGTGATGGTTCTGGCTGTTGCTGTCATGCGGCGAATCTGGCCCTTGAGCGCAGCTGGCGCCACCCGATTTCCGATGGAATGTCCAGGACAGCGCCCCAATTCCGCTGTCGTCCCTGCCAAAGCAGGGACCCATAACCACCGTCATCTGTTGCTTTGGAAAGCTGGGGCCACAGCGTGCCAACCACCTCGGCCTGTGGTTATGGGTCCCTGCTTTCGCAGGGACGACGCGCGGAGAAAGTACCACCCAGATCTCAACAGGATCACGCGCGGAAGGAAATCAGCCCCTGACCGGCAGCGTCACCACGTCGTAGCCGTGGCTAATCTTGCGCTTCAGCACGGGGTCTTGCAGCTCGAACTCGAAGCGGCTGGCGGGGCGGATGCCGCCCTTGGCCGCGAAGGTGCCGCCGAACATGGCGCAGCCGTCGGGCAGCGCGCCCTGGTCGAAGCCGCGCGCGATCAGGTCCTTTACCGGCAGCATGTGATCGAGCGTGCCTTCCTGGTAGAGCACGCGCTGGCCGCCGATCACGGCCCAGGACCGCAGGATCAGCTGGTCCCAATGATCGATGACGTCCTCGAGCTCCCACAGTTCGGCCGCGACAGGCTTGTCGCACATCTGCTTCGACACCGTGACGCTGTAGCTCTCGACCTTGCGGTCGGTATGGTCGGAGCCGCAGCCGACGAAGGTGCGGCCCTGCCAGCCGATCAGCACGAACTCGACCTCGCCGCTCGAATCCTCGCCGCAGACCTCGATCGTGTCGGCGAAGGTCAGCCGGCGCGCCGAGCAGCGGTAATAGATCGGCGTCGTCGCGGGCCGCGCGATGCCGAGCGCCTCGAGCTCGGCGATATGCTTGTCGCGCGCCACCGGATCGCGGCCGGTCCAGCCGGCGATCACGGCCTGTTTGATTTCGAGCGTGAGCGGCGTCGCGACGCCCTTGTCGTCGACATTGAAGGTGAGATCAAACACGGATGACGGTCTCCATTCCGGCGGCAAGCTCGAAGATGCGGCGATCCGAACCGCCCGCGGCGGCGAGCATCAGGCCGACCGGCGCCTCGCCGTCGCGATGGGCGGGCAGCGAGATGGCGCAGCCATCGAGCACGTTGATCAGCGAGGGGTTGCGCAGCGCGCGCAAATTCTCCGTGGCGAACGCCTTGTCGTCGGCGAGGCTGGCGATGGTCGGCGGCAGGTTGGCCGTGGTCGGCAGCACCATCGCGTCATAGGGCGCGATGCGCGCCTCGGTCCGGGCGATGAACGACCGCCGCGCGTTGATGATGTCGATATAGTCGGCGGCAAGAAATCCCTCGCCGCGCTGGATCCGTACCGCGACGCGGGGATCGTAGATGTCGCCCTTGCTGGCCAGCAGGAAGCGGTGCCAGGCATAGCTCTCGGCCGCGGAAAACCCGCCCTTGGTGTTCATCACGCCGACATCGAGCAGCTCGGGCACCTCGATCCGTTCGATCAACGCGCCGGCGCGTGACAACGTCGCCAGCGCGCGCTCGAAGGTCTTTGCAACGGCATCGTCGAGGTCGTCGAGCACGACTGTGGTCGGCACCGCGAGCCGCATGCCCTTGACCGGGCGCGGGACGATCGGCGTCACCGGCTCGTCGGCCAGCACCGCGTCGAGCGCGGCACAGCAGGCGACTGAATTCGCCAGCGGGCCGTAGCTGTCGAGAGTGAACGACAGCGGCACGCCGCCATCGAGCGGAATCCGGCGCTGCGTCGGCTTGTAACCGACGATGCCGTTGAAGGCGGCCGGGATCCGGCAGGAGCCGCCGGTGTCGGTGCCGAGCGCGCCGAATGCCATGCCGTCGGCGATCGAGACCGCCGCGCCCGAGGACGAGCCGCCGGGCACATGGCCGACGCTCCGGTTCCAGGCGCTCTTCGGCGTACCGTAATGCGGATTGATGCCGATGCCGGAATAGGCGAATTCGGTCATGTTGGTGCGGCCGATCACGACGAAGCCGGCGCGCTTGAGCCGTGCCACGGCAGGCGCATCGGCATCCGCCGGCGCGGAATCATCCAGCGCCCGGGAGCCTGCGCGCGTCACCTGCCCCTTGATGTCGAACAGGTCCTTGATCGAGACCGGGATGCCGGCAAAGGGTGACGGCGCCGCATTGGCCTTGCGCAGCCGGTCCATGGCGTCGGCGGCTTCCAGCGCGGCGTCGCGGTCGACATGGATGAAGGCGCGCTGGCCCTCGCCCGACGGATCGGCGATCCTGCCAATGCATTGCTCGACTAGCTTGCGGGCGGAGGTCGCGCCGCTGGCGAGGTCGGCGGCAAGGGAGGCGAGTGTCGGATTTTTCGGCATGGCTTTCACTTTACGGCTTGCACTTCACGGCTTGCTGGCTTGCAATTCAGAAGGTCTTGCAGCTGATTGTCGCGCGAACCGGCGCCGATTTCCAGACCGGTGCGCCGGCATCACTTCAACCCGAAATAGGCCCGGTGCAGCTCTTCATTGCCGCTCATCTCGGCAACTGTGCCGGAGAAGCGGATCCGCCCGCCTTCCAGCACGAATACGCGGGTGGCAATCTCAAGGAAACCGATATTTTGCTCGGCGATCAAGAGCGCCAGTCCGCGGCCCTGCAGGCTCGACAAGGCGCGAAGCACCTCCTTGACGAACAGCGGCGACAGCCCGGCCGAAGGCTCGTCCATAACCAGCAGCTTCGGCTCGGCCGACAGCGCCTTGGCGATGCCCAGCATCTTGCGTTGACCGCCGGACAGGCTGGAGGCCGGGTCGCGGCGCTTGTCGCGCAGCACCGGAAACAGGCCGTACAGTTCGTCGACCCGCGCGCCCGGATTGACATGGCCGAGCGCCTGCGCGCCGACGCGGATGTTCTCCTCGATCGACAGATCGGGAAACACCGCGAGCTCCGACATATAGGTCATGCCGCGCTTCATGCGGTCGGACGATCGCATCCTGGTGATGTCCTCGCCGCCGAGCTTGATGTGGCCGCTGCGGGCTTCGATCAGGCCGACCAGCGACTTCAGGAAGGTGGTCTTGCCGGCGCCGTTGGCGCCGAGCAGCAGCACGGTCTCGCCGGGGCGGACGTCGAGATCGACGCCCCACAACACCTGCATGGTGCCGTAGCCGGCATCGACGCCCTTGGCGTCCAGAAGCGACGTTGCATCAGTGAGCATGCTCGCCTCCCAGGAACACCTCGATCACCTGCGGCTCGCGCACCGCGGTCGCGAGCGTACCTTCGAAGATCTCCTTGCCCGCATTGAGCACGATGACGCGGTCGGTGATCTGCTCGATGAAGCCCATCAGATGCTCGACCACGATGATCGCAATGCCGGTCGCGGCCAAGGCCTTGATGCGGCCGGCGATCCAGTCGAGCTCCGCCGGGTTGAGGCCGGCCGCGAGTTCGTCGAGCAGCAGGAGCCGCGGGCGCGTGGCGAGCGCGCGGGTGAGATCGAGCATCTTCTGCTGCGCGCTGTTGAGATCGGCCGCAGGACGGTCGGCGACCTCCTTCAGTCTAAAATCCTCGAGCAGCTCGGCGATCGACGGCGGCGTGCCGGTCGCGCCGCCATAGGCCAGTGCCACCTGGATGTTCTCGCGCACCGTGAGCGACAGGAACGGCTTTGGCACCTGGAAGGTGCGGTTGATGCCGCGGTGAACGAGCTTGTGCGAGGCGACGCCGCCGGAGGACGCGCCGTCGAACACGACCTCGCCGCCATCGGGCGCATAGAGGCCGGAGATCACGTTGATCGCCGTGGTCTTGCCGGAGCCGTTCGGACCGACCAGGCCGAGGATCTCGCCGGGCACCACATGAAAGCTCAGGCCATCGAGCGCGTGGAAGCCGCCGAAGCGCTTGACCAGCTTGGAGACCTTGAGGATGGAGTTTTGCTCAGGGGACATGCCACCCCCTGCGCGTTGCCAGCGACACCAGCCCTGCGGGCAGGAACAGCACCAGTCCCATGATCAGGAGGCCGTAGATCAGCTGGAAATATTGCGGCGTGGTGAAGCCGATCAGATTGTAGATGCCGTAGAGGATCAGCACGCCGACGATCGGTCCGGTGATGGTGGCGACCCCGCCGAACAGCGCGAACACGATCGCGAAGATGCTGAACTCGCCGGAGAACACGTTGTCCGGATAGAACACCGAGACGTACCAGGCGTAGATGCCGCCGGCGAGACCTGCAACCAGCGCCGAGGCGAGCCAGGCAATCACCCGCATCTTGATGATGTTGACGCCGGCCATCGAGGCCGACACCGCATCCTCGCGCACGGCCTGCAGCGCCAGGCCGAATGGCGAGTTCTTGAGATAGATCACCGCGCCGACCGTCAGCGCCATGACGACGACGGCTGCATAATAGGCATGGGTCGGGTTGAACGTGCCGGTTAGCGACACGCCGTACGGGCCCTTGGTGATCCCCTCCAGCGCCGGGTTGGCGACGAAGTGCAGCACCGCAAGCGAGGCCGCGAGGTTGGCGATCGCAAAATACGCGCCCGACAGCCGTAGCAGCGGCGTCAGCAACAGGCCGAGCGCAACCGCGACGACGCCGCCGACCAGCACGGCCAATGGCGCCGGCGTCTGCAGATGCATCACCATGATGGCAAAGCCATAGGCGCCGGCCCCGAAGAAGCCGACATAGCCGAACGGCAGATAGCCGGTGAATCCATAGATGATGTTCACGCCCTGCGCGAGGATCAGGAAGATCACGAAGTTGAACAGCAGCAGATGGTTTTGATAGACGCCGGGCAACAGTGCGAACACCACCACCAGCGGCGCCAGGATGAACAGCAGGTGCTTCGAGGCGTTATGCAACGCGCACCCGCCTTCCGAGCAGACCGCTCGGGCGCAGCAACAGGATCACGATCAACAACACATAGGGCAAGAGGTCGGCCCAGGAACTGAGATAGGTCTGCACCAGCATGTAGCAGAGGCCGTAGACGACGCCGCCGAGCGCGGTGCCCAGCGGGTTGCCGAGCGAGCCGAGCACGACGATCGCAAACGACGTCACCGTGGCATCGGCGCCGAACGCCGGCGTCACCGAGCCGAACATGAAGGGCGCGAACACACCGGCCACCGCCGCGATGCCGAGCCCGATGCCGAACGCTGCCGCCGAGACACGATCGACGTCGATGCCGGTCGCCAAGGCCTCGTCACGGCGTGACATTACCGCGCGCGTCAAGGTGCCGAGCCGCGTGTGGTAGAGATAGAGATAGACCAGCGCGATCGCGACAAGGCTGGTGCAGGCCGCGATCACCCAGGGCGCGGGAAATCCCTGGCCGAAGATCTGGATCGGCCCTGCCCCGCCGGCCTTGCCGCCGAACCACTTGACCTTGATCGTCGTGAACACGGTGCCAAGCAGCCGGCTCTGGATCGAGCGCTCGCTGGTGCCGGCGAAGATCGTGGTGACGGCTTCGATCACCTGCGACAGGCCGAAGAACAGGATGATCGACAGCATTTCCGGGTTGGCCGAGCCCTGCAGCCGCGGCACCAGCACCCAGTAAAGCAGCACGCCCGCGAGCACGAAGACCATGAAGGCCAGCGGCACCGCGAACAGCGGGTCGATGCCGGCAATGCCGACCACGCCGAGCGCGATGAAGGCGCCGAGCATCAGAATGTCGCCATGCGCAAGATTGACGATGCGCATGACGCCGAACACGAGATTGAGACCGATGCCGACCAGGCTGAAATACAGCCCGAATAGCACGCCGGCAACGAGCGCATAGGTCATGCTACCGCTCGCCGCCGAAGGTTACGCCTGCCGCACTCACCTGCATCACGGCGCCGGATAGATCGGCTTGCCGGTGGCGGTCTCATGCGGATAGATCGAGACGAACTTGATGTGATCGTGCTCGTCGACCGTGAGCTGGCCGAGCGGCGTCAATTCGCCGATCTGGCCGCCGGTCTCATCCAGCGCGAAGGTGCCGTCCAGCGTCTTGAGCTGGCCGCTGAGCGAGAACACCGCGCGGCGCAGCTCCATCTGGTCGAGACTGGTCGCAACCGACAGCGTCTTCTCGATCACCAGCGCGGTGGTGTAGCCCGCCACCGCGTTGAAGCCGAACTCCATCTTGCCGTCGTTGTACTTCTTCAGCCAGGCGGCGCGGAAGTCCTTCATGGTCATCCCGAAATTGACGGGATAGTCGAGCTCGGACGGCGGCACATAGGTCCAGACGTGCTCGAGGCCCTTGGCGCCCACGTTCTTCTCCAGCAGCTCGGTCTCGAGACCGGCATAGATCGCGAACAGCATCTTGAACTTGGTGCCGACGTCCTGGACGTTGCGCAGGAAGGCGATGTCGTTCGGCGCATAGCCGAAATGGATCACCGCATCGGGATTGGTGTTGCTGATATTGTTGATGATGACGTTGTAATTGGTGGTCTCGGTCGGAACGCCCTGGTCGTAGACGATCTCGATCGGCGCGCCGGACTCCTTGACGAACTTGCGGAACGCGTTGGCCTGGGTGCCCGTGAACTCGTTGGTCGCGTAGAGGATGGCGATCTTCTTGATGCCGAGGCCAGGGCCGTCATGACTGATGAAGTCAGCCACCGGCTTCGGCCAGACCGTCGACACCGGATCGGCCATCAGCGCGATGTAGGGATTGTCCTTGGAGAAGAAGCTCGCGCCGGTGCCGGTCTGGTCGAACAGGAACATCTTGTGGTCGCGCGCGATCGCAACCGCCGGCGCCGTCAGCACCGATCCGGAATCGGCGACCAGCAGGTCGACCTTATCCTGGGTGACGAGCTGGTTATAAAGCGTCGAGGCGGTCGCGGTGTTGCTCTGGTCGTCATAGGAGACGAGCTTGATCGGGATCTTCTTGTCGAACGCCTTCACGAAGACGCCACCCTCGGCGTTCTTCTGCTCGACCCACAATTTGAGCGAGCTGTAGACCGGCATCGAGATCGAGGCATAGCGCCCCGAGGAAGCGTAGAGCGTGCCGATCTTGATCTCCGACGGTGCGTCGGCGGCCATCGCCTGCGTGGCAAATGCGAGGCTGGCAGCGAGTGCCGCACCGATGATCCTCAGCATGATATTCTTCCTCCCGGGTATCTTGGACGTCTCGTGGACCGGTCTTCGACGTATCTTGGACCGCGGCCCTTCTACGCGCCGGACCGGGGCGACACAAGCATCGCGGCCTTAGCAATTGTGCGAGGGGCGGAATATGCGGCATGCGCGGGACACAGGCCGCTGCGCGGGGCGCGGATGGACCGTTGACGGCCGTTGGTCCAATGGCGCATCAAGACTGTAACGATTTCGGGAGGAGACATCAGACATGGCCGAGCCCGCGCGCGCGAAACCAAAACCGACGCCTGAGACCCAGCATTTCTGGGATGGCACCAAGGCCGGCGAACTGCGCCTGCAGCGCTGTGACGCCTGCGCCAATGTCTACTTTCCGCCGCGACCGTTCTGCCCCTCCTGCGCCTCGCGCAAGGTCTCCGTCTTCAAGGCCACCGGTAAGGGCAAGCTCTACAGCTACGTCATCAACCATCGTCCCGCCGCGCCCGGGTTCACGCCGCCTTATGCGATCGCCATCGTCGAGCTCGACGAAGGTCCGCGCATGATGAGCAACATCATCGATTGTCCGCAGACGCCGGAAGCGCTCGAGCTCGACATGCCGCTCGAGGTCGCCTTCGAGGCACTCGACGACAAGATCACCCTTCCCCTGTTCCGCCCGGCAAAGGGGTAATGTGATGCGCAGGAACCAGGTTGCCGTCGTCGGTGCGGCCGAAACCACCGAACTCGGCGTCATCCCGAACATGTCGCAGATCCAGCTGCACGCGGACGCGGCGCTGAACGCGATCGCGGATGCCGGCCTGAAACTGTCCGACATCGACGGCTTCGCCACCGCGGTCGAAACCCCGCAGCAGATGGCGCACTATCTCGGCATCACGCCGACCTGGGTCGATGGCACCTCAGTCGGCGGCTGCTCCTTCATGCTGCATGTCCGCCACGCAGCTGCGGCGATCGAGGCCGGCCTCTGCAAGACCGTGCTGATCACCCATGCCGAGAGCGGCAAGTCGATGATCGGCAAGCAGCCGCGCTTCACCGCACCCGACAGCCTCAACGGCCAGTTCGAGTCGCCGTTCGGCGTCTACGGGCCGCCGAGCATGTTCCCGATTCCGGTGCTGCGCTTCATGAAGACGCACGGCATCACGCATGAGCAGCTCGCGATGGTCGCCGTCGTGCAGCGCGAATGGGCGGCGAAGAACCCGCGCGCAACCATGAAGGACCCGATCACGGTCGCCGACGTCTTGAACTCGCGGATGATCGCCTATCCGTTCCGGCTCTTGCAATGCTGCCTCGTCACTGACGGCGGCGGCGCGCTGATCCTCACCTCGGCCGATCGCGCCAGGGATTTCCCGCAAAAGCCGGTCTACATCCTCGGCACCGGCGAGAGCGTGGAAACGCCGATGGTCAGCCAGATGAAGACATTTGACTCATCGCGCGCCTTCAAGGTGGCGGGCCCGCTCGCCTTCAAGGAAGCCGGCATCGCCCACAAGGACGTCGACCACCTGATGATCTACGACGCCTTCGCGCATTTGCCGCTCTACGGCCTCGGCGACCTCGGCTTCATGCCGCATGAGGAAACCGGCAAGTTCATCGCCGACGGCAACACCCGCCCCGGCGGCAAGCTGCCGCTCAACACAAACGGTGGCGGGCTGAGCTACATGCACTCCGGGATGTACGGCATGTACGCACTGCAGGAGAGCGTGCGGCAGATGCGCGGCATCGCGCCGGCGCAGGTGCCGAACGCGAAGATCTCGGTCTGCCACGGCGTCGGCGGCATGTTCGCCGCGTCAGGCACGATCATCTTTACGAACGAACGATAGCAATGGCCCGCGCGAGCGCAGCGCCCAATCTGTCATTGCCGGGCTTGACCCGGCAATCCATCTCCTTCTGAGGAAGGATGGATGCGCGGGCCAAGCCCGCGCATGACGAGTGGGTTCTGCATCGGCCTGCGGACACACAGAACCAAGGAGAACCCACATGGCAAAATCACTGCAGGATAAAGTCATCATCGTCACCGGCGCGGGCCGCGGCATCGGCCGCGAGATTGCGCTGCTCTGCGCGGCGGAAGGCGCCAAGGTCGTGGTCAACGATCCCGGCGGCGCCGCCGACGGTGGCGGCTCGAGCGCGGCGCCCGCCGAGGAAGTCGTCGAGGAGATCAAGAAGCGCGGCGGTACCGCCGTCGCCAATTTCGAGTCGGTGGCGGAAGCGATCCCGGCCAGCAAGATCGTGAAGACCGCGACCGATCATTTCGGCCGGCTCGACGGCGTCGTCAACAATGCCGGCATCCTGCGCGACATGATCTTCCACAAGATGAGCGTGGAAGCCTTCGAGGCCGTCATCAAGGTGCATCTGATGGGCTCGTTCTATGTCAGCCACGCCGCGGCGCGCATCTACCGCGAGCAGGAGTCAGGCTCGTTCGTGCACTTCACCTCGACCTCCGGCCTGATCGGCAATTACGGCCAGGCCAACTACGCCGCGGCCAAGCTCGGCATCGTCGGCCTGTCGAAATCGATCGCGCTCGACATGGGCCGCTTCAACGTGCGCTCGAACTGCGTGTCGCCGTTCGCCTGGACCCGCATGATCGGCACCATCCCGACCGAGACCGACGCCGAGAAGGCGCGCGTCGAGAAGATCAAGCAGATGGGCCCGGAGAAGATCGCGCCGGTCTGCGCCTATCTGCTCTCGGACGCCGCCAAGGATGTCACCGGGCAGATCTTCGGCGTGCGCATGAACGAGATCTTCCTGTTCGGCCAGCATCGTCCGGTGCGCTCGGTTCATCGCGGCGAAGGCTGGACGCCCGAGACCATTGCCGAACACGGCATGCCGGCGCTGAAGGGATCGTTCGCCAAGCTCGACCGCTCGGCCGACGTCTTCACCTGGGATCCGATCTGAATTTGGGATCCGATCTGACAGTTTTATGAAAAAGTCGCCTCGGCGAACGCCGCGCGCAATCGCGCACGAGGCCGGGGCAGCACACTCTTTGGTTGTTTCTTCATAGCGCGCCCGCATTGTGCCCGAATTGCAGGCGCATGATCGTCCTCCCGATAACAAAAAGCCTGGGAGGACTTTCGTGACAAATCCAAACAACACAGAGCAACACGAGAGCGACGGCGCGAAGTCGTTCGACCGTCGAACCATCTTGCGCGGCGCAACCGCGCTTGCTGCAACTGCGATGGCTGCATCCGATGCTGCAGCGCGCGACTTCGGCCGCAACGCGGAGCCGCAGCGTTATCCCGATCCCGACATCGTCGTGATCGACGACAAGCGCTTCAAGGCCAAGGTCGGCAACACCGCGATCAAGCGGCTGTACACCGGCTGCCTCTGGGCTGAAGGCCCAGCCTGGAACGCGCAGGGCCAGTATCTGGTGTGGAGCGATATCCCGGCCAACCGGCAGTTGCGCTATCTGGACGATGACGGCCATATCTCCGAGCAGTTCCACAAGCCGTCGAACGAGGCCAACGGCTCGACCTTCGATTTCGAGGGCCGCCAGATCACGGCCGAGCGCACGCGGCTGGTGCGCTACGAGCACGATGGAACCGTCACGTCGTTGGCCGAGCAGGCCAATGGCAAGCAGCTCAACGGCCCGAACGACATGGTCGTGCATCCCAACGACAAGTCGATCTGGTTCACCGATCCCGGCTACGGCGCGATCTCGATCTACGAGGGCCAGCGCGCCAACACCGGCTCGAACCAGCCCTACCAGAAAGAGGCCGTCTACCGCATCGATGCTGTAACCGGGCAGATCACCAAGGTTGCCGACGAACCGTTCAAGCCGAACGGCATCGCCTTCAGCCACGACTACAAGAAGGTCTATGTCTGCGACACCGGCATCACGCATTATCCGAACGCCAAGAACATCGTCTGGCAGTACGACCTCAACGGCGACAAGCTGTCCAACCCGCGCACGCTGATCGACATGACGCTGGACGGAAAGTCAGGCTTCCCGGACGGCATGCGTGTCGACATCGATGGCAACATCTGGGTCGGCGCCGGCTGGGTCGGACCGGGCTATGACGGCGTGCAGGTGTTCGCACCCGACGGCCAGCGGATCGGCCAGATTCTGCTGCCGGAGACCTGCGCCAACCTCACCTTCGGCGGCAAGAAGCGCAACCGCCTGTTCATGACCGCAAGCCAGTCATTGTATGCGGTGTATGTGGAGACAAGAGGCGCGCATAACTGCTGACGCAAATGCGCTGTCGTCCCTGCGAAAGCAGGGACCCATAACCACCAGCGCCGATTGTTTGAAAAGCTGGGGCTCCAGCTTCTCGTCACACGACCAGTCGTGGTTATGGGTCCCGGCCCCCGTGCGCAATCGCGCACTAGGCCGGGACGACGCTGGGGCTAGCCGCTGTTCCGCAACCCCGCCGAGATCCCGTTGATCGTGATCTGAATCCCGCGCAGCACCTGCTCATCGGGATCCTTCGCGCGGTGCTCCTTCAGCAGCTCGACCTGCACGTGGTTGAGCGGATCGAGATAAGGGAAGCGGTTGCGGATGCCGCGCTCCAGCAGCGGGTTGCCCTGCAACAGCCGGTCGTGGCCCATGATGTCGAGCAGCGTCTCGATCGCAAGATGCCACTCGCGGCGGATCTGGCCAAAGATCTTCTCGCGCAACGCGACATCAGGCACCAGCTCGGCATAGCGCGAGGCGATCGCGATCGAGCTCTTCGCCAGCACCATGTCCATGTTGGAGAGCAGCGTGCGGAAGAACGGCCATTCCCTGTAGAGTTCCTGCAGGAACGGCATGCCCTGCTCCGGGTGCTCGGCAATCCAGGTCTCGACCGCGCTGCCGAAGCCATACCAGCCCGGCAGCATCAGCCGGCATTGCGCCCAGGAGAACACCCACGGAATCGCGCGCAAGTCCTCGATCTCGCGGGTCTTCTTGCGCGAGGCCGGACGGCTGCCGATGTTCAGGGTCGCGATCTCGTTGATGACGGTCGAGCCCCAGAAATAGTCGGCAAAGCCTTCGGTCTCGTAGACGAGACCGCGATAGGCCTTGAACGCGAGCGCGGAAATCTCCTCCATCGCCTTGAGATATTCGGGGCGTGGCGCGCTCTGCCGCGGCTGCAGCAGGCTGGTTTCCAGCGTCGCTGCGGCCAGGATCTCCAGGTTGCTGCGGCCGACCTCGGCATTGGAATATTTCGAGGAGATGATCTCGCCCTGCTCGGTGATGCGGATCTGACCGTTCACCGCGCCGCCGGGCTGCGCGATGATCGCATCATAGCTCGGGCCGCCGCCGCGGCCGACCGAGCCGCCGCGGCCGTGGAACAGGCGCAGCCGCACGCCGTGGCGTTCGAACACCTCGACGAGGCCGATCTCGGCCTTGTAGAGTTCCCAGCCCGAGGTGACGAAGCCGCCATCCTTGTTGCTGTCGGAATAGCCGAGCATCACCTCCTGCACGCTGCCGAGGCTGTCGACCAGCTTGCGATAGTCGTGCAGCACCAGCATGCGGTCCATGATACCGCTCGAGGCCTGCAGGTCCTCGATGGTCTCGAACAGCGGCACGATGTTGATGGCGCTGCGGCCGGACGGATTGACCAGCCCAACCTCCTTCAGCAGCACCGCGACCTCAAGCATGTCCGACATGCCCTTGCACATCGAGATGATGCACTGGGGGATCACTTCGGGACCGAACCTGGCGTGGGCCTCGGCCGCGGCCCGGAACACGGCGAGCTCGCCCCGGGTCTCCTCGGAATATTTGACGAAGGGCGACGCCAGCGGCCGCGCGTTGCGCAATTCGCCGAGCAGCAGGCTGACGCGCGCATCCTCGCCGAGCGCCAGATAGGACATGCCGGGATTTGCGGTATCGAGCAGCTCGGCGATGGTGCGTTCATGCACTGCAGAGTTCTGGCGGATGTCGAGCCGCGCCAGATGGAAGCCGAAGCAATCCACCGCCCGCCGCAACTGCCGCAGCCGGCCGCGCGCGATCACGCCGGAATTGTTGGCGATCAGCGAGCGATTGAGCACGTCGAGATCGGCCTGGAACTCCTGGACACTCGCATAGGGTTCGGCCTTGCCGACCGGCGGCCGCGTGGTCTCGACCTCGAGCCGCATGGCGGTGGCTGCGAGCCGCGCATAGATGCCCGATACCGCCAGACGATACGGCTCGCCGCTCCGATGCGGCGAGGTGTCCGGCGAACGCTCGGCAAGGATCCGCAATTCGTCCGAGATATCGGCGAGATGTGCCGCGAGCGACAGCTCGGCGCCGAGCGTATGCAGCTGTTCGAGATAGAAGCTGAGCACCCGGCTCGACTGCAGCCGCAGCGTGCCGCGCATCACCTCGGCGGTGACGAACGGATTGCCGTCGCGGTCGCCGCCGATCCAGCTTCCCATCCGGAGGAACGAGGCGAGTTCGCCCGCTTCGCCGCCCTCGTTGTTCAGGCGGTCCTCCAGCGCGCAATGCACGCGCGGGACTTCCTGCAGGAAGGTGTAATCGTAGAACGACAGGCCGTTGGCGACCTCGTCGAGCACGGTGAGCTTGGTCCGGCGCAGCAGGTTGGTTTGCCACAACGTCACGACCGCGCGGCGCAGCTGCTCGTCGCTGGCTTCGCTCTCCTCCGGCGTCATTTGCAGCCGCTCGCGGCGGTCGAGCAGGTGTGCGATCTCCATCTCGCGGTCCATCGTGCTCTTGCGGCGGACCTCGGTCGGATGCGCGGTCAATACCGGGCTGACCAGCGCGCTCTTGAAGAAGCTGCGCAGGTCGGCCGGGCTGATGCCGGCCTGGCGGGCATGCACCAGCGTCTGCTCCAGCGTGCTCGGTCGTGGCGCCCCGCTGGGGCCGCGGCTGCGCATCTGGCGGATGTTGTTCTGGTCCTCGGCGATGTTGGCGAGGTGGGAGAAATAGCTGAAGGCGCGGACGATCTGCAGCGTCTCGGCGATCGACATGCCGTCGAGGATGCCTTCCAGCTCCCGCCGCGCCAGCTTGTCCTCGTCGCGATGGAACCGGACCGAGGTCTGGCGGATGCGCTCGACCAGGTCGAACACGTCGGCCCCTTCCTGGTCGCGCACCGTATCGCCCAGCACGCGCCCCAGGAGCCGGATGTCGTTCCGGAGCCGGGCATCCTCCTCTTGTGCCGCCTTCTCAAGGAGACTGGCTTCTGCGGCACTCCTGGCACCGATATCGGTGTCGGAAGGCATGGTCTGGGGTGACATGGCGGGCTACTCCAGAGGCTGCCGGGTTCCTCCGGAGTGTGCGCTTTTTTTGCCGCAGCGCAAGATGAACTTGGAAGCGGTGCACACTCGGCCGTCGTCCCTGCGAAAGCGGGGACCCATAACCACAGTCGGCTGTGGTTGGCCGGGCTGGGGCCACAGCGATGCGCAACACTGCCACTCGTGGTTATGGGTCCCCGCTTTCGCAGGGACGACGGCGAGTTTGCGGCCCTAGATCCTAAATCCTCCGCCCCGCCCGCTCCCAATACGGATCGCGGAGCCGGCGCTTGAAGATTTTTCCGGAATCCTCCCGCGGCAAATTGGTCTGGATCTCGATGTGCTTGGGCACCTTGTAGTCGGCCAGCGCGGTCTTGAGCTGGGCGCGGACGGAGGCGATGTCGAGCGTCACGCCGGGCTGCGGCTCGACCACCGCCATCAGCGCCTCGCCAAACTCGGCGTCGGGAATGCCGAACACCGCGCAGTCGTGCACGCCGGGCACCGCATGCAACACGGCCTCGATCTCGGCCGGGTAGATGTTGACGCCGCCCGAGATCACCATGTCGCGCTTGCGGTCGCAGATGAAGACGTAGCCGTCCGCGTCGATATAGCCGACGTCGCCCGAGGTGATGAATCCCTGCCGGTCGATCTCGGCGCGCTTCTCGGACTTGTTGTGATAGGTGAAATCGGGATTGCCCGCGATCCGCGAATAGATCTCGCCGATCTGCCCCTGCGACACCTCCTTGCCGTCGTCGCCGATGAAGCGAAGTTCGGCGCCGGGCGAGATCTTTCCGACCGTGCCGGGCTTCTTCAGCGCGTCCTCGGAATTGGCGAACGTCACCGCACCCGACTCGGTCGAGCCGTAGAACTCATAGATCACGGGCCCCCACCATTCGATCATGGCGCGCTTGACGTCGGGCGGACAGGGCGCCGCGGCATGGATGATGTGGCGCAGCGACGACATGTCGTACTTCCGGCGCACCTCCTCGGGCAGCTTCATCAGGCGGATGAACATCGTCGGCACCATGAAGATGGTGTCGATCTTCTCGCGCTCGATCAGCTGCAGAAATTCCTCCGCGTCGAAGCGCGGCATCAGCACCAGCGCGCCGCCGAGCCTGCCCGAACGCAGCCCGAAGGAATTCGGCGCCGAATGGTAGAGCGGTCCCGGCAGGATCGCGCGCGCCCCCGGCTTCAGGCCATAGATCATTCCGCGCATCGCTTCCGCATTGGCGGTCTGTTCCGGCGTCGGCGCGAAACGGCGCACCCCCTTCGGATGGCCTGTCGTCCCCGAAGTGTAGATCATGTTCTGCGGCTGCGGCACCACAGGGCCGTCATAGCGCGGGAACTGTGCCAGCCAGGATTCAAAATCGATCGCGAAGTCGGGTGTCGCGAGATGATCGGGATTGATCTTGTAGTTGGCGAGGATTTCCGGCGGCGTCGGCACGCTGAGCACGGTGACATCATCGGGGATCGCGCCGCGCAGCGGATGCAGCATGTCGGCATGGCCGATCAGGACGCGCGTGCCGGAATCCGTCAGCACGTAGTTGATCTCCTCCGGCTTGAAGTGCCAGTTGACCGGAACGCCATAGGCGCCGAGCCGCATCGCTGCGTAGGCAGCCTCGATGAAGGCGATGTCGTTGCGCATCAGCATGCAGACGCTGTCGCCCGGCTTGACGCCGAGCTTGTTCAGGCCGCTGGCGATGCGCTCAGTGCGCTCGGCGACCGCAGCGTGATCGCGCCGGCGACCGCCGCTGACGATACCGAGAAAGGGTTGGGACGTTTCCATTTGTCGCTGTCCGATCTGTCGTCGGGTTAAGTCGTCATTCCGGGGCGATGCGCAGCATCGAACCCGGAATCTCGAGATGCTAGGACTGGTCCTTCGGACCATCCCGGAATGACGGCGTTGCGTCTACCCAACATCCGCAAACCTTGGCGCGCGCTTCTCCAGATTGGCGCGCACGGATTCGGTCTGGTTCGGGCTGCCGAGCAACTTCTGCTGCTCGACCGATTCCGCAAGCAGCGCGGCCGCCGGATCGACCGACAGATTGTTCAGCATCCGCTTCGCGGCACGGATTGCATCCGGGCTCTTGCCGGCGATCTCGCGCGCGACCTCGAGCGCGGCGGCGCGCGGGTCGTCACAGACGCGGGTGGCGAGGCCGTAGCTCTGTGCTTCCTGCGCCGAGAAGATGCGGCCGGTATAGGTGAGCTCGCGCAGGATATCGTCGCGCACGAGGCTCGCGAGGATCGGCGTGCCGGCCATGTCGGGGACGAGGCCCCATTTGATCTCCATGATCGACATCCGCGCGTCCTGCGAGAGGAAGCGCATGTCGGCACCGAGCGCGAGCTGGAAGCCGCCGCCAAACGCGACGCCGTGGACCGCGGCGATCACCGGCACCGGAAGCTGGCGCCAGCCCCAGACCGCCTGCTGCGCGAAATTGGCCTTGCCATGGGTGCGGATGGTGAGGTCGCGATTCTCGCCGCCCGGCACCCCATTACCGCCATCCTTCATGGCGGCGAACCGCCCCATGTCGAGGCCGGCGCAAAAGGCCCGTCCCTCGCCGGAAAGCACGACCACCCGAACGCCCTTTTCCTTGGAAAGCCGATCGGTCGCGGCGACCAATGCCTCGAACATCGCGGCATCAAGCGCGTTCATCTTGTCCGCCCGCACCAGGCGGACATCGGCGATACCGTCCGAAATCGATATCGAAACGCGATCTTCCATCATTCCCTCCGCTTTGTCCTTGAGTTGGCGCTTTACACAAAGGCCGTTGTCCGCTTTTAGTCAATCGACCAATTAACTGACAACCCCCGTGGAGGAAACGATGTTCTCTGACCAGCTTCTTGCCGGGCGGCGCATACTGGTAACCGGTGGTGGCACCGGCCTTGGCAAGGCCATGGCCACGCGGTTCCTGCAGCTCGGAGCCGAGGTGCATATCTGCGGCCGCCGCAAGAGCGTCTGCGACGAGACCGCCACCGAATTGATGGCCGAGCATGGCGGACGCGTGGTCAGCCACGGCGTCGATATCCGCAATGCGATGGCGGTCGACGAGATGATCGAGTCGATCTGGACCACCAGCGGTCCGCTCACCGATCTCATCAATAACGCCGCCGGCAATTTCATCTCGCGGTCGGAAGAGCTCTCCGCGCGCGGGTTCGATGCAGTGGCCAACATCGTGATGCACGGCACCTTCTACGTCACGCACGCAGTGGGCCGGCGCTGGATCGCCGGCGGGCATCGCGGCAACGTGGTGTCGATCACCGTGACCTGGGTGCGCAACGGCTCACCCTATGTGGTGCCGTCGGCGATGAGCAAGTCGGCAATCCACGCCATGACGATGTCGCTCGCGATCGAATGGGGCCGCCACGGCATCCGCCTCAACACCATCGCGCCCGGCGAGATCCCGACCGAGGGCATGAGCAAGCGCATCAAGCCCGGCGACGAGGCCGGCGCGCGGACCAAGGCGATGAACCCGATGGGCCGGGTCGGCACCATGGAGGAGCTGCAGAACCTCGCGGTGTTCCTGATCTCCGGCGGCTGCGACTGGATCAACGGCGAGACCATCGCCATGGACGGCGCGCAGGCGCTGGCGATGGGCGGCAATTTCTACCAGCTTCGCGACTGGAGCGACGACGACTGGACCAAGGCACGCGACTCGATCAAGGCCCAGAACGAGAAGGATCGCGCGGCGCGAGGTTGAAGCGACAGCTCGCGCCTCGATTCCAGCTGTCGTCCCTGCGAAAGCAGGGACCCATAACCACGTCTTGAAACATCGAGCGCGCTGGGGCCACAGCGCGCTCGACAACTCGATCCTGTGGTTATGGGTCCCGGGTCGCGCTTCGCTTGCCCGGGACGACACTGTGGATTGATCGTGCACCACTCCCCGTATTGTCTTTGCTGCCGGATGCCGCCACACTCCGCGCAACCAAAACAAGACGTCACGGGGGAAACATGTCCGACGCGCCGAAACTGAGCAACCTCGCCGACATGGTGCGCGACCGCGCCAACAGCCGCGGCGATGCGCTGGCCTATGAGTTCGAGGGCCGGCAAACCAGCTTCGCCGAATTCGACGTCAAAACCAACCGCGTCGCCAATGCGCTGATCGCGATGGGCATCAAGAAGGGCGAGCGGATCGCCTATCTCGGCAAGAACAGCGACTTCTATTTTGAATTGCTGATGGGCGCGATGAAGGCCGGCGTGGTGATGGCGCCGGTGAACTGGCGCCTCGCAGGCCCCGAGGTCGCCTTCATCGTCGACGACTGCAGGGCGCCAGTGCTGTTCGTCGGCCCCGAATTCATCACGCAGGCGCGCAACATCAGGGACAAGCTGCCGAGCGTCCGCACCGTCATCACGACCGAGGGCGGGGCACCCGAATGGCCCGACTATCTCGCCTGGCGCGACGCGCAGAGCGGCGACGACCCGCGGGTTGCGATCGAGCCGAAGGACATCGCGATCCAGCTCTACACCTCGGGCACCACGGGCAAGCCGAAGGGCGCGATGCTGTCGCACGCGAACTTCCTCAATCTGGTGCAGAGCGGCAACGAAGCCGAGAAGCCGGAATGGAACCGGTGGACCACCGACGACGTCTCGCTGGTCGCGATGCCGATCTTCCACATCGGCGGCTCGGGTTGGGGCGTCATGGGGCTCTATCACGGCGCCCGCGGCGTCATTGCCCGCGAGTTCGATCCGACCAAGGTGCTCGACTTCTTCGAGCAGTCCGGCATCACCAAGCTGTTCATGGTGCCGGCGGCGATGCAGTTCGTGGTGCGGCAGCCGCGCGCGCGGCAGGTCGACTTCTCGCGCCTGAAATACATGCTGTACGGCGCCTCCCCGATCCCGGCGGCGCTGCTGAAGGAGTGCATCGAGGTCTTCAAATGCGGCTTCGTGCAGATGTACGGCATGACCGAGACCACCGGCACCATCGTCGCGCTGCCGCCGGAGGATCACATCGAGGGGCTCGACCGGATGCGTTCCGCCGGCAAGGCGCTGCCCGGCATCGAGCTTGCGATCCTCGATCCGGACGGCAAGCCGCTGCCGCCGGGCGAGGTCGGCGAGATCGCCACCCGCTCCGGCTCCAACATGGCCGGCTACTGGAATCTGCCCGAGGCCACCGCGCGCACCATCGATAGCGACGGCTGGCTGCGCACCGGCGATGTCGGCTACATGGACAGCGACGGCTATCTCTACATCCACGACCGCATCAAGGACATGATCATCTCCGGCGGCGAGAACATCTATCCGGCCGAAGTCGAGAGCGCGCTGTGCGACCACCCCGACGTGGCGGAAGCCGCCGTGATCGGCATCCCCGACGACAAATGGGGCGAGGCGGTGAAGGCCGTGGTGGTGATGAAGCCGGGCAAGAGCGCGACGGCGACCGACATCATCAACTTCACCCGCGAGCGGATCGCGGGCTACAAGACGCCGAAATCTGTCGACTTCATCCCGGCGCTGCCGCGCAACCCGTCGGGCAAGATTTTGCGGCGGAATTTGCGCGATCCGTACTGGGTGGGGAAGGACCGGCAGGTGAACTAACCTCCCCTGTCGTCCCGGCCCAGCGAAGCGCGAGCCGGGACCAATAACCACCGTTGCTCATTGTCTAGCGACGCTGGGGCCACATCTCGTTCAACCAATAGCCGACTGTGGTTATGGGTCCCTGCTTTCGCAGGGACGACGATGGTGAGAGAAGCGTCCATCAAGTCTTCTTCATCCTCTCCCGCAAGATCCGCCAGCGCTCCTGCGCCTCTTTCGGCCAGACCTCTCGCCGATCGTAATACTCCGCGAACACCTTGGCGCCGGGCGGGAACGTCACCCAAGGCTGCTTCGACGACGTGAAGATGTGGACATCAGGCGGGCACTGGCTCGGATCATCCATCGTGCCGACGCGAACGAAGCGCACCGCCGGTCCCGCGCCCGGATAGTTGCTCCACACCGCGACCTTGCAGCGCGGGCAGCGGGCGATCTTCTGCCCCTTGCCGCTCGCCGATGGCGTGTCGACGATTTCGGGCTCGGCCGCGATGTGCTCGACCCGCTCGGCCTCGTACATCGCGTTGAGCGCATGCACGGTGCCGGTCTCGCGCTGGCACCAGGTGCAGTGGCAGGCGTGCACGATCATCGGCCTGCCGGTCAGGCGGTAGCGGACGTTCCTGCAGGTGCATCCGCCTTCCATGTCGTGCCCCTCCTCGGTTGAGGCCTCAGTGCTTGCCGGCGCCCATGTAGCCGAACAGGAAGCCTGCAACCTTGCGCTTCTGGATTTCCTCGCTGCCCTCGGTGATGCGGTAGCGGCGGTGGTGGCGGTAGATGTGCTCGAACGGCTTGTGGCGCGAATAACCCATGCCGCCATGCACCTGCATCGCGCGGTCGGCGGCCTCGCAGCACAGCCGGTTTGCCCAGAAGTTGCACATCGAGACCCGGTCCGACAGCGTGTGCTCGACCTGCGCCTGGGTCAGCTGATCCATCTCCCACGCGGTCTTGCGGATCAACAGCCGCAGCATCTCGGCCTGGGTCGCAAGCTCGACCAGCGGCCACTGGATCGCCTGGTTCTCCGCCAGCGCCTTGCCGAACGGCTTGCGCTCGCGGGCATACTTGACGCTCTCATTGATGCAATAGACGGCGGCGCCGAGCGAGCTTGCCGCCTGGCGGATTCGGTTCTCGTGCACGAAGCATTGCGCCAGCGACAGGCCACGGCCGACCTCGCCGAACTGCGCATCCTCAGGCACGAACACGTCGGTGAAGCTGACCCGCGGGTGATCGGTCGGCATGTTGAAGGTCCACATGTACTCCTCGACCTTCACGCCCGGCGATTTCGCCGGCACCAGGAAGCAGCTGATGCCGCGAGCGTCGCCGTCATTGCCGGAGGTGCGGGCAAACAGCGCGCAATGCGTCGCCACATGCATGCCTGTGGTCCACATCTTCTCGCCGTTGATGATCCAGCCCTTGACGTTGTCGCGGGTCGCCTGCACCGCCCTGGTCTCCATATGCGTGGCGTCGGAGCCGTGCTCGGGCTCCGTGAGACCGAACGTGATGCGGTACTTGCCGGTGATCGAGCCGTCGATCATCGCCTTCTGCTCGTCGGTTCCATAGCGGTCGAGCATGGTCACGATGGGCAGATTGCCGACGATCGAATGCTCGTTCTGCAGATCGTTGTGCAGGCCGAGACCCTTCGAGGCAAAATGTTCGCGGATCACAGCCATCCAGAGATTGGAGCCGTCCTTGCCGCCGTAGCGCTTCGGGATCGCGAAGCGCAGATGACCCGCTGCATCGGCCAGGTTCTTGACCTTGCGCAGCAGCAATTCCCATTCATGGCGCGGCAGGCCGCCCTTGTCGAAATCGGTGCGCGCCCATTCGCGGCGATGATCGAAGAAGCGGATGTTGTCGTCAGCCGCTTCCAGCGGCTTGACCTCGCGTTCGATGAAGCGATCGAGCTCGGCGAGATAGGCTGTCAGGTCAGCCGGCAGATTGAAATCCAAGGCGGTCACTCCCGAAGATATTGTTGATTCTGGTTTTGCGTTTAGGCGCTATCGCGCAGCCGCGTTCGGATCGATTAAGGTGAGAAGCACGCGGCCAAGTCAAGCAGGCCGATGAGGCTTGCGCGCGCGGTCGCATTGCGTAATTGGATGGCGCGGAACGAGGTGCAGGCGGTAGGATAGTGGCCATATTCTTCGCCGCAGAAAATCGACGGGAGCAAACATGGATCTGAAATTCTCCAAGGTGACGCGCAAGGGTCCCATCACCATCGTGACGCTGTCGCGGCCCGAGGTTTACAACGCGCTGCATATCGACGCGCATTTCGAGCTCAACAAGGTGTTCGACGACTTCTCCGCCGATCCCGAGCAGTGGGTCGCGATCGTCACCGGTGCCGGCGACAAGGCGTTCTGCGCCGGCAACGACCTGAAATGGCAGGCCGCCGGCGGCAAGCGCGGCTGGGACAAGGGCGGCTTCGCCGGGCTGACCAGCCGCTTCGACTGCGACAAGCCGATCATCGCCGCCGTCAATGGCGTCGCAATGGGTGGCGGGTTCGAGATCGCGCTGGCCTGCGACCTGATCATTGCCTCGGAGAACGCGACCTTCGCTTTGCCCGAGCCGCGGGTCGGCCTTGCGGCACTCGCTGGCGGAGTCCACCGCTTGCCGCGCCAGATCGGGCTGAAGCGCGCCATGGGCATGATCCTGACCGCGCGCCATGTCAGTGCCAAGGAAGGCCTCGAGCTCGGCTTCGTCAATGAGGTGGTGCCGCAGGGCGAAGCCCTCGCCGCCGCCGAGCGCTGGGCCGAGACCATCGCCAAGAACTCGCCGATGTCGATCCGCGCCTCGAAGCAGGCGATCCAGAAGGGCCTCGAAGTCTCGCTGGAGCAGGCGCTGGCCGAGCAGCGCGAGTATCCGGCGGTGAAGGCGATGGCCGCCTCGCAGGATTACATCGAGGGCCCGAAGGCGTTCTCGGAGAAGCGCCCGCCGAAATGGCTGGGACGGTAGCAACAACCTTCCTCCACCCGTCATTCCGGGGCGATGCGTAGCATCGAGCCCGGAATCCATAACCACGATCGTGAGTATGGATTCCGGGCTCGCCGCTTTGCGGCGCCCCGGAATGACGGCTTGTAGGACGGGTAGAGCGCAGCGAAACCCATCGACGCTTGCGCCGTTTGTGATGGTTTCGCTTCGCTCTACCCATCCTACGTATTCCCCAACTCCCTCTTGTACGACGCGTAGTTCGGCTGATCGACGGCGAGCTTGTCCATCGTGGTCTGCCAGAGATGCTCCGATAACCCCGGCGTTGCCAGATCGAGCCCGCCGCTTGCGATCTTCTCCGATAGCGCGCGGTTGAGCTCCATCAGCGTGCCGTCCGTGTCGAGCAGCGCCTTCAGCCGCGCGGCCTCGGTCGCATCGCCGGCCTCGGCAAGCGCGAGCTGCCGCGTCACCAGATCGAGCGCGTTGATGCCGACGCGCAGCTTGAAGCTATTGTGCCCCTTGATCGCGGGTGCGATCTCGTTGCGCAGGAAATCGGCGACGGCCTTGATCAGTTCGGTGGGTGTCGGTTCGTCCTGCATCTTACTTTCCTCGCGGAGCTAGCAACCGCAGCAGATCGATCTCGGTCTCCGACGCCCGCCGCCCGATCATCGCGCGCTCCATCGAATGATCGGGGCCCAGGCGGAAGCGCTGCATCATGCCGCAGCACATCACGCCCCAGCGCAGCGTGCCCATCACTTCCCAGAACATCACGCGATCAGGATCGACCTTGCGGCCGGCCTCCGCATAACCCGCGAACAGGTCCTCGCGGGAGCCGAAGCCGCCGACCGGCTTGTCGATCTCGCCGAAGCGCCACGAATTGACGCAGATCCAACCGAGATCCTCCATCGGATCGCCGGTGTGCGCGAGCTCCCAGTCGAGCACCGCGCGCACCCCGTCGGGGCCGATGATCAGATTGCCGTGGCGGAAATCGCCATGCACCAGCGTCACCTCCGATGACGGACCGGGATCGTGATCGCGCAGCCAGCGCAGCGCCAATTCGAACACCGGCCGCGGCCAGTTGAAGCTGTGATACTCGCGGGCGAGATCCTCGATCTCTTTGGTTGCCGTCAGGCCGCGCAGCTGCGGCAATTTTGCTCGCGGCAGGCCATGAATGCCGGCGATGACACGGCCGAGCTGGCGCGCCAGCAGCGGCCGCGCCTTGGCAAATTCCTCGTCGCGCAAAATTTTCCGCGCGATGGTCTCGCCTTCGACCCTCGCCATGATGAAGCCGCGGCCAAGGCCGTCCTCCGGCGTCAAGACATGCATCACCTTCGGCGACGGCAGGCCCGCGTCGTGCGCGAGCTGCATCAGCGTCGCCTCGGCCTCGAGGCCGGCGGCGCGGCCGGGCGCTGCACCATAACCCGGCGGCGCACGGCGCAGGATCGCGCCGATCGTGCCGTTCGGGTGCACGATGTCGAACGTCCAGGTCTCCTGGCTGGCGCCGCCGGATAGTTTTGCGGCGCCGGTGACGCCGGTCGCGCCAGGATGAAACGAGGCGACGCAGCGGGTGAGTTCGGTCTCGATCATTTGCCCGTGAACTTCGCCGGCCGCTTCTCGAGGAACGCGGTGACGCCTTCCTTGAAATCCTCGGCGCGGCCCGCGATCCGCTGCGACTCGAATTCCAGATTGAGCTGATCCTCAAGGGTGTTTTCCGGGCTGTCCCAATAGAGCTTGCGGATCAGCGACAGCGCGACCGTCGGGCCGTTGGCGAGATCATGCGCGAGCTTCATGGTCTCCTCCATCAGCGCGCCGTCGTCATAGACGCGGTTGACGAGGCCCCATTCCAGCGCCTTCTCGGCCGGCAGCCGCTCACCGAGCAGCGACAGCTCGACCGAGCGCGCCTTGCCGATCAGCCGCGGCAGCAGCCAGGTCGAGCCGCAATCCGGCACCAGGCCGATGCGGCGGAAAGCCTGCAAGAAATAGGACGAGCGCGCGCACAGGATGAGGTCGCCCATCAAGGCGAAGCTCATGCCGGCGCCGGCGGCCGGACCGTTCACCGCCGTCACGATCGGACAGTGCAGCTTACGCAATCGGCGCAGGAACGGGTGGAACGCGGTCTCAAGCGCCGCGCCGGCGTTGCTCTTGCCGGGCTTCTGCTGCTGGTTGCGACCCTGCAGATTGGCGCCGGTGCAGAAGGCGCGGCCCGCACCGGTGATCACCAGGCAGCGCACCTCGTCGCGCTTGTCGTCGATCGCATCGAGCGCCTCGGCAAGGCCGCCCAGCATGTCGATCGAGACCGCGTTCATGACTTCCTGATGGTCGAGTTTGAGGATCGCGACCGATCCGTCGAAGTCGAGCGTGACGTGCTTGAACTGCATGGTTTCCTCTTTACGTTGCTTCGGCGGTGGGTACCGCGGTAGGTCGATGCTTCGACCCATATTTGATTTTTGTGCCGGGCTTGTCCATGGTCGGCAGCAAGCCCATCCGTGAACGCGGGATTAGCGCGCACCAAACCAAATGGAAACCCCAATGAGTGGCATCTTCGATCTCACCGGCCGCGTTGCTGTCATCACCGGCGGCAATGGCGGCATCGGCCTCGGCATCGCTCAGGCGTTGAACGCCGCCGGCTGCAACGTCGCGATCTGGGGCCGCAACGCGGAAAAAAACGCCAACGCCGCGGCCTCGATGAAGGCCGGACCCGGCAAGGTCGCAACCCAATTCTGCGACGTCACCGATCCCGGCTCGGTCAAGACCGCGATGAAGGCGACGCTCGACACCTTCGGCCGCGTCGACGGCTGCTTCGCCAATGCCGGCATCGGCGGCGGCGGACGCCGCTCCTTCATCGACCGCACCGAGGAGGAATGGCGCAAGATGTTCGCGACCAATCTCGACGGCGTCTTCCACGTATTCCAGGCTGCGGCACGCCACATGACCGAGCGCGCCGAGGCCGGCGACAAGTTCGGCCGGCTGGTCGCGACCTCGAGCCTCGCCTCGCTGTTCGGCACCGCGCGCAACGAGCACTATGCCGGCACCAAGGCCGCGCTGAACGCGCTGTGCCGCGCGCTCGGCGTCGAGCTCGCCCGCCACGGCGTCACCGCGAATGCGATCCTGCCCGGCTGGATCAAGAGCGACATGACCGCCGGCATCATGGCCAACGACAAGTTCGTCGCCAATGTGATGCCGCGCATCCCGGTACGCCGCTTCGGTGAGCCGAGCGATTTCGGCGGCATCGCCGTCTACCTCATGAGCAAGGCGTCGTCTTATCATACGGCTGATTGCTTTGTGATCGACGGCGGGTACACGGCTTTCTGAATTGGCTCTTGACGCAACACGGATGTCGTCCCTGCGAAAGCAGGGACCCATAACCACAGGGTCGTGTTGTAGGAGTGAGCTGCGGCCCCAGCGTCGCGCATAACAATCATTGGTGGTTATGGGTCCCGGGTCGCGCGGAGCATGTCATCGGGCGGCGCTTCGCGCCGACCCGTTGGCTTGCCCGGGACGACATCGAATATGTTGCGCGGTCTGTGGGTCATACATCCGCATCCTCGCGGGGCTGCTGCGTCCGGGTCTTGCGTTGACTTGCTCCGAAGGGAGAGTGCGCGGCGCGACGCAGCGTCGCTTCCGTCGCGGCAAAACTGCTGCTAAGCGTTCGAGCGGCAAGCACGCGACAAAGCGGCTTTGGTCAACAACAGGGAGGATATTTCAGATGTTTTCACATGTGATGGTTGGCACCAACGATCTGGACAAGGCCAAGGCGTTTTATGATGCGCTGCTCGGCACGCTCGATGTCCGGCCGGCCCGGGTCGACGGTCACCGCATCATGTACCTCACCAAGGCCGGCATTTTCATGGTTTCCAAGCCGATCAACGGCGAACCGGCGACGCACGCCAATGGCGGCACGATCGGCTTTGCCTGCTCTTCGCCGGAGCAGGTCCATGCCTGGCACGCGGCCGGCATCGCCCATGGTGGCAAGACCTGCGAGGACCCGCCGGGCGTCCGAGAAGGCAACGGCATCAAGCTCTACCTCGCCTATCTGCGTGACCTCGACGGCAACAAGATCTGCGCGATGCACCGGATGACCTAACCGGCATCCGCCGGACTTTTTCACGCTGTCCGCGGCGGCGTTCAAACAACGTTTGAAACGCCGTCGCGAAATTCCGCGATGCGGTAGAGACATCAGGAAAATCGGTACTCGCGCTTCGCGCCGCGCGCGTTTATTGTCCGCCGCGAAACGCGCCTTCGCGACGGGAGAAACGACAATGAAGCATGCCTATGTGCCGCGCACCACGAACTACACGCTCAATCCGGGCGACGAGCTCAACGACCTCCGCATGTCGGACAAGGTCCGCCCGCTCTACGACCATGTGAAGCAGTTCATCCGCGACACGGTCGATCCGATGTCGGTCGAGTTCTATCGCGCCGGCGAGAAGAAGACCGACCGCTGGAGCTTCACGGACCAACAGCTCGCGATCCTGCAGAAGGCCAAGGACAAGGCGAAGGAGGTCGGTCTCTGGAACTTCTTCCTGCCCGACGCCGAAACCGGCGACGGCCTCAACAACCTCGACTACGCCTATATCGCCGCCGAGCTCGGCAAGAGCCCGCTGGCCTCCGAGACGATGAACTGCTCGGCCCCCGACACCGGCAACATGGAAGTGCTGGAGCGCGTCGGCACCAAGGCGCAGAAGGAGAAGTGGCTGAAGCCGCTGCTTAACGGCGAGATCCGCTCGGCCTATGCGATGACCGAGCCGAACGTCGCCTCCTCCGACGCCAAGAACATCTCGACCACCGCAAAGCTGGTCGGCGACGAGTGGGTGATCAACGGCGAGAAGTACTACATCTCCGGCGCCGGCGATCCGCGCTGCAAGATCATGATCGTGATGGTGAAGACCAATCCCGACGCGGCGCCGAGCAAGCAGCAGTCGCAGATCCTGGTGCCGATCGACACCCCCGGCGTCGAGATCCTGGGCCCGATGCACGTGTTCGGCCATGACCATGCGCCGCGCGGCCACATGCATCTGCGCTTCAACAATGTGAAGGTGCCGAAGGAGAACATGCTGCTCGGCGAAGGCCGCGGCTTCGAGATCTCGCAGGTCCGGCTCGGCCCGGGCCGCATCCATCACTGCATGCGCACCATCGGCAAGGCCGAGAAGGCGCTCGACATGATGGTGCAGCGCGGCCTCACCCGCGAAGCGTTCGGCAAAAAGATCGCCCATCTCGGCGGCAACATGCAGATCATCGCCCAGGCGCGCTGCGAGATCGAGGCGATGCGGCTGATGGTGTTGAAGGCGGCCAAGGCGATGGACGTGCTCGGCAACAAGGAAGCCCGCGTCTGGGTTTCGATGGTCAAGGCCATGGTGCCCGAGCGCGCCTGCAAGGTGATCGACCAGGCGATCCAGATGCACGGCGCCACCGGCATCTCGCAATGGTCCCCGCTCGGCGAAATGTACCAGGACGTCCGCCATCTGCGCTTCGCCGACGGTCCGGACGAGGTGCACTGGATGGTGGTCGGCCGCCACGAACTGAGCATGACGTAAGCTTGTCGTCTCCTCCCCGCGTGCGGGGAGACGAACAAGCTGAATCGTAGGGCGGGTTAGCGCAAGCGTAACCCGCCTTTTACTTTCTTGTCCGCTCGCGGCGGGTTACGCTTCGCTAACCCGCCCTACGTTTTCGGACACCCCATGGAATATTCCCCAAGCGACCTCAGCCAGCGCGAACGCTACAAGGTGCTGACCTCCTTCGTGCTGCCACGGCCGATCGCCTGGGTGACGAGTCTCGGCGCCGACGGCGTGGTCAACGCGGCGCCGTTCTCGTTCTTCAACGTGTTCTGCGAAGACCCGCCGCTCTGCATGTTCGCGGTCAACCGAAGACCCGACGGCCGCGAGAAGGACACGCTGGTCAACATCCAGCGCCTGGGCGAGTTCGTGGTCAACCTCACCGACGAGCCACTGGCGCGCGCGATGCACGAGACCTCCGGCGATTTCCCGCCCGAGATCGGCGAGCCCGATTATCTCGGCCTCAAGCTCGCGCCCTCAAGCAGGATCGCGGTGCCGCGGCTTGCCGACGCGCCGTTCGCGATGGAGTGCAAGACCTGGAAGCTGATCGACGTCAATGGCGACCGCCAGCTGATCATGGGCGAAGGCATCCACTTCCACATCCGCGACGAATTGTGGGACCGTAACGCGATGCGCGTCCATATGGAGCGTTACCACCCGATCGGCCGCATGTTCGCCGACCGCTACTGCCGCACCGACGACCGCGTGGTGTTTCCCGCGGCCGCGGGTGCGGCGAAGAAATCATGAGGACAAGACAATGAGCGAAGCATTCCGCGACAACGAGGCCCAGAGCCGGTTCGAACTCGCCGTCGATGGCACCACCGCCTTCGTGGTCTACCGCAAGACGCCGGATACGATCACGCTGGTGCATACCGAGGTGCCGGCGGAGCTCGGCGGCCGCGGCATCGGCTCCAAGCTCGCCCGTGCGACGCTCGATGCCGTCCGCGCGCAGCACATCAAGCTCGTCGTGAAATGCGAGTTCATCCAGGGCTTCATGAAGAAGCATCCGGAGTACGACGATCTGCTGGGGTGACGCGCCGATGCGTAGGGCGGGTTAGCGCAGCGTAACCCGCCGCTCCGGCCGAGAGAATGGCGGATTACGCTACGCTAATCCGCCCTACAAGGTTGTGAAGCTACGACGCCGCCTGATCGCCGATCTTGTCTTGCGTCCTGGTCTCGAAATCGCCGGCGTCATGGCGCTCATGCAGCTGGCTCGACGGCTCGCCCCAGGTGCGGTTGACCATGCGGCCGCGCTTCACCGCGGGCCGCGCCGCGATCGCGTCGGTCCAGCGCTGCACGTTCTTGTAGTCCTGCACCGAGAGGAATTCGCCGCCACCATAGAGCAGGCCCTTGGCGAGGCTGCCGTACCACGGCCACACCGCCATGTCGGCGATAGTGTAGACATCGCCCGCGAGATACTCGTTGTCGGCGAGCCTGCGGTCGAGCACGTCGAGCTGGCGCTTCACCTCCATCGCGAAGCGATCGATGGCGTATTCGATCTTGGTCGGCGCATAGGCATAGAAATGCCCGAAGCCGCCGCCGAGATAGGGCGCGGAGCCCATCTGCCAGAACAGCCAGGAGAAGGTTTCCGCGCGGGTCTTGACATCAGTGGGCAGGAACGCGCCGAATTTTTCCGCAAGGTAGACCAGGATCGAGCCCGACTCGAACACCCTGATCGGCTCAGGCCCGCTGCGGTCCATCAGTGCCGGGATCTTCGAGTTCGGATTGACCGCAACGAAGCCGCTGCCGAACTGGTTGCCGTCGATCTTGATCAGCCAGGCGTCGTACTCCGCGCCCTTGTGACCGGCCGCCAGCAGCTCTTCCAGCATCACGGTGACCTTGACGCCGTTCGGCGTCGCCAGCGAATAGAGTTGCAGCGGATGACGGCCGACCGGCAATTCCTTGTCATGGGTCGGACCGGCGACCGGGCGGTTGATGCTGGCGAAGCGCCCGCCGCTCTCCTTGTTCCAGGTCCAGACTTTCGGCGGCTCGTAGGCAGAGGTGTCAGTCACGTCGTTGGCTCCCGATTTATGTTTTTCCAAAGGCTGGGCCGGCGACCGTCGTGCCCATCCGCATGCTCGCACTAGATGGTGGGCGCGCTCGGCTTTGCCCAGCCCGTGCTCTCGCATTTTCTACCTTGCGGAATGCATCGCGAGGGATGCAGCCAGAGCAGCGCCTGCGCGCAAGATTGCCGTAGTGGAAACCAGCTTGGCTTGACCATCCATGATGCGCTAGCGTCGCGGAAGCCTGATGCCAACAAGCACAAAAGACGGCTGCCGGGGAGAAAACCAACCCATGAAATCACCGATCTGCGACATGCTGGGAATCGAATTCCCCCTGCTCGCCTTCAGCCATTGCCGCGACGTGGTCGCGGCGGTCAGCCGTGCCGGCGGCTTCGGCGTGCTTGGCGCAACCGCGCATTCGCCGGAGACGCTGGAGCAGGAGCTGAAGTGGATCGACGCGCATGTCGACGGCAAGCCCTATGGCATCGATGTGCTGATCCCGGAAAACATCTCGACTGCGGGCGAGAAGAACGTCACCTGGAAGAGCCTCGAGGCGCGTGTCTCGCAGGAGCATCGCGACTTCACCCGCAATCTGCTGAAGAAGTACGACATCGAGCTGACCAGCCGAAACGTCGCCGACAACCAGCCGCAACCGTTCGACGCCGAGACTGCGCTGCAATTGCTCGAGGTCTCGTTCCGCCATCCGATCCGGCTGATAGCCAACGCGCTCGGCGTGCCGCCGAAGGCGATGATCGAGATGGGCCGCAAGCACGGTGTGCCGGTAGCAGCGCTGATCGGCTCCAAGGAGCATGCGCTGCGCCAGGTCGCGGCCGGCGTCGACATTCTGGTCGCGCAGGGCACCGAGGCCGGCGGCCATTGCGGCGAGGTCTCGACCATGGTGCTGGTCCCCGAGGTGATCAAGGCGGTCAGGAAGATCCGCGACATGCCGGTGCTTGCCGCCGGCGGCATCATGACCGGCAGCCAGATGGCGGCCTGCATGGCGATGGGCGCGGCCGGCGCCTGGACCGGCTCGGTCTGGCTTGCCACGGTAGAGTCGGAAACCTCGGAGATCTTCCGCGAGAAGATGATCGCGGCGTCCTCGCGCGACGCCATCCGCTCCAAGGGCCGCACCGGCAAGCCGGCGCGGCAGCTCCGCTCGGTGTGGACCGACGCCTGGGACCGTGCGCCGGACAGCCCCGGCGCGCTGCCGATGCCGCTGCAAAGCATCATCAGCCGCGACGCCTTCAACGCCATCGACCGCGCCGCTGCCGCCGGCAACGAGAAGGCGCGCGATCTCGTCAGCTATTTCGTCGGCCAGGGTGTCGGCCTGATCGACAGCGTGAAGTCGGCCGGCGCCGTGGTGCAGGAGTTCAAGGAAGATTTCGTCGAAGCCGTCGAGCACATGAATGCGCTGGTGGCGGAGTAGCACAACAGCACAACCGTCATTGCGAGGAGCGAAGCGACGAAGCAATCCGCCTCTCCCCGGGTCGAGATATGGATTGCTTCGCTTCGCTCGCAATGACGCCTAGAACAACCATCGAGTCCAATATCCCAGAGTGAAGCAACAAGAATGTCGAACAGCATCCCCGAAGACCGCATTCCCGTCATCGTCGGCGTCGGTGAGGTCGTCGATCGTCCCAAGGACATCGCCGCCGGCCTCGAGCCGCTCACTTTGCTCGAAGAGGCGCTGAAGCGCGCCGAGGCGGACAGCGGCGCAAAACTGCTCGCCGATGTGCAATCGCTCGACGTCGTCAACTTCCTGAGCTGGCGCTATCGCGATCCCGAGAAGCAGCTGGCGCAGCGGCTCGGCATCGCGCCGGCGCATCTCTATTACGGCCCGGTCGGCGGCGAGAGCCCGATCCGCTACCTGCACGAGGCGGCGCAGCGCATCGCGCGCGGCGAATGCAGCGTTGCCGCGGTGTGCGGCGCGGAGGCGCAGTCGACCGCGACCAAGGCGCAGCGCGCCGGCGTCGAACTGCCGTGGACGCCGTTCGCCCATGACGTGGAGGAGCCGAAGCGCGGCGCCGCATTCCAGAAGCCGCTGGCGGTTGCGCTGGGCGTGTTCCGGCCGATCACGGTCTACCCGCTCTATGAGTCCGCGACCTCGGCGCATTGGGGCCAGACGCCGCGCGAGGCGCTGAAGGAGTCCGGCGAGTTGTGGTCGACCTATGCGCGGGTTGCCGCCGACAATCCGAACTCCTGGCTCAAGAAGCGCTTCAGCGGCGACGAGATCACCACGGCGACGCCGGACAACCGGATGATCGCCTGGCCCTACACCAAGCTGATGGTGGCGAATCCGATGGTGAACATGGGCGGCGCGCTGATCCTGACCAGCCTGGCGAAAGCGCGCGCGGCCGGCGTGCCGGAAGACAAGCTGATCTATCCGCTCGGCGGCGCCTCGGCCGAAGAGCCGCGCGACTATCTGATCCGCGATCAGTTCGTCGAGAGCCACGCACAGAATGCGGTGCTGAAGGCGGTGATGGACCTCGTCGGCGGAGACGGCAGGAAGTTCGACGCGATCGAGCTCTATAGCTGCTTCCCCTGCGTGCCGAAGATGGCGCGGCGGACGCTCGGCTTGGGCGCCGACGTGCAGCCGACCGTGACCGGTGGTCTGACGTTCTTCGGCGCGCCGCTCAACACCTACATGACGCATTCGGCCTGCGCGATGGTGCGCAAGCTGCGCGGCTGCGGCACGCTCGGCCTGCTCTACGGCCAGGGCGGCTTCGTCACCAAGCATCATGGCCTCGTGCTGTCGCGCGCGGCGCCGACAGCCGCGCTCGAGCAGGACACGAGCGTGCAGGCGGAGGCCGACCGCAACCGCCGCAACGTGCCCGACTTCACTGCGGAGGCGACAGGGAAAGGCAAGGTCGAGGCCTTCACCGTGATCTATCGCGCCAATGGCGAGGTCGAGCACGGCGTCACCATGCTGCGCACCGAGGACGGCCGCCGCACCCTCGGCCGCATCCCGGCAAGCGACACCGCGACGCTGACGCATCTGCAGGATATGGACCGCACGCCGGTCGGCACCACGGGCAACATTGTCACCGCCGGTGATGGCGTGCAGGAATGGCGGGTGGGGTAGCACTTCCTGCCGCGCCACAAACTCCGCCGTCATCCCTGCGCAAAGGCTTCGCCTTTGTCGCTGGAGGTGCGAGCGGAGCGAGCCTACCTGTCCGCCTTACCCCTTCACATCCTGCTTTTCCGACGCGGTCGTCGGCTTGCTCTTGGCACCGGCACCGGTCACGCGGACATGGTCGCCGTCAGCGAGGCCGTCCGGCGGAGCGGTGATGACGCGGTCGTCGGGGGCGAGTCCCGAGGCGATCTCGATCTCCTTGCCGAGGTCGCGGCCGATCTTGACGGTCTTGAACAGCACCTTGTCATCGGGGCTGACGGTTGCGACGCGCAGGCCGCTGCTGTTGAAGATCAGCGCGCTGGCGGGAATGCTGAGCGGCGCGGCCTCGCGCTGCAAATTGAGCTTCACACTGGCATAGCTGCCCGGCATCAGTTCGCCGGAGGAATTGTCGAGCCCGAGCTGCATCCGCGTGGTGCCGGAGGCGACATCGACCGCCTGCGAGGAGGCTTCCACCGTCGCCTGGAACGTGCGGTTCGGGTAATCCGGCATCACCAAGGAGGCCTTGGCGCCGATCTTGATCGCCGGAACGTAGTTCTGCGGCACGTTGACGTAGACGCGCAACTTGGTGATGTCCGAGATCGTGAACATCGCGGGACCCGAGTTGCCGCCGGCGTTGATCAGCGCGCCGACGTCGGTGTCGCGCGAGGTCACCACGCCGTCGAACGGCGCCGTGATCTTCTTGTAACCGGCGAGCGCTTCCAGCCGCTCGACATTGGCCTGGCCGGACCTGACCGCACCGTTCTTGTTGGAGAGGTCGGCGGTGCGCTCGTCGATCTCCTGGGCGGAGACGAAGTTCGAGGCCACCAGTGTCTTGCGCCGGGTCAGCGTCGCCTCGGAGAGCTTGGCTGAGGCCTGGGCGCTGGCGAGATCGGCGCGCGCCTGCAGCAATTGCTGATCAAGGTCGGGCGCCTCGATCTCGGCGATCACCTGGCCGGCCTTGACGCGGGCGCCGATGTCGGCGTCCCAGTTCTTGAGATAGCCGGACACCCGGGCGAAGATCGGCGCACGGGAATAGGCCTCGAGCCGACCCGGCAGGTCGATCGTGGGGCTCAGCGCCTTGGCGTTCGGCAGCGCCACGGCGACGGTCGGAATGGCCTGGTCGTCGGTCCATTCCTTCAGCCTTGTGTCCTGCTCCTCACGGGCGCGGATGCCGGTGCCGACGATCAGCCCGGCGCCAACCAGTGCAACCACGCCGAATATGCCCAATTTCCGGCGAGACACCGGTGGGCGCTGTTCAGTGGGCTGCATGCGGAATCTCCGATGAGGCGGCGGCTTTGGCGCCTTGCTTCTTGTGTACCATACTGAATACCACGGGAACAAACATCAGCGTCGCGAAGGTTGCAAAGATCAGGCCGCCGATCACGGCGCGGCCGAGCGGCGCGTTCTGCTCGCCGCCCTCGCCGAGCCCCAGCGCCATCGGCGCCATGCCGATGATCATGGCGAGCGCCGTCATCAGCACCGGGCGGAAGCGGACGAACCCGGCCTCCAGCGCCGCCGCGACGGGATCGCCGAGTTCCTCATAGCGCTCGCGGGCAAAGCTGATCACGAGCACGCTGTTGGCGGTCGCGACGCCCATGCACATGATGGCGCCCGTGAGCGCCGGAACCGACAGCGTGGTCTGGGTCGTGAACAGCATCCAGACGATGCCGGCAAGTGCTGCGGGCAGCGCCGTGATGATCACGAACGGATCCGACCAGGACTGGAAGTTCACCACGATCAGGAAGTAGATCAAGACGACCGCGCCGAGCAGGCCGAACAGCAGGCCGGTGAAGGCCGAGTTCATGGTCTGCACCTGACCGAGCAGCACGACCGAAGAGCCCTTCGGCACTTCCTTGGCGGTGTCGGCGATCAGCTGGCGCACGTCGGTTGCGACGCCGCCGAGATCGCGGCCTTGCGTCGTGGCGTAGATCTGCACCAGCGACTGGATGTCGTATTGCGACACCACCGCGCTCGAGGTCGCGCGCTTGATGTCGGCGATGCCGCCGAGGATCGGCGCCTGGGTGTTGCCGGTCGCGGTGATCGGCAGCGTCTGCAGCGCGCTCAGCGAGTCGATCTGATATTGCGGCGTCTGCATCACGATCGAGTAGGACACGCCGTTATCGGGATTGAGATAGTAGGTCGGCGCGACCTGCGAGGAGCCGGCGAGATTGACGACCAGCGAGTTGGTGACGTCGCGTTCGGTCAGGCCAACATATTGCGCACGGGTGCGGTCGACATCGATGTTGAAGGTCGGATTGTTCGGCGACTGCTGGATCCGCGCGTCGGCGATGCCGGGGATGCGCTTGATCTTGGCTAGCAGCTTGTTGGCGTAGGCGAAGTTGGCGTCGAGATTGGCGCCGCGGATCTGCAAATCGATCGGCGCCGGCGCGCCGAAGTTCAGGATCTGGCTGACGATGTCGGCCGGCAGGAACGCGAAGCTGGTGCCCGGGAACAGCCGCGGCAACTGCTCACGCAGCGTGCGGACATGCTGCTCGGTCGGCTTGTGGCCTTCCTTCAGGCGGATCTGGATGTCGCCGTCCTGCGGACCGATCACGCCGGTGTTGTTGTAGGTCATGTTGATGCCGGAGATCGGCATGCCGATGTTGTCGGTCATGGTCTCGATCTCGCCGGGGACCAGCTTGCGGATCGCCTTCTGGATGTCGGCGAGCTGGTTGGCGGTCTCCTCGACGCGGGTGCCGACCTGGGTGCGGACATGCATCAGGATGTTGCCGGCGTCGACCGACGGAAAGAAGTTGCGCCCCAGGAACGGCACCAGCACGAACGACGCGGCGACGACCGCGAGGAAGCCGGTCACGAACACCGTGCGATGACCGAGCGCCATCGCGAGCAGGCCGCGATAACCGCCGCGGATGCGCTCGAACCGCGCCTCGAACCCGCGCTGGAACCAGACCAGCGGATTGCGCGACTTCGGCGGCGCGCCGTCGTGATGGACATGCGCCTGCAGCAAATAGTTCGCCATGGTCGGCACCAAGGTGCGCGACAGGATGAACGACCAGATCATCGCGAACATGACAGCTTCGGCCATCGGCACGAACAGGAACCGCGCCACGCCGGTCAGGAAGAACATCGGCACGAACACGATGCAGATGCAGAGCAGCGAGACGAAGGCCGGCGTCACGATCTGGTTGGCACCGTCGAGGATCGATTGCTCGACCGGCTTGCCCTGCTCGAGATGGTAGTTGATGTTCTCGATCGTCACCGTGGCGTCGTCGACCAGGATGCCGACCGCGAGCGCAAGGCCGCCCAGCGTCATGATGTTCAGCGTCTCGCCGATCAGGGACAGCATGATGATGGCCCCGAGCACCGACAGCGGGATCGACACCGCGATGATGACGGTTGAGCGCCAGCTGCCGAGGAACAACAGGATCATCACGCTGGTGAGCAGCGCCGCGATCACGCCCTCGAAGGCGACGCCGGTGATCGCGCCGCGGACGAACACCGACTGGTCGCCGATGAAGCCGATCTTGAGCGCGTCCGGCATCTGGTCCTTGACGTCGATCACCTTCTGCTTGATGCCGGAGATGATATCGAGCGTCGAGGTGGCGCCGGCCTTCAGCACCATCATCAGCACCGAACGGTTGCCATCGACATGGACGATGTTGGTCTGCGGCGGGTTGCCGTCGCGGACGGTGGCGACGTCACGCACATAGACCATTGCGCCGTTGACCTGCTTGATCGGCAGGTCGCCGAGCTCCTCCATCCGGAGCGGCGAATTGTTCAGGTTTACGGTGTATTCGAAATTGCCGATCTTCTGCGTGCCGACCGGCGTGATCAGGTTTTGTGCCGCGAGCGTGTTGGCGATGTCCTGGCCGGACAGGCCGCGCGCCTGCAGCGCGGTCGAATTGAGATCGATCTGGACCTGGCGCTGCTTGCCGCCGAACGGATACGGGATCGCGGCGCCAGGCACCGTGACCAGCGGCGTGCGCAGCTGGTTGATGCCGATGTCGGCGAGGTTCTGCTCGGTCAGGCCTTCGCCCGACAGTGCGACCTGGATGATCGGAACCGTCGAGGCGCTGTAGTTCAGGATCAGCGGCGGCGTCGCGCCCGGCGGCATCTGCTTGAGCAGGGTCTGCGAAATCGCGGTGACCTGCGCATTGGCGGTGCGGATGTCGACATTGGGCTGGAAGAAGATCTTGATGATGCCGAACCCGTTATACGAGTTGGCGGTGATGTGCTCGATGTCATTTACCGTCGTGGTCAGTGCGCGCTGGAACGGCGAAGTAATGCGGCCGGCCATCTGGTCGGGCGGCAGACCGGTGTACTGCCAGACCACGCCGATCACGGGGATACGGATGTCGGGAAAGATGTCGGTCGGCGTGCGCAGCGCCGCCAGCGGTCCGATGATCAAGAGCAGGATCGCGAGCACGACGAAAGTATATGGCCGGCTCAGCGCGATACGGACCAGTGCGATCATAAAAGCAGCATTCCCGAAATGAAGCCCGCCCCGGGCAGAGGAATCGACATTGCAAAAGCCGTTCCGCAGCGGCCGATTTACCCGATGACGGGCAAAACGCCAACCGGCGGAGCCGCGGCGGCCTTCACTTCCTTGGCATAGTACGTGAAGCCGTGCGCTCCGATCGGGTACGCCGGACGCAGTGCCGCCGATCGCGCGCGCATCATCGTCAAGAAAGAGACGGCTCTGCTGTGAATATGCGCTGGCCGAGCACGCCGTTTCGGCCGTCACGAGGCTAGCGCATCGCTGCTCTGCGAAAATGTAGAGCGTGGCGAGCCCGCCGGCTCACCACACCGGGATCGGTTGCCCCGACAACGATGTCTGTACGGCCGAACCGGCGGCGCCCGATCAGGCGGCGCGGACGGCGTTGAGGAACTTGCCGACTTCGAGCTTGAGGCGGCTGCTGTCGCCCGAGAGCGACTGCGCCGCCGACAGCACCTGGGTCGACGCCGAGCCGGTCTCATTGGCGCCGTGCTGCACGTCGGTAATGTTGGCCGAGACCTGCTGGGTGCCCTGCGCCGCCTGCTGCACGTTTCGGGATATTTCTTGCGTCGCCGCGCCCTGCTCCTCGATCGCGGCGGCAATGGCGGACGAGATCTCCGACAGCCGCTCGATGGTCGAACCAATGGCGCGGATCGCGGTCACGGAGTCCTCGGTCGCAGCCTGGATGCCGGAAACCTGCTGGCCGATCTCTCCCGTCGCCTTTGCGGTCTGCTCCGCGAGTGCCTTCACCTCCGATGCCACGACAGCGAAACCACGTCCGGCCTCGCCGGCGCGCGCCGCCTCGATGGTGGCGTTCAGCGCCAGCAGATTGGTCTGACCGGCGATGGTGTTGATTAGCTCGACCACGTCGCCGATCCGGGCGGCAGCCTTCGACAGCTCCCCGACCCGGTCGTTGGTCGCACGGGCCTGGTTGACGGCATCGCC
Source organism: Bradyrhizobium sp. B124 (assembly GCF_038967635.1). Taxonomy (NCBI): domain Bacteria; kingdom Pseudomonadati; phylum Pseudomonadota; class Alphaproteobacteria; order Hyphomicrobiales; family Nitrobacteraceae; genus Bradyrhizobium; species Bradyrhizobium sp. B124. The sequence continues at coordinate 8,627,804 of NZ_CP152413.1, read as the reverse complement.
CGCCATCCGGGCAGACTCCTGTACCTGCCGGCTGATCTCGTTGACCGAAGATGACAGTTCCTCGGTTGCGGACGCCACCGACTGGACGTTGGTGGTGGCCTCCTCCGAGGCCGCAGCGACGGTGGTGGCAAGGTTTTGCGAACGCTCGGCGGTCGAGGTCAGCGTGGTCGCCGACGCTTCGAGCTCGGTCGAGGCGGATGCGACGGTCTCGACGATCTCGCCGACCGCGCGCTCAAAGCCATCGGCAAGCTGCAGCATGTCGGTGCGGCGCTGCGCGGCGGCGCGCGCTTCGATCTCCTTCTGCTCGCGCTCCATCCGGACCTTGGCAAGGCCGTTGTCCTTGAACACGAGCGCGGTCTTGGCGACGTCGCCGACCTCATCGCGGCGATCGGTGCCGTGCACCGGGATGTCATATTGGCCATTGGCAATCTGCTGCAGCATCGCGACGACGGCACGGATCGGCTTGGCGACACCGTATTGTCCGACGACGAAGCCGAACAGCAACCCGAGCAGGACCCCCGAAGCAGCAAGCAGGATCAACAGCTCCGAGGTCGATACGTACTCCTGCTCACTGGCCTTGACGTTGTCCCTGACCCGCTCGTCCTGGCGGTCGGCGACGGCCCGAACCCTGGCCTGAAGCTCTTCCGCGGCCGCGCGGCTCTTCATCGCGACATCGCGCAGTTTCTCGGCGGACTGGGTCAGGTCGACCGCCTTCGCGCTCTCGACCGTGTCAAGCGTCTGCTTCAGCTGGGCCCGATAGGCCGACAGCGCCGATCGCACGCCGGGCAGCAGCGCGATGGTTTGCGGGTCCTGCGTCTTGCTGATCGTGGCGAGGCGCTCCTCGAGCGACTTGAACTGCTCATCGATCAGCGATCGTGCCGCAAGCCGGTTCTCGTCGCGCGGATCGAGCGCGCTGCGGAATTCGGCGCGATTGATCGCGAGCACGTTCTGGTTGGCCTCAGCCGACAGCAACGCGCGTTCCGCAGCGCGCGCGGTGACGACGCCGCGTTCGCTGAGCGATTTCAACGAGGAGATCCCGAGATAGGCGAGCATCCCGGCGATGATCGAGAGACCGCCCACAATCGCCAGTATCTTCGTGAGAATGCGGAATCTCGCCAGGAACATCATCCGGTGCCTCGTTTGGATTTGGATTTCGCGATTCTGTGCGGGTGGTCGCGTCGCGCCACAGCAGGTTACCGCGCGCGGAACTACGGTTCGTTAATCACACATTCAGTGGAACTACTGAGCACCGCATCCAGGCAAAGAAAAATGCCCGGCCTTTCGGCCGGGCATTGTTCGATGGTCAGAGATTCGGCCGGCGTCAGGCCGCGCGGACGGCGTCGAGGAATTTGCCGACCTCGAGCTTGAGGCGGTTGCTGTCACCCGAGAGCGACTGTGCCGCCGACAGCACCTGGGTCGAAGCCGAGCCGGTTTCGTTGGCGCCATGCTGCACGTCGGTGATGTTGGCCGAGACCTGCTGGGTGCCCTGCGCCGCCTGCTGCACGTTGCGGGAAATCTCCTGCGTTGCCGCACCCTGCTCTTCGACCGCGGCGGCGATGGTGGAGGAGATCTCCGACAGCCGCTCGATGGTCGACGAGATCTCCTTGATCGCGCCGACCGACTCCTGGGTCGCGGTCTGGATGCCGGCGATCTGCTGGCCGATCTCGCCGGTGGCCTTCGCGGTCTGCTCGGCCAGCGCCTTTACCTCGGACGCCACGACCGCGAAGCCGCGACCGGCTTCACCGGCGCGCGCCGCCTCGATGGTGGCGTTCAGCGCCAGCAGATTGGTCTGGCCGGCAATCGTGTTGATCAGTTCGACGACGTCGCCGATGCGCGCGGCGGCCTTCGACAGCTCGCTGACGCGATCGTTGGTGGTGCGCGCCTGGCCGACGGCATCGCCCGCCATCCGCGCCGACTCCTGGACCTGGCGGCTGATCTCGGTCACCGACGACGACAGCTCTTCGGTCGCCGACGCCACCGATTGCACGTTGGTCGAGGCTTCCTCGGACGCAGCGGCAACCGAGGTGGTCAATTCCTGCGAACGCCTTGCGGTCGACGACAGCGTGCTGGCCGAGGCTTCGAGCTGGGTCGAGGCCGACGACACGGTCTGCACGATCTCACCGATCATCTGCTCGAAATTGCGGGTGATGGTATCGACCCGGCGCCCGCGCTCGATCTTGGCTTCGGCGTCGGCGGCGGCGGCCTCATCGGCAGCCTTCTTGGCGACCAGGGCCTCCTTGAACACCTGCAATGTGTCGGCCATGGCACCGATTTCGGTCTTCTCGCCCCGATGCGGCACTTCGGCGGTCAGGTCGCCGCGGCCGAGCGCCTGCATCGGGCTCACGATCGAGGCGATGCCCGACGAGATGTCGCGGACCGTGTAGAGGCTGACGCCGACCGCGATCAGGATGGCAAAGCCGAGGATCGCCGCCACCATGATCAGGGCCGAGCTGTAATTGTTCGCAGCGTCCTGCGCGGCCTTGTCGGCACCGGCGTTGTTGAAATCGATGTCCTTGTTCAGGATCTCGTCCGCCTCGAGACCGATCTTGTTCACGACCTTGGTGTTGAGCTCGTGCGCCTCATGCGGAAGCTTGCCGGCTTCCTTGCGCGACAGGCTCATCACCTCCTCGGTGCCCTTGCGGTACTTGTCCCAGGTGTCGGACCACTGCCGGTAGAGCGCCCGCTCTTCGGGTGAAGTGATCATCGGCTCGTACTTGACCCGCGTCTTGGCGGTCATCTCGACGACGCTGGCGAGTGTCTTTTCGGCCGCTTGCTTCTCCTCGAGCGTTTCCGAGAGCATGTGCTCGCGGATCACGTTGCGATAGGTGATGACCCCGGCGCGCAGCTCGCCGAGCACGCGCACGCTCGGCAACCAGTTGGTCGTGATGTCGACGGTGCTGGCGTTGATCGCCCGCATATTCCAGACTGCAAGCAGGCCCATGCCCGTCAGTGCGACGAGCAGGAACGCAACCGCGGCAATGATCTTGGCGCGGATCGAGAATTTGGCGAACATCGTGGGGTCTCATGGGTGCCGGGCTCGCGAGGCCCGTTCGTGCGGAAAGAAGACTGTTGGCGCGGCGGTGCGCCGCAGATATCAAAGCCAGCCCCCCTCCTTAAGTAGGGTTAATTTGCTTCACCGTTGAACTACGGAGATATCAGTCATCAGCCCGACATGATGCGCGACAGGCGCATCATGGCATCAATGCCAGCGCGTCCGAGAAGAACTCCGGCCCGCCGAAATTGCCTGATTTCAGGGCAAGCACCATCTCGCTTTTTCCAGCACCGACCGCGCGCAGAACCGGCACGCCCGCAGCGATTTCCGCCCCGACCAGGAATCCCGGGATACCCAGGCGATCGACCACAGCGCCCGAAGTTTCACCACCGGCGACCACCAACCTGTGCACGCCCGACCGCACCAGCCCCTCCGCGAGGTCGGCCATCGCCTGCTCGATCGCATGTCCGGCTGCATCGCGGCCATGACGGGATTGCAGAGCAGCCACCTCCTCCGGAGTCGAACTGCTGGCAATCAGGATTGGCCCCATGCCGAGCCGCTCTTTGGCCCAGGCGAGCGCGCGCTCGGCCTCGTCCCTGCCGGCGATCACCCGCTCGGGGTCGAGGTGCAGGACCGGCATCACCTTCTCGGCGCTGGCGATCTGGCGCAGGGTCGCCTGCGAGCAACTGCCGGCGAGGCAGGCGGCCGGCCCGCCGATCGCAGCGCTGGTCACGGCATTCACTTCAGCCGATTTGGCCTTGCCTTCGGCGACCAGCGCCCGCGCCAATCCAAGCCCGATGCCGGAGGCGCCGACCGAGAGACCGTGATCCAGCGCCACCTGCCCGATGGTTTCGAGGTCGCGGTCGAACACCGCGTCGACAATCGCAGCGCCGATGCCGCTGCGCGCAAGCTCGGCGAGCTTTGCCCGAACGGCCTCGGTGCCGCGGCTCAGCGTCGCCAGATCGACCAGGCCGATCTTGGTCGTGCTCTGGCGCGCGAGCACGCGGACCAGATTGGAATCATGCATCGGGTTGAGCGGATGGTCCTTCAACGGGCTCTCGTTCAGCGGCACCGAGCCGACGAACAGATTGCCCTGGTAGACGGTGCGGCCGGTTTCCGGGAAAGCCGGCGTCACCAGCACGACATTGTCTTTGGAGTCGGCGCGCAACGCGTCCATCACCGGACCGATATTGCCGGCATCGGTGGAATCGAAGGTCGAGCAGATCTTGAACAGGATATGCCCGGCGCCGCGGTCGCGCAGCCAGCTCTCCGCGGCGCGCGAACGCGTCACGGCGAGGCCGGCCTCGATCGAGCGGCTCTTCAGCGACACCACGACGGCGTCGACCTCCGGCAGCACGAGATCGTCGGCGGGCACGCCGATGGTCTGCACCGTGCGCAGGCCGGCGCGGGTCAGCGTGTTGGCGAGGTCGGAGGCGCCGGTATAGTCGTCGGCGATGCAACCGAGAGACAGGTTTCCGGCTCGCGTCACGGCTTCACTCCGGCATAGGGCTTGAACCAGGCGAGACCGTCGGTGGTCTTGCCGCGCGGATTGTATTCGCAGCCGACGAAGCCGCCATAGCCGAGCCGGTCGAGCTCACCGAACAGGAACGGATAGTTCAGCTCCTCGCCGTCGGGCTCGTTGCGCGAGGGGATCGAGGCGATCTGGACGTGGCCAATGATCGGCATCATCTCGCGCAGCCGCACGGTGACGTCGCCATGGATGATCTGGCAGTGATAGATGTCGAACTGCAGCTTGAGGTTTGCGATATCAAGCTCGTTGATAAGGTCGCGCGCGAAGATGAAGTCGTTGAGGAAATAGCCGGGCACATTACGCGAATTGATCGGCTCGATCACGACGTCGAGGCCGTGCGGCGCGAAGAACTCCGCGGCATAGACGACCGATTTGCGAAACGCCGCAACCGCTTTGGCATCGCTGCGGTCGGCGATCCCGGCCATCAGATGCACGCGCTTGACGCCGGTCGCCTGCGCATAAGGCAGCGCGGTCTTCAGGCTCGCTTGCAAATCGGCGAAACGATCGGGCAGCGCGGCAAACCCCTTCTCGCCGGCGTTCCAGTCGCCCGGCGGCAGGTTGAACAGCGCCTGCGTCAGCCCGGCGGCCTTCAGCCGCTTGCCGACCTCCTCGGCCGGATGGTCGTACGGAAACAGGAACTCGACCGCGGTGAAGCCCGCTTTCGCTGCCGCCTCGAAGCGGTCGAGGAACGGGACCTCGTTGAACATCATGGTGAGGTTGGCGGCAAAGTGGGGCATCGCAGGATCCTGTTATTTCGCGCCGGGAAGCTTGGTGCCGGTGACCTGCGCATACATCCGCGCCACCGACGCATCGTCGTCGCGGCCCATCCCGGCGGCTGATGTCATCAGGAACATCTGCAGCGCCGCGGCCGACACCGGCACCGGGAAGCGCGCATTGCGCGCCATGTCCTGGATGATGCCGAGGTCCTTGACGAAGATCTCGACCGCGCTGCGCGGCGCATAGTCGCCGTCGAGCACATGCGGGATGCGGTTCTCGAACATCCAGGAATTGCCGGCGGAGGCCGTGATCACCTCGTAGACCTTGCGGATATCGAGGCCCTGCTTGGCGGCAAAGGCGATCGCCTCCGAGGCGGCGGCAATATGCACACCGGCCAGCAGCTGGTTGATCATCTTGAACGCGGCGCCCTGCCCTGCGGCATCGCCTAGCTCGTAGAGCTTTGCCGCCATCGCATCCAGCGCCGGCCGCGCCTTCGCGAACGCCGCCGCGCTGCCGGAGGCCAGAATCGTCAGTTCACCCTGCGCCGCGCGCTGCGCGCCGCCGGAGATCGGGGCATCGAGATAGTGCCGCCCGGTCGCCTCGAGCTGCTTGGCGAGCCGCCGCGCGATGTCGGGATCCATGGTCGCCGAGGAGATGAAGACCGCGTCCTTGGCCAGGGTCTCGGCGGCGCCGTCCTTGCCGAACAGGATGGCTTCGGTCTGCGCCGCATTGACGACGACGCTGACGACGATGTCGGCATCCCTGGCCGCTTCGGCCGGCGTTTTTGCACCCTTGCCGCCATCGGCGACGAAGCGCGCGACGGCATCGGCCGAGACGTCGCAGCCGGTCACCACTAGGCCGGCGCGCTTGAGCGAGGTCGCCATGCCGTATCCCATCGAGCCCAGCCCGATGACAGCGACGTGCGGTGTTGCGGAACTGGACATGCGGCGATCCTCAAATTTTTACTTGATTGCACATGAAACGGTTTCCACTCTTCCGGATCACGCGCGTTGCTGCTTGCCTATCACGCCTTGGCCGTGCTGCCAAAGCATGAGACAAAGCGGAAAACGGATAGCGCCAAGACAAAAACGGGCGGACGAAACCGGGTGGGCAAAAGCGGATGAGCGAAACAAAGCTTCGTGAGGATATCTGCCGCTTCGGCCGCTCGCTGTTCGAGCGTGGGCTGACGCCGGGCTCCTCCGGCAATATCAGCGTCCGGCTCGACGACGGCGGCTGGCTGGTGACGCCGACCAACGCCTCGCTCGGTTTCCTCGATCCGGCGAAAATGTCGCGGCTCGACGCCGACGGCCGCCTGATCTCCGGCGATGCCCCGACCAAGGAAGTGCCGCTGCACACCGCGCTCTACCAGACCCGCGCCAGCGCCGGCGCGGTGGTGCATCTGCACTCGACCCATTCGGTCGCGCTTTCGATGCTGCCCGACATCGACCCGCGGGCCGTGCTGCCGCCGATGACGGCCTATTACGTCATGAAGTGCGGCCAGACCGCGCTGGTGCCCTATTATCGCCCCGGCGACCCCGCCGTTGCCGACGCGATCAGGGGGCTGGCCGGGAAATATTCATCGGTGCTGCTCGCCAATCACGGTCCCGTCGTCTCCGGCGACACGCTGGAAGCCGCCGTGTTCGCGACCGAGGAGCTGGAGGAAACCGCAAAGCTCTATCTGTTGCTGCGCGGGCTGAACCCGCGCTATCTCTCGCCCGAACAGGTGGCGGATTTGACGAAGGTGTTCGGGCTGACGCTGCCGGAGCACGGGCATTAACTCGTAGCCACATATTCCGGCGTCATCCCCGCGCAAAGGCGAAGCCTTTGTCGCTGGAGGTGCTCGCCGCCTTCGGCGAGCCTCGAAGGATGGGGTTACGGCAGTGCATGCGGCCATCCTTCGAGGCGCGCAAGGGCGCGCACCTCAGGATGACGTGGGCGCGCGTGGAGAGATCCTGCAGGCTACAGCCCCAGATACGCCTTGCGCACGTCGGGATTGCCGGTGATCTCGGCGGCGGTGCCCTGCATCAGCACGCGGCCGGTTTGCAGGATGTAGGCGCGGTCGGCGATCTCCAGGCACTCGGCCATGCGCTGCTCGACGATCAGGACCGTCATGCCGGCGTCGCGGATGCGCTTCACGGCCTGGAATATCTCGTCGACGAGTTTCGGCATGATGCCCTGCGACGGCTCGTCGAGCATCAGGAGCCGCGGCCGCGTCATCAGCGCGCGGCCGATCGCGAGCATCTGCTGCTCGCCGCCGGACAACGTCTCCGCGCGCTGCTCCAGCCGCTCGCCGAGCCGCGGGAACAGATTGAACACCAGATCGAGCGGCGCATCGCGGTCGGATTGGCTGCGATAGAGATAGCTGCCGAGCCGCAGATTGTCGCGCACCGAGAGCCGCGGAAACAGCCGGCGGTTCTCCGGCACGAAGGCGATGCCATCAGCGGTGATGACGTGCTGCGGCTGGCCATCGATGCGCTTGCCGTCGAAGGTGACGGTGCCTGCGCGCGGCCGCTCGGCGCCGGCGATCGATTTCAAAAGCGTCGACTTGCCCGCGCCGTTAGCGCCGGCGACGCAGACGATCTCGCCCTTGGTGACGTCGATCGACACCGAGGAGATCGCAACCAGGCCCTGATAGGCGGTGGTGACTTCACGCACCGACAGCATGACGATCCCCGAGATAGGCAGAAATGACTTCTGGATTGCGGACGACCTCGGTCGGCTTGCCCTCGACCAGCACCTTGCCGAGATTGAGAACGATGGCGCGGTCGACCAGCGGCATCACGATTTCCATCACATGTTCGACCATCAGCACGGTGACGCCGGTGGCGCGCACCTTGCGCACCAGCTCGACGCCGGTCTGTGCCTCGACCGGCGTCAGTCCGGTCAGCACTTCGTCGAGCAGCAGCAGCTTCGGCTCGGTGGCGAGCGCACGGGCGACTTCGAGTCGGCGCTTCTCAGACGGGACGAGATCGGCGGCAAGCTTGTCGGCGCGCGCCGCAAGTCCGCAGAACTCAAGGACCTCATAGGCCTTCTGTCGCGCGATGCGCATCTTGGTGTTGCGGATCAGCGCGCCGACGATGACGTTGTCGATCACCGTCATGGTCTCGAAACTCTTGACCACCTGAAAGGTGCGCCCGACGCCGCGCTGGCAGCGCTCCGCCGCCGGCAGCTTTGTCACGTCCTCGCCGTCGAACATGATCGAGCCTTGGGTGGGCGGCAGCACGCCCGCGATCAAATTGAACAGCGTCGATTTGCCGGCGCCGTTCGGGCCGATCAGGCCGACGATCTCGCCGCGGCCGACCGAGATCGAGACGTCGCTGTTGGCGACGAGGCCGCCGAAGCGCTGCCAGACGCCGCGGGTTTCCAAGAGCGGGGTTTCCAAGAGCGCCGTCATCGCGCGGCCTCCTTGCGCCCGGAGAGCATGCTGAACACGCTGACAAGCCCCTTCGGCAGTGCCAGCGAGATCGCGACGATCAGCGCGCCATAGACGATCAGGTCGACGCCGCGGCCGGAACCGCCGACAAAGGACCGCGTCAATTCAGTGAGCGGGATCAGGATCACGGCGCCCAGCACCGGCCCCCACAGCGTGCCGATGCCCCCTAACACGGCGGGCAGCGCCATCAGTAGCGAGAACTGGAAGCCCATCACGCTTTCGGGGTCGATATAGGAGACGAACTGGGCGTAGAAGCTGCCGCCGACCGCGACGAGGAAGGCCGAGACCGCCGCCGCGCCCATCTTGGAATTGAATACGACGACGCCAAGGCTTTCGGCAGCATCCGGATTATCCTTCACCGCGCGCCACCAATAGCCCCATTTAGAGTCCTCAAGCCACCAGGTGACGAGCCAGGCGACGCAGGCCAGCGCCAGCGCGAAATAGAAGTACGGCAGCTTCGAGCGGGTGAACTGGAATTTCAGCCAGCTGTCGCCGCGCACCGGGATATCGATGCCGAGGGCTGCGCCCGCCCAATCCCAGTTCTGGATCAGGAGCAGCGCGATCTCGGCGATCACGATGGTCGCGATCACGAAATAATGCCCGCGCAGGCGGAAGCAGGGATAGCCGAGCGCCATCGCGATCACGGCCGAGATCGCCCCGCCCGCCAGCATGCCGAACCACGGCAGCACGCCGAACTTGGTGAACAAGAGAGCGGTGGTGTAGGCGCCGAGCCCGAAATACAGCGCATGGCCGAGCGAGATCTGTCCGCAATAGCCGGACAGGATGTTCCAGCTTTGCGACAGCGCGGCATACATCAGGGTCAGGACCATGATGTTCTGGACGTAGACGTCCTTGACGAACAGCGGCACCAGCGCTGCGATCACCGCAAGGCAGGCCGCCACGATCAGGTCACGCCTGCGGCGTTGGGCGAAGTGGGTGTCCATCACATCGATCCGAACAGGCCACGCGGGCGGATGAAGACGACCAGGAGATAGACGGCGTAGATGCCGACCGATTTCAGCGACGGCGGCAGGATCATCGCGGTGGTCGCCTCGACCAGGCCGACGATGATGCCGCCGGCAAAGGCGCCGAACACGCTGCCGAAGCCGCCGAGCGCCACGGTGACGTAGGCGATCAGCGCAAACGACGCGCCAACGTCGGGATAGATATAGAAGAAGATCGCCATGATGGCGCCCGCCAAGCCGACCAGCGCCCCGCCAAGGCCCCAGCCGAGCGCGAACACCCGGTTCTTGTCGATGCCGACCAGCGCCACCGCGCCGGCGTCCTCGCGCGTCGCCTCGAGCGCGCGGCCGAAATCGGTGCGGTTGATGAAGAAGTAGAGCGCGACGAAAGCCGCGATCGACAGCATCGCGCCGATCAGCTGCGGCTCCGGCAGATAGATGCCGCCAATCGAGATCGTCTTGCCGCCGACCCAGGAGTTGGTGACGCTGCGGTAGTCGGGCGTGAAGAAGAACTGGGCGAGGCCCCGCATCACGATCGCAAGACCGAAGGTGGAGAAGATCTGCACCATGCCGGCATTGGCCTTGGCGCGCATCGCAAAGCGGACCACGAGCAGGTAGACCACCGCGCCGAACACGAACAATGCCGCGGCGACCAACGGCGCCGCAAGCAAGGGATCGATCGCGAAGAACGCGAACAGAAAGAAGGTCACGTACATCGCGATCATCAGGAATTCGCCGTGCGCGAAATTCACGACGTCCATCAATCCGAAGATCAATGCGAGGCCGGCGGCGATCAGTCCGTAGAGCAGCCCCATCAAGAGGCCGCTCGCCAAACTCTGGATAATGGTCTCGGCTGTCACCGCTGCGCCCCAGTCAACATGTTTCTCCCGCGTCGTCCTGGCGAAGGCCAGGACCCATAACCACAAATGCATCGGTAGAAGGACCAACAACCAATCATCGCAAAACGCCTGCCTGTGTTACGCGATGAGTGCACGCACTCGCGCGGGGGGTCCCGGGTCGCGCTTCGCTTGCCCGGGACGACGTAGGGACGCGTCCGCCCGATCAGCTGTTCATCGGCCAGATCGCCTCGGAGACGGCGGCCTGCTCGGGGAAGATCGTCACGAAGTTCTTCGCGGTATATTGCAGCAGCACCGGATCGGCGAAGTTGTTCTGCCCCATCTCGTCGAACTTGACGCGCCGCCACGGCATGATGGTCACGTCGCCCGGCATGTCGGTGGCGACCAGCGCCTCGCGTATCTTCTCGCCGTCGGTCGACTTGGCGCGGTTGATGGCGTCGGCCATCACGATCAGACCCATGAACTGGCGCGACGAGTAGTCGTTGAAGTCCTTGCCGGACTTGGCGCGGTACATCTCGTTGATGAGTCCGACCATCGGCCGCTTCTGCGCCAGGTCGAGCGAGAAGCTGCCGCGCGAGATCACGCCCTCGAGCTTGTCGCCGACCGCGTCATACGTCGCCTTCTCCGAGAAGCCGGCATCCTGCGCCATGATGTTCTTCGGCTTGTAGCCGAGCTCTGCCATGGTCTTGACCAGCAGGATCGAGTCGGTGGTGTAGCTCGACGGCATCAGAACGTCGGCATTCGCCGCCTTGAGCTGCTGCACCTCAGCGGTCAGCGATGGCGAGTTGGCGCGGTACTTGATGTCGGCCACGATCTTGTAGCCGCGCTCGCCGGCGAGCTTGGTCTGGGCGTTCGCCGAATCGGTGCCGAAGATGGTGTCCTCGTGGAACAGCGCCAGGGTTTCGATCTTCTGGCCCTTCTTCTTCATCGCATCGAAGAAGTCGAACATCGCGGCCGAGAACATCTCGTCATGCGGCGAGGCGCGGAAGTAATACTTCAGGCCGCGGCGATGCAGGCTCGGCGAGGAATTGTCGGCCGAGATGAACGGAACGCCGTAGCGCTCGCAGGTCTGGCTGACGGTGACGGCAACCGCGCTCTGATAAGTGCCGACGACGGCACAGACCTTCTCCTGGGTGATCAGGCGCTCGGTCTCGGCGCGGCCCTTCTGCGGATCGGCCTGGTGGTCGGCGAACACGAGGCGGACCTTGGCGCCGCCGAGGCCGGACAAGCCCTCGCCCTTGGCGAGCGGCAGCGCGAAATCATAGTTCTTGTTGATGATCTCGGCCGCGGTATTGAAGGCGTGCTGCGCGTCGACGCCGATCGCGGCGCTGGAGCCGGACAGCGGATAGATCACGCCGATTGCAACTTCGCTTGTCTGCGCGCGCGCGGCCATCGGACCGAGCGCAGCGGCGGCAGTGGCACCCAGCAACACGTTACGGCGAGAGATCGTCATCGAAATTCCCCTTAGGTCAGCTTGTTATTATCGATGTGATGCTTGTAGCGCGCAGTAAAGCCTCAATGAATTGCACGAATTGCCTATTCAGAGCACAGCGAGCTGCCTGTTCCTGAGATCGGTCACCAGCATCAGGCCCGGCGAATGCGTGATTGCGAACGGCAGCTTCGCACTTGCGATCACCGATTGCGGCGTGACGCCACAGGCCCAGAACACCGGGATCTCGTCATCGGCGACCGGCACCGCATCACCATAGTCGGGCTTGGCGATATCCTTGATGCCGATCGCATGCGGGTGGCCGAGATGGACCGGTGCGCCATGCACCGACGGGAAGCGCGAGGTGATCTGCACCGCGCGGATCGCATCCGCCGGCTTGAACGGGCGCATCGACACCACCATCGGTCCCGCGAACGGCCCCGACGGCTGGCAGGCGATGTTGGTCCGGTACATTGGCACACGCAGGTTGCGTTCGATGTGACGGATCGGCAGCCCGTCCTCCAGCAGCGCTTCCTCGAACGAATAGGAGCAGCCGAGCACGAAGGTGACGAGATCGTCGCGCCAGTATTTGGTGATGTCAGTCGGCTCGTCCGCCACCTCGCCGTCGCGCCAGACCCGGTAGCGCGGCACGTCGGTGCGGATGTCGAGGTCGAGGCCGAGCGCGGGGATTCTGGGATCGCCAACGTCGGACATGCCGATGATCGGGCACGGTTTTGGATTGAGCTGGCAGAAGCGGTGGAAGGCGCCGGCGAGTTTCTCCGGCAGGATCGCCAGATTGCCCTGGACGAAACCGTTGGCGAGCCCGGCCGTGGTGGCCGAGGCCATGCCGTTGCGGCTGGCGCGCCGCGCTTCGACGCTCGCCAGCACCGGCTCCCCCTGAGATCGCTGCACTGCCGCAAAAACAGTCATGGGATTCTCCTGCCCATAATCTCGACAAGGACAAACCAACACCAAGCGTGATATAATGTCTAATCGTCCTTTCTAATCAAAATCGATAAATAGAATTTATCGATCGGGGATATGCTTCCAATGACGGACTTCCGCTCGATCGAAACCTTCCTCTGGGTCGTCAAGCTCGGCAGCTTCCGCGGCGCCGCCCAGCGGCTCAACACCACCCAGCCGGCGATCTCCCAGCGCATCGCCCAGCTCGAGCGCGAGATGGGGGTCAAGCTGTTGAACCGCGATCACCGGGTGGCCTCGCCGACGCCGAGCGGGCGGCTGATGATGACCTACGCCGAGAAGCTGATCGGCCTGCGTTCGGAGATGATGGCGGAGGTCGGCGACCGTTCGGCGATGCGCGGCGCGCTGCGGCTCGGTGTCGCGGAGACCATCGTGCACACCTGGCTGCCGCGGCTGGTCAAGAGCGTCAACGAGATCTACCCGAACCTGTCGCTGGAGATCGAGGTCGACATCACGCCGAACCTGACCCCGCGACTGCTGGCGCAGGAGATCGAGCTCGCCTTCGTGCTCGGACCGGTCTCGGCGTCCGGCGCGCACAATCATGTACTGTGCGATTACCCGATCGGCTTCCTGGCGAGCCCGTCGCTCGGCCTCGGCCCCGGCCCGGTGGCGCGGCGGGATCTGGCGCGGTTTCCGATCATCACGTTTCCGCGCAAGACTCAGCCCTATGAGACCGTGCGCGCGCTGTTCAATGCCCCCGATCTGCCGCCGATCCGGCTGCACGCCTCGACCTCGCTCGCGACCGTGATCCACATGGCCAATGAAGGCCTTGGCATTGCGGTGATTCCGTCGGCGATCGTCGAGAACGAACTCGCAGACGGCCGCTTGCAATTGCTCGATACCGACCTCAAGCTGCCTCCCCTCACCTTCACCGCGAGCTGGCTCGCCTCCCCCGATGCGGTCGCCATCGAACGTGTCGCCCATCTCGCCAGGCAGATCGCGCAGGCGAGCGTGGCGGTTGACGCGATGGAAGCGGCGCGCCATTGAACGAGTGCCGGATAATCAAACGTCATTCCGGGATGGTCCGAAGGACCGGACCCGGGATCTCGAGATTCCGGGTTCGATGCTGACGCATCGCCCCGGAAAGACAGCTGAAATGGACTGACGACATGAGCCGAGCCGCCACCAACCTGCAGATCGATTCCGCCCGCCTCTGGGGCACTATCCACGAAACCGCGCAGTTCGGTGCAACGCCAAAGGGCGGCGTGCGGCGGCTGACCCTCAGCGCCGAGGACAAGCAAGTACGCGACTGGTTCCGCAAGGCGTGCGAGAACGCCGGCCTCGAGGTGCAGGTCGATGCGCTCGGCTCGATGTTCGGCTTGCGGAAAGGGCGGGATATGTCGAAGCCGCCGATCGGCGTCGGCTCGCATCTCGACACCCAGCCGACCGGCGGCAAATATGACGGCATCCTCGGCACGCTGGCCGCGCTCGAGATGGTGCGCACGCTCAACGATGCCGGCATCGAGACCGAACTGCCGATCTGCATCTGCAACTGGACCAACGAAGAAGGCTCGCGCTTTGCGCCGGCGATGATGGCCTCGGCCGCCTATGTCGGCGATTTCACCACCGACGACATTCTGTCGCGCAAGGACGCCGAGGGCGTCACGGTGGCGCAGGCGCTGGACTCGATCGGCTATCGCGGCGATGCCCCGGTCGGCCGCCAGAAGTTCACCAGCTTTGTCGAACTGCATATCGAACAGGGCCCGATCCTGGAGGCCGAGGGCAAGACCATCGGCGTGGTCGATTCCGGCCAGGGCGTGTTGTGGTACGACGGCAAGATCACGGGCTTCGAGAGCCACGCCGGCTCGACCCCGATGCCGCTGCGCCGCGATGCGCTGGCGACACTGTCGGAGATCGTGCTGGCGATGGAAAGCATCGCCAAGAAGCACGGGCCGAAGGCGGTCGGCACCATCGGCGAGGCCGTGATCGCAGCGCCCTCGCGCAACGTCATCCCCGGCGAGATCGCCTTCACGGTGGATTGCCGCAGCGCCGATGCGGCGATCATGGACGCGCTGGATCGCGACCTGCGTGCCGCCGTCGCCGAGATCGCAGCAAAGCGCAAGGTCGAGGTGCAGCTCGATCTGGTCTGGCGCAAGGCGCCGACGCATTTCGACCCCAAGCTGGTCGACGCGGTGGAGAACGCCGCGCAGCAGCTCGGCTATTCGCACCGCCGCATCACCTCCGGCGCCGGCCACGACGCCTGCAACCTCAACACCGTGATGCCGGCCGCGATGGTGTTCGTGCCCTGCAAGGACGGCATCAGCCACAACGAGCTGGAAGACGCCACGCAGACCGACTGCGCTGCCGGCGCCAACGTCCTGATGCATACGGTGCTGGCGCTCGCCGGCGTCGCATCCTGATCATCCCTTCTTCCTTCGATGGAGGCTTTCGTGCGCGCAGTGTTTGTCGACGCCAATGAATCGCTCGCTGTCATCACGGAGCGGTTGGAGAAGTCAGGCGATCCCAAGATGCGGATCAACCGCAACCCGGACATCAAGCCGGAGGATTATCCTGCGGTGCTCGACGGCGCCGAGATCGCGGTCGTCGACCACACCGCGCTGCCGACCGACGTCGCGAAGGCGTGCGCCGGCCTGAAACATGTCGTGTTCCTCGGCACCGGCGCGCGGAGCTACATGAATCCGGAAGAGCTGGCCGAGCTCGGCATCTCCGTGCATCTGATCAAGGGTTATGGCGACACCGCGGTTGCGGAATCCGCGATCGCGCTGATGTGGTCGTCGGCGCGGGTGATTGCGCAGATGGACCGCGAGATGCGCGCCGGTAACTGGCTGCGCGAGGACGGCATGCAGCTCACCGGCAAGACGCTCGGCCTGGTCGGCTTCGGCGGCATCGCCGCCGAGGTCGCCCGCATTGCGCTCGGCAGCGGCATGAAGGTGATCGCCTGGAACAGGTCGCCGAAGAGCCATCCGGGCGTCGAATTCACCGAGCTCGACACCGTGCTGGCGAACAGCGACGTGGTCTCGATCCATCTGCTATTGAACGACGAGACCCGCGGGATGATCACGCGCGACAAGATCGCCAAGATGAAGAAGGGCGTGGTGCTGATCAACACCGCCCGCGGCGCGATCGTCGATGAGCAGGCGATGATCGATGCGCTCAACTCCGGCCACATCCGCCACGCCGGCCTCGACGTCTACAACATCGAGCCGCTGCCGAAGGATCACCCGCTGACCAAGATCCCGAACGTGACGCTGTCGGCGCATTCGGCGTTCCGCACGCCCGAAGCGAGCGAGAACCTGATCCACGCGGCATGGGAGCATTGCCGACGGATCGTGAAGCAATAATTATCGACGTCGTCCTGGACAAGCGAGCGTAGCGAGCGCGATCCAGGACCCATTACCACCGGCCTGTGTCATCGCGCAGGGCGGTGGTCAGACCTATCAAGCCAACAAGCACTCGGGGTAATGGGTCCTGGCTTTCGCCAGGACGACCCCGTGGGCGCAGCTTACTCCACCATCTCCGCCACCGCCTTGCCGCAGGCCGTGGTGTCGGCATTGCCGCCGAGGTCGCGGGTGCGCAGCGTGCGTTCGCCGAGCGTGCGCTCGATCGCGCCGACGATGGCGCTAGCTGCCTGCTTCTCGCCGAGGTGCTCCAGCATCATCGCGCCCGACCAGATCATGCCGATCGGGTTGGCGATGCCCTGCCCCGCGATATCAGGCGCCGAGCCGTGCACCGGCTCGAACACTGACGGGAAATTGCCTTCCGGATTGATGTTGCCCGACGGCGCGATGCCGATCGTGCCGGTGCAGGCCGGACCGAGGTCGGACAGAATGTCCCCGAACAGATTGGAACCGACCACGACGTCGAACCAGTCCGGATGCAGCACGAAGTTCGCGGTGAGAATATCGATGTGGTACTTGTCCCACTTCACGCCGGGATACTTCTTGGCCATCGCCTCCACGCGCTCGTCCCAATAGGGCATGGTGATGGAGATGCCGTTCGACTTGGTCGCCGAAGTCAGATGCTTCTTCGGCCGCGACTGCGCCAGGTCGAATGCGAATTTCAGGATACGGTCGACGCCAATACGGGTCATCACGGTCTGCTGCGTGACGAATTCGCGGTCGGTATCCGGGAACATGCGGCCGCCGACCGAGGAATATTCACCCTCGGTGTTCTCGCGCACCACCCAGAAATCGATGTCGCCGGGCTTGCGGCCCGCCAGCGGCGACGGCACGCCGGGCATCAGCCGCACCGGGCGCAAATTGACGTACTGGTCGAACTCGCGGCGGAATTTTATGAGCGAACCCCACAGCGAAATATGATCCTGGATCTTGGCCGGCCAGCCGACCGCGCCGAAATAGATCGCGTCGTGCTTGCCGATCTGGTCCTTCCAGTCGGCCGGCATCATCTCGCCGTGCTTCTCGTAATAGTCGTAGGAGGCGAAGTCGAAATGGTCGAACTTGACGTCGACGCCGTGCTTCTTCGCCGCCGCCTCGATGACGCGCAGGCCCTCCGGCATCACTTCCTTGCCGATGCCGTCACCGGGAATGACCGCAATCCGATACTGCTTTTTTGCGCTGCTCATCGAGAACACCCTTGTGATTTGCCCGGCCGGCAATGCCGCCTATCCTGATGGTCCTGCAATGGACCAAACTTCGCGCGAGCGCAACGCTGCAGTGCAGTGTTGACCGCGGCGCGACCCTGACCCACCAATTTCGCGGACATCCCACTCCTCATACCAAAGCGAGACATCCCATGGATCTGCATCTGCGCGGCAAGCGTGTCCTGATCACCGGCGCCTCCAAGGGCATTGGCGCGGCCGCCGCCGAAGCCTTTGCCGAGGAAGGCGCCAATCTGCTGCTCGCCGCCCGCAACGGCGAGCAATTGAAGGCGCTGGCCGAACGGCTGCGTTCGGCGCATCAGATCGATGCGGCGATCAGCGTCGTCGACCTGCGCAAATCGGAAGATCTGGCGCGGCTGGCCAAGGAAGCGATCGATATCGACATCCTCGTCAACAATGCCGGCGACATCCCGGGCGGCTCAATCGACAAGATCGACGAGGCGACCTGGCGGCACGCCTGGGAGCTCAAGGTGTTCGGCTACGTCAATTTGACGCGCGCGATCTATGCTCAGATGAAGGCACGCGGCGGCGGTGTGATCGTCAACGACATCGGCGCGGCCGGCGAGAAGTTCGACGCCAACTACATCTGCGGCAGCGCCGGCAATGCGGCGCTGATGTCGTTCACCCGTGCGCTCGGCGGCAAGAGCCTCGCCGACAACATCCGGGTCGTCGGCATCAACCCCGGCCCTGTCGGCACCGACCGCCACGTCACGCTGCTCAAGACCCGCGCCAAGAACCAGTTCGGCGACGAGAACCGCTACAAGGAATTCCAGAAGGGCCTGCCGCTCGGCCGCCCCGCGCATGCGCGCGAGATCGGTGACCTGATGGCGTTCCTGGCCTCCGATCGCGCAGGCTATACGTCGGGCGTGATCTACACGGTGGATGGCGGGCTGACGTCGGGGTGGGGCTGACCCTCTCCGCGTCATTGCGAGCGAAACGAAGCAATCCATAGTCCCGCAGCGGGAACATGGATTGCTTCGTCGCTTCGCTCCTCGCAATGACGGCCTAGTCGGCTGTCCGCTCGCACGATTGCCGGATCAGCGTGGTGATGCGGCCTTGTGGTGCCAGCATCTGGTTCATGATCGAGAAGTGGTCGGCGCCGGCGATCTCCTCATAGGTCACCGGCAAGCCGTAGCGGGCGCGATGGCCGGCGAGATCGGCGGTCTGCTTGCGCAGCAGCGGCAGTTCGGCACTGCCGACCACCAGCGACAGCGGTTTTGCCGTGCCACCTTGCTGCATCATCGGCGAATTGCGCCGCGACGTGGCTTCGTCGAGCTTGAGCTTCTCGTTGAGGTAGGACTGCCTGATCGGCTCGAGATCATAGATGCCGGAGATCGCCATGCCGGCCCGGACATGGGCGTTCGACAACGCCATCGATGTCAGATGGCCGCCGGCCGACCAGCCCGACACGACGATGCCTTCGGCAGCGGCACCGAGCGCGGGCAACTGCCCGGCCAGAAAATCGATGCCTGCGTGAATCTCGGCGACGATGTCATCGAGCGTCGCATCCGGCGCCAGCGTGTAGCCGATCAGGGCCACATTGATGCCGTGCGCCATCGGCCCCTCCGCGAAAATCGTGAACACCTCCTTGGCGCGGGTCTGCCAATAACCGCCGTGGATGAACAGCAACGTCGGCGCGCCATCGCGGGCTTTGAGGAAATCGATCCGGTTGCGCTCACGCGGGCCGTATCGGAGGTCGAGATGCTCGGGATGTTTCTGCCGCAGCGCCGCGGAGCGCTGCTCCCAGCCGGCGACGATTTCGGCGCTGCCCTTGACCGCAACGCCATTGTTCAAGCCGAGGTCCCGCTCCTGCTGGCTCATCGCGCGCCAGTCCAACGCGGAAAACAACGCTGCCATCCCTGCCTCTTCGGTTCTCGTCGCATTGCCACGACGGCAGGAAATGTTCTACAGCACAAGCAAACGGAAGACATAGGAGCAACGGCGCATGGCTGATCAGGGCTTGGTGAAGGAAACGGCGTGTGCCGTCGTCGCGAAACTGAAAGCCGGCGACGTCACGCCGCTCGACCTGCTCGACGTGCTGGAAAAGCGCATCGCCGAGGTCGACGGCAAGGTCAACGCGCTGCCGACGCTCTGCTTCGACCGCGCCCGCACCCATGCCAAGGCCCTGATGCAGAAGCCGGCCAGCGAGCGCGGCCTGCTCGCGGGTCTTCCGGTCCCGATCAAGGACCTCACCGCCGTCTCCGGCGTGCTCACCACGCTGGGCTCGCCGATCTTCAAGGACAACATCCCCGCGAAGTCGGACATCCTGGTCGAGCGCCTCGAACAGAACGGCGGCGTGATCTACGCCAAGTCGAACACGCCGGAATTCGGCGCCGGCGCCAACACCTTCAACGAGGTGTTCGGTCCGACACGCAATCCCTGGGACACATCGCGCTCGGCCGCCGGCTCCTCCGGCGGTGCCGCGGCGGCGCTGGCCAGCGGCACCGCGTGGCTCGCCCACGGCTCCGACATGGGCGGCAGCTTGCGCAACCCGGCGAGCTTCTGCGGCGTCGTAGGCCTCCGGCCGTCGATCGGCCGGGTCGCCCACACGCCGAAATTCGGGGTCGACCGCACGCTCGGCGTGCAGGGACCGATGGCGCGCAATGTCGAGGACCTCGCGCTGCTGCTCGATGCGATGAGCGGCGAGCATGCCGCCGATCCGCTGTCGCTGCCGGTGCTTCCGACGTCGTTCCTGTCTGCGGCGCGTTCCGGCAGCAAGCCGAAGCGCATCGCCTACTCACCCGATCTCGGCATCACGCCCGTCGATCCCGAGGTCAAGGCCGTGACCTGCAAGGCCGCGGAGCGGTTCGCGGAAGCCGGTGCGATCGTCGAGGAGGCGCATCCCGACTTCCACGAGGCCCATGAATGCTTCCACGTGCTGCGCGCGTTCGATTTCGCGATCAGCAAGGCCGAATTGCTGCGCACCAAGCGCGACCTGCTCAAGCCCGAAGTGATCTGGAACATCGAGGAAGGGCTGAAGCTCACCCTCGAAAAGCTCGAGCGCGCCGAGGCGCAGCGTGTGGCGATGACCGCGCGTGCGCTCGAATTCTTCGAGAGATACGATTTGCTGCTGGCGCCCGCGACCATCGTGCCGCCATTCCCGGTCGAGAACCGCTATGTCGCCGAATGCGACGGCAAGAAGTTCGACAATTACGTCGAATGGCTCGGCATCGTCTATGCGATCACGCTGGCCTGCTGCCCGGCGCTGTCGCTGCCCTGCGGCTTCACTGTGTCTGGCCTGCCGGTCGGCCTGCAGATGATCGCCAAGCCGCGCGCCGAGGCGCAGCTTCTCGCCGGCGCGAAAGTGCTGGAGGACATTCTGGGCGTGCGTGGCACCACCCCGATCGATCCGCGGCCTCCGAGATAAGGCGTTCTACGCCTTTTCCTCGGTCGCATGCAGCGCGACAGTGAGTGCGAGCTTGGTCTGCTCGACGATCTCGTCCATCAGTTCCTCGCGGCTGATCTGGCCGACCTCGCCGGTGAGCAGGCCCTGCTCGGCGAGCATCACGATGCCGTGGAGCCCGGCCCAGATCTTCAGCGCCTGCCGTTCGCGCAACAGCCCGACGGCCGGTGCCTCGAACGACCCGATCAGCAGCGCCAGCGTTTCCATCGCTGCGACGTGCAGCTCGCTGCCCACGGGCGCGCAGGCCATGGTTCTGGACGCGAACATCAACCGGTAGATGCCGTGGCGCTCGAGCCCGAAGGCCAGCGCAGCCTGGGCAAAGCGCGACAGTTTCGAGCCCTTGCCGGGCCGCTCGATCGCCTCGCGCATGATCACGTTGAACTGCCGGAACGCTTCCGCGGTCACCGCCTCCAGCAACGCCTCGCGGTCGGCGAAATGCCGGTACGGCGCCGGCTGCGAGACGCCGAGCTGCCTGGCCAGCGCCTTGATGCTGATCGCTTCGGGGCCACCGAGCTCGACCTCGCGTAACGCCGCCTGAATCAGGGCTTCGCGGAGGTCGCCATGGTGGTAGGTTTTCAACGGCTTACGAACGATTTGTCCCATTGCGGCAATGATTGCTCGAGTGTGATGCCCATCGAGAGGACAGGATAGCGAAATCAAAGGCTTACGTCACCCCTTCGAATGGGGGTGCGATATCCGCAATGCCGGTGGCGGCGACCTGCCGGATCCTCCGGCCATATCCGCGAAGCTTGCCTCGTTCGCCCGGGCGCTTCACTTCTTCTTGCCGCGCCTGCGGCGGCAAGAAGCCGAACCGAGTTCGGTTTGCGCAAGATGAAGCTCAACTGTTGGCTGCATACTTAGCGAAGTAAACCGAATAGGGCCGCAAAATGTTTACCACTCCCGCAAATCACCTCTGAGCCTGTGAACGATCTCACTAACGAACGACCGCAACGGGTCTAGCATGCTGGTTGCAAGGATCGAGAATACCACTGCACAGGTCGCATCCGTTCCGAAGCCAGTATTGGGCAAGGAGGAAGGCATGCAAGACAAACGGTTCGATCAATATTTCTAGTTTTTCCAATGCATCTTGATGCCGGCGCAAACTGCGACCGCAATTATCAATCCTGGGAACTTCCCAAACTTGCTCATCGTGCGACCCGCGCCTTCGAATGGAAGTATCGCGTGACCGCGAATTGACGGATGAGCAGCCACCAATGGCTGAACTCGATTTTTCGGTATCCCTCCATCTGGAGAGATCCCGCGCAACTTTCATACGGCGAGGCGGCTTCACAAATTCTCTGAGCGCCGTCGATCGCCGCAACCCAAGCGGAGTATCATTATGGTGACGCCAGTTGGACCGCTTTTCGCAGTCGGCAATCAGGTCGTGACGAAATCTGGGTGGCGTATCAGCTACTGGGTCGATGCGCACAACCAGCAATTGCAGGCAGCCGGGCAAGCGCCGGTGTATTACTGGCTGCCCGAGCAGGTCAATCTCGCGCGGAAGCCCAACGGCGACTACAAGTTCAGCATGATCCACTTCGCCGGCGTGCGATCGAGCGGCACCACTGTCGGCGAAACCAGTTCCGACAACGAAGTGGCAGGCGGGCTGATCAATTTCGCGACGACTGCGGCGCCGCCGGACAACGTGCTGGCCGATGCCCATGCGGCGCTGATCGATCAGGTTCGCAGCCATGACAATCCGCTGTGGCGATACACCTCGAATCAGAAGCCCTGGTTCACTTTCATTCCCATCGTCAGCAATCAGTGCGTGCTCTCCAACACCCTGCCGGGCGACAGCCGTGGCATTCCGGCCGTGATGTCGAGCAAGAGCCCAATCGCAGGAGCGCCACCGACGATCGGGCTCAACCGCTCCTATCTGCCGGCGGGAGTCATGCCCCGCACGGTGCCGCAGAGCTATCGCGGCACCAACATCGACCCGATGTTCGTGAAGCTGTCAGGGCAAGGCCCCGGCACCATCGATCCAGGCGCGGAGAAGGCTTACAGCGCGCTGCTCGGCAGCATCCCGGCGGCGGTTGCCTATAACGGCTTTCATAATCTCGGCACCGGCGTGATGAACGTGACGCAGAACATGATGGTCCGGGTGGTCAGTCCCCTGATGACGATCGATATCACCGGTCATTGGTCGAGAATCCAGGATCACTTCTCAGGTGCCGGACACGCCGGCGGTCTGTTCTGGAGTGCCGACATTCAAGCCCAATACGACAGCCTCCGCGAATCCGGCGACATCGAGGTCCATACATTCGTCGACCAGTCGCTGCCTGGGGCAGACAAGCTGCAAGAATATATGGACAAGCGGAGCGACTTGATCTTCCAGAAGTTCATGGACCTGGCGAAGCAGGTGATCTTCGACCCGGCACCATTCAACGAGCAACCGGCACAGGCCAGTGGCGGCTTCCTCGGCTTCGGTGGCGGCGCCGCGTTCAAACTGCGCGAGCAGCGCACCAACCTCGATCTGGAGTATCACGAGACCAAGGAAATCGCCTACCTGCAGAACTATCAGGTCGGCGGCACGCTCGACGGCGTGGCGGATGAAATCCGGGCCAATCCCGCCAAGGACAAGGTCTACTTCCTTACGGTCGATATCGGCGACTGGGACCGCAAGGTCGCGCGCGTCTTCAAGCCGGTGGTGAACTGGCCGGATCCGACACAGAAGTGGGTCGGTGAACCCGTGGCATTCCTGTCCTGTCAGGTTGGCTATCCCAACGCCGACGGTGCCCTGCAATGGGATGGACACGTATTCAGTCCGTCCGATGGACCGGACGCCCATTTCGATACCGCGACGTTCATGAAGCAGAAGAGCGACGTTGCCCATCCGCCGGCGGGCTGGGAGCCGGACAAGATGTTCCTGAAGCGGCAGATTCACTTTACCGAGCCGCCGAGCGAATTCGAGAATCCATATGCACGCGTGCAGGTCGAGAAGGACATCGTCGATCTCGACCCAAGCCCGCTCGGAACGCCCGACAACACAATCGCGGTTGAAGTCCGCGTCGAGGAAGCCGGCACGCTCTCGGTCGGGCCGATCCTGCTTGGCGCCAATCTGACCGACGACACCCAATACGTCGAGGTGACGATGCAGGCGCTGGGCAAGCGCGACGACGGCAATGACCGGGATCCGGTCAAGTTCACCTTCAAGTTCGCGGATCAAAACACGCCGCGCTACTGGCTGGTTTACACCGGGCAGAAGAATTTCGTGCCGAAGTTTCAATATTCGGTTCGCGTCGTGGTCAAAGGCACGCTGTTCACCCACGGACAGGAATGGTCGACGACCACTCCGATCTCGACGGGCGGCAGCGGCGGGCTGATGGTGACGGTACCGACGCCGGATGATCCCAACGTCACGAAGAAGGATGTCCCGTTGTCTGCGATCGCCTCAACGACAACTGGACAAGGTGCGCCGGCAACGCCGCCGCCCTCGACCGGTCACGTCGTACCTCCGCCCAGTACGTTGAAACCAACGGCGCCTCCGCCGACCGGCAAGGGCGCGCCCGGTTCCGGCGGCTATGGCGAAGTCGGCGGCTGGGCGGCGTCCCCCGGAGATGGCGGCGCATCGAAGGGTGCACCGGCTCCAAAGGACGAGGTTGTGTTTTCGAGCTTCGAACCAGCCTAGTCGGGCGGAGCAGCCATGTCTGCCCTTGGACCACACATCGCGCCGAGCACGACATCCGGCTGGAGCAGGCTTGATCTGCCGGGTCCAGCATCGGTCCAGGTGCGGCGTACGAGAGATGGTTACGACCATCTCTCGGGCAAGCCGCGGGTGGCGCGCGACATCGCCGGCCGCCCGCGGGTGGCGTTGACACTGGTGCTGTCGCGCATGCCGACGCTCGACGACGCCTCCATCGCACCGCTGGTGACATGCGGTTCGCTGTCGCTGGTGATTGCGTTCGAGACCCCCGAACAGGACATCGCGGCCCTCGCCTCGCGGCTGGACGCACCATGCCGGAAGCTGTTCGTCCGTGCCGGCCGGTGCTCGCTGCGTGACAGTCGCGCATTCTATGCCGGCACCGACCTGTTCGGAACGCGGGTCGAGGGCACCATCGCCACGTCCCTGCCGCCGGAAGCCGCGCTCGACGTGCTCTACGCGTTCGACCGACGGGCATCGCGGCTTCGACTTGTGACCGAGATCGTCGACGGTCCACCAATTGACGATTTGTCGCTCGACCTCGTGCTTGGCGGGATTCTCGATGGCCTGGATCGCAACCTTTATTTGTCTCTGCTGGTCGTGAATGCCGACGGCACCGCGAACCGTGTGCCGCCGTTGCGGAAGAACCTGTCGGGCGGTGAAACGGCATTGCGGGCGGCGCCGGCGGCGGTGCCGCTTGTTGCAATGAACAACCGGCTCACCTCCCTGCCGTTCGCGATGACAGCAAGCCACATCGTGCAGCCTTCGGCGGCCGCGCTGATCTCGGGCGGCGCCACGAGCCAGGGCATCGCTCTCAATGCGCACGCACATACGTTCATCGGCAACGATATGTACGTGCTGCCGCTGCACCTCGATGATACCCAGTCTCCCACCCAGAACTACCCGGTGGTGTCCGATGTCGCCGCGCATTGGTGGCCCGATGCGCTCGACCCGAAGGCCGGCTGGTATGCACCGACCTTCACATTGGTGAAGCCGGCGGCCAGCGACAATGCCGCGAACGCGGCGTTCTCCTTTGTGCTGGCAAAAACCGGCTCGGTGCTTGGCTCGGACGGCACCGCAAGAACCGGATTGACAGCAACCGTGCGGCTCACCGTCAAGGCCGCGATGACACCAGAGACGGCCGCCGCCGCCGCCAATCCGGATCGCAAGCTGCAAGCGGTTCCGTTGCAAAATCTGTCATGCGCGCTGCAGATTCCGTATCGCCGTGCGGGCACCAGCGAGATTCAATCCCAGCGATTTCCCGGGACGGTGTCCCAGACCGGCGACCAGATCACGATCACCGTTGCGTTGCTCGACGACTGGGTGCGGCTGACCTATGCGTCACTGGCATTTCCCGGAACCGGTGAGCCGCCGCGCGTCGTCGTCTCCTACGCTTTCACCTCCTACCAGTACATCTTTTACAGCCCCCAGACGTTCCACGTGATCGGAGGCGGCCTCGTCCACCAGATTGCCAAGGTGGCCACCGTCAACGATCTGCCGGCGCAGGTGCGCGGACCAACGCTGGTCAGGCAGGACCTGAAGATCGTCAGTGCGTCTGGTTCGGTGCAGTTCGACCGCGAGAGCCCTTCGATTGCCGGACGGGCACCGGCGACACCGGCCGTCTCGCACCTCACGGTCACGCCAATACCGCCTGCGGACATTCAGCCGCATCTTATCCCGGCAACAATCACTCCGCACCGGACGCTGGTGACGCGTTCGTTGGTACGCGAGGAGACCACCGACGCTTCGCTGCCGTGCGGCAGCTACGGGAACTTCTATCTCCAGCGCAATGACGCCGGGGTTGCAACAGCGATCGGCTGCCAGGATTCCCTGAAGCTCGGCGAAACCGCGCTGAAAGCATTCGATGAAGTCACCACGTTGCGTGATCCGGCGTTCCGCGTGTTTCGCTCGCTGCAACAGCCAGGACGCTTCATGGTCGCGCCGACCGCGTACCGGGTCGGGCGTTTCGGCGACGGAAGCGGCAGCAAGGCCTTCCGACCGATGATCATGCTGTATGGCCTGCTCGATGTCGATCCGGCGAACAATCGGTACGCCTTGACCACGACACTGATTCCGGACGTCTCTCCCGGGGCGTTGCTGCAGCTCGGCGCGAAGCTTGTCGCCCTGACGCCGTCGGGCAGCACGCCGGCGATCGTCTATCCGACGGATCCGTTCGTCGCGGCCACGGTCGGCTATTCGTGGGCGTTAACCGCCGAATTGGGCACGCCGCAAGCAGTCACCGTACTCGACGCCATCACCATTACTCTCAGCCTGCCGCTGGCCAATGCCGCGCTCCTTACCGCCGTGCTCGATCGCACCGGCATTCAGGGCGGCGTTACCTTCACGCTGCCGGACGGCAGCAGCGTCAACGCCGCGCTGATCGTCGACAGCAATGTGGTTGGACCTCCCGAATCCGGCCCGGTGACGGTGGCACTGCAAGGCGACACCGCGACACTCACCAATCGCACACAGCAGGCCATGAACGTCACGGACCTGGTCACGTCGACGGCAAGCGGGACAAGCCAGGTTGTGGCCGTAAACACCACGCTCGCGCCAGGGACGACCGTCACCGCGAAAGTTGATCCGGCGACCACGCGAGCGTTTGCCAACGCCACCGCAGTCGCTGCGACGTCGATCGAGGAGCTTGACGTGTTCGTCGAAGACGTCACCAGCACCGTGACGTTCATCAATCAGCTCAACTTTTCCAACCATCAGTTGACTGCACTTGCCGTCCAGGCACGCCTCGAGGGAAACAGCCACATCGAGACCATCAGTCTGGCTGAAGCCAGTACGGCCGACGCTTCGTTTACGCTGCCGATCAACGACTATCTGGCACATCAGACACTGCAGTTCGCGCTGGTCGAGACCCGCGCAAGCGGCACGCTCACGACCGCCTGGCGCAATTGGGACCTTAACAAGGGCAGCGTCATCGGAATTACCGCTGATCTTCTGTAGGAGGAGAATGTTATGAGTCAGGGCTTTTCGCTACATGTTGGTTTGAACGGCGTCGATGCATCGAAGTACAACGGCTGGGCGGGCACGCTGGCCGGCTGCATCAACGATGCCAATGCGATGGAGACGATTTGTCAGTCGCAGGGTTTCACGACGCAGAAGCTTCTTGATGGTGAGGCGACCGCCGACGCCATTCTCGGAGCCATCGGCCAGGCTGCGTACAATTTGCAGTCCGGAGATACCTGCGTCATCTCCTATTCCGGTCACGGCGGCCAGGTCCCGGACACGACCGGCGACTCGCCCAATGGTCTTGACGACACCTGGGTGGCTTACGACCGCATGGTCCTCGGACACGAGCTCTACAATCTGTGGGGCCAGTTTGCGGCCAACGTGCGCATCGAGGTCTATTCGGACAGTTGCCACAGCGGCACCGTCATTCGAGAGCTGTTCATCCCGAGCGGCATCCGATGGCCGCAGTCGAAACGCAAAGCAATTCCAATCTTCCCGCAGGGCCGCGGACTACAGAACCTCAAGTCGGTTTACGCGCCTGCTGCAAATACGCGCGCGCGCGGCCCCGCTCCTGACGTTGCCGCGACACAAAAGCGGTCGATTCCTCCCTCCGTCGCACTCGATGTCTTCGAGCGCGACCTGCCGATGTACGAAGCCGCGCAATGGACCCGCAAGCGTGGCGAGATTACCGCTTCGGTGATCCTGATCTCCGGCTGTCAAGACAATCAGGAATCGCAGGACGGCCAGAGCAACGGGCTCTTTACCGAAAAACTCCTGTCGGTCTGGAACAGCGGCAATTTCACCGGCTCGCTGCCGCAATTCCATCAAGCGATCCTGGCGCTGATGCCACCCGAACAGACACCGAACTACTTTACGGTCGGGGTCAACGATGACGTCTTCACCAACTCGAAGCCACTAACGATCGTGGTCGATCAACGCACCTCGGCGACGGGCCAACCGGCAAAGCCGCCCACCACCCAGCAGGGTCCTGTGGTCACCGGCCCCAACACTTACGATCGTTCGAAAAGCAACGGCCCCGCCTTCAACGTAACGCCCGGCGCCAACGCGTATTATGCATTTGAGATCACGAGCGACCCGAACTGTTTTGGCTATCCGGCACAACGAACCGCCGACAATTTCTACGCCTCGTGGAACGACCCGCAGGTCAAGTCGCGCTTCACCGGCGCCACATATAACCTGCCACCCTATGCTTGGGCGGCATTACGCAATAACAGTGCGCTTTACTTCCGAATTCTCACCGCGAGCACATTTGATCTGGGCCGATGGGACAATTACGCGGTCTCGACGGCTGATTCAGACGCGGCATCCGCGCCGACGATCGCCTTGAATGGCGCAATCGCATCACCGCCACTCGTACCGGCATAGCCGCCGACGACCTGCTGCCGCGCGCGGCAACCGAGCGCCGCCGCGCGGCAGGGGGTGCGAGCATTGTGCCGGTCGATCGCGAGAGATCCCCAGCGCAACGTGGCGCGAGGTCATGGCCACAGACGTCGATGGCGTCTTGTCGGCTGCCGCGCCACCAGTCTCACCTTGAGAAGACAACACGCCCGATCGCGGACACCGCTTCCCTCGCCGGGACCGGCGGGGACCCAGGCATCAGCCTCCGGGCACCCAAAAATCAGTAGTTGCGAAGGTTTTCGTAACCTGTGGCGGGACTGCCCCCCGCTGAATTTTCGCTTGACGGACAACCGCGACAGTAATGTAATATGCTATAACTTGGCGGCCGGTAAGAGGCCGCCCAAGCAAGCTGGAACTTGCATAAACTAAAATGAGGAACCCAGCGCGCCCATCCGTGCGCCAGAGCCGAGGGAGAGTGCTTGCATGTCCAAGCTCAAAATCCGCGTCGACCAGGACAAATGCCAGGGTCACGCCCGCTGCAAATCGCTCGCCCCTGAACTGTTCGAGCTCGACGAATACGGCAACGCCCATGAAGTCGGCGACGGGACCGTTCCGGCCGGGCTCGAGGACAAGGCCTGGCTCGCGCAGACCAACTGCCCGGAAATCGCGATCGAAGTCACCGAGGAATAGCGGCCAGCAGGGATGGCTGGGTGCCTCCCGTTGAGCCGACCAGCGTTTTGATCGAACGAGAAGGAAACGAGCCGATGTCCGATTCCCCGTCCGCAACCTATCTGCCCGAACATCCCCCGGTCACCGACTGGGTCCATGATTTCGACCATACCGATCCGGTGTGGACCGACGACCCGTTCCCGATCTGGGAGACGCTGCGCACCGCCTCGCCGGTCGTGCACACCGAGCGCTTCCTCGGCTGCTACATGCCGACCACCTATCAGGCGGTGAAGGAGATCGCCTACGACACCGAGCACTTCTCCTCGCGCCGCGTCATCGTGCGCGACGTCCGCCCCGAGATCACCGCCCGCGCGCCGCCGATTACCTCCGATCCGCCGGAGCACAAGCCCGCCAAGCAGGTGCTGCTGCCGCCCTTCACGCCGGACGCGATGAAGCGGCTGGAGCCGCGGGTGCGCGCGATCTGCAACGAGCTGATCGACGAATTCATCGCCGATGGCCATTGCGACGCCGCGGCGCGCTACACCAAGCACATCCCGGTGCGCGCGATCGCGCACATGCTGGGGATTCCGGAGAAGGACGGCGACCTTTTCATCAAGTGGATCCACCAGATCCTCGAGCTCGGCATCAAGGACGAGAACGAGATGATGAGCGGCGTGCGCGAGATGACCGGCTACTTCATGGCCCATCTCGAGCAGCGCAAGCTTGAGCCGGGCGACGATCTGATCTCGCAGCTGCTGCGGGCCAAGGGCCCCGGCGGCCAGCCGCTGACCGACGAGCACGTGCTCGGCTCGCTGCGGCTGCTCCTGATCGCCGGCATCGACACCACCTGGAGCGCGCTCGGCTCCTCGCTCTGGCACCTCGCCAAGACGCCCGCCGATCGCGAGCGGCTGGTCGCGGAGCCGGCGCTGATCCCGACCGCGATCGAGGAATTCCTGCGCGCCTATTCGCCGGTAACGATGGCGCGCGAGGTGATGAAGGAAACCACGATCTCCGGCTGCCCGGTCAAGGCCGGCAACATGGTGCTGCTGTCCTTCCCCGCGGCCAACCGCGACCCCGCGATGTTCCCCGATGCGGACAAGGTCGTGATCGACCGCAAGGAGAACCGTCACGCCGCCTTCGGCCTCGGCATCCACCGCTGCGTCGGTTCCAACCTGGCCCGGATGGAGATGCAGGTGGCGATCGAGGAATGGCTGAAGCGGATTCCGGATTTCCGCCTCGACCCGGCCGGCAAGGTCACCTGGTCCGAAGGCACGGTGCGCGGCCCTCGTCAACTGCCCGTTCTGTTCGGCAAGAACGCCTGAAGAACAGGACAGCAGTTACATCGCACCACGCAAATGAGATAGGTTGCCCCGGAATCGCGCCAGAGAATCCGGGGAGGCCTGCCAATGTCCGAACAAACCGCTCGATCCGCGAGCGACCATCTCGACATCCATGACGTCGAGCGGCGGGTCAAGGCGATCTTCATCGGCTCGGTCGGCAATCTGGTCGAGTGGTACGATTTCTACGCCTACACCGCGTTCGCGCTGTATTTCGCGCCGGCGTTCTTCCCGCACAGCGATCCGGTGGTGCAGCAGCTCAATGCGGCCGTGCTGTTTGCCGCGACCTTCCTGATGCGCCCGCTCGGCGGCTGGCTGTTCGGCTACATCGCCGACCGCTATGGCAGGCGGCTGTCGCTGACACTCTCGGTGGTCTGCATGTGCTTCGGCTCGCTGATCATCGCGGTGACGCCGACCTATGCCACGATCGGCATTGCCGCACCGGCGATCCTGGCGCTCGCCCGCATCATCGAGGGCCTGAGCCTCGGCGGCGAATACGGCGCCAGTGCCACCTATCTCAGCGAGGTCGCTGACGCCAAGCATCGCGGCTTCTATTCGAGCTTCCAGTACGTCACGTTGATCGGCGGCCAGCTCACCGCGATCATCGTGCTGCTGTTGCTGCAAAAGGTGTTCCTGACGCCGGACGAGCTGAAGGCGTGGGGCTGGCGGATTCCGTTCGTGATCGGCGCCATGCTCGCGATCTTCGCGGCGGTGATGCGGCGCGGCCTGCACGAGACCGAGGCGTTCGAGGAGGCCAAGAAGGTCTCCAAGCCGACCGGCTCGATCGTCGGCCTGTTGAACTATCCGCGCGAATTGCTGCTGGTGGTCGGCCTCACCGCCGGCGGCACCGCGGCGTTCTATACCTTCACCACCTACATGCAGACCTTCGTGAAACTGTCGGTCGGCCTCACCGAGGACCAGACCACCTTCGTGATCTTCGGCTCGCTGATCTTCGCGACCTTCCTGCAGCCGATCTATGGCGCGCTGTCGGACCGCATCGGCCGCAAGCCGCTTTTGATCTTCTTCGGCGTCGTCGGCACGCTGGCGACGATCCCGATCCTGACCGCCCTGAAGGAGACCAAGTCGCCCTTCATCGCTTTCCTCTTGATCTGCGGCGCCTGGATCTTCGTCGCCGGCTATACCTCGATCAATGCGATCGTGAAGGCCGAGCTGTTCCCGACCAATGTCCGCGCGCTCGGCGTCGGCTTGCCCTACGCCATCACGGTGTCGATCTTCGGCGGCACTGCGCCTGCGGTCGCGCTCTATTTCAAGAGCATCGGGCATGAGGACTGGTTCTACTATTATCTCAGCGGCATGATCTTCCTGTCGCTCCTGATCTACTCGACCATGCGCGACACCAAGCACGACTCCGCGATGCATCGCCACGAATGATGGCGCAACGCCCATGACCGACGACGCCGAGCCACCCGAGAGCAAGCTGACGCGCAGCAAGCAGCGCTGGGCGCGCGAGGGCAAATTCCTCACCGGCAAGATCACCCGGCCGGAGGAGCAGCGCCTGCCGCCCGGCCAGCATCTGACGGCGGACTGGCCGGTGCTCGATCTCGGGCTGATGCCGAACGTGACGCGGGAGCGCTGGCGGCTCGACGTCTACGGCGCGGTCGAGCAGACGATCTACTGGAACTGGTCGCAATTCGCGGCGCAGCCGCAGACCCAATTCGTCTCCGACATTCACTGCGTCACCACCTGGTCGCGCTACGACAATCAGTGGGAGGGGCTTTCGACCCGCGACCTGCTCGCCGCCTGCCAGCCGCGCGAGGAGGCACGCTTCGTCGCCCTGCATTGCTATGACGGTTATACGACAAACCTGTCGCTCGAGGATTTTGCAGCCGAGGACGCGCTGCTCGCCCATAGCTGGTCGGGCAAGCCGCTGGCGCAGGAGCATGGCGGTCCGGTGCGGCTGGTGGTGCCGCATCTGTATTTCTGGAAGAGCGCGAAGTGGCTGCAGCGCATCGAATTCTTAACCGAAGATCCGCCGGGCTTCTGGGAGGTGCGCGGCTATCACAATCGCGGTGATCCCTGGGCCGAACAGCGCTATTCTGGCGACTGACGGATCAACACAATGATGGAGCCTGCCCGTGCCACATGAACGCTTTCAATTCACCGGTGTGGGCGGCCATCAGCTTGCCGCCGCGCTTGATACGCCGGACGGCCCGATCAAGGCCCATGCGCTGTTCGCGCACTGCTTCACCTGCGGCAAGGACGTGCTGGCGGCCAAGCGCATCGCGGTTGCCCTCGCCGCCAAGGGCATCGCCACGTTGCGTTTCGACTTCACCGGCCTCGGCTCCAGCGAAGGCGACTTCGCCAATTCGACATTCTCGTCGAACGTCGACGATCTCGTCCGCGCCGCCGACCATCTGCGCGAGACGCGCAAGGCGCCCGCGATCCTGATCGGCCACAGCCTCGGCGGCGCCGCGATCCTCGCGGCCGCCGGCCAGATTCCCGAGGCGAAGGCGGTCGCCACCATCGCCGCGCCGTCCGATCCCGTCCATGTCACGCACTTTTTCAGGGACCGGATCGAGGACATCCGCGCGCAGGGTGAAGGCGAAGTGTCGCTCGCCGGCCGCCCCTTCCGCATCAAGCGCGAATTCCTCGACGACGTCGCCGAGCAGAACCTGATGGCGCAGGTAAAGCAGCTGCACAAGGCGCTGCTGGTCATGCACTCGCCGACCGACGACACCGTCGGCATCGACAACGCCACCAATATCTTCATTGCGGCCAAGCATCCCAAGAGCTTCGTCTCGCTTGCGGGCGCGGATCATCTCCTGAGCGGCAAGCAGGACGCCGCCTATGTCGCCGACGTGATCGGCGCATGGGCCGAGCGCTACGTCGATCTTGCACCGCAGCCGGTGGCTGACACCGGCAGCGCGCCGCGCAACGTCGTGGTGCAGGAGACCCGCGCCAGCAAATTCCAGCAGACCGTCACGACGGGTCCGCATCGCATGCTGGCCGACGAGCCGGTTGCCGTCGGCGGCCAGGATTCCGGCCCCGGGCCTTACGATTTCCTGCTCACGGGTCTCGGCGCCTGCACCTCGATGACGATGCGGATGTATGCCGACCGCAAGTCGCTGCCGGTCGATCGCATCACCGTAACGCTCCAGCACAACAAGATTTATGCCAAAGATTGCGAGGAGTGCGAGACGCACGACGGCATGCTCGACCAGATCGACCGGGTGATCAAGATCGAGGGCGACCTCGATGCCGATCAGCGCAAGCGGCTGATGGAGATCGCCGACAAGTGCCCGGTGCACAAGACGCTGACGTCGGAGGTGCGGATCGTCACCAAGGCGGCGGAGTGAGGGGCGCGCTGAGAAAAATCGAAAACAACCCCATGCACAGTAGCCGGCGGCCGCCGGCGCTCGACAAGGTGACTTGACACGTCGGGCAACTCAGGGATACATTTCCATTATTCCGAAATCGTGCGAACGCCTCTCAGCCACGCGCCGCACGCTTCCTCGTCAGGCAATTCGCCATGATGCGGACCGCGGCGCCGATCTCGTTCTCGCGCCAAGCGGCGAAACCGAGCAGCAGGCCGTGGTCGTGCGGCCGCTCCAGTGCGAGGCTCGACAGCGCGCGCACCTCGACGCCGGCGGCGACCAGCCGCGCCACGGCGCTCCGGTCCGCGGCGCCATCCCTGAAACGCGCGATCAGCTGCATGCCGCCCGGCGGGACCTCGGCCGTGAGCACCGGCTCGAGGTGCCGCGCCAGCGCCGCCGCGAGGTGATCGCGGCGCGCGCGATAGATCCGCCGCATCCGCCTGACATGCGCCAGGAAATGCCCGTCGGCCATGAAGCCGGCCAGCGCCTCCTGGACGTGCACGGAAGCCATCAGCCCGAGATGGCGCTGCGCGATCTCCATCGTCCGCGCCAGTTGTGGCGGCACCACCAGATAACCGATGCGGATATCGGCGGTCGTCGCCTTGGCGCAGGTGCCGAGATAGAGCACGCGTCCCTCGCGATCGAGCCCTTGCAAAGCCGGCATCGGGCGGCTGTCATAGTGAAACTCGCCGTCGTAATCATCCTCGACGATCCAGGTCTTGCCGGGCTCGGCCGCCGCCAACAGCTCGGTGCGGCGCGCAACCGGCATCACCCGCCCGGTCGGGTGCTGATGCGACGGCGTCGTGAAGATCAGCTTCGGCGCCCGCGCCTCGCGCGTCCGCATCATGCCCCATTGATCGAGCCTGACACCGACGACGTCGGCGCCGGCCGCGCGAAACGCCGCCGCGGCGCCGGGATAGCCGGGATCCTCGGTCCACACCGCATCACCGGTCACGATGGTGGTCGCGGCGATCAGCGTCAGCGCCGCCTGCGCCGTCGGCAGGATCAGGATCTGATCGGCCTCGGCGCGCACGCCGCGGCTGATCTCGAGATAGTCGCGCAAGGCCTCGCGCAGGCTCGGCCGGTTGATCACGGTCTGGTCGTTGAAGCGACGCAGCAATGCGCTGCGCCGCAGGCAGCGCGCCCAGATCTCGTGCGGAAATTCGCGCGCATCCGCAAGCCCGGGACGCAGCGGCCGGAAATCGGCCTGGTAGGACAGCGGCCAATCCGTGTCGGAGAGCTGCAAGGCCCAGGGCGACAGCAACGGCTTGCGGGCGGCATCGCGGCGCGGGGCCGGCACCGCCCTGGCGAAGCGCGCCTCGATATCGTCTGACACCACCGGCCGCCGCCGCGCGGCGACGCGCAGATACCCTTCGGCCGCGAGCTGCTCATAGGCATGCGTCACCGTGTTGCGCGACACGTCGAGCTCGGCCGCAAGCGTGCGGCTCGACGGCAGCACGGCCCCGCTCCTGATCCGGCCGCCCGCCATCAGGGTACGCAGCTGCTGCGTCAGCTGCGCGGTCAGGCCGGCATCATCGGCACGCTTCAGCGCGAGCAGTTCGGCGAGGATCAATCTGGCTCCTTTGATCTGTCAAATCTGGCTCTTTCGAGAGAGCCAGTGCGATCCTATTCAGAAGCGGTATCGCCTGCAAGGATGCCGCCCGTGAACCCATCGCTCTCCCCTGCCAAGGCCGCCGGTTTGTTCATCGTCGTGGTGCTGGCCTGGGGCATCAACTGGTCGGTGACGAAATCGCTGGTCGAGGCGGTGCCGCCGCTGTGGACCGCATCGATCCGCAGCTGGGTCGCCCTGGTCGCCCTGCTGGTGATCCTGCGCGCCAGCGGCAATTTGATCATTCCGCGGATCGCCGATGTCCCTGTCGTGCTCAGCGTCGCGCTCCTGCACATGACGTTCTTCTCGACCCTGGTCGCGGCCGGCCTGCGCTATCTGCCGGCGAGCAAGGGCATCGTGCTCGGCTACACCACGCCGCTCTGGGTCGCGCTCGCCGCCGGCGCCGCGCGGACTGAACGGCTCGGCACGCTGAAACTTGTCGGTGTCGCTTCCGGGCTCGCCGGGCTCTGCGTGATCCTCAACCCGGCGTCGCTGGACTGGAGCAATCTGCATGTCATCGCCGGCGCCGGCATGATCATCCTCGCCGCGATCTGCTGGGCCGCGAACATCATCTATATCCGCTCGCACCGCTGGATCGCGACGCCGCTGCAGCTCCTGCTGTGGCAGGTGCTGGTCGCGACCTTGGTGCTGACGACGACCGCGCTGGTCACCGAGGGCGTGCCCACGGTGACATGGTCGCCGCACCTCGTGCTGCTGTTTCTCTATTCCGGCTTCATCGGCACCGCGCTGGCCTATTGGGCGATGTCGATGGTCAACAAGAGCCTGCCAGCGCTGACGACCTCGCTCGGCACGACGGGGACGCCGATCGTCGGCATCGTGACTGCTGCATTTCTGCTCGGCGAGCCGATCGATCTGTCGCTCGCGATCGCCGCGGCGCTGATCGTCGGCGGCATCGCGCTGAGCGCGCTCGCGGACGCGCCGTCACGGGCGTAATAAGGGCCTGTACTCATACATTTTATCACGTCCGCTTCGGTCTCCGAAGCCGACTTCGAAACCGACGTCGCTGCATGTCGGTTGGGCATCAGGCGACATTAGCAATGTGGCACGGTCGCCCGATCCGTCGTACAATATCTCGTCGGTTGGGTTGAGAGCCATGGTGCAGGAGCGGCCATTCCCTGTCGAGCGCAGGTTGTCGGCGATATTGGCCGCCGATGTGGCTGGCTATTCGCGGCTCATGCACGACGACGAAGAGGCGACACATGCCAAATTGACAGCGCTCTTGGCGGACGCTGTCGTGCCAGCAATCGCTGAACACGGCGGGCGTATCGTGAAGAACACCGGCGATGGGTTCCTGGCGGAGTTTACAAGCTCAGTTGAGGCTGTCCGAGCCGCCGTACGGTTTCAGACCCGCATCAAGGAACTTTCAATCCACGAGAAAGAAGACAGGCGCGTTTCCTTCCGCGTGGGCGTCAACATCGGCGACGTAATCGTCGAGGCCCATGACATATTCGGAGACGGCGTTAACATCGCGGCGCGGCTCGAGGGCATCGCAGAGCCTGGCGGCATCTGCATCGCGTCTTCTGCCTACGATCAAGTAAGGGGCAAGGTGGGGGTTCGGTTCGCCGATTTGGGCGACCAGAACTTAAAAAACATCGCCCGCCCAGTCCGGACCTATGCCGTGATCTGGGATGAACACGGCCTAACGATGCGGTCTCACCGCGCGGGATCGAGCGCCCTTTCACCGCCTCGTCTTTCCATCGTTGTGCTGCCTTTCGCCAACCTCAGCGGCGATCCCGAGCAAGACTACTTTGTCGATGGTGTAACCGAGAACTTAACAACGGACCTGTCGCGCATCGGTGGCTTGTTCGTAATTGCCCGGAACAGCGCGTTCTCGTACAAGGGCAAGCCAATCGACGTACGGCAAGTCGGCCGCGAGTTGAACGTCCGGTACGTGCTTGAAGGTTCCATGCAGCGCAGTGGCAAGCGGCTTCGAGTGAACGTGCAGCTCATCGATGCCGAAAGCCGCAAACATCTTTGGGCAGAGCGCTTCGAAAAGCCTGTCGCCGATCTTTTCGATATGCAGGACGAAATCGTATCGAGGCTCGCCAACTCGTTAGGTGCCCAGCTCATTGTGGCCGAGGCACGAACAGCGGAGCGGTCGCTGCATCCCGACGCACTAGACCTGTTCTTTCAGGGTACTGCCTGCTTCTACAAAGGGCCAACCCTTGAGCACGCGACCCGGGCGCGCGACTTTTTTGAGCGTGCCTTTGCGATCGATCCCCAAGGGGGCGGAGCGATTTGGGCGTTGATCGGTATGGCAAACGTCGATCTAACCGTGGGAACCGACCTGTTAACGGATGACCGGGCCGCGCTCCTTTCGGCGGCCGAAGCCAACACGATCAAAGCACTTTCACTATCCCCCAACCTTGCAATGGCCCGCGTGATATTGGCTCTCGTGTACATTAGTACAAATCGCGCAGCACAAGGGATTACCGAATGCGAGCAGGCATTGTCGCTTAATCGCAATTTGGCTTATGCTCATGGCGCTATTGGTTTGGCCAAATTCTATATGGGTCGCCCTACCGAGACTGAAGACCACGTACTCGAGGCTCTCCGTCTGTCCCCCCGCGATCTCGTTGCCAACCGGTTGATGCGTTTTGTGGGCGCGGCAAAGCTACAGGTCGGTGCGGATGCCGAAGCCGTCAGTTGGCTGCGACGAAGCATTGAGGCCAACCGCACTCATGCTCCCGCGCATTTTTTGCTCGCCGCGGCCTTGGGCTTGCTCGGCGCGCTGGATGAGGCGCGAACAGCTGCGAAAGCGGGATTTGCGCTCAACCCAGGCTTTACGATCCGCCGCTTGCGCGCCGCGAAAATAAGCGACAATCCTATTTATCTCGCTGGACAAGAGCGCCTCTGCCAGGGCATGCGCATAGCCGGGGTGCCGGAGGGGTGATGTCGGAGATGGGTCATAAGCCGCCGACAACTACCGAACTGGCAACTTCCGCTTCATGACTGGAAGCCGCCGGTTATGAGTACACGCCCTAGGCCATCGCGAGCGGCCTGACCCGCAAGCTTCCGCGCAGCCCGGCGCCGGTGCCGAGCATGATGCCGGCGATCGCGATGAAGGACGACAGCGACAGCGTCGACAATCCGGTCAGCCCCTGCCCGACCGAGCAGCCGAACGCCATCACGCCGCCGGCGCCCATCAGTGCGGCGCCGCTTGCCGAGCGCAGCATGTGCTGCGGCGAGCGATAGCCTTCGAGCTGGAAGCGCCCGGTGGCAATCGCAGTGATCAGGCTGCCGGCAAACACGCCGAACACGGTGACGATACCGAAATTGAGCGTCGAGCCGGTCGACAGCATCACGTATTGCAGGGCATCGGCGATCGGCGCGATGAAGGTGAGCGACGTCACCGGCACCGGGTTGAAATCATCGGCGCCGAGATAGCCGGTCGCGTACCAGCCGCCCGCCACCAGCAGGCCGACGATCAGGCCGGCCGCGATCTGGCCCGGCGACTTGCGGAACGGCGCATGAACAAAGGCGAAGATGATCAGGACCGCCGCGAGCACCGAGGCGGCTACCATTCGCGCCGGGAGCGCGCCAAGGCCGCTGCCTGCCAACAGCGCCGGCACCGAATTGGCTGACACCGTGGCCTGCGAGGCCTGCACCATCGCGATCCGCAGCGGCGCGATCAGGCCCTTCAGCGTCATCTCGGCAAAGATGCCGAGCACGATGACGACCACGAAGGAACGCAGGTTGCCGCGCCCGAGCAGCACCAGCGCCCGCGAGCCGCAGCCGTTCGACAGCACCATGCCGTAGCCGAACAACAGCCCGCCGAGGAACATCACCGGCGCCGAGAACGACGGCTGCAGATAGATCGACTTGCCGAGATCGACGAGACCGGCCGCCGCCAGCAGCTGCGAGGCCGCGATCGCAACCCCCATCGCCAGCGCATAGGTGCGCACCAGCCGACCGTCGCCGTCCGCCCACCAGCCGCGCAGGCCGCTCATCATACAGAAGCCGCTGACGAGCCCGACCGAGCCATAGATCAGGCCGATGATCAGGGCGGCGAGGATGACAATCGTGGCGGGGTCCATAACAATCCTTCAATTGCCTTCGTCATTGCGGGCGAAGCGAAAAGCGCGCCGCAAGGCGCGTGGATCGTGGCAGCCAGGCGGCCCAAACCATGACTAATCGACTGACCGATCAATTCAAGGGGCTTGTTACCGCCGGCGAGTCAGAGCTTCGGTGGTGGGGCCGTGCCCAGGATCGCCTCGATCGACAGGCCGAGCCCGAGCAAACTGGCATCGCTGCCGACCGGACCGTCGAGTTCGAGCCCAACCGGCAGGCGATCCGGCGTCATGCCGGCATAGAGCGAGAGCCCGGGAAGGCCGGCATTGCTGCCGGGATCGGTGTTGCGGATCATGGTGCCGAAGGTCGGCACCGGTTCGCCGCCATTGACCGACATCTCGCCGGAGCCGGTCTTCTCGTCGATGACAGGTGCAGGCGCGATCGTGGTCGGAAACAGGATGGCGTCCAGTTTGTTGTCCCTGAGATAGGCGGCATAGATCGCCTGCAGCGCCGGCCGCTGCACCTTGATCGCATCATCATAGGCGGCGCCGAAGGCGTCCGCGGTGATGGCGCCGAATGCGCCGACCACGTCGGGACTTGCGATGCCGGCCGCGATGTCGGACAGCGTGATCCCCTCGATTCCGGAGGCGGCGAGCCAGGCCGGGATATCGGCGATCGGTTCATGCAGCGCGAGCACGAACGAGACCTTGTCGTTCTGCTCGAACAAATCGGGCATATCGACATCGACCAGCACCGCGCCGGCAGCCGTGAGCCGGGCGCAGGCTGAGTGGGCAACGGCCTCGACGTCGCGATCGAGACCGCTCCAGAAACAGGCGGGAATGCCGAGGCGCACGCCGCATAGCGGAACGGCTGACGCCTGTGGCGTGCCGGTGATGACGGCATCGAGCAGCGCGACATCGGCAACCGTGCGTCCCATCGGGCCGACGGTGTCGCGGGTATGGCTGATCGGAACCACCTGGTTGTCGTCGTGGTAGCGCCGCTCGGCGCCGCCATTGCCGACCGAAGGCCGCAAGCCCACGGTCCCGGTCAGCGCCGCGGGCACGCGGGTCGAGCCGCCGGTGTCCGAGCCGAGGCCGCAGGTGGCGATCCGTGCGGCGATCGCCGCCGACGTTCCGCCGGATGAGCCGCCCGGGATCCGAGCCGTGTCATATGGATTCCGCACCGGTCCCGCGAATGGCGCGAGATTGGTGCTGGTGATGCCGAAGGCGAGCTCGTGCAGATTGGTCTTGCCGATGACCACAGCCCCCGCGTCGAGCAGCTTTTTCAGCGACGGCGCATTGCGCGCAGGCCGGGCGTGTTGCAGCGCCGGGGTGCCGCCCGATGTCGGCATATCTGATGTGTTGATGTTGTCCTTCACGACGATCGGAAGCCCGGCCAGCACGCCGGTGCGCGTGCCGGCATCGACCTGGCGCGCCGCCGCCAGCGCGCCGTCGCGGTTCAGCACGATGAAGGCGTCGAGGTGCTTGAGCCGCTCCGCACGATCGAGCGCCGCCTCGACGACGCTGACCGCCGTCACCTTCCGGTCGCGGATGTCGGCCACGATCTGCGCCGCGGTTGCTTCGTTGCTATCGGCCATGGAAACCCCGCACCCTCTTGCATTGCGGGCGAGAGGCTATTCTTTCGGCCGCTTGTCGTAAACACGTTTCGCCTTGCCGAGCGAACGCTCCAACGTCTCGGGGGCGACGACGCGGACGCGGGTGGAGATGCCGATCGTGTTCTTGATGAAGGCGGCGACCTTCTCGGCGTGCGCGGTCAGCCCTTCGCCGTCCCAGCTCTCGGGCCGGGCTTCGGCCAGCACCGTCATCTCGTCCATGCGGCCCTCGCGGGTCAGCTCTATAACAAAGTGGCCGCCGCACCAGTCGGTCGCCAGCAGCGCTTCCTCGATCTGGGTCGGGAACACGTTGACGCCGCGCAGGATGATCATGTCGTCGGAGCGGCCGGTCACCTTCTCCATCCGCCGCATGCCGGGCCGCGCCGTGCCGGGCAACAGCCGCGTCAGGTCGCGGGTGCGGTAGCGGATGACGGGAAAGCCTTCCTTAGTCAGCGAGGTGAACACCAATTCGCCCTTCTCGCCGTCGGGCAGCACCTTGCCGGTCATGGGATCGATCACCTCGGGATAGAAGTGATCTTCCCAGATGTGCAGGCCGTCCTTGGTCTCCACGCATTCTTGCGCGACGCCGGGGCCGATCACCTCGGAGAGGCCGTAGATATCTGTCGCATCCATGTCGAAGGCCTGCTCGATCTCGACGCGCATCGCGTTGGTCCACGGCTCGGCGCCGAAGATGCCGAACTTCAGCGACGATTTGCGCGGGTCAAGCCCCTGCCGCTTGAACTCATCGAGGATCGCCAGCATGTAGCTCGGCGTCACCGTGATGATGTCGGGCCGGAAATCGTTGATCAGCTGCACCTGCCGCTCGGTCATGCCGCCGGAGACCGGGATCACGGTGCAGCCGAGCCGCTCGGCGCCGTAATGCGCGCCGAGGCCGCCGGTGAACAGGCCATAGCCATAGGCATTGTGCATCAGCATGCCGGTGCGGCCGCCGGCGGCACGGATCGAGCGCGCCATCACGTCGGCCCAGGTGTCGATGTCTCCTTTGGTGTAGCCGACCACGATCGGTTTGCCTGTTGTCCCCGAGGAGCCATGGACCCGCACCAGCTGTTCGCGCGGCACCGCGAACATGTTGAAGGGATAATTGTCGCGCAGATCCGTCTTCACCGTGAAGGGAAATTTTGCGAGATCTGCAAGCTGCTTGAAATCTGTGGGGTGCACGCCCGCCGCGTCGAACGCCTTCTTGTAGTGCGCGACATTGTCATAGGCATGCTTGAGCGACCAGGCGAGCCGCCTGGTCTGCAGCGCCATGATCTCGTCGCGCGAGGCGCGTTCGGCCGCATCGAGCTCGGCGTGATAACCGCCGTCCTTGACCTTGAGCTTTGCCGTTGCCATCGACGTTTCCCCTGAAGCCTTATGCCTTGATGTCCGTGTCCGGCAGCCAGGTGCCTTGTATCACGCGCGAATGTCCGCGAAATTCAGCGATCACGCCGTCGCCGGCGGTGACGCGCACGTCGTAGATTCCCGAACGGCCGCTGCGCGAGATCTCGCGCGCCGTCGCCACCAGACGGTCGCCGAGCTTGCCGGGCCAGATGAATGTGACGTTGCCCTGCGCCGCCACCGCGCGATCGTTGCGGCTGTTGCAGGCAAAGGCGAAGGCTGAGTCAGCGAGCGTGAAGATGTAGCCGCCATGGCAGATGCGCTGGCCGTTGACCATGTGCGGCAGCACCGTCATCGCCATCACCGCCTGCCCCGGC
Source organism: Bradyrhizobium sp. B124 (assembly GCF_038967635.1). Taxonomy (NCBI): domain Bacteria; kingdom Pseudomonadati; phylum Pseudomonadota; class Alphaproteobacteria; order Hyphomicrobiales; family Nitrobacteraceae; genus Bradyrhizobium; species Bradyrhizobium sp. B124. The sequence continues at coordinate 8,584,651 of NZ_CP152413.1, read as the reverse complement.
TTGATCTCGACGAGCTCCATGCCGAGGCCCTTGCTGGCGTCGTCTTCCTTCCACATCGCATCCGCGCAGGCGCGTGCGACATCCTCGGGCGATAGCGTGGCCTTCACGTTCACATCGAACTCCCTGTGCGTGGGCCCGTTTGCTGCGGGCCTCTTGGTGTCACGTCAGTGTTGAGCGCGACACCCTGGGTGTCAACGCTAGCTTCGTCATGCCGGGATGCGCCGTAAGGCGCAGGCCTCAGATGCGCACTGCGCATCGGGGAATCCATACTCCCGATGGTGGTTATGGATTCCGGGCTCATCGCTTCGCAATGCCCCCAGGTGCGCAATTGCGCACCGGGAATGACAGTCAAACATGATCGTAGTCGACCACGACCTTGCCCGAGCACGGCTTGGCCTGGCAGGTGAGGATGAACCCCGCCTTCAGCTCCCACGGCTCCAGCGAATAGTTCAGATCCATCAGTGCCTCGCCTTCGACCAGCTTGGCGCGGCAGGTCGAGCACATGCCGCCCTTGCAGGCGAACGGCAGATCCATGCCGGCGCGCAGCGCGGCATCGAGGATCGACTCGCCGTCGGCCACCGGGACCTCACGGCGCTTGCCGTCGATGATCAGTCCGGCGATCGCCTTCGGCGGCGCGCCGGCCGGAACGACGACCTTCGCCCGCGGCTTGCCGCCGAATTCCGACACGAAGCGCTCGACATGGATGCGCTCGTCGGCGATGCCGATTTCGCGGCAGGTCGCCTCGATCGTCTCGCTCATGGCGGCCGGGCCGCAGACGAAGACGTGATCGACGGTCGCAGCCGGCACCAGCGAGCGCAGCAGCACCCGCACCTTCTCGCCGTCGAGCCGGCCGTGCAGGATCGGGATGTCCTGCTCCTCGCCCGAGATGACGTGGAATACCGAGAGCCGCTGCATGAAGCGGTCCTTCAGCTCCTCCAGCTCCTCGCGGAACATGACGCCTTCGGTGGAGCGGTTGCCGTAAAACAGGAAGAAGCGGCTATCCGGCTCGCGCGCCAGCACGCCCTTGACGATCGAGAGGATCGGCGTGATGCCGCTGCCGGCAGCGAAGCCGACGTAGGTTCGCGCCTCGCCGGGCGTATGCGCAACGCCGAAACGGCCGGTCGGCGTCATCACGTCGAGCTCGTCGCCGGCCTTCAGCTCGTCGGCGGCCCAGTTCGAGAAGGCGCCGCCGTCGACCTTCTTCACCGCGATGCGCAGCTCGCCGTCATCGGGGCCGGAGCAGATCGAGTAGGAACGGCGGACTTCCTCGCCGTCCATCGTGGTGCGCAGCGTCAGATACTGGCCAGGCGTGAAGCGGTAGTCACCTTGCAGATCATCAGGGATCGCGAAGGTCATCGAGATGGCGTCCGAAGCCTCGCGGCGCAGATCGCTGACGGAGAGTCGATGGAATCGTGGGGTCGACATGGTCAATGACACTTGAAGTAGTCGAAGGGTTCACGGCAGCTCTTGCAACGCCACAGCGCCTTGCAGGAGGTCGAGCCGAATTCGGACAGCAGTTCGGTATCGCCTGACCCGCATTGCGGGCACGCGACCGCCTGCTCGCCGAACAGCGCGCGGCGGGAAGAGCCCGGCAGCGGCGGCGCGATGCCATACTCCCTGAGCTTGCGTCGGCCGTCCTCGCTCATCCAGTCGGTGGTCCAGGCCGGCGACAGCACGGTGCGGACCTTCGGCTGATGTATCCCCTCGCGTTCCAGCGCGAGCTCGATCTCGAGCGCGATCATGTTCATCGCCGGACAGCCCGAATAAGTCGGCGTGATCGCGACCTCGACATGGCCGTCGTGGACCGCGACATCGCGCAGCACGCCGAGGTCGGCGATGGTCAGCACCGGAATTTCGGGATCGACCACCTGCGCGGCCGCGCTCCAGGCGCGCCGGCGCAGATCGGCATCGCTGAGCGCGACCGTCACCATGTTGCCCCCGGAAAGGTCCGCTGCATCGATTGCAGCTCGCTGAGGAGATGGCCGAGATGCTCGCTGTGGCTGCCGGTGCGGCCGCCCTGCTGCATCCAGTTGCCCGATGGCAGCGACAGCGTCGCCTCATTGACGATGCCGGTGACGGTCTTCAGCCAGCGCGGCTCCAGCGTCGCCGGATCAATCGCGATGCCGGCATCGATCAGGCCGCGCTCGCTGTCGTCGACCGCGAACATCTCGCCGGTATAGGCCCAGAGATCGTCGATGGCATCCTGCGCGCGGCGATGGCTTTCCTCGGTACCGTCGCCGAGGCGAACGATCCATTCCGACGAATGCCGCAAATGATAGGCGCTCTCCTTCTCCGACTTCGCCGCGATCGCGGCCAGCGTCGGATCGGACGAGGCCATCATCGCGCGCCAATAGAGATCGGCGAACGCCGCGTAGAAGAACTGCCGCACCATGGTGCGGGCAAAGTCGCCGTTCGGCTGCTCGACCAGCAGCAGATTGCGGTACTGCCTGACGTCGCGCAGATAGGCGAACTTGTCTTCGTCGTTGCCCCTGCCTTCGACCTTGGCCGCGTAGGTGTAGAGCTCGCGGGCCTGGCCGAGCAGGTCGAGACCCATATTGGCGAGCGCCATGTCCTCTTCCAGCGCGGGCGCATGGCCGCACCATTCGGACAGCCGATGGCCGAGGACCAGCGCATCGTCGGCGCGGCGCAGCGCGTAGAGCACCAGCGGCGTTTCGGAGACTTCGATGTTGGCGGTTGCCATGTTCTCTATTCCACCTGCATCCACTTGCTCGACGTCATCCCGAGGAGCCTGCGCAGCAGGCGTCTCGAAGGATGGCCGCGGTTACGATCGGGGCGTCATGGTCCGAGAGAGCGCTACGCGCCTCCCCGCCGTGACGGGTGAAATTCACATATGCCCGACTTCGTCGGGCACGTCGTAGAAGGTCGGGTGACGGTAGATCTTGGACTCCGCCGGCTCGAACATCATGCCCTTCTCGGCCGGATCGGACGCGGTAATCGCATTCGAGGGCACCACCCAGATCGACAGCCCCTCGCCGCGGCGGGTGTAGATGTCGCGCGCGGCTTGCAGCGCCAGCGTCGAGTCCGCCGCGTGCAGCGAGCCGACATGCTTGTGCGCAAGGCCGTTGCGGCTGCGGATGAAGACTTCCCAGAGCGGAACGTTCGGCGTGGCCATCTTGAGCGCTCCCTTATTCTGCGGCTTGCGCGAGCTGGCGGCTCTTGCGCTTCTCGGCATAGGCCATCGCGGCCTCGCGCACCCAGGCGCCTTCGTCATGCGCCTTGCGGCGCGCGGCGAGACGATCGCGGTTGCAGGGGCCGTTGCCGGCCAGCACCTGCTTGAACTCGTCCCAGTCGATCGGGCTGTGTTCCCAATTGCCGTTCTCGTTCTGCTTCATGCCGGGATCGGGAATCGTCAGCCCGAGGAATTCGGCCTGCGGCACGGTGGCGTCGATGAATTTCTGGCGCAGCTCGTCGTTGGAGAAGCGCTTGATCTTCCACTTGGTCGAGGTGTCGCTGTGCTGGCTGACCCGGTCCGGCGGGCCGAACATCATCAGCACCGGCCACCACCAGCGATCGAGCGCGTTCTGCGCCATCGCCTTCTGCTCCGCAGTGCCGCGGCACAGCGTCACCATGATCTCGAAGCCCTGGCGCTGGTGGAACGACTCTTCCTTGCAGACGCGGATCATTGCGCGCGCATAGGGGCCGTAGGAGCAGCGGCACAGCGGGATCTGGTTCATGATCGCGGCGCCGTCGACCAGCCAGCCGATGGTGCCGATATCGGCCCAGGTCAGGGTCGGGTAATTGAAGATCGAGGAATATTTCGCCTTGCCCGAGAGCATGCCGTCGACCAGTTCTTCGCGCGAGGTGCCGAGCGTCTCGGCTGCGGCGTAGAGATAGAGCCCGTGGCCGCATTCATCCTGCACCTTGGCGAGCAGCGCGGCCTTGCGGCGCAGCGACGGCGCACGGGTGATCCAGTTGCCTTCGGGCAGCATGCCGACGATTTCGGAATGGGCGTGCTGGGAAATCTGCCGGGTCAGCGTCTTGCGGTAGGCCGCGGGCATCCAGTCGTTCGGCTCGATACGCTCGTCGGCATCGATGCGGGCCTGGAACTGACTGGCGCGGGCGACATCCTCGACGCCGCGATCGTCGCCGTCGGATGAATTGAGCGCCTGCGTGTACATGGCCGACCTCCCAGTGTGTTGTTAGGCAGGAATATATAACACAAATTTCCAAATGCAATATATTTCTGTAATATGTTCAGGTGCCCTCGAAACGGCGTGCCACGGCCCCGTTGGGCTTCGGCAGCTGCCCGTCCTCATTGGTTGCATGATCGTCAAGCCATTGTTCCGACGGCGGAAGCAGCCCGCGATAGATCTCGCCGCAGAGCTTGCGGGCTGCCCTGCCCGGCCAGTCCTTCGGCAATAGCTGATACGGCAGCAGCGGATCGCGCAGCACGACCCGGCGATAATGATGGATCAGCAGGATGCGCGCGGTGAAGGCGTCGCCATCGGTCAGCTTCTCGCCCCTGGTGATCCAGCCGTGCAGCGGCTCGAACGTCTTCATGAACTTCAGATAGGCGTCTGCGGTGCGATCGAGCGGCCAGCTCTCGCTGAGCAGCCTGCGCCCGCTGTCGTCTTCCGCCGACACTTCGAGACGGATCGCGCGCGACGCTTCATCGGGGATCGGCGCGCCCGATGGCGCAACCCATACGCCGGGTAGCGGGCTGCCGAAGCCGGCATTCTTCAACGCCTCGCGCGCGGCGTCGCGATCCTCGGCATTGCCGATCAACAGCAGCTCGAAGCGGCCGGTCCAGTCCGACGGCGGCGGATCGTAGATGTGCCGGGTCGCGGTGTCGAAGGTCTGCCGGCCCTTCGCATTCAAGCGATAAAAGCTGTTGCGGCCGACCTTGCTGCGCTCGAGCCAGCCGTCGGCGGCGAGCCGCGACATCGCGGTGCGCACCACATTGCCGTCGATGTCGAGCGACTTGAAGAATTCGAGCAGCGTACCGAGCCACACCGAGCCGCCGCGCGGCACGATGGAATCGCCGAACACGGTGATGATGATCGAGCCGGTGCGTGACGGCTCGCGCTTCAGCTGATCGACGATGCGGGCAAGCGGCTGTGGCATGCCCAACGCATAGCGCGTTTTGTCGATTCACGACAATGCGGGCGTCTTCTCCTTCTCCCCGCGTGCGGGGAGAAGGTCGGGATGAGGGGGAGTCTCCGCAAATACGGTGAGAGACGACGCGCGGAGACTCCCCCTCACCCGGATCGCATTACGCTTCGCTTCATGCGCTCCGGCCTCTCCCCGCAAGCAGGGCGAGGCAAGTAAGTCAGCGGTTGGGATCCGGATAGACGAAGCTGCGCCAGCCGCTGCGATCGAACGGCGCCCACTCGCCGTCCTTCTGCGCGAGACGATCGGCGACCGCGTAAACCGCGGCTGGATGATGGCCCATGCCGCAATGGCTGCTCTCGACCTCGATGCTGTCGGTCATCGACGAGGCCTGCTCGCGGCAACCCTGCCAGGCGCAGACGCCGTCGGTGCGGCTGAAGATCGCGGTGGTCGGCACCGGCGGCGCACTGGCAAGCGAGCCGCCGAAACGCTGGTCCTCTTCGTCGGCACGGCGACCGCTGGCCATCTCGTAGACGCGCCAGGCGTTGGTCGCCTTCGGGCCTGCGGCGAACGGGCTGCCGAGGGTGATCACCTGGCGCACGCGCTCCGGCATCATCTTCGCGAGCTGGCGCGCATAGAGGCCGCCAAGGCTCCAGCCGACCACCGAGACCTTGCGGCCGCTGGTCTCATTCATCTCCTGCAGCAGATCGACCATCCCGTCCTGCACGCCGGCGCGAAGCCCGAGGTTGCGGCCCTGACGCCAGCCGCTGACGGCGTAGCCCTTGCTCTTGAGGAAGTCGCGCAGCGGGCGCGTCGACATGTCGGAGGCAATCAGCCCGGGCAGCACCAGCACCGGATGCCCATCGCCGCGCGGCGCGAGGCTCAGCAGCGGCAATGCACCAAGAAAGGCACCGAGCTCGTGAATGGCGCGGCCTTCCAGAAACATCAGTGTCCTGGACGGCGGGCGTAGCGTCTGCGCAGCAACGGACATTTCAACTCCTCTTCGGCACGACCCCTGACGTCGCGGCGGCCGGCAATGGAATCAACGGAAATGGGTCAACAGGATTGACGCAAACCCGGCGGAATCGTTCCGCAACGCAACAATCAACCTTGAAAAGCTAGGGAACCGATCACTTTGGTGCAAGCGGTCCAGGTCACACTTGCCACAACTAAAGTGATCTCCGTGCCCAATCGGTCACAGCAGCCGCAGCACATATTCCAGCGTGTAAAGTGCCAACCCAGCAAGCCCGCCGATCAACGAGCCGTTGAAGCGGATGTATTGCAGGTCCTTGCCGACATTGACCTCGATGAGCGAGATCAATTGCTCCATGTCCCAGCTCTTCATCTGGTCGGCGATGAACGTCGAGACGCCGCTCTTCTGCTCGGCAACGACCGAGCGCAGGATCGCGACCAGGCCCTGATTGATTTCGGCGCGCAGCTCGGCGTCGCCGTCGAGCGCGTCGCCGGCCTCGACGAACATCCGTGCCAGCTGATGCTGCAGCACCTGCGATTCACCCGAGGCGCTGCGCTCGATGAAATCCTTGACGTTGGCCCAGATGGTGCGCCCGAGATTGGCGAGCTCCGGCCGCGCCATCAGATCGCGCTTGAGACCGTCGATGCGATCGGCGAATGCCTTGTCGCTGCCGAGCCGATCGACGAACGACAGCAGCATGCGGTCGAACTCGCCGCGGAACGGATGTTGCGGATCGTTGCGCACTTCCTCGAAGAATTTCGTGGCCGAGGCGATGATCCGGTTCACCACGAACTTGTCGGCACGATAGAGCCTCAAGAGCGTCGGCATCTCCGCGCGGACCTTGTCGCGGATCACGGCCATGGTCTCCTGCTGCGTCAGCGTCTGGTGCAGCACGCGCAGGATGTCGTCAAGCAGGCCGCCATGCTTGCCCTCCTGCACGAAGCCGCGCAGCGCGCCGGCCGCAAGCGGCGCGAGGTCGATCGAAAGCACCTGGGTCGTGACGCGGCGGCTGATGAACTGCATGAGGCCCGAACTCTCGGTCGCCGCAAACGCTTCGGGCAGCATCCGCAGCACGAAGCGGGCGAGATCTTCCGAACGTTTGCGGTCGCGCAGCCAGTCGGCGATGAAGCTGCCGAAATCGATCTCGCGCAGCTTGGCCTCGACGGGCCCGGATTCCAGGAAATTGTTCTCGATGAATTCGCCGAGCTTCTCGGCGATGCGCTCCTGATTGCTCTGGATGATCGCGGTGTGCGGGATCGGCAGCCCCAGCGGCCGCTTGAACAGGGCGACGACGGCATACCAGTCGGCCAGCCCGCCGATGGTCGCGGCCTCGGCAAAGGCCGCGATGAAGCCGAAGGCGGGATGCACCGCAAGCAGCGCCTTCGAGGCGATGAAGATGACGAGGGTGGCCGCCAGCACGCCGGTTGCCAGCCACTTTACGCGCCGCAGCTCGGCCGCGCGTTCGGCGTCGACGGGCGTTGCGATGAGGGCGGCGGGAAGGGTCATGGGGGCTTCCGAATGTACGCTAGTTTGCCTCCGCTCGCACCTCCGGCGCCAAAGGCGAAGCCTTTGCGCAGGGGTGACGGAATTAGCTTACTCAGCGTGCTCAGTGTCATCACCCGCGCATGCGGGTGATCCAGTATTCCGGAGACGGTCGTGCTTGAGCCGATAGGCCGCGGCGTACTGGGTCGCCCGGTCGAGCCGGGCGACGACAACAAGCAAAAAAGAAGGCCCGCAAAATGGCGGGCCTTCGAAAGGGCAGTGGTCAGTGCAAGCGCGATCAGGCGGTCTTGCTGTAGACCTTGGCGAAGTTGTCCTGCGCGGTCTTCGCACCGTCGGTGACGAGCTTGCCGAGATACTCGGTGGTGGCCTTCGCCCGCGAAACGAACAGTTCGCCACGCGCACGGACCATGTCCGACTGGATCTGGGCGGCTTCGCTCAGCGACTTGGCGGAAGCGAGCTTGTCGATGCCGGCGAAGAACGCCTCGGCGTCCTGGTAGAGCGCCTGCTGGATGTTGCGGCTGATCTTGGCGGCTTCGGTCACCGAACCGGCAACGGCGGTCTCGATCACGTTGGTCACCTTCTCGGAGCCGGCATACGCATCGGCGGCGCGGGTCTTGGCGGCCTCGGCCTGCTTCTTCACGAACTCACGGGCGGCTTCCGGAACTTCCATGTTCTGGAGCTTGGTGAACGCCTCGGTGACGGGCGCGAAGGCTTCCTTGACGCTGTTCAGCACGGAATTGGTTTCGGTGGTCATTGGGGTCTCTCCATCCTCAGGTTTGAGCTATGGGCTCACCCCGTCCGGATTGGCCCGGGGCAAGGCTGTTGTGTCACAATCCATGGTGCGTTGCAACATCGATGTTGCACCGCGATATCACGAACGCGTGAACAGGATGAATAACCGGCAGATTGCCTAAGGAACCGGCGGATTGAGGTTTCTAAATACCACCAACCGCTTCAGATACCCCATATGCCTCCATCTGCGCCCGGACCTGCGCCACATTGTGCCCGAGCACGACGATGTCGTGGGTCTTGCCCTCGACGTCGCGGACATGGTCGCGCAGCAGGGCCTCCGCCTTGAAGCCGAGGCTTTCGAACAGCGCGATTGCCGCCCGCTGGTCGACTGTCATCTGCACCGAGAACTTCTCCAGCCCGGCGCCCAGCGCGATGGCGAAGGTCTCCTGCGACAGTGCCCGGCCGACGCCCTGCCCGCGCACGTCGAGCGACACCACCATCCGGATCTCGCCGACATGCGGCGACCAGGAATGCGGATCGCGCACCAGGGTGCCGCAGCCGACCACCTTGCCGTCCTTGACCGCTAGCAGGCTCGTGATGTCGCCGCGCTCGATCTCGTTGATCCAGGCCGACAGCACCTTCGGCTGGCTGATGTTGCGCGGCAGGAACAGCAGATCATGCGTCGGCAGGTTCTGCGCGAAGGCCAGCACCGCGGCCTCGTCGGCCCGCTTCATCAGCCGGAACTCGATGTCGCCGGCCTCGGTCTTGACGTGGCGCGGATAGGAACGTTGTTCGGTCATGTCGATCTCTCTCAAGTCGACCCTTCTTAGGTCGATCTTTTGCTCAACCAGGAGTCCAGTTTCGGCCACAGCCGCTTGATTGCATTGGCGCCGGCGACCAGCGAGACGTGACCGCCTTTCAGCATCACCTCCTCCTTGTCCTCGGAGCCGATCTTGGGGATCAGGTGCTTTGCCGCATCATACGGCACGATGTGGTCGTGCTCGGCGACCGCGTGCAGGATCGGCACCTTGATGTCGGCGAGTTTCGCCGCGCGGCCGCCGACCGTCATGGTGTCGTTGTAGAGCTTGTTGTCCCACATCAGGTCCTTGGTGATGGCGCGGAAATATTCGCCCGCCAGCGGCAGCGTGTCGGTCGCCCAGCGGTCGAACATCCGGTACGACTTGACGAACTCGTCGTTCCAGATGTTGTCCCAGAGCTGAATCTGGCCGACCACGCGCGCGGCCGGCCGCAACATGTCGAACGATTGCAGGATCAGTTCGGGCGGCATGTTGCCGGTGCTGTCGATCAGGCGGTCGACGTCGAAATAGCGCCGGTCGGCGAAATTCGAGAACAGCTTCATCTCGCGGAAATCGATCGGCGTGGTGAAGCAGATCAAATTCTTCATCGGCCCGTCGTTGAAGATCGAGCCATAGAGCAGCGACAATACGCCGCCGAAACAATAGCCGATCACGGAGACTTCCTTTTCGCCGGAATCCTGCTGCACGCGGCGGACCGATTCCGGAATGAAGTCGAGGACGTAGTCCTCCATGCGCAGCGATTTCTCCTCGGGCTTCGGCGCGGTCCAGTCCAGCATGTAGACGTCGAAGCCGCGCTTGAGCAGGAACTCGATGAAGCTCTGCCCCGGCACCAGGTCGAGGATGTAGCCGCGGTTGGTGGTCGCCATCACGATCAGGACCGGCACGCGATAGATTTCGTCGACCTGCGGCCGGTAGTGATAGAGGTTCATGGTGCCGCGCGAATACAGCACGTCCTTCGGCGTCGAGCCGAGCTCGGGGCCGGAGCTCGAGAAATACTCGACGCCCTTGATGCTGCGCTGGATCGCACGCTGCACCTCGGACTGGACTCGCTCGGAGATCGAGGCGAAATCAAACCCGGTGGGAGCATTCATTTGCTGTCTCCCTCCGATGGCGGGCGCCTGGTGCGCGGCGGCCGTGGCGTTGCGCCGTGGCCGTCGTCCGGCGCCAGCGAATTGTGGTGCACCTGCTGCAGCAGCGTCTTGATCTCGTTGAGCTGGGTCTCCATCGACTGCAGGCGCTCGGCCATGCCGACGAGCTGGGCGCGGCTCGGCAGGTTCATCGCCAGCAGATATTTCTCCATCATCTCGCCGAGCTGCTTCTGCGCGCCCGCCGCGGCGCTGCCGGCCTGATTCATCACCTTGGAGAATTCAGGCGAGCTCATCAACTGGTTGCCGAAGGAGTTGAACCCCTTCTCCATCTCGCCAATCATCGCCTGCCAGATCACGGCAGGGTCGTTGCCCTTGTCGGCCATGCGGCCCTCCTCCACGTCAATTCCGAGCGCTTGTCGCGCTTCAGTTTGTTTGTGCCATACGACACTGTTGCCGCTGATCGGTCAACAGTGCGGCGCGCCCGGCGACGTTGACGCTCTTCTGCGCTGCGTCAATCCGTGGCAGCATGCAGGCTCCTGACCGCGAATCCAGGAGAGGACGCCCGTGACCACGCTCGCCCATCAGTTGCCGCAACTAACCCGCGCCAACGGCATCGACATCTGCTACGAGATTTTTGGCGATGCGAATGCGGAGCCGCTGCTTCTGATCATGGGCCTCGGCGCCCAGATGATCCATTGGGACGACGAATTCTGTCGCCAGCTTGCTGCGCGCGGTTTTCGCGTGATCCGGTTCGACAACAGGGATATCGGCAAGTCCTCCCGCATGAGCGGCGGCAAGCGGCTGACCGCCCTCGAGCTGCTCAAGCTGCGCTTCCTGAAGATTCCGGTCGCAGCGCCCTACCGGCTGGCCGACATGGCGCGGGACACGATCGGATTGATGGATGCGCTCGGCATCCGCACCGCGCACCTGGTCGGCGCCTCGATGGGCGGCATGATCGCGCAGGAGGTTGCGATCACCTTCCCCGAGCGGGTGCGCTCACTGACCTCGATCATGTCGACCACAGGCAATCCGAAGATTCCGGGGCCGACCCGCGAGGCGACCGCAGTGCTGATGGCGCCGCCGCCGAAGAGCAAGGAGGAGTACTTCGTGCGTTTCGGCCAGACATGGAAGGTGCTGCGCAACGGCTCGTTCCCTGAAGATGAGGCGCTTGACCCCGAACGCGCGCGGCGCACCTTTGAGCGCGGTCTCAATCCGGAGGGCGTCGGCCGCCAGCTCCGCGCCATCCTCGCCTCGGGCAGCCGCAAGGAGCGGCTGCGCAGCGTCAAGGCGCCGACGCTGGTGATCCACGGCACCGTCGATCCGCTGGTGCATCCCGAAGGTGGCAAGGACACCGCAGTCTCGATCCCCGGCGCAAAGCTCCTGATGGTCGAGGGCATGGGCCATGCGCTGCCGATCCCGATGTGGCCGCAGATCATCGACGCCATCGACAAGCACGCGCATGGGGCGGCGGTGAAGGCGGCGTGAGGCCAGAGCGTTTTCGAGCGAAGTGGATACCGGTTCGCGTCAAGAAAACGCGTCAAACAAGAATCCAGAGCCCCGTTCCGGTTCAATCGGAACGGGGCTCTGGTATCTTCCGGTGACCATGTGAGCCGGGGGTGCGTTCTTCCGGGGACGGCATGGAGGCTGTAGACAGCGCCATGCACCGCGCAGATCGCGCGCCATCAGCCACCGGGAGTCATCAGATGAAGACCCTTCTCCGGCCGCGGACAGCCGTCGCCGCGCTCCTCCTCGCGCTCGCGTCTTCCACCGCGATGGCCGCCACCAGCGACGCGCAGCAGGAAGCCAACCGCAAGGCGGTGCTGGCCTTCTACGAGAAGGGGCTGAACCAGAGGGACGCCGACGCGGCGCTCGCCTATGTCGGCAACCGCTATGTGCAGCACAATCCCGGCGCGGCCGACGGTGCGGAAGGCTTCCGCAAGTTCATCGCCTTCCTGCGCGAGAAGTTTCCGAACTCGCACAGCGAGATCAAGCGCTCCTTCGTCGACGGCGACTACGTGATCCTGCACGTCCACGCCGTGCGCGAGCCCGGCACCCGCGGCAATGCGATCGTCGACATCTTCAAGCTCGAGGATGGCAAGATCGTCGAGCATTGGGACGTGGTGCAGCCCGTTCCGGAGAATCCGGCGAACAACAACACGATGTTCTGAGGCTCCAAGAGCACAGGCGATAGCGAGACAAAAGTCTGACGTCGCCCTGGCAAAATCAAAAACGACGCGCCGCTGTTAGTCCCGTCATCCTGAGGAGCGCGAAGCGCGTCTCGAAGGATCAACGGCCCGGCTGGTGGCCGTCGACCCTTCGAGACGCGCGCAAGGGCGCGCTCCTCAGGGTGACGGGTTGAGGACGCGGGATCGCGCAGCCGGACCTACCGACTGCGGCCGAGCCAGCGCTGTGTCGGAAACAGCTGCACCTGCCAGCGCCGCGCCGCCGCGCCCCATACGCCCCTCGGCATGAACAGCATGATCAGGATGGCGAGCGTGCCGAGCACGACCAGATAGAGGCTGCCATACTGGGCGAGATAAGTGACGAGCCCCCACAACAGGAGCACGCCGACCATCGGGCCTTCGATGGTGCGCACGCCGCCGATCACGACGATGAAGATCACATAGGCAGTCCAGTCGGTGACGCTGAAGGCCGCGTCCGGCGAGATGCGCGCCTTCTGCAGATAGACCACCGCGCCGACCATGCCGGTGGCGAAGGCGACTGCGATCCACAGCAGATGGCGAATCCGCGCGGTGCGCACGCCGACGCTGCGCGCCGCCGCCGCATTGTCCCGGCTTGCGGCGAGCGCGAGGCCATGGCGCGAGCGGATGAAGGCGTAGATGCCGAGCGTGACCAGCACGGCGAGCAGCAGCGCCAGCCAGTAGACCAGCACGTCGCGCGCGGCCGCCGGACGCAGGCCGAGCAGCGCCTGCACCGGCTTCAGCCCGACCATCTGCGACAGCTCGCCCGGCGAGATCGACATCCCGGTGCCGCCGCCGAGCGACTTGAACTGGGCGCAGATCAGCCGCAGCGCTTCGGCGGCAACCCAGCTACCGATCGCGAAATACGGCCCCTCCAGCCGGAACAGCAACGGGCCGAGCACCGCCGCGATCAGCGCCGCGAACAGCCCGGCCAGCGGGATCGCCGCAACGGGATCGAGCCCGGCCATCACGATGCCGGCGAACAGCGCATAGGCGCCGAGCCCGACGAACGCCTGCTGCCCGACCGACACCAGTCCGCCCCAGCCGGCCAACACGTTCCAGAGCTGCGCCAGCGTCAGCATGGTGAGGACGAAGATCAGATCCTGGATCAAATTGCGCGAAGCGATCGCCGGCAGCGCGGCGAGCACCACGACCAGCACGATGCCGGCAACGGCCGCACCGCGCGACAAGCGCGTGCCGACCCGAACTTGCCACACCGGCGCTTCCACCGCGCACTCCTCTTGGCTTGCCGGGATATCGATGCTCTCGACGCTCATGTCCGCCTCGCCGGGAAGAGCCCACGCGGCCGCACCATCAGCACGGCAAGGAAGGTGAGATGGCCGGCCAGGATCTGCCACTCCGGATTGATCCGCCCCCCGATCGCCTGGGCGAGCCCGAGCACGATGCCGCCCGCCAGCGTTCCCCACAGGCTGCCGAGACCGCCGATGATCACGGCCTCGAACGCATAGAGCAGCCGCGCCGGGCCGATCGACGGATCGAAGCTGGCGCGGATGCCGAACACGACAGCCGCGATCACCGACACCGCGAGCGAGAGCCCGACCGCGATCGCATAGACATTGCGCTCGTTGACGCCCATCAATTGCGCGATCGCGGGATTGTCGGCGGTGGCGCGGAAGGCGCGGCCGAGCGAGGTGCGATAGAAGATGAGTTGCAGCAGCGCGACGGCGGCGATCGCCGTCACCAGCGCGGTCAGCGGCGCCAGCCCGATGCTCAGGCCGGGTGCCAGCGTCACCGACGAGGATTCGAACGCGCCGGCCTGCAGCCGGCGGCTGTCGGCGCCGTAGCCGAGCAGCAGGGCGTTCTGGATCACGATCGACAGGCCGAAGGTGACCAGCAGTGGCGGCAGGATGTCGTCGCCGAGCACGCGCTCCAGCACCAGCCGCTGCAGCACGAAACCGAGCACGAACATCGTCACGACGACCAAGAGGGCTGCGGCCGCAAGCGGCAGGCCGAGCGCCGTGGTCGCGCTGAGCACCAGATAGGCCGCGAGCAGGATCAGATCGCCATGCGCCAGATTGACCAGACGCATGATGCCGAAGATCAGCGACAGACCGAGCGCGAACAGCGCATAGACGCCGCCGAGCAGCACGCCCTCGATGATGGTGTCGAACCCGCTCATGGCGCCCTCATGCTCCGAAATAGGCTGCGCGGATCGTGTCCTGATCCGCATCCTTGGGCCGTCCGCTCAGCGTCACCCGTCCCTCCTGTAGGCAATAGAACCGATCGGCGGCCCGCAGCGCGCGGGCGATGTCCTGCTCGACCAGCACGACCGCGGTGCCGCCCGAACGGATCTGCGGCAGCATGCGGTAGATGTCCTCCACCACGATCGGCGCGAGGCCGAGGCTGATCTCGTCGCACAGCAGGACCTGTGGGTTGGACATCAGCGCACGGCCGATCGCCACCATCTGCTGCTGGCCGCCCGACAGCGCCGTGACCGCGCCGCGGCGCCGCTCCTTCAGCACCGGGAACATGCGGTAGACCGCGGCGAGGTCCCAGGGCGCGCTGCGTTCGCCGCCATAGGCGCCGATCAAGAGGTTCTCCTCGACGCTGAGCGAAGGAAACAGCTGGCGACCCTCGGGGACCAGCGCGAGCCCGAGCCGCACGATGCTGGCCGCGGATGCATCGCCGATCGCCCGTCCACCGAGGCGGATCGCATCGGGGCGGCTCTTCACGAGCCCGGCCAGCGACTTCAGCATGGTCGACTTACCGGCGCCGTTGGCGCCGATCACCGCGACCGCCTCGCCCTCCGCCAATTCGAAATCGATGCCGAACAGCGCCTGGAAGTCGCCGTAGAACGCATCAAGGGCGGAGACATTGAGCAGCGCGGTCATGCCGGCACTCCCATGTAGATGGTCTCGACCTCGCGCGAGCGCATCACCTCCGCCGGCACGCCTTGCGCGACCACCTTGCCGAAGTTCAGGACCACCAGGCGCTGCACCACCGCGAGCAGCGCGTGCACGACATGCTCGATCCAGATGATGCCGACACCTTCGGCGTGGATGGTGCGGATGGTCTCGACCAGCTCATGACATTCGGCATCGGTGAGACCGCCTGCGATCTCGTCGAGCAGCAGCGTGCGTGGCTTGGTGGCGAGCGCCCGCGCCAGCTCGAGCCGCTTGCGATCGAGCAGCGGCAGGCTGCCGGCGAGCCGATTGGCCTTGGCTTCGAGCCCCGTCAGATCAAGCATGCGGCCGCAATGCTGGACCGCATCGGCCTCCGAGAGGCCGCCACCGAATTGGGCGGCGACCGCAAGGTTCTCGAACACCGAGAGGTGATCGAACGGCTGCGGGATCTGGAACGAGCGCCCGATGCCCGCCCGGCAGCGTGCTTCGGGAGAGAGAGCCGTGATGTCGACGCCGTCGAGCACAATGCGGCCGGCATCCGGCCGCAGCAGCCCGGTGATCAGGTTGAACAGCGTCGATTTGCCGGCGCCGTTCGGCCCGATCACGCCCAGCGCCTCGCCGGAGGAGAGCGTCAGGTCGATCGCATCGGCAACGACGATGGCGCCGAACCTTTTCGAGATGGCATGGAGTTCGAGCATGGTCGCCCACTGTCTGATTGCGGCAGAGAGAAGATGCGCGGCAATGCCACGCATCTCCTGTCTTCGATTGTTGCCTGCGATGAAGCGCCGACTTGCGCTAGCTCAACGCCTGCATGTCGCCGCCGAGCGGGATCTGCGGCGCCAGCTTGTTGTCCGTGATCACCATGTCGTACTTGTCGCCGTTCAGCCGCCATTGGCCGCCGACCAGCGGCGTCTTGGCGACGTTCTTCGCCGCGAACGGCGGCACCGCGCCGGAGCCGAACGCGACCTGGCCCACGATGGTATCGAGCTTGGTGGCGCCGATCGCTTTCGCCAGCGCCGCGCCATCGGCCGGATCGCCGGAGCGCTTGATGGCGTCGATCGCGACTTCGAACAGCGAATGCACGAAGCCGATCGGCTGGGTCCATTGCTTGCCGGAGGCCTGCTCGTATCCCTTGGCAAGATCGGCCGCGCTGACGCCGCTGAGGCTCGATTTGTAGGGATGCGTCGGCGTCCACCACACTTCGGTCGAGATGTTGTTGCCGCCCTTGCCGAGCGCCTGCACCGATGCCGGGAACAGCAACGCCTTGGCGACCGAGACGACTTTCGGCTTCAGCCCCTTCTGCCGCGCCTGATTCCAGAACGTGGTGAAGTCGGGCGGAATGATCACGCCGGTGATGATCTCGGCATCGGCGCCGCGGAAGGCGGCGATCTGCGAGCTGAAATCATCGGTGAGATTCTGGAAGCGGCCGGGATCGGTGAGCTTGAATCCCTGCTTGGCCATGACAGGTGGGAAGCCGATCGTGGTGTCGCCCCAGGCGTTGCCGTCGGCATCGTTCGGAAACAGCGCGCCGACCGATTTGTTGGTCGCGACCTGGCTCCACATGCTGGTGAAGACGCCGATCACGTCCTCGAGGCCCCAGAAATAGTGGAACGTGTAGTCGAACGGCTTCCAGCTCTTGGGATCGCCCGGATTGGCCTGCCGGCCGATGAAGTTGGTCTGCCACGGTGCGACGGTGGAGATGCACGGCACCTGCTCGAGCTCGCACTGCGTCGCCACCGGATTGTTGGTCTCCGGCGTGGCGCCGACCACGATCAGGCTGACATTGTCGCGGGTGATCAGTTCCTTGGCGACTTCAGCGGCGCGGTTCGGATTCGACTGGCTGTCTTTCGTCACCACCTCGACCGGATAGGTCTGCGATCCAACCTTGACGCCATCCTTGATGAACTTTCGGAATTCGCCGAGCACAAAATCGTCGGCTTCCGCGAAGGCAGCGAGCGGTCCGCTCTTCGGTGAGACATAGCCGATCTTGATCGGCTTGTTGGCGGCGCGCACGGCCGGCGCGAACATTGTGGTCGTGCCTGCGGCAGCGAAACCACCGGCGATGCCTTGCAGCACACGGCGGCGATCGAAAGACATGACGTTCAAATGGTCTTTGGTCATTTTCCCCTCCCTTGAGGCAAGCCGGTTTCAGGCCGGCTGCCGTTCATTCCATTCTGAAAAAGAATTGCCGGCGTCGCGCCGCATCACGCGGCGGCGACGGACTTCGTCTGCGCCTTCGCGCTGCGGCCGAGGATCTGGCCGAACACGTCGAGCAGCACATCGGAGGCGTCAGCCGCCGCCTCCCTGGCGCGCCAGGCGACGTACATGTCGGGGCGCACCAGCACGCAGCCGTCCTCGTCGACCTCGCTCTGGCGATACCAGTCGGCATAGATGTCGAGCGCATCGCAGCCTTGCGGCCCGATGGTGACGACGTCGACCGGCAAGCCGTAGGCCTTCTCGACCGCGGCGGCAGCCGCCTTCCAGCCGTCGCCGCCGATCCCGGTGAGCAGCGTGAAGCGGCCCTTGCCGGTGAGATCGAGCGTCGACTTCCGCTCGCCCTGATGCTCGACCCAGACATGCGGCAAATGCGCACCGGGCCAGGTGGTGGCCTGATAATAGAGCTCGTGATCCCTGGTGAACGCCGGCATCGGCGTGCCGTCGGACACCACGGCGGTCGACCCGTAGCGCTGGTTCATCTCGACGCCGTGGCAATTGAACTCGTAGCTCTTGTTGGCGATGGCCTCATAGAGTTTCTTGCGACGCGCCTTGCCCTCGGCGGTCGGCGCCTTGCGCGCGGCGATCGCCTTGCGCGCTTCAGCCGGATCGGTCGAGGCGACGAGGCCCACCGCCTCGAAGATCGGCGGGAAGTCGCCGATGCTCTTGTTGGCGCGGGTCACGATCTGCTTGCCGACCGGCTGGCGCTCGGCCGAATAGGTCTCGAGCAGCGACGGCGCCGCGTGGCCCTCGAGCACCAGCTTCAACTTCCAGCACAGATTGAAGGAATCCTGGATCGAGGTATTGGAGCCGAGGCCGTTGGTCGGCGGATGGCGGTGCACGGCGTCGCCGACGCAGAACACGCGGCCCGACGAATAGTGGCCGGCATACATCTCGTTCACGGTCCAGGTCGAGGTGGAGCGCACCTTGACCTCGAGGGTCTCGTCGCCGACGAGATTGCGCACGATCGAGATCGCCTCGTCATTAGAGAGCTTGCGCTCGCCCTGCTCGATGTCGTAGCCCCAGATGATCAGCCACTCATTCCACGGCCGCACCATGCGGATCAGGCCGGCACCGATGCCGCCGATCTCCGCGCCCGGCTGCAGCACCCAGTACAGCACGCTCGGCCGGTGCGCGACGTACTTGCTCAAGTCCGCCTGCACGATGATGTTCATGCTGCCGGCGCGGCCCATCTGGCCCTCCATCGGCAGTCCGATCACTTCGGCAACCCGGCTGCGGCCGCCGTCGGCGCCGATCAGGTATTTGGCGCGGATCTGGTAGGTCTCGCCGGACAGGCGATCCTTCACCGTCGCGGTGACGCCGTCGGCGTCCTGCGCCAGGTCGACGAACTCGGTGTTGAAGCACAGCGAGGTGCCGCGCTGGCCGGCGGCTTCGATCAGGATCGGCTCGAGGAAATTCTGCGGCAGGTCGCAGATGCGCGCCGGACTGGCGAGATCGTAATCCGCCTTGCGCGAGGGATGATTGCCCCAGGAATACAGCCGGCCGAACTCCTCGCCGGCGAGGCTCTCGCAGAACACGTTGTTGGCCATCAGGTGCTGCGGCACGGCCTGCGCCACGGCCTTCTCCTCGAGGCCGAGATCGCGCAGCACCTCCATCGCGCGCTGGTTGGTGATGTGGGCGCGTGGCGTGTCGGCCAACCAGCCATATTTCGTCACCAGGATATGCTTGACGCCATACATGCCGAGCAGCGCCGCCGCCGTCGCGCCGGCCGGGCCACTGCCGACGACGAGGACGTCGGTCTCAATCGATTTGCTGGTCATGGTCCTCTCCCTGGTCGTCTTGTTGGTTGTGATCGTCATTCCGCGGCCATCATGGGCTTCGGCACCAGGCCCGCGCCGGGCTTCATCTGGAAGTCGTAAGTCATCAGGTGCCACGGGCCGGAGACCCGCTCGCCGTTCGGCAGCGCCGGTTCGCTGCGCGGCTCGACGCGCGCAATGAGCTCGTCCTTGACGCCGAACACCACGTCGCTGCGCAGATATTCGTCGCCATCAAGGAAGACGTGGGTGATCAGCGGCTCATAGCCCTCGGCCTTGACCAGGAAATGCACATGCGCGGGCCGCATCGGATGACGCCGCGTGGCGGTGATGAGATCGCCGACCGGGCCGTCGGTCGGGATCGGATAGCTGCATGGCAGGATGGTGCGGAACGAGAAACGGCCGTCGGCATCGGTGACGAAGCGTGCCCGCAACGATGGGCCGTGAGCCGCGTAGTCCGCCTTCTGCGAATCGTAGAAGCCGTCGTCGTCGGCGTGCCAGACGTCGATCTCGGCACCGGCGAGCGGCTTGCCGGCGAGGTCGGTGACGCGGCTCTGCACGAACATCACTTCGCCGTCGATCCCCTCCGAGATGTTGGCGCCGTGCGACGTGACGCGGTGCTCGCCGACATAGAACGGGCCGAGCACGGTGGTCTCGGTCGCGCCCTCGCGCTCGCGGTGATTGACCGCATCGACCAGCATCGAGACGCCGAGCACGTCGGACAGCAGGATGAATTCCTGGCGCAGCGGCGTGCAGGTCTGGCCGGTGCGGGTCAGGAATTCGATCGCCTGATTCCATTCCTCGAAGGTGAGCTCGGTGCGGCGCACCAGATCGTGCAGCGATTTCACTGTCTCCTCGATGAGAAACTTGAGCCGCTTGTTCGGCGTGTTGGCGAAGCTGCTGATCACCTCGTCGGTGAGGTCATGCTCGTTGAAATTGGCCATCGTGTTGTCCTTTGATCTTGAGATGTCAGTGCTGCACGGGCGCATCGCCGCGCCAGGCCGCCGCGATCAGGTCCTGGATCGCGACGCGCTCGACAGGTCTTGGATTGGCATAGGGGTTGCGCGCCGCCATCTCCGCGGCGCGCGCGATGCCGTCCTCGGGCATTCCGATGCCGGAGAGCGCGCGCGGCAGCGCGAGTTGCCGGGCAAGGTCAAACAGGCCCTGCGGTGCATTGGCGCTGCGCAGTGCGCGCGCGACGCGGCTCATCGCCTCCGGCGCCGCGGCGGCGTTGTAGGCAGCCGCGTGGGGCAGCACGATCGCGTGGGTTTCGGCATGCGGCAGGTTGAACATGCCGCCCAGCACGTGGCAGAGCTTGTGGTGCAGCGACATCCCGACCGCGCCGAGGCAGACGCCGCACAGCCAGGCACCATAGAGTGCGTCGCGGCGAGCGCCGGGATCGGCCGGGGCCGTCATGATGCGCGGCAATGCGCGGGCGAGCGCGGCGATGCCCTCCTCCGCCATCAGCGAGGTCAGCGGATTGGCGTCGGGCGCATAGAGAGCCTCGACGGCATGGGCGATCGCATTCATGCCGCTGGCGGCGGAGATGTGCGGCGGCAGGCTGACGGTGAGATCGACGTCGTAGATGACGGTGTCCGGCACCAGATCCTGGGAATGCTGCGTGGTCTTGATGCCGTTGCTGGTTTCGCCGAGGATCGGCGTCATCTCCGAGCCGGCATAAGTGGTCGGCATCGCGATATGCGGCAGCCCGGTGCGCAGCGACAGCGCCTTGCCGAGCCCGACCGTCGAGCCGCCGCCGATCGCGACCAGCCCGTCGATGTCGCGGGACTCGACGATGCGAAGCGCCTCGTTGGTGACCTCGACCGGCGTATGCATGCGCGCGCCGGCAAACAGCCCGGCGAGCCTGTCGCCGAGGCCTGCGCCGAGCCGGCGCCCGAGGTCCTGCTGCTCGCTTGTGGTCAGCACCAGCGCCCGCTTGATGCCAAGGCGCTCGCTCTCCTCGCCGAGCCGCGCCGAGGTGCCGGTGCCGAACACCACGCGATATTGCTGCGAGCAATAGGCAAAGGCGCCCTGGCCGGCGTCACCGGCGGCCGCAACGGACGCAATGGACGCAATGGATGCGCCTCCGACATCCGGCATCGCGACACTCATGGCATTTCTCCCAAGCCGGCGAACCGGCAATCTCGTCTTGTTGGGAGAAAGCTAGCGGCGGGCGGCCCCGGCCGGCCTGCACGAAACCGGAGAAAATCTGCACGAAACCGGAAAAATCATCCGCGGGCTCGGGCCGGCGCCCATGCCTGTCCCGGCCGCCGATAATCGGGAGCTAGTGGCTGCGCCGATATCGCCCCGGCGTCACGCCGGTGAAGCGGCGGAACATGCGCGTAAAATGCTCCTGATGGGAGAAGCCGCAGGCCAGCGCGATGTCGGCGAGGCTCTGCGTCTCGTCGGCGAGCAGCGCCCTGGCGCGTTCGATGCGCAGATTGAGCACGTATTGGTAGGGCGAGATGCCGCTGGTCGCCTTGAACAGGCGCACGAAATATTCGGTGCTGCGGCCGCACAGCTCCGCCAGCTGGTCGAGCCGGATATCGCTATCGAGATTGGTGTCGACGAACTCGCGGATCCGCGCCATCTGCCTGACGCTCAGCAGGTTCGGATGCTTGCCGGCCTCCACGCTCGGCTTGTGGAAATTGATCGCGACGAAGCGGTTGGCGATCGCCTGCGCGATCGGATCGACGAACAGCGACGAGGCCGGCAGGCCGCCGGTGATGGTGTCGCCGATCGCGGCGGCGAGATGCTCCAGCACGGCATCCTGATCGCCGAGCATCGGCGCGAGCCCGCCGATCAGGCTCGCCGCCCCGTCCCGGCCCGCGAACAGGTCGGAGCGCAGATAGATGTGGGTGGATTCCAGCGCCTCGCGCAGCACCACATTGCAGGCGTGCCCGGCCGGCAGGAAGAACACCCCGCCGCGCGGGATCTGCCGGGCAACCGACTTGCCGTCCATCACATAGGTGATGTCGACCGGGCCACCCCGGTGCAGCACCATCAGATTGTCCGACAGCGCGTGGAAGTGCCCGTCAAACGGCCGCTCGCGCTGGACCGAGGCATACGCCGTCGACCAGCCGAGCCCTTCGCTCGAGCCGCGGAATTCGGCCTGGAAACGGTCCAGGATCCCGTGCGTCTCCTGCACGCCAAAATTCGACGTCGCCTGCATCCGACAGACCAAGGGCTCGAGGCTTCGGTGCCATCGAGTGAAACCCAACGGCCCTCGATTTTCAACACAATCGAACCGAACGGCGCTGCTGGAGGTCTTGCTGCGTCGCAATAGCGGCGCCTGCTACTCCTTGACCGCGATCCAGATCACGTGGCGCACGCCGCGGCCTCGGCCGGTGGCGCGGACGGCGACTTCGTTGACGGTGAACCCGGCGCGGGACAGCGATTTCGGGAACTTGACGTTCGGACCGGACGACCAGACGGCGAGCACGCCGCCGCGCCGCAGCGCCGTGTGGGCGATCTTCAGTCCAGAGATGTCATACAGCGCGTCATTGGCCTTGCGGGTCAGGCCTTCGGGGCCGTTATCGACGTCGAGGAGAATGGCATCGTAGGTGCGCGGATTGCGCTCGATCACGTCAGCGACATCCACCTCCTGGATGCTGACGCGCGGATCGTTCAGGCTGTCGCCGAAGATCTCCGCCATCGGGCCTCTCGCCCAGGCGACCACAGCCGGCACCAGCTCGGCCACTGTGATTTCCGCCTCGGCTGCAAGCACGGCGAGCGCGGCCCGCAGCGTAAAGCCCATGCCGAGGCCGCCGATCAGGAAACGCGGCTTTGCGACCTTCTCGATCTTCTTCGCCGCGAGTGTCGCCAGTGCCGCTTCCGAGCCCGACAGGCGGCTGTTCATCAGCTCGTTGGTGCCGAGCATGATCGAGAACTCGCGGCCGCGCCGCATCAGGCGCAATTCGCCTTCGGTGCCGGGAATGCGCGCGGTATCGATCTTTTCCCAGGGAATCATGCGGCGGCTTGTAGCATGGCCCACGCCTTTGCGTAGCCCGGATGGAGCGCAGCGCAATCCGGGACGGTGTCACACGCGGATTGACTGGCCCCGGATTTCGCTTCGCTCCATCCGGGCTACAAGGGCGGAAAAACTACCCGCCGGCCCAAACGTCGAGCACGTAGCGGTTCCTGGTGCCCATTTCTTCGATCCAGCGCGCGGCGGCATCGGTGTCGGCTCCGGTGCGCTCGCGATAGATCGACATCAGGGTTGCCTTGACGTCGGGCTCCATCTTGCTGCCGTCGCCGCAGACATAGACGATGGCGCCTTTCTCGATCAGCTCCCAGACCCGATCCTTCTGCGCGGCGACGAGGTGCTGCACATAGGTCTTGGGCCCGTCGGCGCGCGAAAAGGCGGTATGGAGTTCACTGACACCATCGGCGGCGAACGCCTTCAGCTCATCCGCATAGATGAAGTCCTGCTCCGGATGACGGCAGCCGAAGAACAGCATTGCGGGGCCCAGCGTCGCGCCCTTTGCCTTGCGCGCGGCGCGCTCCTGCAGGAAACCGCGGAACGGCGCGAGCCCGGTGCCCGGCCCGATCATGATGATCGGCACGGCGTTGTCGTCAGGCAGGCGGAAGCCGGCCTTGGTCTCCTTGATCGTGGCGTGGACGGTGTCGCCGGCGCGGCGGCGCGCGAGATAGTTCGAGCAGACGCCCTTGTAGATGCCGCGTCCCGAGCTCGCAGGCGCTTCCACGACGCCGACGGTGGCGCTGCAGCGCTGCGCCTCGCCGGCCGGAGACGACGAGATCGAGTAATAGCGCGGCGCCAGCAGCGACAGCATTTCGAGGTAGAGATGGAACGGCAGCTCGCAGGCCGGATATTCCTCGAGCAGGTCGAACACCGATTTGCGCCTGGCCAGCACCTCGGAGCGATAGCGCCCGGCCGAAGCCTCGTCGTCGCCGACATAGGCCATCAGCTTCGGCTTGGTCACCGGGCAGCGCGTGTGCTCGGCCATGATCTGGATCTGCTTGCGGGTCGCGACCTGCTGCAGCTCGACGAACTCGGTGAGCAGCCGCCCGACCGACACGGCGTTGCCGACCGGCAGTTGCGCGCGGCGGCCTTCCGAGACTTGCAGGCGGATCTGGTCGGCCGGCAGGAAGCCGAACCGGCGCGCAACGGAATCGACCAGGGTCGGATCGTTGCGCGGCACCACGCTGAGATGATCGCCGACGCGGTATTTCAGGCTGGCCGGCAGCTCGACCTCGATATGCCGGGTCGAGCGTTCCGACGGATGGGCACCTTCCTTGTTCTGGAGCTCGTTGTTGGCGAGCACCTTCATCGGCACCGCGCCGCCCTGCGTCACGATGGTGTTGACCGCGCCCTGCGCCACCGGCTCGATCGCATAGAGCGGTTCGTCCTCGGCGGTGCGGGTGAAATTCCAGTCGATGCCGAATTCCTTGGTCGCGACCTTCGCGGCCTCCGGGAACCATTTCTGGAACTGGCCGTCGAGATCGCTGCGCGCATCGCCCTCGCCGCGCGGATAGACGGCGCGCGCGCCATGCTTGGTCAATTGCTCGTCGATGAAGCGCGGCACCGACTGGTAGGTCGCGGCCCAATCGCTGTTGCCGCAGCCGAACACCGCATAGCGCACCTTGGCGAAGGCGTCCTTCGGCAGATCGGTCTCAAGCCATTTGACGAATTGCGTCGCATTGTCGGGCGCCGCGCCATTATAGGAGGCGCAGATGATCAGGACGCCGCCCTCCTCCGGCAGCTTGCCGACATAGTCGTCGAGCGGCCCAAGGCGGGTCGCAAAACCGTTGATCTCCGACAAATCGGCCATGCGGGTCGCGAGCTCCTCGGCCGAACTGAGGTTGGAGCCGTACAGCACCAGCATCGGCGTGTTGTGGCCAGGGCGCGTGGTCGGTGCGCGCGGTGCCTTCGGCGCGGCCGCAACGGCGCCCGTGCTGCCGGCGAACGCACCGCGATCCCTGTCGTCGCGCGGCCGCACCTTGATCCTGAAACCGTCGGGCTTGACCGTCAGCGTCTCCTTCAGATGCATCTGGTAGCGATGCACGTCGAGTAGCCTGAAGCGCTGCAGGATCATCCCGATCGCGAGCGCGGCCTCGTGCATGGCAAAGCCGCGGCCGATACAGGCGCGCTGGCCGTTGCCGAACGGCTTCCAGGCATTGATCGGGCGCTTGGCCTCCGCCTCGCGGCTGAAATTCTCGGGATCGAACACGTCGGGATTCGGTCCCCAGACGCTGGGATCGCGATGCAGCGCCATCACCAGAATGGTGATGAAGGTGTTCTTCTTCAGCTTGTACTTGCCGCCGATCGTCTCGTCGCTCAGCGGCGCAATGCCGTAAGCCGGCGCCGGCGGCCACAGCCGCAGCGCTTCCTTCAGGCATTGGGTGATGTAGGTGAGCTGCGTCACCTGCTGATAGGTCGGCCTCGCATCGACATCGGGACCGAGGACGCGATCGACCTCCTCATAGGCCTTCTTCAGCACCTCGGGATGCTTCAACAGCGCATAGATCGTGCACGACAGCAGGCCGCTGGTGGTCTCGTGGCCGGCGATCAGGAAGGTGTTGATCTGGTAGCGGATGTTGACGTCGTCGAGCTGCTCGCCGGTGGCGCGGTCGACGCCGGTCATCATCGCCGCCAGCATGTCCTTCTTGTCGCTGGTCACGTCCGTGTTGCCGCGCCGCTCGGCGATGATCTCGTCGACCATCTTGTTCATGAAGGCGACGTCGTCGGCGAGTGTCTTGCGCCGCTTCTGCATCCACAGACCCTCGAGCGGCAGGCCGCGGGTCATCATGATGGTTTCGAGCGAGCGCACCAGCGATTCCACGAAAGGGTGGTAGTCGCGGCGGTAGAACGAATTGAAGCGGTAGTCGAAGCCGCAGAGCCCGATGGTGTCGAGGGTCAGCGCCGTCATGTCGTGGACGACCTCGATCTCCTCGTCGGCATTGAGGCGCTCCCATTTCTTGACGAGCTGCTCGGCGATATCGACCATGCTCGGGTGATACGACTGCATGGCGCGGTTGCCGAACGGCTGCATCAGGATGTTGTGCGCCTTGCTCCAGTTCGGCTCCTTGGTGTCGGCGGTGAACAGCCCGTCGCCGCCGACCGCACGCACCCGGCGCAGCGAGCCGCGTACCGCCTTGTCGAAGCGCTTCTCGTCCGAGAGCTCGTCGACCAGATCGTGACCGGAGACGATCACGATCGGCGCACCCATCATGTCGAGCCAGAAGATCGGTCCGAGCTCCTTGGAGAGCTTGACCAGATGCTGCACCGGCGCGTTCGAATCCAGCGACAGCATGTTGCCGACCACCGGCTTCGTCGGTGGATGCGGAATCGGACTCAGTCTGTTGCCGGACGCCATATTCGAAGTGCCCCCTCACTACGCCGTCATCCCTGCATAACGGCTTAGCCGTTATTGCTCGAGGAGCGCGCACCGCGCGCGTCTCGAAGGATGGCCGCTTGCTCCAGTCCCTCTCATCCTTCGAGGCGCGCCGAAGCCGGCGCGCACCTCAGGATGACGCCTAGCCGAATTTTCGCTTACGCCACTCGATCAGCTTGGCGCTGACCTCGTCCGGCTTTTCCTGCTGCGTCCAATGGCCGCTGTCGTGGAC
Source organism: Bradyrhizobium sp. B124 (assembly GCF_038967635.1). NCBI lineage: Bacteria > Pseudomonadati > Pseudomonadota > Alphaproteobacteria > Hyphomicrobiales > Nitrobacteraceae > Bradyrhizobium > Bradyrhizobium sp. B124. The sequence continues at coordinate 8,557,826 of NZ_CP152413.1, read as the reverse complement.
CAGATATTTTTCGAGGTCCGGCACCAGCTTCTCCATGCCGTCGGCCGCCGAGGGCGGCAGCACCGCGTCGTTCTCGGCCATGATCATCAGCGACGGCACCCGCACATTGTGGTCCAGCCCCGCCGAACGTTCCCAGTTGCGGGTGAAGTTGCGATACCAGTTGATGCCGCCGGTGAAGCCGGTCCTGGTGAAGGTGTCGACGAACACCTTCTTCTCATCCGCGGACAAGATCGGCGTCCGCGGATCGTGCTTGGCGTCGTAGTTCGCGATCATCTGCGGGAACGCCAGGTTCAGCCGCGCCGAGGCGCCGACGCCGGCGATCGGCTGTTCCTCCGGCGTGCCTGCGGGGCGGGCCGCCGGCTTGCGCATGAAGGCGTCGAAGGTCTGCTCCACGCGGCTGCCGAAGATGCGGTCGGGCTCGCGCGCCGGATCCTGGAACTGGACGATGTACATCTGGTCGCCGAAGCGCTGGCGGAACAGCGCGATCGGATCCATCGGCGCGCGGTTCAAATGCGGCGTGTTGACGCCGACGACGCCGGCAACCCGCGACGGATGCCTGAGCGGCATCTGCCAGACGACAAAGCCGCCCCAGTCGTGGCCGACGAAGATCGCCTTGTCGATCTTGAGATGGTCGAGCAGGCCGACCAGATCGCCGGTCAGGTGCTCCATATCATAGGCTTCGACCGGTTCCGGCCGGTCGGTCGCGCCATAGCCGCGCTGATCGGGCGCAATCACCCGGATGCCGGCCTCACCCAGCGCCTTGATCTGGTGGCGCCAGGAGAACGCCAGTTCTGGCCAGCCGTGGCACAACACCACGGGCGGCGTGTCGGTCTTGGGGCCAGCTTCGTAAAACCCCATGCGGATGCCGTTGGTCTCGGCGAACTGCAGCGGTGGCATTTCGATCATTGACAGGATTCCTATTCGGCCGCGCCCTTGATGTCGGCAGGCGGCGGCGCGAACGCCGCCTCGAGTGCATCGAATTCGAGCGGCAGCATGTCGCACATCACCTGCACATGCGGAATGATGTTGGCACCGACGATGAAGCCGAAATCGAGCTGATCGCGGTAGCTCTGCACGGTGATGTTGAGCGCGATCCCGTGGGTCGAGATCGAGACCGGGAAGATGTGCAGCAGCTCTGCGCCGGCCGCGTACAGCGTCTGCCGCGGCCCCGGCACGTTCGACACCGTGATGTTGGTCGCCGGCGGCAGCACGTTGGACAGGTCGGAGCGGCTGTAGAGCAGCGCCATGACCTGCACCAGGATCGGTGCGCCGAGCAGCGAGATGTTGGAGACCTGCGGCACCAGGGCGCGCAGCGGATGCGACATCTCCTTGGACTTGGTGGATTGCGCGATGATGGTCTCGAGCCGCTTCTTCGGGTCCTCGACGTCGGTCGCGATCGAGCAGATCATGCCGAACACCTGGTTGTTGGATTCGGCGTTGCCTTCCTCGCGCAGCGAGATCGGCACGCCGGCCGTCAGCGACTTGTTCGGCAGCGCGCCCTGGCTGATCAGATAGCGCCGCACCACGCCGGAGGCGAGCGCCAGCACGACGTCGTTGAGCTTGCCGCCCGAGGCCTTCGCCAGCGCCTTGGCGCGCGACAGCGAGATCGAGGTGCCGGCAAAGCTGCGCTCCGACGAGATCGCCTTGTTGAGGATGGTCGGCGGCGAGGACATCGCCTGCAGACTCTCGCGCGACCTCGGATCGGCGATCTTGGCGACGACGTCGGACAGGCTCTTGAGCACGGTCGGCATGGCGCCGGCGAACTTCACCGCGCTCTCGATCTGGAACATGGCATTGTCGAACAGGATCGAGCCGAGGTCGCTCTTGCCGGAGCGCGGCAGCTCCAGGCTCTTCTGTGCGGTGGCGGCCGCCTCGAACGGCTGGGTCCAGAGCTGCTGATAGGCGTCGATCAAATTGGCCGCGATGTCGCGCGGCTCCTGCGCGACCTTTTTCGCGCTTGGCGGCTCGATCTGCCGGGGCACCGGCGTGAGGTCGTAGATCATGCTGGTCAGCGCCGCGCCGGCGCCGCCGTCGATGCAGGCGTGGTGCATCTTGGAATAAAGCCCGATCTCGTTGTCCTTCATGCCCTCGAAGACGTAGAACTCCCAGAGCGGGCGGGCGCGGTTCAACAGCTTGGCGTGCATCCAGCCGACGATGCGCTCCAGCGTCGCGCGGTCGTGCGGCGCGGGCAGGCTGGCGCGGAAGATGTGGCGGTCGATGTCGAACTGGTCGTCCTCGACCCAGGACGGATGATCGATGTCGAGCGGCGCCTTCTGCAGACGCGCCTTGAGGATCGGCGCAATGTGCAGCCGCGAGGCGATCATCGCCTTGAACTCCTCGAAGAAGTCGCCCTTGTAGCCGTCGGGCAGCCGGAAGATCGCCATGCTGCCGACATGCATCGGCATTTCCGGCGTTTCCAGATACAGAAACGATGCGTCCAGCGAGGACAGCTTTTTGGCGTCGCTCATGATCTCCTCCCGAGAGCCAACTCACGCGGGCGCCTTGGCGGCGCTTCTCGTCGTTCGGTCAGGATAGTGCCTGTTCTGCCGGCCCATAGGCAATGGCAAAGGGGCCCGAGCGGCCAAAATGCCGGAACTCGCCTTCCGGCTGCGCCAGCCGGTCCGCGATCGCCCACAGCGCCGCGGGGTTGACGCCGAGGCCGAGGTGGCTGGCGAAGTGCACCTCGACGTTCTCGGCAGTCGCCGACGGCCGCACCCGCGAGGTCCGCCAGTTCACAATGCCGTCGGTGCGGGAATAGATCGAGGTTGCCGGCACCGGCATGTCGCCGGCGATCGCCGCACGAATCTCGGGAATATCGTCCACCCCCTCGCCGGACAGCAGCTCGTACAGCCGGGTCGCATTGGTGGCGCGGATATCGTCGGCGAACGGGCTGCCCAGCGTGATGATGGAGCGCACCAGCTCAGGCATCTGCGACGCCAGGTCGCGCGCATAGACGCCGCCGAGGCTCCAGCCGATGATCGAGACCTTGCGCCCCGACGCCTCATGGACGCGTTTCAGCAGGTCGCGCAGCGCAGTCCGCCTGCTGGAGATGCCGCCGAAATTGCGGCCCATGTTCCAGGCGTAGGCGTCATAGCCGAGCTCCTTCAGATAGCGCCGCATCGGCGCCATCGAAAGGTCGCTGGCGAGGAAGCCGGGCAGCGCCAGCACCGGATGACCGTCGCCCTTCGGCGCCTGCATCAGCAGCGGCGACAGCAGCAGGCTCGAATTCAGCTCGAGCACGCCGCGCGCTTCCGCCAGCATCAGCAACAGGCTGGGTGGACGCAACCGGCGTTCGGCCGCATCAACGCTCCCTTTCGCGGCCGCCACTATTTCTTGTCCTTTTTGCCCATGCCGCCGAGGCCGGCCATCGTCACGAACATGTCCTGGAAGCGCTCGGCGAGCTTGGGATCGAAAGTGAACCAGCTTTGCAGCAACGCTTCCGGCGAAACCTTCTCGATGTTCGACAGCATCTGCTGCTGCAGCCTGTCCATCACCGCGTTCTGCATCGGTGCCACGTCCGGCAGGCCGAAGAACTGCCGCGCTTCAAGGGGCGTACAATCTATCTCGACGTTGACCTTCATATCCGCCTCCTCAAATGCGCCTGGCCCGCCTTAGTATCGCCGGGACGGGGCCGGTCACGCAAGCGAGCCGTACCTGCCCCGATGGATAGTCGGCCTCAATCATCCGTTATGGTCAACCAAACCGTTTGGAACGACGGCTCCAAACCGTTTGGAGCGACCGCTCCAAACCGCTTGGCGGGACCGGCATCTGCCGGCTCGCCGGCGATCATTCCGGTGATCGGCAAGTGGCACTCCGAAAGTCGAATGTCACGCGCCCGCACCGACCGCCTACTCTCCTTGCGCATTCATTGCGCCGCACCCGCGCGAACCGATTAACCCTTTGGGAAATCGCGCTTGCGCGGCCGGTAAACTCTGGCAACATGCATCAATAATACCAGCCGGACAAAGCAGCCGGCGGACAAAAACGGGGACGCGGGATCACATGTCGGTACGTTGGAGTTTGTTTGCGGCGACTGCCGTCGCGCTGGTTGCCCTTGCCTTGCCGGCATCGGCCCAGACACTGAAATATGCCAATCAGGGCGAGCTGAAGTCGCTGGATCCTTACACGCTGAAGGAAACCACGACGATCGCGCACCACGCCCACGTCTACGAGGGCCTCACCGCGCGCGACAAGGACCTCAAGATCATTCCGGCACTGGCGGAAAGCTGGGAGACGCTGAGCCCGACCAAATGGCGCTTCCATCTGCGCAAGGGCGTGAAATTCCACAATGGTGATCCTTTCACCGCCGACGACGTGCTGTTCTCCGCCGACCGCGTCCGCGCCAAGGGCTCCAATTTCCTCAGCAATGTCCCGGCCGACGCCAAGTTCACCAAGGTCGACGACTACACGGTCGACGTGACACTGGATTCGCCCAATCCCATCCTGACCTCGCAGTGGGATAGCTGGTACATCATGGACAAGAAGTGGTGCGAGGAGAACAACGCCGTCGCACCGACGCCGGCCTCCGCGACCACGCCGAGCTACGCAGCGCTGCACGAGAACGGCACCGGCCCCTTCACGATCGAGAGCCACCAGCCCGGCGTGAAGACCGTGTTCAAGGCGTTTCCAGGCTATTGGCGCAAGCCCGAGCATAATCTCCAGGAGATCATCTTCACCCCGATCGGCTCCGACGCCACCCGCGTTGCCGCGCTGCTCTCGGGCGAGGTCGATGTCATCGAGCCGGTTCCGCTGCAGGACATCCAGCGCGTCAATTCCAGCGGCGTCGCCACCGTCATGACCGCGCCGGAGATCCGCACCATCTTCATCGGCATGGACATGGCGCGCGACGAGCTGCTGTACTCCAACGTCAAGGGCAAGAATCCGTTCAAGGACATCAAGGTCCGCGAAGCCTTCTACAAGACGATCGACGTCGACCTGATCAAGACCCGCGTCATGCGCGGCATGTCGACGCCCTCGACGCTGATGATCGCGCCCGAACTCTATCCGCTGTCGAAGGAGTTCACCCGGCCGAAGCTCGATCCCGATGGCGCCAAGAAGCTGTTGGCCGAGGCGGGCTATCCGAACGGCTTTGAAGTCACGATGGATTGCCCGAACGACCGCTACGTCAACGACGCCGCGATCTGCCAGGCGGTGGTCGGCATGCTGGCCCGCATCGGCGTCAAGGTGAACCTGCTGGCGCAGCCGAAGGCACAGTATTTCGCCAAGGTGCTGAAGCCCGGCGGCTACCAGACCTCGTTGTTCATGCTGGGCTGGACGCCTGCGACATCGGATTCCCACAACGTGCTGCACGACATCCTCGGCTGCCGCGACGACCCGAAGGACTCCACCCGAGGCGAAGCCAATCTCGGCGGTTACTGCAACAAGGAAGTCGACGCGCTCGCCGACAAGGTTCTGGTCGAGACTGACACTGCCAAGCGCGACCAGTTGATCAAGCAAGCCTACGAGATCGTCATCAAGGATTACGGCTACATTCCGCTGCATCAGCAACCGCTGGTGTGGGGCGTGTCAAAGAAGGTCAAATTGACCCAGCGCGCAGACAACCAGGTGCTGCTCTACTGGGCGACCAAACAAGGTGAATAGTGGTTGCAGCGAATTGGGTCCCGGAAGCGCAGGCTTCCGGGACCTCTCGGTTTTCGGCCGCGCAAAGCCGCGCGCGCCGGATGTCAAAAGCAGTGAAAGGTAGAGATGCTCGCTTTCACTCTTCGCCGCGTGCTGCAGGCGATCGGCGTGATGCTCGCCGTAGGCGTCATTGCGTTCGCGATGTTCCGCTTCGCCGGTGATCCGGTGAGCCAGATCGTCTCGATCGACACCTCGGCCGCGCAACGCGCTGAAATCCGGCGCTCGCTCGGCCTGAATGATTCGGTGCTGGTGCAGTTCGGCCGCTACTTCATCAATGCGCTGCAGTTCAAGTTTGGCGTGTCCTACCAGTTCCGCCTGCCGGTCTCATCGCTGCTGGCCGAGCGCCTGCCGGCGACGCTGGAGCTTGCGATCTGCGCCACGCTGTTCGCGATGGTCGCCGGCATCCTGATGGGGGTCTACTCGGCGCTGCGCCGCGACACCGTGCTCGCCAAATTATTCCAGGCCGTATCGCTGATCGGCATTTCGCTACCGACCTTCCTGATCGGCATCCTCCTGATCTATCTATTCGCGGTGACGTTGGGCTGGCTGCCCTCCTTCGGCCGCGGCGAGGTGGTAAAGCTCGGCTGGTGGACCACCGGGCTGCTCACCGTCTCCGGCCTGAAGGCCCTGATCATGCCGGCGATCACGCTCGGATTGTTCCAGATGACGCTGATCATGCGGCTGGTGCGCGCCGAAATGCTGGAAGTGCTGCGGACCGACTATATCCGCTTCGCCCGCGCCCGCGGGCTGACCACGCGCGCGATCCATTTCGGCCATGCGCTGAAGAACACCCTGGTTCCGGTGATCACCGTGGCCGGCCTGCAGTTTGGCTCGGTAATTGCTTTCTCGATCATCACCGAAACCGTGTTCCAATGGCCGGGCATGGGACTTCTGTTCGTGCAGGCCGTGCAAAACGTCGATATCCCGATCATGGCCGCGTATCTCCTGATGGTCTCGCTGATCTTCGTCACCATCAATCTCGTGGTCGACATCCTCTACACCGTGGTCGATCCGCGATTGCGCTCGACCATTGGCCGCGCGGCGTGAGGGGGCAACCGATGTCCGACGCCGTCGTCCCCCATCGCTCCGAAGATCACCCACAGGCACCTGCCGGCTGGTTCGGGCGCACGCTCGACAGCGACATCCTCTATTCGTTCCGCCGTTCCAGGCTGACGATGGTCGCCGCCGTGATCACGCTGTTGTTCTTCCTGCTGGCAATCTTTGCGTCATGGCTTGCGGTGCAGAACCCGTTCGATCCGGCGCAGCTGCAGCTGATCAATTCGCGGATCGCGCCGTTGTGGACCGCCGACGGCCAGAGTCCGTTCCTGCTCGGCACCGACGAGCAGGGCCGCGACGTGCTCTCAGCGATCCTCTACGGCCTGCGCATCTCGCTTGCGGTCGGCGTTGCCGGCGTGGTCTTCGCCGGCGCGCTCGGGATCGCCCTTGGGCTGGTCGCCGGTTATTTCGGCGGCGTGGTCGACAGCGTGATCATGCGGATCGCCGACGTGCAGCTCACCTTCCCGGCGATCCTGATCGCGCTCCTGGTCAACGGTGTCGCCAAATCGCTGCTCGGCAACCGGCTCGACGAAATGAGTACGTTCGGCGTGCTGATCATCGCGATCGGCCTCAGTTTCTGGGTGCAATATGCCCGCACCGTGCGCGGCTCGGTCATGGTCGAGAAGAACAAGGATTATGTGGCGGCGGCGCAGCTGATCGGCCTGCCGGCGCCGAAGATCATGCTGCGGCACGTGCTGCCGAACACGATGGGCCCGATCCTGGTCATCGCCACCATCAACCTCGCGCTCGCGATCATCACCGAGGCGACGCTGTCTTTCCTCGGCGCCGGCATGCCCGACACCATGCCCTCGCTCGGCACCCTGATCCGGATCGGCAACAACTACCTGTTTGCCGGCGAATGGTGGATCGTCGCCTTCCCGGGCATCGCACTGGCAGGCCTGATCCTCTCCATCAATCTGCTCGGCGACTGGCTGCGCGACGCATTGAACCCAAGGCTCCGATGACCCAGCCTGTTCTCTCCGTGCGCAATCTCGAGGTGGAATTCGTCACCCGCCGCGCGACGCTGCGCGCCATCAACGGTGTGTCGTTCGACATCGCCAAGGGCGAGGTGCTCGGTGTGGTCGGCGAGTCCGGCGCCGGCAAATCGGTCACCGGGCTTGCGGTGATCGGGCTGATCGATCCGCCCGGCCGTATCTCCGGCGGCCAGATCGAGCTGTCGGGCACCCGGATCGACCATCTTCCGCCGGAGGAGATCCGGCGCATCAGGGGCAAGCGGATCGGCATGATCTTCCAGGATCCGCTGACCAGCCTCAATCCGCTCTACCGGATCGGCGACCAGATCATCGAGACCATTCGCACCCACACCAATCTGAGCGAGAGCGCCGCACGCCGGCGCGCCATCGATCTGCTGGCCGAGGTCGGCATCCCCGCGCCGGAGAAGCGCATCGACGGCTACCCGCACGAATTCTCCGGCGGGATGCGCCAGCGCGTCGTCATCGCACTTGCGATCTGCGCCGAGCCCGAGCTGATCATCGCCGACGAGCCGACCACCGCGCTCGACGTCTCCGTGCAGGCGCAGATCATCACGCTGATCAAGCGGCTCGGCCGCGACCACGGCACTGCCGTGATGCTGGTCACCCACGACATGGGCGTGATCGCCGAGACCTGCGACCGCGTCGCAGTGATGTATTCCGGCCGCATCGCCGAGATCGGCCCGGTGCAGGAGGTGGTGCGCAACCCGTTGCATCCCTACGCCAGGGGCTTGATGGGCGCGATCCCAACGCTCGCGGGCGAGGACAAGCGCCTGGTGCAGATCCCGGGCTCGATGCCGCGGCTGTCGGCAATCCCGCCCGGCTGCCCGTTCAATCCACGCTGCGCGTTTGTCTTCGATCGGTGCCGCATCGAACGCCCCGAGCCGATCCGGCAGGGCACCCAATCGGTCGCCTGCCATCTGTTCGAGCCGGCGAAGGAGACGGCGGCATGAGCGGGACGCTGATCGAGGTCAAGAACCTGCGCCGCGTCTTCGACGTCTCCAAGCCGTGGCTCAACCGCGTGATCGAGGGCGGCCATCTCGAATTCCTGAAAGCCGTCGACGGCGTCAGCTTCGACATCAAGCGCGGCGAGACGTTTGCGCTGGTCGGCGAATCCGGCTCCGGCAAGACCACGGTTGCGCGCATGGTCGTCGGCCTGCTGCCGCCGAGCTCGGGCGAAGTCGTCATCGACGGCGTCTCGATGACCGATCCGCGGCAGGCGCAGGCGCGCCGCCGGCTGCGTCGGCGCATCCAGATGGTCTTCCAGGACCCCTATGCCAGCCTCAATCCGCGCTACCGGGTCGCCGCCATCGTCGCCGAGCCGATCCGCGCCTTCGACCTGATCGAGGGTGAACGCGACATCAAGGCCCGGGTCGGCGACTTGCTCTCGCTGGTCGGCCTGCACCCCGACGACGGCCAAAAATTCCCGCACGAATTTTCCGGCGGCCAGCGCCAGCGCATCGCGATCGCCCGCGCACTGGCGTCCGAGGCCGAATTCATCGTCTGCGACGAGCCGACCTCGGCGCTCGACGTCTCGGTGCAAGCGCAGATACTCAATCTGATGCGCGACCTGCAGGACAAGTTCGGCCTGACCTATCTCTTCATCAGCCACAATCTCGCGGTTGTCCGCCACATGGCGACGAGAATCGGCGTGATGTATCTCGGCCGCATCGTCGAGATCGCCGAGGGCCGAAAATTGTTCGAGAACCCGCGGATGCCCTACACCAAGATGCTGCTCGGCGCGGTTCCGGACCTTACGATGTCCGGCCGCCAACGGATCCCGGTCAAAGGGGAGATTCCAAACCCGATCGATCCGCCGCGGGGCTGCGCGTTCAATCCGCGCTGTCCCCTCGCCTTCGATCTCTGCCGCGAGAAGGCGCCGGAACTGATCGACGGCGTCGCCTGCCACGCCGTCAACAGCCCTGCCGCCGCCGTTCCGGCATGATCACGCGGATGGGAGCGGCCATGTCCACCAAGCGGTTGGCATACCAGCCGGCCTGTGATCAAGTGCGCGCGCCACAAGACCTAGCCGGAAGCGCAGCCCCATGAGCAACGTCAATCCCGATCCGTTCACCACAAGGCCCGAGATCGAAGGCACCTTCGGCGTCGTCACCTCGACCCACTGGATCGCGACCGCCGTCGGCATGGCGGCGTTGGAGAAAGGCGGCAACGCCTTCGACGCCGGCGTTGCGGCGGCGTTCACGTTGCAGGTGGTCGAGCCGCATCTGAACGGCCCCGGCGGCGACGTCCCGCTCATCGTGCACGACGTCAAGCGTGGCAAAACCGAAGTGATCTGCGGCCAGGGACCGGCGCCGGCCAAGGCGACGATCGCGCATTATCACAGCGAAGGCCTCGAAATGGTGCCCGGCACCGGCCTGCTCGCGGCCTGCGTGCCCGGCACGTTCGAAACCTGGATGCTGTTGCTGCGCGACTACGGCACGATGAAGCTGCGCGACGTGCTGGAGCCCGCGATCGCCTATGCCCGCGACGGCCATCCGCTGGTCGAGCGCGCCTCCGCCACCATCAAGACCGTCGAGCAGCTGTTCCGGAAATACTGGCCCACGTCGGCCGAGGTCTATCTGCCTGATGGCGAGGTGCCGAAGCCCGGCACCATCTTCACCAACAGGAAGCTCGCGGAGACCTACGCACGCATCCTGACCGAGGCGGAGAGCGCAGGCGGCGACCGCGTCGCGCAGATCGAGCGCGCGCGGCAGGCCTGGTCGAAGGGCTTCGTCGCCGAAGCGATCGACAGATTCTGCCGCAGCCAGGAGGTGATGGACGTCTCCGGCTCGCCGCATCGCGGCGTGCTGTCGGCCGACGACATGGCGCGCTGGCAGCCGACCATCGAGGCGCCGCTGACCTACGATTACGGCCGCTACACCGTGCAGAAGTGCGGCGTCTGGAGCCAGGGTCCGGTGATGCTGCAGCAGCTCGCGCTGCTCAAGGGCTTTGAGCTCGACGGGCTCGATCCCGCGGGCCCCGACTTCATCCATTTGCAGATCGAAGCCGCCAAGCTCGCCTATGCCGATCGCGAGACGTTCTACGGCGATCCAAAGTTCACCGATATCCCGATCGAAACGCTGCTGTCCGATGCCTATAACAACGAACGGCGCAAGCTGATCTCACGCGACAAGGCTTCGCTCGATTTTCGCCCCGGCTCGGTCACAGGCTTCGGCGGCGTCGTGAAGCTGCGACACGCCGAAGGGCATCGCGAGGCGGTCGGCGCCATGGGCGCGGGCGAACCGACGGTCGGCCGGTTCGGCGAGGTGCGCGGCGACACCGTACATTTCGACATCATCGACAAGGCCGGCAACATGATCTCGGCGACGCCGTCCGGTGGCTGGCTGCAATCCTCGCCGGTGATTCCCGAGATCGGCTTCTGCCTCGGCAGCCGCGCCCAGATGTTCTGGCTGGAGGAAAACCACCCGGCCTCGCTGGCGCCGGGCAAGCGGCCGCGCACCACGCTGTCACCGACCATGGCGCTGCGCGACGGCGAACCGTATCTCTCCTGGGGCTCGCCGGGCGGCGACCAGCAGGATCAGTGGATCACGCAGTTCTTCCTGCGCCATGTCCACGCCAGGCTCAATTTGCAGGAGGCGATCGACGCGCCGGCCTGGCACTCCGAGCATTTCCCGATCTCGTTCTGGCCGCGCACTTCGCGGCCCGGCGTGCTGGTGCTGGAAAATCGCGTGCCGAAATCGACCATCGACGAGTTGAAACGTCGCGGCCATGTGGTGGAGATTGGCCCGGATTGGTCGGAAGGCCGCCTCACCGCGGCCTCGAAGGTCGGCCCCCGCCGCCGCGCCGCCGCCAACCCGCGCGGCATGCAGGGTTACGCTGCGGGCCGCTAGACGAGATGACCATCGGATCATGATGACGTCGGATCGAATTGCAGGCCAAGCCTCAAACTCCACCTCGCCCCGCTTGCGGGGAGAGGCACAGGCCGCCTACGGCGGCCGTCCTCAAGAACGCCGAAGCGGAGCTTCGGCTATGTCGCATCGAAGATACGATCCGGGTGAGGGGGAGCCTCCGCAAACCCGACGTCTGCCGCTTTCGCGGAACGAGCCCCTCAACCCAACCCTCTCAGAGCGAGCTCCGCTCGTCTCGACCCCGCGAAGAGCGTGGAGAGGGAGAAGAGACACGAGATGACCTGGTCGATCATCGCCCGCGACAGCGCCACCGGCCAGCTCGGCATCGCCGTCGCGACGCGGTTCTTTGCGGTTGGCGCCCTCGTGCCGCATATCGCACCTGACATCGGCGCCATTGCGACGCAGGCGCTGGTCAATCCCTATTACGGCATCGACGGCCTCGCGCTGTTACGCAGCGGCAAGAGCCCGCATGAGACGATCGCCGCGCTGCTCGCGCCTGACGGCGGCCGCGAGAGCCGGCAGCTGCATGTCATGGACAGCAAGGGCCGGATCGCCGCGCACTCCGGCAAGGATTGCATCGACTGGTTCGGCCATATCGCCGGCGACGGCTTCTCGATCGCCGGCAATATGCTGGCCGGGCCCGCCGTGCTCGACGAGACCGCGCGCGTCTATGCCGCGAACGCGAAGCTGCCGTTCGCGGAGCGGCTGATCAAGGCGATGTTCGCCGGCGAGGCGGCCGGCGGCGACAAGCGCGGCAGGCAATCGGCGGCCCTTCTGATCCACGGCACCGAGCAATGGCCGTTGCTCGACCTGCGGGTCGACGACCACGCCGATCCCTTGCGCGAGCTGGAACGGTTGGAAGCGGTCAGCCGCGAACACTGGGTGCCGTTCCGGGGTTTCATGCCGACCCGCGACAATCCGGCCGGAATCAGCGACCGCGCCAGGATCGAGGCCGGCATCGCAGCGGCAACCAAGAGCCGCGAATGACCGCCGGCCCGCTGATCGAGATCGAGGGCCTGCGCGTCACCTTCCAGGGTGACGACGGCCGCATGACGCATGCCGTCGACAGCGTCGACCTTTCCGTCGCCAACGGCGCCACGCTCGGCCTGGTCGGCGAGTCCGGCTGCGGCAAGAGCGTCACCTCGCTCGCCATCATGGGGCTGTTGCCGAAGCAGTCCGCCGCAGTCTCCGGCGCGATCCGCTTCGACGGCTTCGACCTGCTCGACGTGCCGGACGCGACGCTGCGCGACCTGCGCGGCAATCGTCTCGCGATGATCTTTCAGGAGCCGATGACCTCGCTCAACCCGAGCTTCACCATCGGCGACCAGATCGCCGAGACCATTTTGCGCCACCGTGGCGGTTCCCGGCGCGCGGCGCGCGAGCGCACCATCGAGCTGCTGCGCCGCGTGCATATCTCCTCGCCCGAGAAGCGCATCGACGAATATCCGCACAAGCTCTCCGGCGGCATGCGCCAGCGCGTGATGATCGCGATGGCGCTGGCCTGCGATCCGCAGCTCTTGATCGCCGACGAGCCGACCACCGCGCTCGACGTTACGCTGCAGGCGCAGATCCTCGATTTGATGCGCGAGCTGAAGGCCGCCAGCGGCGCGGCGATCATCCTGATCACCCACGATCTCGGCGTGGTCGCCGAAGTCTGCGACGAGGTCGCGGTGATGTATGCCGGCGAGATCGTCGAGCGCGCGCCGGTCGACGAGCTGTTTGCCAATCCGCAGCATCCCTACACGGTCGGCCTGCTCGGCTCGATCCCGCGGCTCGACCGCCGCACCAGCCATCTCGCCACGATCGAGGGCATGGTGCCGAACATGATGAACCCGCCGGCGGGCTGCCGCTTTGCCGCGCGCTGTCCGTTCGTGGAAGATGCCTGCACCCGGTCGCCGCCGCCGCTCACGCTGCTGAGCCCGACCCACGCTTCGCGCTGCATCCGCGCGCCCCTGGAGCAGCTGGTATCATGACTGCGCTGCTCGAGGTCGAGGGGCTTGTGAAGCATTTCGTCGCCGAACGCTCGGTGTTCGGCCGGCCAACCGCTTATGTGAAGGCGGTCGACGGCGTCAGCTTCACGGTCGAGGCCGGCAAGACGCTGGCGCTGGTCGGCGAATCCGGCTGCGGCAAATCCACCGTCAGCCGCCTGGTGCTGCGGCTGATCGAGCCGGACGCCGGACGTGTCAGCTTCGAAGGCCGCGACCTCGGCGCGCTCAATGCCGAGCAGCTGCGCGCGTTCCGCCGCGACGCGCAGCTGATCTTCCAGGACCCCTACGCCTCGCTCAACCCGCGCATGACGGTGAGCCAGATCCTGACCGAGCCGCTGGCGCTGCACAATCTTGTCCCGGCGGCGGGCCGCCGCGAGCGGGTCGAGGAACTGCTGCGTCTGGTCGGGCTCGAGCCGCGCTTCGCGCGCCGCTATCCGCATGAATTCTCCGGCGGCCAACGCCAGCGCATCGCGATTGCGCGCGCGCTTGCGGTCGAGCCGAAGCTGATCATCTGCGACGAGCCGGTGTCGGCGCTCGACGTCTCGATCCGCTCGCAGATCCTGAATTTGCTGCGTGACCTGCAGGATCGCCTGAAGCTCGCCTACATCTTCGTCTCGCACGATCTCGCCGTGGTGAAGCACATCGCCGACCGCGTCGCCGTGATGAATCTCGGCACCATCGTCGAGACGGCGGAGGCGCAAGCGCTGTTCGCCGCCCCGCGCCATCCCTATAGCCGCGCGCTGCTGTCGGCGATCCCGGTGCCGAAGCCGCGCGCCAGGCGCAGCCGCATCGTGCTGGAGGGCGAGCTGCCGAGCGCGCTCAATCCGCCCTCCGGCTGCCGCTTCCACACCCGCTGCCCCTATGTGATCGCGCGCTGCCGTAACGAAGTGCCGCAGTTGCGCGAAGATGGCACCGGATATGCAACGGCCTGTCACCGGACGGGCGAGCTGCCCGGCGCGGAGGCGATCGTGCCGTCCGATGGCGGGTTCTCGCCGACACTGGAAAAGCTGGTGGCGGCGTTCAATGCGGCGGAAGCCTCGGGGCGGCCCGGGGTTATTTCGTAAGGAACAAATGCGCAGGGGATTAAGGGGTTGGCGATGAGATTTTGGCGCTTGGCGGTCCTGATTGCGGCCCTCGTGACCTGGTGCGGAACGAGCGCGCGTGCCGAGACGACGCTTCGCATCGGGCTGGCCGAGGACCCCGACATCCTCGATCCTTCAATCGGACGCACCTATGTCGGCCGCATCGTCTTTTCGGCCTTCTGCGACAAGCTGTTCGACATCGACGAGAAGCTGAACATCGTTCCGCAGCTCGCGCTGTCCTACGAGAACTCGGCCGACGGCAAGGAGATGACGATCAAGCTCCGGCCGGGCGTCAAGTTCCACGACGGTGAGCCGTTCGACGCCGAAGCCGCCAAATTCTCGCTGGAGCGCCATCTCACGCTGCCGACCTCGTTTCGCAAACCGGAACTGGCCGCGCTCGACCATGTCGACGTCGTCGATCCCCTGACCATCAAACTGGTGCTCAAGACGCCCTACTCGCCGCTGATCGCCCAGTTGACCGACCGCGCCGGCATGATGGTCTCGCCGAAGGCGGTGAAGGAAGCGGGCGACAAATTCGGCCTGCATCCGGTCTGCGCCGGCCCTTACAAGTTCGTCGAACGCGTGCAGCAGGACCGCATGGTGTTCGAGAAATTCGGGGATTACTGGAACAAGGACAACGTCTTCATCGATCGCATCGTGTTCCTTCCTATCGTCGACGCCACGGTGCGGCTCGCCAATCTGAAGTCCGGCGGGCTCGATCTGATCGAGCGCGTGCTCGCCACCGACATCAAGGACGTCCGCGCCGACAAACGGCTCGTGCTGTCGACCGCGCCCGAACTCGGCTATCTCGGCCTCACCATCAACATCGGCAACGACAAGAGCAAGGGGCCGCTCAGCCAGTCGGAAAGGGTGCGCCAGGCGCTCGACCTGTCGATTGACCGCGAGGCGCTTAACCAGGTCGTCTTCAACGGTGAGTTCACGCCCGGCAATCAATGGGTCAGCCCGGTACATCCTTACTATCAGAAGGCTTTTCCGGTTCGGGGACGCGACGTTGCCAAGGCCAGGGCGCTGCTGAAGGAGGCCGGTGTCACGTTGCCCGTCGCCATCGACTACATGGTCCCCAAAGGGGCCGAGAACGAGGCCGTGGCCCAGGTCGTGCAGTCGATGGCGGCCGAAGCGGGCTTCGACATCAAGATCCGCGTGGTCGAATTTGCGACGACTTTCAAGCAGGCCCAAGCCGGCGAGTTTCAGGTGTTTCAGATCAACTGGAGCGGCCGGATCGATCCTGACGGCAATTCCTATGTCTTCCTGCACACCAAGGCGCCGCAGAACGATGGCGGCTATTCCAACGCGGAAGCCGACAAGCTGATGGAAGATGCGCGGCTGATCAACGATCCAGCCCAACGCAAGGCGATCTACGAGAAGATGACCAAGATCGTGCTCAATGACGAGCCTATCATCTACATCTATCACCGCACACTCCTGATCGCGCACACCACCAAAGTTGAGGGTTACCGGCAGATGCCGGATGGATTGGTGCGCGTGGTCGGGCTGAAATTGAAATGACCAACACAGCGCAGGGCACGCGGGGCCGACGATGCTGAACTTCCTCGCCAAGCGGCTGGTTCAGCTGATCCCGACGCTGTTCTTCGTCTCGCTCCTGATCTTCTCGCTGCAACACCTGCTGCCCGGCGATCCGGCACTGGTGATGGCCGGCGAGGAGCGCGATCCGGCCGTCATCGAACAGATCCGCCAGCAGTACCACCTGGATCGAGCGATCCCGGTGCAATACGCCTATTGGGTCAAGGGCGTGCTGATGGGCGACTTCGGCGAGTCCCTGCGCAACAAGATGCCGGTGTCGAGCCTAATCGCGCAGAAGCTGCCGGTGACGATGCAAATCGCCGGCATGGCGATCGTGGTCGCCTTCCTGATCGGGATTCCCGCCGGCATCGTCTCGGCGGTGAAGAAAGGCACCGCCTGGGATTACGGCGCCAATCTGTTCGCGCTGTGGGGTATCTCGACGCCGAATTTCTGGCTCGGCATCATGCTGATCTTCCTGTTCTCCGTCGAACTTGGCTGGCTGCCGGCCTCCGGCTACGTGCCGCTGAGCGAAAACTGGCGCGCGAGCCTCGCCGCATCCGTCATGCCGGCCTTCGTGCTCGGCAATGCGATCGCCGCGATCCTGATGCGGCACACCCGAAGCGCCATGCTGCAGGTACTCGAGAGCGACTATGTCCGCACCGCGCGCGCCAAGGGCCTCTCCGAGCGCACGGTGATCCTCAAGCATGCGATGCGCAACGCGCTGACGCCGATCATCACGCTCGGCGCGCTCGAGCTCGGCACGCTGCTGTCGGGCGCAGTCCTCACCGAGCAGATCTTCTCGATCCCGGGCTTCGGCAAGCTGATCGTCGATGCCGTATTCAACCGCGACTACGCGGTCGTGCAGGGCGTGGTGCTGACCACGGCGACGATCTACATCACGCTCAACCTGATTGCCGACATCGCCTACATCCTGGTCAATCCGCGGCTGAGGAACTGACTAGATGACGGACGCCGTGCTCAGGACATCAGCTTCGCTTGCCGCCGCCGAGACGCTGGAGAGCCCGGCACGGCGCGCCGGGCGGCGGCTGATCCGGCGCAAGGGTGCCGTGCTCGGGCTCGCCGTGATCGCGCTCTTTGTTCTGCTCGCCGTCTTCGCGCCGCTGATCGTGCCCTATGATCCGATCGCGACCAGCTGGTCGCTGGTCCGCAAGGCGCCGTCGCTGCAGCACTGGTTCGGCACCGACGAGCTCGGCCGCGACGTGCTCGCCCGCGTCGTGTTCGGCGCCCGCGCCTCGCTGCTTGCGGGCGTCATCTCGGTCAGCATCGCGGTTGCGATCGGCGTGCCGCTCGGGCTGCTCGCGGGCTATCGCGGCGGCTTCATCGACGCGCTGATCAGCCGCATCACCGATGCGATGCTGGCCTGCCCGTTCCTGATCCTGGCGATCGCGCTCGCCGCCTTCCTCGGGCCGAGCCTCGGCAACGCGATGATCGCGATCGGCGTCTCGGCGACCCCGATCTTTATCCGCCTGACCCGCGGCCAGGTGATGAGCGTCAAGGTCGAGGACTATGTCGAGGCCGCGCGCGCCATGGGCAATCCGCGCTGGCGCATCGCGCTGGTCCACATCCTGCCCAACATCCTGCCGGCTCTCTTGGTGCAGGCCACACTGTCGATCGCGGCTGCGATCATCGCCGAGGCCGCGCTGTCCTTCCTCGGCCTCGGCCAGCAGCCGCCGGCGCCGTCCTGGGGCAGCATGCTCAACGCCGCGCAACGCTTCCTGACCAGCGCGCCGTGGATGGCGATCTGGCCGGGGCTTGCGATCTTCCTGGTCGTGCTGTCGTTCAACCTGGTCGGCGACGGCCTGCGCGACGCGCTCGATCCGAAGGCGCGGTGATGTTGGCCTCCGTCGCAGCGGGCGCCATTCTTCCCCGTCATCCTGAGGAGCGCGGAACGCGCGTCTCGAAGGGTCGACGGCCACCAGCCGGGCCGTGCATCCTTCGAGGCTCGCTCCGCTCGCACCTCAGGATGACGGGACAAGCAACGTGCGGCTAGCGAAACTGTTCGACCTAAATCACCACCTCGCGCAGCACCCTCCTGCAATCCATCTCGTATTCGAGATCGACGACCGGCGGGCGGCAGAAGTGCCAGGTCAGGCCGGAGCGCGTGGCGCCGCGGCGGACCAGCTCGTCGACGATCACGGGATGAATGTCGTGCACGGTATAAGCCTGTACCGCTGTCGTCTCCTGCCAGCCGAAGCTGAACTCCGCAAGACGGCGCTCCATCTCGCCGGTGGTGAAGCGGACCTTCTCCCGCCACGCGCCGGGGCTGAGATCGCGGTAGCAAACGATGCGGTCGGGATAGCTGGCAGTGCCACTGCGGGCCTCGGCGCCGCCCGCGATCACGAAGGACGGCGACGTGCTCGTACTCGGCCGCGTGAACGAGAACGCGTAGAACGACGGCTCGGCCGGCGGATCGATCTCGGGACAGACATTGCTGCGCGCCACCGGATTGATGGTGCCGTCGAACAGGCCCCATTCGGCAAGCGTCTTGACGTAGTGCTGGTTGAAGGCGCGGAAGCCGTCCTCGGTAAAGGCGGCCGGCGAACGCAGTTCGCAGGCGCAGAACGAGGTCAGCGGCCGGCCGGCGTCCTTGATGTAGGCCGCAATGCGCGCAAAACCTTCTGCAAGCGGCACCAGGCGATCGAAGCGCACCCGCTCGATCTCATAACCGGCGTTCGCCTGCGCACCGCTTGAATATTGGAACACGGCCGGAATGAACCGGTAACTGCCCGCCGCAAATTCGCTCGCCATGCCTGTTTCCTCCAGATCTTGTGAGGCGAGCATAGCGGTTTCGAGCGAAGTGGTCTTCCGGTTCGCGTGAAGAAAACGCGTCAAACCAAAGGGTCTTCGGCCCGCCCATCGGCAAGGCTATCACGAGACAAAGAAAAGGCGGCAGTGGCTTTCGCCAGTGCCGCCTTTCCTGCGAGCATGAGCTTGGAGGGCTCAGGTCGGTTTCAGTGCGCCCTCGCGGCCGTCGAGTTCGTAGTCGGCGATCTGCTTGGCGCGCTCGGACCGGGCCGCGGCCTGGTGGTCGGTCGCAATCGTCATGTAGACGGCCGGCAGCACGAACAGGGTGAACAGCGTGCCGATCGTCATGCCGGCGACGACCACGAGCCCGATCGAGAAGCGGCTGGCAGCGCCGGCGCCCGAGGCGGTGAGCAGCGGCAACAGGCCGGTGACCATGGCCGCCGTCGTCATCAGGATCGGACGCAAACGAATCCGGGCCGACATCTCGATCGCCGAACGGCGGTCCAGTCCCTCCTTGAGCTGCAGCTCGTTGGCGAACTCCACCATCAGGATGCCGTGCTTGGTGATCAGTCCGACCAGCGTCAGCAGGCCCACCTGGGTGTAGATGTTCATGGTGGCGACACCAAAGAACAGCGGGATCAGGGCGCCGACGATCGCCATCGGCACGCTGATCATGATCACGAAGGGATCGCGCAGGCTCTCGAACTGCGCCGCCAGCACCAGGAAGATGATGATGATGGCGAACGCGAAGGTGACCAGCAGCTGGTTGCCTTCGTGGACGTACTGGCGGGAGTCGGCCAGGAAGTCGTAGCTGAAGCCGGACGGCAGCTTCTTGGCTTCACCCTGCAGGAACTCGACCGCCTGCCCCATCGAAACGCCGGGCATCGGCACCGCCTGGAAAGTCGACGAGTTGAGCTGGTTGTAGTGGGTCAGCGCGTTCGGATCGACGCCGGTCTCGACCGTAACCACGGTCGACAGCCGCACCAGCTGCCCGGTCGCGGTCGGGACGTAGAAGTTGTCGAACGATTCGGGCGCGAGCCGGCTGACGCGCGGCACCTGCGGGATCACCTGATAGGAGCGTCCTTCGAGGTTGAAGCGGTTGACGTAGTTGCCGCCGAGCAGCGTCGCCAGCGCACCGCCGATCGACTGCATGGTGATGCCGAGGTCGCTCGCCTTGGAGCGATCGACCTTCACCCGGACCACCGGCTGGTTGAAGTCGAGGTCACTGTCGGTGACGATGAACAGGCCGCTCTTGCGCGCGGCATCCTTCAGCTTGCTCATCTGGTCGAACACCTGCTGGAATCCGGCCGTCGATGAGATCACCATCTGCACCGGCAGACCGCCGGGGCCGCCGGGCAACGGCGGCAGGCTGAACGCGAACGCGCTGACGCCCTCGATCTTCGACAGCTCGGCCTGCACCAGCGGCTGCAGCGTCTGGGCCGAGCGCTTGCGCTCATCCCACGGCTTGAGCAGCATGCCGGCGAAGCCGCCCTGCGGACCGGTGATGCCGTTCAGGATGAACCGCAGGTCGGTCTCCGGGAACTTCTTGAACTCCTTGTCCATCTTGTCGCCGTAGAAATCGATGTAGTCGATGTTGGCGTATTTCGGCGCCTTGGTCACCGCGAACACGATGCCCTGGTCTTCCTGCGGCGCCAGCTCCTTCTGGATGTGCATATAGAGGAAGCCGACCAGACCGAGGATGGTCACGGCGAAAAGGGCCGTGATCGGGCGGTAATCGAGCGAACGGTCGAGCTGGCGGCCATAGGCGCGCGTCAACGCGCCGAACACGCGATTGACCAGCCTGGCGAAACGCCCCTCTTCCGCGCTCTTCAGGAACACCGAGCACATCATCGGCGACAGCGTCAGCGCGATCACGCCCGACACGATCACGGAGCCCGCCAGCGTGAAGGCGAATTCGCGGAACAGCGTGCCGGTGACGCCGCCGAGGAAGCCGATCGGCGCGTACACCGCCGCGAGCGTGATCGTCATCGAGACGACCGGGCCCACGATCTCGCGCGCACCTTTCAGCGATGCCTGCACTGGTGGCAGGCCCTCCTCGAGATGTCGATGGATGTTCTCCACCACCACAATGGCGTCGTCGACCACGAGACCGATCGCCAGCACCATCGCCAGCAGCGTCAGCAGGTTGAAGCTGAAGCCTGCGGCCAGCATCAGGATGCAGACGCCGATCAGCGACAGCGGAATGGTGACGACGGGGATGATCACCGAGCGCAGCGACGCCAAGAACAGGAAGATGACGACGACGACGATCAGAACCGCTTCAGTCAGCGTCTTCTCGACCTCGTCGATCGACGATTGGATGAACTTGGTGGAGTCGTAGGCCACCTTCATCTTCATCGACGGCGGCAGGTTGCGCTCGAGGTCGGGGAACAGCGCGCGCACGCCCTTCACCAGGGTCAGCGGGTTGCCTTGCGGCGTCGCCTTGATGCCGATGAAGATCGCATGCTCGCCGTTGAAGGCGACGCTGGCGTCGGTCGACTGCGCCGCGAGCTCCACCGTCGCGATGTCCTCGATGCGCACGAAGCCGCCGTCCTTCGCCTTCACGATCATCCGCTTGAACTGATCGATGTTCTGAAGGTCGGTATTGGCCGAGACGTTGGAGACGATGAAGAAGCCCTTGGTCTGGCCGGCGGCCGCCTGGAAGTTGTTGGCGGCGATCGCAGCGGCGACGTCGTTGGGCGACACGCCGCGTCCAGCCATCCGGTTCGGATCGAGCCAGACACGCATCGCAAAGGTCTGGCCGCCCAGGATGTCGGCCGAAGCGACGCCGTCGACCGTCGAGAGCACCGGCTGCACGACGCGGGTCAGATAGTCCGAGATCGCCGATCCGGTCAGCTCTTCGCTGGAGAAGCCGAGATACATCACGGCGATGGTGTCGCCGGTCGCCTTGCTCACTACCGGATCGAAGGCTTCCTTCGGGATCAGATATTTGACCGAATTGACCTTGGCGAGCACTTCGGTTAGCGCCTGGTTCGGATCGTGATTGAGCTTGACGTAGACCTGGATCGTCGAAGTGCCGAGCACCGAGTTCGACGTCATGTAGTCGACGCCTTCGGCCGAAGCGACGGCCTGCTCGATCGGCGTGGTGATGAAGCCGTTGATCAGCTCGGGCGACGCGCCGGGATATGACGTCGTGATCGTCACGACGGTGTTCGACAGGTTCGGATATTGCCGGATCGGCAGCACCATCGCCGCGCGCAAGCCGATCAAGAGGATCAGCAGGCTGACCACGACCGACAGCACCGGGCGCTTGATGAAAATATCAGTGAAGGCCATCGCCAACTCGATTCGTGTTGTCTGCCGGTTGCGGCAACATGTGGCGGAGGGCCAACCGGCCCTCCGGGTTTTATGGTCGGGATCAGTAGCGCGGCGGCTCGGCCGGAACCGGCGGCTGCGGATCGTTCGAGATCGCAACAGCCATGCCCGATTGCAGCTTGATCTGGCCGACGGCGACGACCCTGTCCCCGGCCTTCAGGCCCTTGAGGATTTGGACGCGGCCTTCGACGCGGTTGCCCGTCTTCACGAAAGTGCGGTCCGCGGTCAGGCTGGTCTTGCCGTCCTCACCCTTCTTCTCGGTGATCAGGAACACCGAGTCGCCGTACAGCGTGTAGTCGACGGCGGTTTCGGGAATGGTCACGACCGGCGGCTTCTCGGGCAGCACGATCGTGGTGGTCGCGAACATGCCGGGCTTGAGGATGCTTTCCGGATTCTGGATCGTCGCCTGCACCCGGATGTTGCGGGTCTCGGTCGCGATCTGCGGCTCGATGGTGGTGATCTTGCCCTCGAAGGTGCGGCCCGGATAGGCATCGACCGCGACCCGCACGGCCTGGCCGACCTTGATCTGCGAGCTCTGCTTCTCGGTCACGGTCAGGTTGGCATACAGCACCGACAGATCCGTCAGCGACACGATCTGCGTGCCCGCCGTCAGATACTGGCCGACTTCGACCTGGCGAACGCCGAGATCACCTTCGAACGGCGCGCGCACCAGCTTCTGCGAGATCAGCGCTTCGGTCTTGGCAATGCCCGCCTTGGCCTGGTCGTAGGTCGCCTGCGCCGTATCGACGGTCGACTGCGGCCCGAACTGGCGTGACGCGAGCTGCTTGGCGCGGTCGAGCTGCTGCTCGCCCACGGTCGCCTGCGCCTTGAAGCTGGCGAGGTCGCCCTGCTCCGGCGCGTCGAACAACTGCACCAGCGGCGTGCCCGCCTTCACATGGCTGCCGGCGGTGAAATGGATCTCGGTGATGCGGCCCGGCACGTCGGTCGTGACATTGACCTGGTGCACGGCGACGAGATCGCCGACGGCGGTCAGCAGGTTCGGAATCACCTCGGTCTTCGCCTCGGCGATCGAGACGTTCGACGGCGGCGGCTTATTGTTGGCGAAGAACTGCGCGATCATGTGGCTGCGGAAGGCGTTGAAGCCGACCAGCGCGCCGACCAGCAGGGCCAGCAACAATCCCACGATGATGAACCAACGCACCAGGCGGACGGGACGCTTGGCTTGCTTCTCCTTGAGCGGTTGCCCCGAGATGTGGCTTTCGGTCTGGATATTCATGTCATGCACTTTCTGCAGTTACCGACGGTCCTGCGCTCGGCGACGGCTGGCGGCCCAAATGAGTTGAAATTGCGGCTTCGGTAAGTCCGATGCCGCGAAGAATGAACTGGCAAAGCTGCCGCTCGGCCGCAGCGGCATCCCCATAGGGGAGACAAGGTGTCGCAGGCAGCTGCGTCAGTGCGCCCATAAGCACGGTATGGTGCGCAAACCAGAACAGGTTGAGCGGCTCGTCACCGATCCGCGTCGCTTCGCCGGCGGCGATCGCACGCTCAAGCGAGGCAGCGAAGGTCGGACCGATCAGCTTGCCGACCTTGTCGTAGAGCAGGCGCGCAAACTCGCCGTCGTCGAGATGGCTCGTCACCATCAGCCGCATCCGCTGCGCCTCTTCCTGGTCGGGCGCATCGCGCAGCTGCATGAAGTGGCCGACCATGCCCTGCACCAGTTCGATCAGCGTCGCTGTGGAGGGCTCTTGGCCGAGCAGATGCGCGAGATCGGGATCCGCCTCGCACTCTTCGGCAAGGATTTCGGCGTAGAGCGCAGCCTTCGACGGGAAGTGCTTGAACAGCAGCCCTTCCGAAATGGCAGCCGCGGCCGCCACGCTCTTTGTCGTGGTGCCGGCAAAGCCGTTGCGGGAGAAACACCGCTTGGCAGCGCTCAGGATCAACTGACGCCGCAAGTCACTCGTCATGCGTAAGGTAGACATTTGGGTCGTGAGTAATCACTCACTTTACCAAAAGTCAAGGTTCTATTGCACCGCGAAAGTCACTTTATATCGGAGTGTGTCCGATCGACCCTCTGATGCGGTTGACGATGTAGGTGCCGTCGCGGCTCGACAGCACGCGTTCCAGATTGGCCCCGTCGATCTTCGCGCTGGCGAACCGTGGTCCCGCCGCAACATCTTGCAAAGACGAAGCAAAAGCCTCGACCTCAGCCATCGTGCTGATCGAGCGGCTATCTCCGATTCCGCAGGCTTTGGCAACACCGACGAGGTCGGCGGGGCCGCCGGTATGGCTGGCCTGGCCGCCGGTCTCGCCATAGGCCTCGTTGTCGAGAACGATGATCGAGAGGTTTTTCGGCTGCTGCAGCGCGACGGTCGCGAGGCTCCCGATCCCCATCAGCATTTCGCCATCGCCGGTGATCACGACGACCGGCAGGGTCGGCTGGGCCAGCGCGAGGCCGAGCCCGATCATCACCGCGCCGCCCATGCCGCCCCAGAGATAGAAATTGCGGTCGTGGTCGCCGGCGGCGGCGATGTCATAGGTCGAGGCGCCAAGGCCGCCGATGGCGAAGGCGCCCTTGCGATCCCTCAGCAGTTCGGCAACCACGGCGCGGCGGTCGAGGAGATTGGCTTTGCTCATTTGGTGAAGACCTTTGCCCCGATCAGGCGCTGCGACAGCAGGACGGCGGTTGGCGTGCAGGCGTTGTAGGCTTGCGCCGCCCCGGCCTCGACGACTTCGCGCACCTCGTCCGGACGCGAGGCGCGCAGCACCTTGATCCCCGCCAATTCGAGAATGCCTTGGGTGTTCGAACCCATCGGCACCTGCCAGGGATTGAACTCGCCCCATTCGCCGCGCATCGTCACCAGCGTGAGGAACGGCAAGCGGAAGATCTGCACCAGCGACAGCATGTTGATGCAATTGCCGACCCCGCTCGACTGCATCAGCAGCACGCCGCGCTGGCCGCCGGCCCAGGCGCCTGCCAGCAGCGCCACGCCTTCCTCCTCGGTGGTCAGCGCAATGCCGCGCATCGAGGACGATCCCAGCACGCGCTCGATCAGCTCTGAATGCCCGGCGTCCGGCACGTAGGGCACTTGACGCACATCGAAGCGCTGCAGAATCGAAAAAATCTCCTCGGGCCAGGAGGCCGCGGTGTCGGCTCGGGCATGCATCGGCGTTTCCGATCTTGATTGTTTGGCCGCGACTGTAGAGGGGTGCGCGCGCTTCATCAAAGTGCAAAACCGCATATGGCTCTGCGATTTGCTCGCATCGCGCGGCGCGCGGCGGGCTGTTCCAGGTCGCTGTAAATGATGTTGCGCGGCCGCCGCCCGCGGCTTACGATAGTTGCAAATGAAACCAATTGGGCTGGATCGCCATGAACGGGCACGCGCGAGAGCTGGCTGACGGCTTCGACCTGGAAAAGCTGACGGCTGACTTCTACGCGAACCCCTACCCGACCTATCGCGCGCTGCGCGAGCACGCGCCGGTCAAGCGGCTGCCGAACGGCTGCTATTTCCTCACCCGCTACGACGACCTGATCGCCGCCTACAAGAACACCAAGACGTTCTCCTCCGACAAGAAGAAGGAGTTCTTGCCAAAATACGGCAACTCGCTGCTCTACGAGCACCACACGACCAGCCTCGTCTTCAACGACCCGCCGGCGCACTCCCGCGTGCGGCGGTTGATCATGGGCGCATTGTCGCCGCGGGCGATTGCCGGCATGGAGCCGGACCTGATTGCGCTGGTCGACAGCCTGCTCGACCGGATCGCCACGAAAGACCGCTTCGAGCTGATCGGCGACTTTGCTTCCGCAATCCCGGTCCAGGTGATCGGCAATTTGCTCGACGTGCCGCACGACGAGCGCGAGCCGCTGCGCGACTGGTCGCTGGCGATTTTGGGCGCGCTGGAGCCCGTGATCGGCAAGGACGCGTTCGACCGCGGCAACGATGCAGTGAAGGATTTCCTCGCCTATCTCGAAACCCTGGTCGAAAGGCGCCGCGCCAATCCGGGCAATCCCGAGCGCGACGTGCTGACGCGATTGATCCAGGGCGAGGACAATGGCGAGCGGCTGACCGCGAAGGAATTGCTGCACAATTGCATCTTCCTGCTCAATGCCGGCCACGAGACCACGACCAATCTGATCGGCAACGGGCTGGTGACGCTCACCCAATATCCCGAGGAGAAGCAGCGGCTGATCGCGCAGCCCGAGCTGATCAAGATCGCGGTCGAGGAGATGCTGCGCTACGAGAGTTCGAACCAGCTCGGCAACCGGATGATCGTGGAAGAGACCGAGCTCGGCGGCATCAAGATGCCGGCCGGCACGCTGGTCACTTTATGCATCGGCGCGGCCAACCGCGACCCCGCGCAGTTCCCCAACCCTGAAGGCTTCGACGTCGCACGCACGCCGAACCGCCACCTCGCCTTCGGCACCGGCGCGCATCAATGCGCGGGCATGGCGCTGGCGCGCCTCGAAGGCGCCATCGCGATCTCGCGCTTCCTGGCGCGCTTCCCGAACTACGCGCTCGACGGCGCCCCGGTCCGCGGCGGCCGGGTGCGCTTCCGCGGCTTCCTCAGCGTGCCGTGCAGCATCAGCGCATGAATTGTCCCCTGCGAATTTGGTTGGCAAGTCCACTTCCCTGTGGAGGAACTGATACCCAAATCAACTGCAGGCACGGATTGATGTAAGCTCTCGTGCGCTGCAGCGGGAGTGACGCATGATGAATGCATCGGTCACTGATTTCCTCGCAACCGAAGCGCAGTTCGGCACCCACAATTACGAGCCGATCGGGGTGGTGCTGTCCCGCGGCGAAGGCGTCTGGGTCTGGGACACCGATGGCAACCGGTACCTCGACTGTCTCTCCGCCTATTCGGCTGTGAGCCAGGGCCACTGTCATCCGAAGATCCTGGCAGCAATGATCGAGCAGGCGCATCGGCTGACGCTGACCTCGCGTGCCTTCCACAACGACCAGCTCGCCCCCTTCTATCGCGAGCTCGCGGAGCTGACCGGCTCGCACAAGGTGCTGCCGATGAACAGCGGTGCCGAAGCGGTGGAGAGCGCGATCAAGTCGGTGCGCAAACGGGCCTATGAGGTCAAGGGCGTGCCGGACGGGCAGGCCGAGATCATCGTCTGCGCAAATAATTTTCACGGACGCACGCTCGGCATCGTCGGCTTCTCGACCGACCCCGGATCCCGCGACCATTTCGGCCCGTTCGCGCCGGGCTTCAAAATCATCCCGTTCGGCGATGCCGCGGCGCTCGAGCAGGCGATCACGGCGAACACCGCGGCTTTCCTGGTCGAGCCGGTCCAGGGCGAGGCGGGCGTCATCATTCCCCCGCCCGGCTATTTCGCCCGCGTGCGCGAGCTGTGCACGGCGCGCAACGTGATGCTCGTGCTCGACGAGATCCAGACCGGACTCGGCCGCACCGGCAAGCTGCTCGCCGAGCAGCACGAGGGCATAGAGGCCGACGTGACGCTGCTCGGCAAGGCGCTGTCGGGCGGCTTCTATCCGGTGTCGGCGGTGCTCTCCAACAACGCCGTGCTCGGCACGCTGCGGCCGGGCCAGCACGGCTCGACCTTCGGCGGCAACCCGCTTGCATGTGCGGTGGCACGCGCAGCGCTGCGCGTGCTCGTCGAGGAAGGGATGATCGAGAACGCGGCACAACAGGGCGCGCGCTTTCTCGCCGGATTGCAGGACATCCGCGCCAACGTAATCCGCGAGGTGCGCGGGCGCGGGCTGATGCTGGCGATCGAATTACACCCGGAAGCCGGCGGTGCCCGCCGCTACTGCTCGGCGCTGCAGGCGCGTGGCATCCTCGCCAAGGACACCCACGAGCACACCATTCGCATCGCCCCGCCGCTGGTGATCACGGCCGATCAGGTCGACTGGGCGTTGGAGCGGATCGCGTCTGTCCTCACGCAGGATGTCTCCTGACGGTTCCCTGCGTCGGAAGACCGCAGCGCCGGCCGCGGCCAACAAGAACGATTTCGACGCCTGCGCGTTGAAGCCTTGTGGGCAGGGATGGACAGAGAGCCATGCTCATGCCTCCCCGCGGTATTTGTTTTGCTGTGCTTTTGGTTGGTGCCTCGATGCTGGCGGCGAGCGGCGCTGCCGCCCAGCCACACAAGGGTGGACCGCCCGGCGGCGCACGTCCAGCCGCGCCACCAGCAATGGCGCGTCCCGCGCCGATGGTCCACGCCGCCCCGCCCGCAATGGCGAGACCGCCTGCAATGGCTCGGCCACCCGCGATGGCACGGCCGGCAGCATCCGCGTTCCATGCCCCGCAGCGACCGGCGATGGCGCCGCGCCCGGCACCGCATTTCGCCGCCCCGTCGGTGCGCCAAGCCCCCCATATCGCTGCGCCGCGGATCGCAACGCATCGACCCGAATTCCGTCGTGGGGCCCCGCTGCAGCGTCAGGCTCCGCATATTGCCGCGCCATCACGCGCGAGCTCACCGTCGCGCTTGAGCGAGCGACCGTCACCGACGGAGCGAGTTCAACAGCGCGCGCAGCAGCATCAGCAATTGATCCAGCAACGCCAGCAGGCGGCGCAGCAGCGGCAGCGTGATGCGCTCTCGCACCAGACCGCGGAGCGGCAGACCCGGATCGATCGCCTGCAGCAACGCGTGCAGCAATTGCAGTCGCAAAAGGTCGAAGGCGCACGCGCGCAACGCGTCCATGACCGTGCGCTGCAGGCGCAGAGCCGCCTGTTACAGCGCGAGCAGCGTGCGCAACAGGCGGACGTTGCCCGTCAGCAGCGATTGGCGCCGGCAACAACGGTTGGGGCCGCCGCAACAACGGTTGGGGCGGCCGCCGCGACCACTGCCGCGACGCAGGCGGCCCAGCGCGAGCGATTTGCCGCACGCTTCCGCGACCAGGCAGGTGCGCAAAGCCAGGCGGCGCTTGCGGTGCGTCAAGGCGGCTGGGCGCCCCGGAATGCCTGGCGACACGGCCACCGCGCGGCGTTCGTGGCGTGGCTTGGCCCGGTGTTCCTGCCTTACGCCTATTCGGACATCTTTGACTACACGTTCTGGTCCTATGCCTACGAGCCCGGCTATTGGGCCTACGCCTATGACGACTTCGTGGACACCGTGTTCTGGGACACCAACAGTCCCTACTCCGCCTATGCCAGCATCAACCCTGGCGACTATCCGGCCACCGCAGGCCGCGATCGGTCCCGTCAACGCGCCGATACGAGTCCGCAGGCAATCAAGCAGTTATGCGGAGAGCCGGACAAGGGCGTCACAGCCTGGCCGCTTGCCGACATCACGCGGGCGGTACGGCCGAGCCAGCAGCAGCGCGCGCTCCTCGACGAGTTGAAGACATCAGCGGCGAAGGCAGCCGATATCTTCAAGGATTCCTGCGCGGACAGCTATGCCATGACGCCAACCGGCCGCTTGCGGTCGATGCAAAATCGCATCAGCGCGACGCTCGAGGCGATCAGGATCGTGCGGCCGGCCCTGGAGAATTTCTACAGCTCGCTCAGCGACGAGCAACAGGCCCGCTTCAATGCGCTCGGTCCACATGTCGGCGAGCGTTCGCCGCAACAGCAAACGACCGCGCAATCCGCGAATTGCGGCGATTCGAAATCCGACCTGGCCCAGCTGCCGATCAACAGGATCGAGGCCTCGCTTCATCCGGCGGGCAAGCAGAAGGAAGCGCTCGACCGCCTGAGCGATGCGACCAAAACAGCCATAGCGGACCTGCAGGCAGCCTGCCCGAACGACGTGCCGCTGACGCCAGTCGGCCGCCTGGAGGCGATGCAGCACCGGCTCGAGGCCATGCAGAAGGCCGCGAAGTTGATCGAGCCTGCACTGGACAAGTTCTATGCCATGCTGAGCAGCGAGCA
Source organism: Bradyrhizobium sp. B124 (assembly GCF_038967635.1). Lineage (NCBI taxonomy): Bacteria > Pseudomonadati > Pseudomonadota > Alphaproteobacteria > Hyphomicrobiales > Nitrobacteraceae > Bradyrhizobium > Bradyrhizobium sp. B124. The sequence continues at coordinate 8,527,755 of NZ_CP152413.1, read as the reverse complement.
GAAAGCTCGCTTCAACACGCTGCAGCAAGTCGCGAGCCCCTGAGACGGCCGTCCGGCGATCTGGATCGCCGGGCGCGCCGGATGTCGGTCCTCCATCTTGCCTTTGCGGCCGCCGCGCAGCAATGTCTGGCACCAGCATGCTGATGCGATGCCGAATGACGGGGCGGGAATGAAGCGCGGTTGGATGAGGACTGGCGAGCTGCGCGAGCGCTGGGGCGATTCCTTGCTGACCGTGCTCACCATCCTGATCCTTGTGATGATGTTCGTGGTGGCACCCCTGCAGGCGCTCGGCCTGTTCGAATTCCAGATCTTCGAGCTGTTTCTCGCGCTGTTCCTGGTCGGCGGCGTATTCCTGATGTCGGGCAGCGCAATTGCGGTCACCGCGATGCTGGTTGCACTCGCCATGATCGTCACGGGCGGGATCTTGCGGCTGCGCTCGCCCTCGATCCTCGACCTCAATCTGTTCGCGGGCTCGTGGCTGATCGTCGGCATCACCCTGGCCGTGACGGTGGCTCGTGCGACATTTGCGCCGGGCCGCGTGACCTATCACCGCGTGGTCGGCGCCGTCTTGCTCTATCTCTCCGTTGCCGTGATCTTCTCGGCACTCTACACCTTCATCGGCACGCTGCTGCCGAAGGCCTTTTCCGGGATGAAGATGGAGGACAGCCCCGCGCTGGCGAACGAGCTGATTTATTTCAGCTTCATGACGCTGACGACCACGGGCTACGGCGACGTCGCTCCGCTGCATCCGATCGCACGCAGCCTATGCAATCTCGAGGCGATCTTCGGCCAGCTCTATCCCGCAACCCTGCTGGCGCGGCTCGTGACGCTGGAGATCACGCACAGCGATCAGGATTCCTAGAGCGCAGCGGCGCTGACAGGATCGACCCAATTTGGTGGTGGCATCCTTTAAGCCGGGCGGGCCGATAACCCACACGCAATCAGATCGATTGGGCACTGGAGCAGATCGGCGCCGCGTTGACGCAGGACCTCTGAGCGATCGGGCGGCTATCTGAACCGCAAGTTTGCGCGGGAGAGCTGGCTGATCGAGGAACACCCCATCAGCCGCATGTCCCGCACCAGCTCCGCCTGCAGCAGACCAAGCGCCCGCTCGACTCCGGCCTGGCCGGCCGACGCCAGCGGATAGAGATAGAAGCGTCCTAGGCCGACGGCCTTCGCGCCGAGCGACAGCGCCTTCAAGACATGGCTGCCCCGCTTGATGCCGCCGTCCATCATCACGTCGATCCGGTCGCCCACGGCATCGACGATCTCGGCCAGTTGATCGAACGCCGCCCGCGAGCCATCGAGCTGCCGGCCGCCATGGTTGGACAGGATGATGCCGGTGCAGCCGATCTCAACCGCGCGCTTCGCATCATCGACCGACATGACGCCCTTCAGGCAGAACTGGCCGTTCCACTGCCGGACCATTTGCGCGACATCGTCCCATGTCATGGCCGGATCGAGCATTTCCGTGAAATAGCGCCCGATCGACATCGCACCGCCGCTCATATCGACATGCTCGTCGAGCTGCGGCAGCTTGAAGCTCTCATGCGTGACGTAGTTGATGGCCCAGGCAGGCTTGATGGCGAATTGCAGCATGCCGCCGAGCGTGAGCCTGAACGGAATCGAAAACCCGGTCCGCAGGTCGCGCTCGCGGTTGCCCCCGGTGATGCTGTCGACAGTCAACATCATCACGTTGACGCCGGCCTGCTTGGCGCGCTGCATCATCGCCGTGTTCAGGCCTCGATCCCGGTGGAAATAGAACTGATAGACCTGCGGCGTAGCGTAAGCCTTGCGCAATTCCTCCAGACTCACGGTCCCGAGCGAGGACACGCCGAACATCGTTCCGTATTTCGCCGCCGCAGCGGCGACGGCCCGTTCGCCCTCATGATGAAACAGACGCTGCAGCGCGGTCGGCGAACAATAGAACGGCGTTGCCAGCTTCTGGCCCATCACGGTGACCGAGAGATCGACGTTCTCCACACCGCGCAGGACATTGGGCACCAGATCGCAACGCTCGAAGCTCGCGGTGTTCTGCCGAAGCGTCGCCTCATCGTCCGCTCCACCGTCGATGTAGTCGAAGATCGGCCCCGGAAGCCGGCGCCTTGCCAGTTCGCGGAAGTCATGGAAATTGTGGCAATCGCTCAAACGCATGTCGTGCTCCGAAGGTCCGGACCGCGGAGTTCAACGGCCGCCAGTGCCGTTCACACCACAGCGTTCGGAATAACCGGCACGCCTCGCCTTGTCCACCGAACCGGTCGTTGGGTCAGACCACCGTCCGATGCCGCTCGATGCAGGTCCGCAGCACGTCGTCCAAGGGCCGGCTCCACCAGTCATTCGAGAAGATCTCGATCTCCGAATAGCCGGCAAAGCCCTCCGCTTCGACCATTGCGCGCACCGATCTGATGTCGATGACGCCGTCGCCCATCATGCCGCGATCGTTGAGGATGTCTTTCGTCGGCACCAGCCAGTCGCAGACGTGGAACGCGAGCAGCCGGTCCTTGCCGGCGCGCGCGATCTGGCTCTTGAGTTCGGGATCCCACCAGATGTGATAGACGTCGAGCGCGACGCCGATCGCGCCGGTGCGGCTAGGATCGAGCGCATCGCAGATGTCGAGCGCATGTTTCGTGGTATTCACACAGGCGCGGTCGGCGGCATAGGCCGGATGCAGCGGTTCGATCGCGAGCGGCAGCTTTGCCTGTTTTGCATACTCCAGCATCTCGGCGATGCCGTCATGCACCTGGTTACGCGACGCCGCGATATCCTTGGATGCAGCGCTGCCCGGCCGCGAATATTGCGGCAGACCGCCTGCCACGAGCACGATGCAGGAGGCGCCGAGCGCGGCCGCCTCGTCGATCGCGCGGCGGTTGTCGTCGCGCGCCTCGCTGCGATGCGCGCTGTCAGCCGTGAACATGCCGCCGCGGCAATAGCCTGACAGATCGAGCCCGGCGTCCTTCACCGCGCGCACCGCGCGATCGAGCCCGACGCCAGCGACCTGGTCGCGCCATGGATCGATAGCCCGGATGCCGTGGCGCGCGCAGGCCTCGATGATGGCGATGAGATCGCCCTGCTTGCGGACCGTCGCCGTGTTCAGCGACAGCCAGCGGTGGTCCTCGGAGAAGTCACGCATCAGCCGTCGATGCCTCGCGTCGCCATGATCGCCGCCATCCGGCGCGTCGCGAGCTCCGGATTGGCGAGCAGCCCCGCCTGGTCGGCGAGCCGGAACAGCTCGGCGAGATGCAGGGTCGAACGCGCGCTCTCCTGTCCACCGACCATCGTGAAGTGATCCTGATGACCGTTGAGGTACGCCATGAACACGATGCCGGTCTTGTAGAAGCGCGTCGGCGCCTTGAAGATGTGGCGCGACAGCGGAACGGTTGGTCCCAGCACGTCGTGGAAGCCGGCCTCGTCACCGACGGCCAGCCGCGACAGCGCGTAGGACGCGGCTGGCGCAATCGCATCGAAGATGCCGAGCAGCGCGTGGGAGAAGCCCTTGGCGTCGCCGGCGATCAGCTCCGCATAGTTGAAGTCGTCGCCGGTGTACATCTTGACACGCGGATCGAGTCGCCGCCGCATGTCGATCTCGCGCTGCTCGTCGAGCAGCGAAACCTTGACGCCATCCACCTTGGCGGCATTGGCGTTGATGATCGCAACCGCCGTATCCATTGCCTGGTCGAGATCGGCCGTGCCCCAGTAGCCTGACAGAGCCGGATCGAACATGTCGCCGAGCCAGTGGATGATCACGGGCTCGCGGACTTGCGACAGCACGCGGTCATAGACCTTCGCGTAGTCGTCCGCATTCCTGCCGAGCTTTGCCAGCGCGCGCGAGGCCATCAGGATGATGCGGCCGCCGGCCTTCTCCACAGCTTCGATCTGCTCCTCATAGGCGCGGATCACGTCATCGATCGACTTCGCGTCTTCCGCCGCAAGATGATCGGTGCCGGCGCCCGAGAACACCAGCGCGTTTCCCTTGGCTTTGGCTGCCTTCACCGAGCGCTGGATCAGTTCGAGCGAGGTCGCCCAATCGAGGCCCATGCCGCGCTGCGCGGTGTCCATCGCCTCGGCCACACCAAGGCCGAGGTCCCAGACGTGTTCGCGGAACGCGATCGTCTTGTCCCAGTCGATCGCGGCCGTCAGCCAGGGATCGACGTCGGCGCGCGGATCTGCCACCACATGGGCGGCAGAGAACGCAACACGATTGAGCGTGCCCTCGAGCTTCGCCGGAAAGGTCCGCGACGCCGCCAGGCGATAGGTCTCGAGACCGCCGTCGGCGGTCGGCAGCTTCAACGACAAGGACGACACCGGCAGGACTGGCTTGTTCATGACAAAAGGCCTCTCTCAGACCGTGATCGGGGCGACGTCGATCCAGCGCCGCTCCTTCCAGCTCTTCAATGCACATTCGGCGAGCTGCACGCCCTTGGCGCCTTCGAGCAGCGTGTATTTGTAGGGCGCATCCTCGCAGACATGGCGGATGAACATCTCCCACTGCTCCTTGAAGCCGTTGTCGTAGACGACATTCTCAGGAAGCCTCTGCCAGTCGGCGTAGAAATCATGCAGCCGCTTCTCGTCCGGATTCCACACCGGCCGCGGCGTCGCCTGACGCGCCTGGATCACGCAGTCGGTCAGGCCTGCCACCGCTGAGCCATGGGTGCCGTCGACCTGGAAGGTGACGAGGTCGTCACGGTAGACGCGCGTCACCCAGCTCATGTTGATATGCGCGATCACGCCGCCCTTCAGCTTGAAGGTGGCGTAGGCGGAATCGTCGGCCGTCGCCTGGTACTGGTTGCCCCTCTCGTCATAGCGTTCGGGGATATCGGTCGTCCCGATGCAGACCACGCTCTCGACCTCGCCGAACAGGTTGTCGAGCACGTAGCGCCAGTGGCAGACCATATCCAGAATGATGCCGCCGCCATCCTCGGCGCGGTAGTTCCAGGACGGCCGTTGTGCCTCCTGCCAGCCGCCCTCGAACACCCAATACCCGAACTCGCCGCGCACCGAGAGCATGCGGCCGAAGAAGCCGGAGTCACGCAGGAAGGCGAGCTTCTTCAGGCCCGGCAGGAACAGCTTGTCCTGCACCGTGCCGTGCTTGAGCCCCTTGGCATTGGCGAGCTTCACGACTGCAACGGCTTCTTCGAGATTGGTCGCGATCGGCTTCTCGCAATAGACATGCTTGCCGGCGTTGATCGCCTTGGTCAGCAGCGAGGGCCGCGCCTGCGTGGTGGCGGCGTCGAAGAACACGGTGTCGCCTTTGTCGGCCAGCGCGCGATCGAGATCGGTGGTGTGCCGCTCGATGTTGAAGCGCCTGGCCAGGCTAGCGACCTTCTCGGCGTCGCGGCCGACCAGGATCGGATCGGGCATGATGCGGTCGCCGTTCCCGAGCTGTACGCCGCCCTGCTCGCGGATTGCAACGATCGAGCGGATCAGATGCTGGTTGAGACCCATCCGGCCCGTAATGCCGTTCATGATCAGGCCGAGGCGTTTGGTCGTCATGCTGTCTGCTCCTGCGAAGCGCGTGGTGTGGGCCGCTTGAGCGGCTGCATGGTGGACCAGTCCGGATGGATCGAACTGGCAAAGCCCGGTGCGGCGGCGATCGACCCTGTCAGCAGATCGCCGTCATGGATCGCGAGGCGGACCTTGCCGCCGGCGCGCGTGTAGAGATCGGGATGCGCGATGAGGAAGGCGTCGGCCTCGTCGGCCGGGGTTTCGGCAAAGCCGTCGACGTAATGATGCCCGTTGCGCTCGGCATGGGTGACGCCGATCAGTGCCCCGAGCGCGAGATCCTGCTGCACGCCGAGCCCGGCCTGGCAGGTCAGGTCCTCGCCGCTGATGAAATACCGGCTATCCGCGCTCCATGCTGCCGCACGCGTCGCATTGATGATCGACTTGTAGATACCCTTGCACGATTTCGAGGAAATGCCGCGATAGCCGAGCGCCCGCGCCTGCGGGAATGCATCGTAGCAATCGTCGGCCTCGTCGATGATGAAACTGCGCGCGCCCAGCGTCCCGAGCGGCGAAGCTTTCGTGATATCGCGCGGCATCGGCTGCTCGATGTAGAGCAGGTTTGCCGCGATCGGTTCAAGCGCCGCGTCGTGGTCGAGCCGGTCGACCAGCGCGCTCAGTGCGGCAAGGTCAGCATATTGCTCGTTGGCGTCGAGCGTGACCTTGGTGGCGTAAGGCAGCCTTGCGAGCTCGCTGCCGATCCGCGCCAGCCGCGCCGCGTCATGGGCGGGATCGCCGTTCAGCTTGAGCTTGAAATAGCGCGCACCCGCGTTCTCGCCTGCGTCGGCGACACCGCCCTCGCCTTCAACCTTATCGTCCATCCCGACGGTATGCCGGACGGCGACACGGTCGATCCGCTTGCGTGTTGAGAGGAACCGCGCGATGGCCGCATCGTCGAGATCCGGCGTCAGCCGCGCGTCGATGCCGGCGATATTGCCGGTCATGCCGTCAAAGAAATTCGCGCCGGCCACGCGCAGCAGCGCATCCAGGATCGCCTTGTCGATCTCGGCCGGGCCGAAGCTCGCTGCGAGTGGCGGAATGTCCTGCGCAGCGCAGGTCGCGACCTGCGGACCGATGCACGCGGTGTGCAAGGCGAACGCGGTCTCAAAAGTCCGGTTCGTCAGATAGAGCTCGCGTGCAACCGCAAGCGAGCGGCGCAGGCCGTCGAGCGACTGCGCCTCCGTCAGATGCGGCCGCTTGTCGAACCATTTTGGCGCCAGCATCTCGGCGCTGGCGCCGGTCGCCCGGCCCTTGCCTTCCACCTCGATCTCGACCCGCACGAACAGCTGCGTCGACGCGGTGATCGTCACCGCGCCGAAACGGAACGGCCGGGCGAACACCAGCGGTCGTTCAAAGAAGGCGATAGCGTTGACTTTGAGGCGAAGCGGCATTGAAGGCTCGGGTGTTAGTCCAGCGACCCCTGCGTGAAGAAATGTTTCCGGATCCGTTGCACCAGTTCGGTGAAGACGGGATCGGACATCGTCTCCAGCGAGCGCGGCCGTGGCATCGGCACGTCGTAGATCGCGGCGATCGCGCCGGGCCGCTCGGTCATCACGAGCACGCGGTCGGCGAGGAACACGGCTTCCGGGATCGAGTGCGTGATCAGGAGCACGGTCTTACCGGTCTCGCGCTGGATCCGCATCAGCTCGACATTCATCCGCTCGCGCGTCATGGCGTCGAGCGCGCCGAATGGCTCGTCCATCAGCATGATCTTGGGATCATGCACCAGCGCGCGGCAGATCGAGGCGCGCTGCTGCATGCCGCCGGACAGTTGCCAGGGCAGCTTCTTCTCGAAACCCTCGAGCCCGACCAGCTTCAACAGCGCCTTGGCGCGGGCGAGATATTTGTCCCGCGGCAGCTGCTTCATGTCGATCGGCAGCATCACGTTGGACAGGATGTTGCGCCACGGCAGCAGCAGCGCGTTCTGGAACACGATGCCGACATTGCCGTGCGGCCTGGTCACCGGCTCGCCGTCGACCAGCACCTCGCCGGTCGTCGGCGGCAGCAGGCCCGAGATCATCTTGAGCAGCGTGGACTTGCCGCAGCCGGAGGGCCCGACCACGACAAAGAACTCGCCGTCATTGATGGTGAAGTCGAGCGGCCGCAGCGACGGCACGTCGCCGTCGCGCGACCGGTAGGTCTTCGACACGCCGGACAGCTTGATGCCTGGCGTGGCGCCGGCGGCGCGGTCGGACACCAGGCGCAGATGCGCGGCGGGCTGGTTGACTTCGGCTGGTTTGGTCGCAGGATTCATCGCAATCCTCTCCACCCGTCGCCTCTGCGAAAGCAGGGATCCTTACGCCGTGCCCTCTCGTTCGGGCACACGGGCTGAGACCTTCCGTGACAATTAAGGTTGGTGGTTATGGGTCCCTGCTTGCGCAGGGACGACAGGGGATATTTGTGGCTCACGAATCGCCCTTCGGCAGATAGTCGTTGGTGTAGAACGCCTTCGGATTGGCCTTGGCCTTGGCGTCGAGGCCGCCATATTCGACCATCAGATTGACCGACTCCGTCATGTTCTGATCGGTGACCTGGAACGGTCGCTTGGCCTTGGTTTCGGGTGTGCGATAGAGCGGGATCGTCAGCTCAAAACCCTGCGTCAGCGTGTCGATCTTGCCGCCCTTCGGGTTGGCGTCGAGGATCGACTGCGCGGCCGCCTTCGGCTGTTTCTCCGCAGCTTCCACCGCCTTGGTGGTCGCCGACATGAAGCGGCGGACCAGGTCGGCATTGGCCTTCACGTAGTCGGAGTTCGCGATGATGCCCGACGAAACCATGTTGATGCCGTAGTCGGCGAACTTGATCGGATAGACGTCCTTGCCGGTGGCGTCCTTGATCTTCATCGACTGGTCCATGACGTAGCCGAGCAGCAGATCGGCCTGGCCGTTAATGACGGCGTTGAGCTTGGTCTGGCCGTCGCCGGCGACGGTCTGGAAGTCGCTTTCCTTGAGGCCGGTCTTCTTCAGGAACAGCGGCCAGATCTGCGTCATCGAATCCGCCGGCGTGATCGCGACCGTCTTGCCCTTGATGTCGTCCGGCTTCCTGATGTTCTTGTCGACGAAGCCCATCGCCGACATCGGGCTGGTCTGCAGCAGCACGCCGGTGGCGATGACCGGCGCGCCCTTCACCGCGGCGCGCATCATCGTGGGCACGTCGACATAGCCGAAATCGGCGGTCTTGGCCGCCACCGCCTGCGTGGTCGCGGCCGAGCCGCGGCCTTCCTGGATCTCGAGGTCGATGCCTTCTGCGGCATAGATGCCCTTGGCCTTGCCGTAATAGAACGGCGCGTGCTCGCCATAGACGTACCAGTTCAGCATCAGCACGACCTTGTCGGCCGCAGACGCCGGCGCCACCGCAAGCGCGGTCCAGGCCAGCGCGGCAATAACGGCAGTGAGCAATCGCATCAGATAATCCTCCCGTTGTTCTTTTTCGTCATTGCGAGCCACCCGGTCGGCGCGAAGCGCCGCCGGATGACAGGCTCCGCGAAGTAATCCATCGTGCAGCAAGTGGAGAAATGGATTGCTTCGTCGCTATCGCTCCTCGCAATGACGCTTGCTGTTGTTTCTGTGCACAAATCCTAGGAAGCGAAGATGATGTCGTCGCGCTGGCTGACGTGCCAGGGGATCACCAGCCGCTCGATGCGGTCGACGATCCAGAACAGGATGACGCCGAGCAGCGCCAGGATCACCAGCGCGGCGAACATCGTCGGCAGGTCGAAGGTGCCGATCGAGCGCTGCATCACATAGCCGATGCCGGAATTGGAGCCGACGAACTCGCCGACCACCGCGCCGACCACGGCGAGCGTCACGGAGACCTTCAAGCCGGAGAAGATCGCGGGCATCGCGTGCGGCAGGTTGACCGCGCAGAACACCTTGAAGCGGCTGCCCTGCATCGCGCGTGCGAGGTCGACCATGTCGGGATCGACCGACTTGAAGCCCTGCACCGCCGAGACCACGACGGGGAAGAAGCCGAGCAGGAACGCGGAAATCACCTTGGGGATGATGCCGAAGCCGAACCACACCACGAACAGCGGCGCGATCGCGATCTTCGGCACCGATTGGGAGAACACCAGCAGCGGATAGACGTAGCTCTCGACCGTCTTCGAGCCCGCGATCAGCATCGCTGTGGGAATGCCGAACAGCGCCGAGAGCAGGAAACCGCAGATCGTCGCATAGGTGGTCGGCCAGGACTGCCGCAGCAGCTCCGGCCAGTCGCTCCACAGCACCGCGACGACGTCGCCGGGCGACGGGATCTGATAGGCCGGGATGTGGAACAGGCGGATCGCGAGGTCCCAAGCCACCACGATGACCACCAGGAACAGGAACGGACGCACCCACGCCGCATTCAGCACCTTCGACACGCCCGAAGGGCTCTTTGCCTCCGCCACGTCACGCTCCCTTGCAGTCTCTGTTGTTCGTCCAGAAATTAACCCGTTGGATAAATACTGTCCAGCCCCTTGCACGTGGCAAAATCGCGCCAAAATCCCCTACTTTCGTCAGGCGAGATTTTTATGGACGAACGATGCGTAGCCCGGATGCGGCGCAGCGAAATCCGGGGCCGCATGATCCGCGGATACAGTTTCCCGGATTGCGCTTCGCTGCATCCGGGCTACGGGCCATCGCTTTTCCGGAACGACCGCGTGCGGGCCACCGGCGTTCACACCACCCGGTGTTCCGCCGCGCGCCGCGGCGGCATCGCGCTGCCAAACGCGGCGGTGGACTTGCCGGTCAGCGCCGCCAGCACCAGCGCAGTCATGTGCTCGAGGCGCTGGTCGCGGGCGTCCTTCTTGAGCAGGTCGCGGCCGAAGATCACGCTCAGCGTGGCGCTGTTGGAGAGATAGAAGAACGCCAGCCCGGCGATCGAGATATAGAGCTGCACCGGATCGACCGCGTCGCGGAAATCGCCGCTCTCGACCCCGCGCGTCACCACGGTGCGGATCATCTCGACAAAGGGCGAGTGCATCGACTTGACCTTGGTCGAGCGCTTCAGGTGCTTTGCCTTGGCGAGGTTTTCCGTGTTCAGCAGCGCCAGGAACTCGGGATTGCGCAGAAAATAGTTCCACGTGAAGTCGATCAGGCGCCCGATCGCCTCGGGCGGGTCGAGATGCTCGAGGTCGAGCGTGCGCTCCTCGGCGCGGATCTTCTCGTAGGCGCCTTCCAGCACCTCGAGATAGAGATCCTCCTTATTGCCGACGTGGTAGTACAGCATGCGCTTGTTGGCGTCGGCATTGGCCGCGATGCGGTCGACCCGCGCGCCGGCGAGGCCATGGGCGGCGAATTCCTGCTTGGCCGCCTCGAGAATCCGCATCCGCATCCCCTGGGGGTCACGCTGCCATCTCTGTATCCGCTTTGCTTTGGCCAAATCGATCGCCCGTGATGCTGGATTAATGAATGTAGCATGACGCGCGGCGTTTGAGAACGAATGTTGTCGTGACAGCCATGCGGGAATATTTCTCGCAGCTGCGACAAGTATCTCTGTCATTCCGGGGCGTGCGCAGCACGAACCCGGAATCCATCGACCCGCATGTACCGGTGATGAATGGATTCCGGGCTCTCGCTTCGCGAGCCCCGGAATGACGAATAAGACTCATCTGCCCGCGGTGCACGCTGTCGTGACAACGCGCGCATGAACCACGGCCTAGTCTGGCTTTCCCTGTGAGGGCTGCACCAGAAGCGTCGGCACGCCGCACGTGCCGTTGCGCACCGCCATCACGCGCGTGCCGGGCTTGCGGCCGGTGCGAATCTCCGAGACGTCGACGCCGGCGGCAACTAGCCGCGCGCGGGTGGCCTCGATATCGGCGACGCGCCAGCAGATGCCGCGCAGCCGGTCCGGCGCGTCCGTCTCCGCCTTGGTGTTTTCCTTGCCCGGCCGGTGCGTGACCTCGACCACGAGATCACCGCAGCGGAAGAACATCAGCCGGCCCCACTCGGGATGCGACCGGTCGAGCGCCATGTCGAGCCCGAGCCGCGCGCCATAAAGTGCGGCCGCTCGTTCCGGGTCGGCGGTCGAGACCACCACATGATCCATCGCGGTGATCGAGGCCGGCGTGGTGCGCACCGACAGAGGCCGCTCCTGCTCCCGCTCCAGGAAGAACATGCGCACGCCGCGTGTCGCATCGGTCGCCGCGCGCGTCCGCTTCCACGACAGCGTGGCGCCGCTGGTCTCGTCGCGGCTCTCGACCTCGGCGACGGGCTCGGGCTTCAGGGTCAGCCGCTCGAGCCTGCGGTGTGTCCTGGCGATATCGCTGGTGCGGAAGCAGAGGCTCGCGAGCCCCTCGCCTTGCGTGACGAGCGCGCTGCGGACGCGCCGGGCGGCATCGTCATCGCCGCGCGGCGCCATCAATTCCAGCGTCGTGTTGTCGAGCGTGAACAGCACGCGGTCGGCGCCGTCGCCGCTGTTGCGCCAGGCCGGCGCCCGCGCGAACAGCGTCTCGTAGGCGGCGCTGGCGGCAGCAATGTCGCCGGTGAGGACGACGACATGATCGAGACCGGTGATCATGGCTTTGGCCTCCCCGAATCTGCCGTCATTGTGCTTCTCCTTACGAATCCCGGAACCGCGGCCTGCCACCGGCCGTTATGCCGCATACCAGAACAGGCCGGCACATCCATCATCTCTACCTGTAAACCAAGCAGGGTTGCGAATAATTTCAGCGATATCGGCCGATCAGCGGTGCTAGTCTGATCGTCGGCCGGGACCACACCAAGCGATCACGGGAAGCGAATGCAGGCTCTCTTCATTGGACAGACCTATATCGACGTCACCTTCATCACGGATCACATGCCTGTCGGCGACGAGAAGCACGTTGCAGACGCCTATGCCGTATCGTTCGGCGGCAACGCGGTGACCGCGGCGTTCTGCTGCGCCAAGCTCGGCGTCGAGCCGGACCTGATCGCCACCATGGCCAATGACTGGCTGGGACGGATGTTCTGGGACATGGCCGACAGGTACGGCATCTCGTTCCATCCCCGCAAGGTGAACTCCTCCTCGCTGTCCTTCATCATGCCCAACGACGGCAAGCGCGCCATCGTCCGCTGCCGCGACGACCAGCACATCCATCCCTTTCCGCTGCTGAACATCAAGGGCTGCCGCGCGCTGCACATCGACGGCCACCAGCCGGACGCCGCGATCCATTACGCGAAGCTGTGCCGTGAGGACAGCATCCTGACCTCGCTCGACGGCGGCGGCCTGCGCACCAACACCCACGAGCTGCTCGCCTTCATCGATGTTGCGATCGTCGCCGAACGGCTGTGCGAGCAGATGGACAAGACGCCGGAGCAGATGCTCGACTATCTCAAGAGCCGCGGCTGCCGGGTCGGCGGCATCACGATGGGTGAGCGCGGCCTGCTCTGGTACGACGAGGCGGGCACGGTGCAAACGCTGCCGGCACTGCCGATTCCGCGCAAGCGCGTGATCGACACCAACGGCGCCGGCGACGTCTTCCACGGCGCCTACATCTATTCCTATCTCGCCAATCCCGGCAAAGCCTGGCGTGAGCATTTCGAGTTCGCGCGCGCAGCGTCGACCTACAAGATCCAGAAGCTCGGCAACGAGGCCGGCCTGCCGACGCTCGCCGACATCGCCGCGGTCAAGCAGGAATTCGGCGCCGCGGTCTGACAGGACGGAGTGGGATTGGGCATGGGGCGCGTCTTCGTCGCCGGCAGCATCAATATGGACGTGGTGGCGACCGCCGAGCGCCATCCGCGGATCGGCGAGACCGTCGCCGGCGAGGCCGTGCTGTATTTTCCCGGCGGCAAGGGCGCCAACCAGGCGATATCCTCGGCCAAGCAGGGCGTGCCGACCACGCTGGTCGGCCGGCTCGGCGCCGATGCGTTCGGCAAGGAGCTGAGAACCTTCCTTGCCGCGCAAGGCGTCGATCTCAGCTTCGTCAAGGACACCGGCAGCGCGCATTCGGGCACAGCGATCATCACGCTTGCCAATGCCGACAACACGATCGTCGTCGTGCCCGGCGCCAACGGGCTGGTCGATGCCGATGATGTCGCAGCGCCCGTGCTTGCGAAGGGTGACGTCGCGGTCAGCCAGTTCGAGATCCCGCTGCCGACGATCGCCGCATTCTTCAGCCGCGCCCGCGCCGCCGGCGCCACCACGATCCTCAATCCGGCACCGGCCAAACCGGCCGACAAGGCGCTGCTCGATCTCGTCGATGTCCTGATCCTCAACGAGACCGAGCTTGGCCTGCTCACCGGAGCGGAGCTGCGCGACAGCGACGACCCATCCCGCTTCGCCGAGGCGGCACGAACCTTGGGGCGTGGCAAGATCGTCTGCGTCACGCTCGGCAAGCGCGGCGTGCTGGCGCTGGTCGACGACCAACCGCTGCTCGTGCCTGGACGCGAGGTCAAGGCCGTCGACACCACAGGCGCCGGCGATTGCTTCGTCGGCGCCCTCGCCTCGCAGCTCGCCATCGGCAAGCCGCTCGGCGACGCCCTGGCCTACGCCAACATTGCCGCCTCGATTTGCGTGCAACGGATGGGCGCAGCGCCGTCGATGCCGACGGCGCAGGAGGTGGCCGCTATTCTCTCCCCGAGTCGTCCCGGCGAAGGCCGGGAACCATAACCGCCGGCCGTAGAAACAGACACGCGCATAGTGACTGCGTTCATCTCCGCCAATGACCGCCGCGGAGTATGGGTCCCGGCTTTCGCCGGGACGACGCCTACAATTGCGCCAGCGCACTCTTCAAATCAAAGCTCGCATCAGCCGCCTGCTCCGGCGTGATCGAGCCTCCGGCGCCGAGCAGCCGGCGGCCGAACATGTGATCGCCGGCGCGATTGACCGACTCGATGCCGAGCAGCCTGTCACCGCGATAGCAGAACGCCGAGAACGCGCCCTGCGCGCGGTCGCCGCGCACCACGACGCGGTCGTAGCCGGTGGTAAGACCCGCCATCTGCAGCTTGTCGGGGCCCTGGTCGCTCCAGAACCACGGCAGGCCATCATAGACCTCGGTCTTGCCAGTCAGCCGCGCCGCCACGCAGCGCGCATGGTCGGTCGCGTTCTGCACCGACTCCAGCCGCAGCGATCCGCCGAAGCGCTTGCTGGTGTAGAGCGCGCAATCGCCGATCGCGGAAATATTCGGATCCGCGGTCAAAAGATGCTCGTCGACGATGACGCCCGATGCGACCGGCAGCCCGGCCTCCGCGGCGAGCTCGACATTCGGCAGCACGCCGACGCCGACCACGACGAGATCGGCCGGGATATGCGTGCCGTTGCTCAGGCTGACGCCGGTGACCTTGGCGCCATCGGCCTCGATCGCCGTGACCTGCACACCGAGGTGGATCCGGATGCCGGCCGCGCCGTGGCGCGCCTGCGAGAACTCGGAGATCTCCGCGGTCACCGCCCGCGCCATCACGCGCGAGGCGAGCTCGACCACGTCGACCTCGAGGCCCTTGGCTCGCGCGGTGGCCGCGAACTCGAGCCCGATGAAGCCCGCGCCGATCACCACGACGCGCATGCCGGGTGCGAGCAGGTCGCGCAGCGCCTGGCTCTCGTCGAGGATGCGCAGGTAGCGCACCGCGTCGAGCTTCGCGTTGGGAATATCGAGCAGCCGGTTCCGCGCGCCGGTCGCGAACACCAGGTGGCCGTAGTCGAGCGAGGTGCCGGAGGCCAGCGCCACTTTCCGCGCGTTGCGGTCGACCGCATGGGCGCGATCGGTGATCAGCTCGATCTTGTTGTCCTGGTAGAACTTGTCGGGCCGGAACATCAGGGTCTCGGGCCCGCCGGTCCCCTTCAGATAGGCCTTCGACAAAGGCGGCCGCTGGTACGGCAAATGGCCCTCGTCATTGAGCAGGGCGATGCGCTCGGCAAAGCCGGCCTGGCGCAGCGACGCCGCGAGCTGGAAGCCGGCATGTCCGGCGCCGACGATGATGACCGAGCCTGTCATCGGAACAACCCAAATACGCGCGAGCAGGAGTGACCCATCCCGTTTCCTCTTGTCGATGTTAGCTTGCGTGCCCCGTCACCACAGCGCTCGTGTCTGCGTACCGAAGGCGCGCGCTATTTGGCCCCATGGCTCGCGCTGATGCAAGGGGGTCCCGGGCAAATCTGGGCACCCGAAAGCCGCCTCCAGGCCCCTGCCGGATTGCCACGGCTCCCGCCAAGGCCTTAAATGTCCGGAAATAACAAGCCCAAGGTCCTCAAAAATGCCCGATCCCGCCTCCCCCAACGACCCCGCCTTGCTCCGCATCGACGGCGCCATCGCGACCATCACGCTGAACCGGCCGGCCGCGTTCAACGCCATCGACATGACGATCGCAAAAAGGCTCGAACAGCTCGGCGCCGAGGTCGAAGCCAACAAGGACGTCCGCGTGCTGGTCATCGAGGGCGAAGGCCGCGCCTTCTGCGCCGGCGGCGATCTGCAAACCATCGGTGCTGCGACCGAAGCCAACAACGTCGCGCCCGTGGTCGGCGAGATGCTTCATCACTACCATGCCTTCATCGAGACGGTTCGGCGGATGCCGAAGATCGTGCTGTCCAGCGTGCACGGTTCGGCGGCCGGCGCCGGCATGGGCCTCGCCTTCGTGACCGACCTGTGTATCGCCGCGGAGGATGCCCGCTTCACGCCCGCCTATGCCAAGATTGGCGTATCGCCCGACGGCGGCAGCACGGTCGGCATCGTCGGCACGGTCGGGACCCGTCGCGCGCTGCAGATTTTCCTTGCGGAGGATGGCTTCACCGCGCAGCAGGCCTATGAATGGGGACTGGTCGTCAAGACCGTCCCCGCGACCGAGCTGAAGGCCGCCACCCGACAGCTCGCCGAGCGCCTGGCGAAAAATCCGCCCGCCGCGATCGCGGGAACCAAGTCGCTGGTCTATCAGGCGGCCACCACGCCGACCAAGCAGCAGCTCGATGCCGAGGAGCACAAGATCATCACGTCGATGCATACCGAGGATTTCCGCGTCGCCGTGAAGAAGTTCACCAGCAAGACGAAGTAGGAACCGGGCTCGCTAATTCGGGCAGATGTATTCGGTGCCGCCGGGTGCCTTGAAGCAACCGACCGATTCCGGGATCACCTGCTTCGGCAGCCACAGCACGACCTTCGGAAAATAGATCGTGAAGCAGATCGTGACCAGGAACACGACGTAGATCGGCAGCGCCGCCCGCAGCGCTTTTGCAAAGCTGATGCCGACGAATTTCGAGGCCATCAGCAGCACGAGCCCGTAGGGCGGCGTGATCAGGCCGAAGGCCAGCGTCGCGATCAGCACGACGCCCATATGCACGCCATTGATGTCGCCTGCCTGGGTCAGCGCGTTCACCAGCGGCATGAAGATGATGATGGTCGGCACCGGCTCGATGAAGTCGCCGACCACGGTGAACAGCAGCACCATCAGCAGCATGATGAGGTGCGGATCGTTGCCGGCGATCGAGGTGATCCAGTCGGCGATGTAGATGGCGCCGCGCAGATAGGCCAGCATCCAGCCGAACGCGTTCGCCGCGCCGATCGTGATCAGCGGCAGCGAGAAGATCAGACCGGCCAGGCAGAAGTCATACGGGATCTTTTTCAGGTGCCCGCGGTTCAGCGCCGGGATCACGACGAGGATGATGTAGGCGACCGCGACCACGCCGGCCTCGGTCGGCGTGAACCAGCCGGTCAGGATGCCGCCGAGCAGGATCACCGGGATCATCAGCGGCAGCGCGGCGTCGCCGGCGGCGAACGCGATCTGGCGCAGCGGCGCCCGCGGCTTGCGCAGTCCTGACGGGCCGAAGAAGTAGCAATAGATCATCAGCCCGAAGCCGATCATCAGGCCGGGGACCACGCCCGCCATGAACAGGCCGGCGATCGAGACGTTGCCGACCGCACCATAGACCACCGCCGTGATGCTCGGTGGCACCAGCGCCGCGATCGTCGAGGCCGAGGCGATGATCGCGGCGATGAAGGCCGGCTCGTAGCCTTCGCGCCGCATCGGCCCGCCGAGTGCCCGGCTCATCACGGCGACATCGGCCGTGGTCGAGCCCGACATTTCCGAGAAGAACATGCTGAACACGACGACGACCTGCGACAGCCCGCCCCTGATGTGACCGACCAGCGAGACCGACAAATTGGCAATGCGGACCACGACATTCGCCGAGCTCATGAGTTCGCCGACCAGCAGGAAGAACGGGATCGCCAGCAGCGCCTCGGAATCGATGCCGTCAAAGATCTTCTGGATGATCGCGGCCAGCGACACATCCGACAGCGCCGCGCCGATGAACACGCCCGCCATCAGCGAGAACGGCACCGGCACACCGAGATAACCGAAGAACAGGAAGCAGGACGACATCAACACCAGCACGACCGGTGCACTCACGGCTGCACTCCCGTGGTCGCACTGGTGTTGATCGCGGGAATCGCAAGATCCTCGTCCGGCGGCTCCGGATGCTCAAATCCGTTGCGGATGCCGTTGACGAGCTGCTCGACCGTGAACAGGCCGATCAAGATGCCGGACAGTGGAATCACCGCATAGAGCGATGCGATCGGCGTTCCGGACGGCAGCCGGAAGCTACCGAAGCCGCGAAGGTAATTTTGATAGCCGTACCGGACCAGGCAAAAGGCGACGCCCAGCACCACCAGGCGGATGACGATCTCGACGACCAGCCGCGACCTGCCGTGCATCGCCTCCGAAAGCGCGGTTAGATAGAGATGGTCGTTGCGCCTGGTCGCGACCGCAGCGCCAACGAAGATCGCGTAGATGAACAGCGTCGAGGTCACCTCCTGCAGCCACAGCCAGGGATGACCGATGGTGCGGGTGACGATGTCGGCGGTGACCGAGAGCGAGAAGCCGAAGCACAACAGGCCGCACAGCATCATCAGGATCAGCTCGAGCCGATCCAGCGCCCGCCATTTCAGATGCCGCTGCCGTTGCAGCACCAGTCTGTCGGCGATGGCCATGGCTCGCGCTCCCCGTCGACCCGGGCTTTAATTGATGGCGCGGATCAGGTTCTTGATCTTCTCCGCATGCGGGCCGAGCTCCTTGGCGAGCTTGTCGAGATAGGGATCGGCGATCGCGGTGAAGCTCTTCTTGTCCACGTCATCGACCACCTTGACGCCGAACGACTTCAGCTTGGTCAGCGCATTCCGCTCCAGCTCGAAGGCCTTCTGCGGCTCCTTGGCGCTGACCTCGTTGGCGGCGGCCTGCACCCATTGCTTCTGCTCGGCGGACAGGCTCTGCCAGAGCTTGTCGGAGACGAACAGCAGGGCATTGTTGGCCTCGTGCTCGGTGATCGACAGCACGGGCGCGACCTCATAGTGCTTGTTGACGAGATAGACGTTGATGCTGTTCTCGGCGGCGTCGACCACGCCGGTCTGCAGCGAGGTGTAGACGCTGCCGAACGGCATGTGCACCGTCTGCGCGCCATAGGCCGGGAACATGGTGTCCTCGGTCGCGGTCGCCTGCACCCGCACCTTCACGCCCTTGAGGTCGCCGACGTTGTGGATTTCCTTCTTGCTGTAGATGTGGCGCACGCCCTGCGAACCGGTGCCGATCACATGCAGGCCCTGCGCGGTCTCGTCGATCATCGTCCTGATGGCGTCGAACACCTGCGGGTCCGCCAGCGCCTTGATCACATGGGCATCGTTGCGGAACAGGAAGTGCAGCGACATCACGCCGGCCTGCGGCGAGATTGTCGCCGTGTTGGCGGAAGAGACGATCGCGAACTCGATATCGCCTGATTTCACGAGCTGCAGCAGCTGCGGCTCCTGGCCGAGCTGCGCGCCGGGATATTGGTCGACGATCATCGTCCCCTTGCTCAATTCCTTGAGCTTCTCGGCGAACAGATCGCCGGCGACCGAATAGCCGGTGTTGCGCGGCTGGTCATAGGCGAAGCGGAAGTGCTTGACCTCCTGCGCGCCGGCGCGCGCCGTCAGCAGCAGCGCTGCCGCGGCCATGGCGATCCCGACGATCCTGGCTGAATAGCCCATCGCGACGTTCCCCCTGTTTTTGATTGACGCGATCATCCCATCAGTCCCGCGGGATTGTCAATAAAACAGAAGGAATTAGACCATCACTGGCGCGATCGAGCGCTCCGTCACCGAAATTATCGACAATTCAGCTACCACGCCGAACGCCGCCGGTTACTTCCCCTTGGCGCGCATGAAGTCGAAATCGCAGCCCTCGTCGGCCTGCAGGATGGTCTCGTTGAAGAGATGCGCGTAACCGCGCTTGGCCCAATCCGGCGCGCCAGCGGGGGCCAGCGCCGCGCGACGCTTCTGCAACTCGGCCTCGTCGACCAGGAGATCGATGCTGCGCTTGGCGACATCGAGCCGGATCATGTCGCCGTTCCGCACCAGACCGAGCGGACCGCCGACGGCGGACTCCGGCGTGATGTGCAGCACGATGGTACCGAACGCGGTGCCGCTCATCCGCGCATCCGAGATGCGGACCATGTCCTTCACGCCGGCGCGCGCGAGCTTCTTCGGGATCGGGAGGTAGCCCGCCTCCGGCATGCCGGGGGCGCCCTTCGGGCCGGCGTTGCGCAGCACCAGCACGTCGTCGGCGGTCACATCGAGCGCGGGGTCGTCGACCCGCAGCGTCATGTCCTCGACCGACTCGAACACCACGGCACGGCCGGTGTGCTGCAGGAGCCTCTCGCTCGCCGCCGACTGCTTGATGACGGCACCGCGCGGCGCGAGATTGCCGTGCAGGATCGCCATCGCGCCTTCGGCCTTGATCGGGTTCGCCTTGGAGCGGATCGCATCCTGCCCCGGCACATCCTCCGCGCCGGCCACAACCTCACGCAAGGTCTGGCCGGTGATGGTTCTGGCATCGAGGTCGATGAGGTCGCCGAGCTGCGCCATCAGCTTCGGCACGCCGCCGGCATGATGGAAATGCTCCATATAGTGTTCGCCCGACGGTTTGAGGTCGACCAGCACGGGCACCTCGCGGCCAAGCTTGTCGAACGCCTCGAGGTCGATCTTGTGCGGCGAGCGGTTGGCGATGGCGGTCAGATGAATGAGCCCGTTGGTCGAGCCGCCGATCGCCTGCATCACGACCTGGGCGTTGCGGAACGACGACGGTGTCAGGATCTCGCTCGGCTTCGGTCCCTTGGTCTTCGCCATTTCGGCGGCGACGCGGCCGCTTGCCTCCGCGGAGCGGAAGCGTTCGGCATGCGGTGCCGGGATCGTCGCGCTCATCGGCAGCGTGAGGCCGAGCGCCTCGGTGATGCAGGCCATGGTGGAGGCCGTGCCCATCACCATGCAGGTGCCGACCGACGGCGCGAGGCGACCGTTCACGGCCTCGATCTCGACATCGTCGATCTCGCCGGCGCGGTACTTGCCCCACAACCTCCGGCAATCGGTGCAGGCGCCGAGCACCTCGCCCTTGTGATGACCGACCACCATCGGCCCGACCGGGATCACAACGGTCGGCAGATCGGCGCTGATGGCGGCCATGAGCTGCGCCGGCAGGGTCTTGTCGCAGCCGCCGATCACGATCACGGAATCCATCGGCTGGGCGCGGATCATCTCCTCGGTATCCATCGCCATCAGATTGCGCAGGTACATCGAGGTCGGATGCGCAAAGCTCTCGGCGATCGAGATCGTCGGGAACACGAACGGCATCGCGCCCGACAGCATCACGCCGCGCTTCACCGCTTCGATAATCTGCGGGACGTTGCCGTGGCAGGGATTGTAATCGCTGCAGGTGTTGGTGATGCCGACGATCGGGCGATTGAGCGCGTCATCCGAATAGCCCATCGCCTTGATGAAGGCCTTGCGCAGGAACAGCGAGAAGCCGGCGTCACCATAGCTGGTCAGTCCCTTGCGAAGTCCGTCGGCCATTTTCTTCTCTTCCCGTGGTTGTTCGGCCGCACTTAAGGAGCGGCAGGAATTATTGTCAATATGAGATAATCTGGCGCAAGAGCGCCGCTGGTCTGCGGCAAAATCGCCCCCATTATTGACAATAGCCATGGCGTCATGCTGACCTCCGGCATCGACCCGAAGCCGAGAGCGCATGACAGCCGAGCCCACCTTGCCGGATATCCAAGCCCCCTCGCGAGAGGAGGAACAGGCGGAAGTGATCCGCCGGCTGGAGGAGGACATCATCTTCGGCCGCTTCGCGCCCGGCCTGCGGCTGGTCGAGGATACGCTAATGCAGCGCTACGGCGCGAGCCGACATTTCGTGCGCCAGGCGTTGTTCCAGCTCGAACGCCAGGGCATCGTGCTGCGCGAGAAGAATGTCGGCGCCACGGTGCGGTTCTATTCCGCCGAAGAGGTGCGGCAGATCTACGAGGTGCGCGAGATGCTGACGCGCCAGGCCGCGCTGATGATCGCCCTGCCCGCGCCTGACAGCCTGGTCGAGCAACTAAGCGAGCTGCAACGGCATTACTGCATCAAGGCCGACGCGCAGGACATGCGCGGCATTCACGAAACCAACGATGCGTTCCACCTCGCGCTGTTCTCCGCCTGCGGCAATCCCTATCTGGTCCGCTCGCTGCAGGACTACATGAACCTGACGCTGCCGATGCGCGCCAAGAACCTCGCCGACAGCGAGGGCCTCGCATTGTCGCGCCGCCAGCACGAATTGATGATTGAACTGCTGAAGGGCCGTGACAGCTGGGCGCTGGCGCAGCTCTGCGTCGATCACATGCAGTACAGCAAGGCGGATTATCTCGTCCGCATCTCCAACGACAAAAAGCCGCAATAGCGCGATACGCGGCCTCCTCGCGAAGGAGACGGCGATGCGTTACGTGGCTTTGTTGATGGGATCGATCGCCGTGCAGCTCGCACTCGGTGGAATTGCCGACGCGGCCGATCCGCGCGCGACCGAGCTCACCTATGAGCCCTGGACCAAGACCTGCCTGACCGAGGCGAGCTGCTTCGTCGCCGCCGCCGCGCGCGGCCAGTGCGCGCCGTCGGGCGGCACCATCAGCGTCTCGCCACAGACCAGCACGCGCGCGCTGCTCACCGCCAATGTCGCCACGCGGACCATGCTGGAAGGCACGATCAGCCTCCGCATCGATCAGGACGAGCCGATGCAGGTCGCCAGGACGCACTGCTACACGCTCGGCTGCGGCGGCACGCTGGAGGCCAATGGCGAGCTGATCGAGCGGCTGAAGCACGCGCAAGCGATCGTGGTGGAAGCGAAGAACCTGACCGGGCAGAAGATCAGCCTCAACTTCCCGCTTGCGCATTTTTCCCAGACCTATGACGGGCCCGGCAGCGCGCCCAAGGCATCCGGGCAAAGCCCGAATGAGCCGCAACGAGAGCACACCGAAGCGGTGAAGCAGCTTCCGCAGTGCGACGACTGATCATTTCTTCCAGTCGATCACCCTCGTCCTGTCGCCATCGAACTCCATGCTGCAGAACGTGCCGCCCTGGTAATAATCGCCGACGGGATCGGGTGGCAGCTTGGCCTGCTCGGCCATCGCATGCTCGCGATAATCTTCGCCACGGCCGCTCGGACGATAGCCGAGATCGTAGGCGCGATGATTGTCCCACCACGAGCGCTCGTTGTAGGACGCGCCGTACAGCACCTCGAAATGGATGTCGGGATGCTCGAGCCCGATGCGGCAGAGCTGAACCAGATCCTCGGGCTTGAGCCAGATCGAGAGCCGGCGGTGATCGAGCGGCGCCTCGCCGAAATTACCGATCCGGATGCAGGTCACCTTGATGCCGTGCTTGTCGGCATAGAGCGCGCCGACGCCCTCGCCGAACACCTTGCTCACCCCGTAACGACTGTCCGGCCGCGCGGTGACGTCGGTGCCGATGCGGTGATGCCGCGGGTAGAAGCCGACCGCGTGGTTGGACGAGGCGAAGATCACGCGCTTGACACCTTTCTTGCGCGCCGCCTCGAACAGATTGTAGCCGCCGATGATGTTGGCCTGCAGGATCGCATCCCAGGATCCTTCGACCGAATAGCCGCCGAAATGCAGGATGCCGTCAACGCCCCCGCAGATCGCCTCGACCTCAGCGAGGTCGGCGAGATCGGCCGCTTTGAATTTTTCGTGGCTGCCGAGATCGGCGGGCGGCTTGATGTCGCTCAGCAGGAGATCCGGATAGATCGGCGGCAGCAGCTTGCGCAGGCTCGTGCCGATTCCCCCCGATGCGCCGGTCATCAATATGCGTGGCATGCCGTCCCTCGTCTTTCCTGTTTGCTGCAGCCGAATTGCGGCCGCAGGCCGACAATGATAGCAAACCATGCGCTCAAGGAAACACCATCGAAACACAACAACGAGAACAGCAAATGTCCGATGTTCATTCCGCCGGCTGGCGTCCCGCGACCTGTTATCCCGATCCCGCGATCCATGCGCTCGACCCGCGCTTCGAGAAGTACTGGCTGAAGCTCTCCGCCGTTGAGCGCATCGCCACCGGCCTGCGCTGGGCCGAAGGGCCGGTGTGGTTCGGCGACGGCCGCTACCTGTTGTGCAGCGACATCCCGAACCAGCGCATCCTCAAATGGGAGGAAGAGACCGGCGCGGTCAGCATCTTCCGCAAGCCGTCGAACTTCGCCAACGGCAACACCCGCGACCGCCAGGGCCGGCTGATCACCTGCGAGCATGGCGGCCGCCGCGTGGTGCGCACCGAATATGACGGATCGATCACAGTGTTGATCGACTCCTTCGGCGGCAAGCGGCTGAACTCGCCGAACGACGTCGTGGTGAAATCCGACGGCGCGATCTGGTTCACCGATCCGATCTTCGGCCTGCTCGGCAATTACGAGGGCTACAAGGCCGATCCGGAGATCGAACCCAATGTCTACCGGCTCGATCCCGAGACCGGCAAGGCCAGCATCGTCGCCGAGGGCGTGCTCGGGCCGAACGGGCTGTGCTTCTCGCCGGACGAGAAGATCCTCTACGTCGTGGAATCCCGCGGCGAGCCGAACCGCAAGATCCTCGCCTATGACGTCTCCGCCGACGGCAAGACAATCTCCAACAAGCGCGTGTTCATCGACGCCGGCCCCGGCACGCCCGACGGGATGCGCTGCGACATCGATGGCAATCTGTGGTGCGGCTGGGGCATGGGCGATCCCGAACTCGACGGCGTCGTGGTGTTCGCGCCCGACGGCGTCATGATCGGCCGCATCGCGCTGCCGGAGCGCTGCGCCAATCTCTGCTTCGGCGGACTGAAGCGCAACCGCCTGTTCATGGCGGCGAGCCAGTCGATCTATGCGCTCTACGTCAACACCCAAGGCGCGCTCGGCGGCTAGGTCTCTGTGTCGTCCCGGCGAAGGCCGGGACCCATTACCACAGACCTTCGTTTTGCAAACAATGCGGCCCGAGCCTGCTCAACCAAATGCATCGGTGGTTATGGGTCCCGGCCTTCGCCGGGACGACGATGAAAACTTCTACCTTCCATAACGTCTGACGCCGGAGCAGTTGCCTGCCCCGGCGCCAAAATCGTGTCTCTCGTGGCTCGGCTTACGCGGCGTTGTAGCCGGCGACGGCCTTGGCCTCGAGATACTCTTCCAGACCGTAACGGCCCCACTCGCGGCCGTTGCCGGACTGCTTGTAGCCGCCGAACGGCGCGGAGCGCTCGTTCGGCACGCCCTGCAGGTTGACGTTGCCGGCGCGGATCTGGCGGCCGACGCGGCGCGCGGTTTCCACGGTGTCGGCCGAGACGTAACCGGCGAGACCATACGGCGTGTCGTTGGCGATCTTCACCGCCTCAGCCTCGTCCTTGGCGCCGAGGATGGTCAGCACCGGTCCGAAGATTTCCTCGCGGGCGATCGTCATGTCGTTGGTGACGTCGGCGAAGATGGTCGGGCGGACATAGAAGCCCTTGTTGACGCCCTCGGGCAGGCCCGGGCCACCGGCGACGAGCGTTGCGCCCTCGTCGATGCCCTTCTGGATCAGCGCCTGGATCTTGTCCCACTGGCCGCGGTTGACCACGGGACCGATCGTGGTGCCGTCGGCGCGCGGATCACCGGCCTTGGTCTTGTCGGCGACGCCCTTCGCGATCGCGGCCACTTCCTTCATCTTGGAGAGCGGCACGATCATGCGCGACGGCGCGTTGCAGGACTGGCCCGAGTTGTTGAACATGTGCATCACGCCGCCGGTCACCGCCTTGGCGAGGTCGGCACCCTCGAGGATCACGTTCGGCGACTTGCCGCCGAGCTCCTGGCTGACGCGCTTCACGGTCGGGGCCGCACGCTTGGCGACATCGACGCCGGCGCGGGTCGAGCCGGTGAACGAGATCATGTCGATGTCCGGATGCTCGCTCATCGCAGCACCCACCTCCGGGCCGAGGCCGTTGAGGAGGTTGAATACGCCCTTCGGCACGCCGGCTTCATGGAGGATTTCCGCGAAGATGAGCGCCGAGGTCGGGGTGAACTCCGACGGCTTCAGGATCATGGTGCAGCCGGCGGCGAGCGCGGGCGCGACCTTGCAGGCGATCTGGTTGAGTGGCCAGTTCCAGGGGGTGATCATGCCGATCACGCCGACCGGCTCGCGCACGATCACGGCGGTGCCCATGGTCTCCTCGAACTCGTACTTCTTGAGCACTTCGAGGGTGTTCATGAGATGGCCGAGGCCGGCTCCGGCCTGCAGCTTCTCGGCCATCGGCAGCGGAGCGCCCATCTCGTCGGAGACGGCCGCGCCGATCTCCTTCATGCGGCCCTTGTAGACCTCGACGACCTTGG
The DNA here is from genome assembly GCF_038967635.1 of Bradyrhizobium sp. B124. Classification (NCBI taxonomy): domain Bacteria; kingdom Pseudomonadati; phylum Pseudomonadota; class Alphaproteobacteria; order Hyphomicrobiales; family Nitrobacteraceae; genus Bradyrhizobium; species Bradyrhizobium sp. B124. The sequence continues at coordinate 8,501,698 of NZ_CP152413.1, read as the reverse complement.
TGAGCAGCGCGACGCGCTCCTCGCGGCTGGTCTGGGAATAGGTCTCGAACGCGCGCTTGGCGGCGGCGACTGCCTTGTCGACATCGGCCTTGGAGCCGAGCGCAATCTCATACATCGCTTCTTCAGTCGCCGGATTGACGACGGGGGTGGACTTGCCTTTGACGACCGGATCGACCCAGGCGCCATCGATGTAGAATTGCATACGATTGACCATCGGAAACCTCTTGTAGGGGGCGTATGGATAAGGGGAACGGAAAGCGTTCGGCAGGCATCCTTGCACGAAAGCAGGGCGAATTGAACCCGCCATATGCGGGGCGCGGCTCGTGCACGCCCACGGCATATAATGTCGCTGCCGCACCGGTGGCAAGGTTGGCTTCGTCGCCCCGGCGAAGGCCGGGGCCCATAACCACCGACGGCAATTGGTAATGGGTCCTGTTAGAACGAGTCGCGCTTACTTACTACCACTTGTGGTCATGGATCCCGGCCTGCGCCGGGATGACGATGAGGAGAGATCCCTCGTCACACCGCCATCTTGCGATGCCGCACCGGGGCGCCGATCGACACGCTTTCCGCCGCGTCGATGATGGCGTTGGCGTCGATGCCATAGTGCCGGTAGAGGTCGCCGATCGTCCCGGTCTGGCCGAAATGCTCGACGCCGAGCGCCTCGACCCGGTGGCCGCGCACGCTGCCGAGCCAGCCGAGCGAGGCCGGATGGCCGTCGATCACGGTCACGATGCCGCAGTCGCGGCCGAGCGGCGCCAGCATGCGCTCGATATGACTCAAATGCTGCGTGCCGCGGCGGTCGCGGCGCAAATTCCGTGCGGCGGACCAACCCGCATAGAGCCGGTCGGCAGAGGTTACCGCCAGGAGACCAACATCGCGGTGGCTCTCGCCGATCAGGCCGACCGCCTCGATCGCCTCCGGCGCGACGGTGCCGGCATACGCAACAACGATGTCGCAGTTCGGGCCCGGCTTGCGCATCCAGTAGGCGCCATCGGTGATGTCGCGCTGCAGGTCCGGTGTCATGATCCGCTGCGGTTGCTCCAGCGTCCGGGTCGAGAGTCGCAAGTAAACCGAACCGCCCTCGGCGCCCTCGCGCTGCATATGGCCAAAGCCCCAGCCCATGATCACGGCAAGTTCATCGACGAAGGCCGGATCGAACGAGGCGAGCCCGTCCTGCCCGATCCCGATCAGCGGCGTCTTGATCGACTGATGCGCGCCGCCTTCCGGCGCCAACGAGATGCCTGACGGCGTCGCCGCCACCATGAAGCGGGCGTCCTGGTAGCAGGCATAGTTCAACGCATCGAGGCCGCGCTCGATGAAGGGATCGTACAGCGTTCCGACCGGCAGCAGCCGCGCGCCGTTGATCTGCTGCGACAGGCCGAGCGCCGACAGCATGATGAACAGATTCATCTCGGCGATGCCGAGCTCGAGGTGCTGGCCCTTCGGCGAATATTCCCAGGTGTAGGCTGACGGAATCTTCTCCTGCCGGAACAGGTCGTGGTTCTCCGCCTTCGCAAACAGGCCGCGGCGGTTGACCCAGGCGCCGAGGTTGGTCGACACCGTGACGTCGGGCGAAACGGTGACGATGCGCGACGCAAGCTCGCTGTCGCCGCGTGCGAGCTCATGCAGCACCAGGCCAAAGCCCTGCTGCGTCGACATCTGCGCGGAGGCCTTGAAGGCCAGCCGCTCCGGCACCTCGATTTCCGGCGCCGAGAGACGACGGCGTCCCTCGCGGTTGAATGGCGCCTCGGCCAGGAACGCCTCGAGCTTCGCGGGCTCCTGCGACAGGCCCTCGAACTTGTCCCACTCGTGGCCGGTGCGGATGTTCTGCGCGGCGCGCCACTTCTCCATCTGCGCCACCGTCATCAGGCCCGCGTGGTTGTCCTTGTGGCCCTGCATCGGCAGGCCGACGCCCTTGATGGTGTAGGCGATGAAGCAGACCGGACGATCATGGTCGATCGCCTCGAAGGCCTCGATCATGCTCGCCATGTCGTGGCCGCCGAGGTTCGACATCAGCGCCAGCAGCTCGTCGTCGCTGCGGCGATCGATCAGCGCCGACACGTCACCCTGGTCGCCGATATCGTCGCGCAGATGCTTGCGGAACGCCGCGCCGCCCTGGAAGCAGAGCGCCGCGTACATCTGGTTCGGGCAATTGTCGATCCAGCGCCGCAAGGCCTCGCCGCCCGGCTCGGCAAACGCCTCGAGCATCAGCTTGCCGTATTTCACGATCACCACGTCCCAGCCGAAATTGCGGAACATGGTTTCGAACTTGGCCCACAGCCCCTCGCGCACCACGGCGTCGAGCGACTGCCTGTTATAGTCGACCACCCACCAAGTGTTGCGCAGGCCGTGCTTCCAGCCCTCCAGCAGCGCCTCGAAGATGTTGCCCTCGTCCATCTCGGCGTCGCCGACCAGCGCGATCATGCGGCCCTCGGGGCGGTCCTGCATCCAGCCATGCGCCTTGACGTAGTCCTGCACCAGCGAGGCGAACAGCGTCTGCGCCACGCCGAGCCCGACCGAGCCGGTGGAGAAATCGACGTCGTCGGTGTCCTTGGTGCGCGAGGGATAGGACTGCGCGCCCTTGTAGCCGCGGAAGTTCTCCAGCTTGTCGCGGGTCTGGTGGCCGAACAGATACTGGATCGCGTGGAACACCGGGCTCGCATGCGGCTTCACCGCGACGCGGTCCTGGGGCCGTAGCACCGAGAAATACAGCGCCGACATGATGTTGGCGAGCGAGGCCGACGAGGCCTGATGGCCGCCGACTTTCAGCCCGTCGGCAGATGGCCGCACATGGTTGGCGTGGTGGATGGTCCACGACGACAACCACAGCACCTTTCGGGCCAAAGCGGACAGCATGTCGAGGCGTTCAGGCGCGATTCCCATGTCAGTGTTCCTGGCGATGCTCCGGGCGATATCTCGGATGTTACTGCCGCCGCGGCCGCCGAAAATCTCAATTCCACGCGACAGCACAGGAAAAATTGGGATAAATTCCCACAATCCGGCCCTCACCTGCGAGTTCATCCCAATGCCTGCCCTCGACGCCATCGACCGCAAGATCCTGAGTCTGCTCCAGACCGACAGCCGCATGACCATGCAGGAGCTCGCCGACAAGGTCGGGCTGTCGGTGTCGCCCTGCCACCGCCGGGTCAAGCTGCTCGAGGAGCGCGGCGTGATCTCTCGCTACATCGCGACCGTCGATCAGAAATCGCTCGGGCTGCATGTCTCGGTCTTCATCTCGATCAAGCTGGCGCGCCAGAAGGAAGAAGACCTCAACCGCTTCGCGCGCGCGATCTCGAAATGGGACGAGGTGCTCGAGTGCTATCTGATGACCGGCAACCGCGACTACCTACTGCGCGTCGTCGCCGCCGACCTCTCCTCCTATGAAGCGTTCCTCAAGAACAAGCTGACCCGGCTCGACGGCATCGCCTCGATCGAGTCGAGCTTTGCGCTGAGCCAGGTGAAGTATTCGACCGCGTTGCCGGTGTGAGGGCGCTGGGTTAATAACTCCAGCCGTGCCAACACCACAGTGTCGTCCTGGCGAAAGCCAGGACCCATAACCACCGCATTTGGTTGTGAAGGGAATCTGGCCCCAGCGTCATGCAACGACGAACAATTGGGGTAATGGGTCCTGGCTTTCGTCAGGACGACGATGAGTAAGTCGCAATTCAAGTTGTCACACCACGCGGTGTCATCACCCGCGCATGCGGGTGATCCAGAGACGTCCGTGCTTGAGCCGAGAAGCCGCGGCGTACTGGATCAGCCGGGCGATGACAGATGTGGATGGGGACGCAGTTGCGCATCCGTACGCCGGGAAACGCAGTGATTGGCACCTCAGCCGCGGTGAGCCAAGCCGGATGTTGCCCTCGCCCAGGTTCCATCCGGCAAATTAGATCGCCGCGACCAGATCGTCGCGGGAACCCGGCGGCGGCCTTCGATGTTGATGTCAGGCATCACTGAGTATCCGAAGGGTGAGGAAAGATGCTGAGGGCTGCCCGCTGCAGACACACCGTGCTGGCACTCGCCACGATCCTCGCGGTCGCGGCATCGGCTGCGCTGCTCGCAGGCAGCGCCGATGCTGCTCGCGGTGGCGGTGGCGGTGGCGGCCACGGCGGTGGAGGTCATGGCGGTGGCGGCTTTCATGGCGGCGGGGGCGGATTTCATGGTGGCGGCGGTGGCTTTCATGGAGGCGGAGGCGGCTTCCACGGTGGTGGTTTCCACGGCGGCGGATTCCACGCCAGCGGAGCGCGTGGCGGCGGCTTTCACACCATTCATCCCGCTGCACGAGCCGGCACGCGGCTCGGTAGCGGCTCCGGCGCGCGTCATAACCAATTCCGGCCTGCCGCTCATGCCGCGCGCGTCGCGCCGAGCGTAGCCGCCGGCCGCCATGCCGCCTCGCCCGCCGCGATGCGGCACAATGCGAGCGCCGTGGGGCACGCGTTGGCCTCGCACCAGGTCCGCGCGGCGATGCAGAGACCGGGCGGCTTGCGCAATCCGATGACGCGCGCCGCGATCACGACGGCCGCCGCCGGAGCTGCCATGGGTGGCGTTGGATGGTGGCGCCATCCGAATGGCGGCTATGGCTGGGTCGGCCCGATCTTCTGGCCCTATGCCTATTACGATCTTTATGACTACGCCTGGTGGGGCGGGGGCTATGACCCGTACTTCTGGGATTACGGCTATGGTGATCTCTATGCCGGCCTGTTCGGTCCCTATGACTACGATGCCTTGAGCGGCTATGCCTATTACCTGCCCGGCTACGCCGGTCCCCGGCCGCCGGCCACGGGTCGATCGCGCGCCACCGCTCAGACCACAACCCTTGCCGACATGTGCGGCAGCGACAGAAGCGATATCGCGGGCTTCCCGATCGAGCAATTCCGCAGCGCCATCCAGCCCAATGCGGAGCAGAGCACCGCGCTCGACGACCTCACCAACGCATCGCAGAAGGCGTCCGCGACCATTCTCAATTCATGTCCCAAGGACGTGCCGTTGACCGCGCCGAGCCGCCTCGCCGCGATGCAGCAGCGCCTCCAGGCCATGCGCGACGCAGTCGGGATTCTTCAGCCGGCGCTGGAGAGGTTCTATGGGCTGCTCAGCGACGATCAGAAAGCGAAGGTGACCGCGCTGGTGGCAGATCAGCACCGCGGCCAGCATGAGGCGACGGGGGACAACGGCAACTGCAATACGGCGCAGCCCGCCGCCATCGCATGGCCCGGCGACATCATCGAACGCAACGTCAAGCCAACCGATGCACAGCGGGCGAGCCTCGATGCCTTGCGGGACGCTGCGACAAAGGCCGAGGACACCCTGAAATCGTCCTGTCCGCCCACCGATGCGCGCACGCCACCGGCACGCCTTGCGGCGGTCGGAGCCAGATTAGATTCCATGCTTCAGGCGATCGGAACGGTACGTCCGGCCGTGGACACTTTCTACAGCGCGCTCAGCGACGAGCAGAAGGCCGCGTTCGACGCCGTTGGCCCCGAGCGGGACGGCGGCAGGAGCGCGATGGCCGCCGCAGGCGGTGACGAACCGCCGCGAAGCCGTCATCGCCGCCATCACCATCATGGCCCAAATGTCGGCGGCATGATCTTCCGGATGATCGGCTTGTAAGGCTCGCCATCGCCTCGCGCCTAGGGTGGTGACATCATCCCGCGATGTCTCAGCGGGGCAACCTGCCGGAGCCACCAGGCTACGGCGCGATCCACATGCCAACCACGATGATGGCCAGTGCGACGGCAATCACGAGCATGTCGGTCGTGAGCCAATCAGGCATTCCATTCGATGGCTGCTCGCTCATGTCCGCGACTCCTTCTGTTCGCGTCGAGCCCGTATGCTGAAGCGAAACAGCGTGAACGAGGATGAACTGGATCACACATGGGCGCGACAAGCGGTCGCTCCGAATATCATGCATCCGCGCGCCCTCAAGTTGCAGCACGCGATTGATCTGCCGCGCAGGTTTCTGAACATGTTCGACAACGCCGGCGGCGACAGCAAGCAAGATAGCACGTCAGCGCGCAGCGCGTAGGGTGGGTTAGCCGAAGGCGTAACCCACCATCTCTGCTGCAGGCGACACGGTGGGTTACAGGGAGTTTATCATCGGGCCGCCCTTGGGGCGGACCCGTCCACCCTACGCGTAGCGCTCATCCTCACAGCACCTTGCGCTGCGCGAGATTCTTCATCAGCGCGCCAACGCCGAAGGTCCAGGGCTCGCATTCGTCGCTGCCCCGCATGCGGTTGACGAGCTTGCCGAGCTGGGGCGCTTCGATGGTGACGATGTCGTCGCGCTTGTGGGTGAAGCCTTCGCCCTTGGCGTCGCGGTCCTTGACCGGTGCGAACATCGTGCCGAGGAACAGCGCAAAGCCGTCGGGATATTGATGCACGGGCCCGATGGTCTGGGCAACCAGATCGGTCGGGTCGCGGCTGATTTTGGAGATCGAAGAATGGCCCTCGAGCACGAAGCCGTCGGCGCCCTTCACGGTGAGGCCGACATCCATCTTCCTGACGTCGTCGAGCGAGAAGGTCGCGTCGAACAGCCGCAGCAGCGGGCCGATCGCGCAGGAGGCGTTGTTGTCCTTGGCCTTCGACAGCAGGAGCGCCGAGCGGCCCTCGAAATCGCGCAGGTTGACGTCGTTACCGAGCGCAGCGCCGACGATCTTGCCGGCGCCGGAGACGACAAGCACGACCTCCGGCTCCGGATTGTTCCAGGTCGATTTCGGATGCAGGCCGGCATCCATGCCTGACCCGACCGAGGACAGCGTCGGCGCCTTGGTGAACACTTCGGCGTCGGGACCGATGCCGACCTCGAGATACTGGCTCCAGGCGTTCTGGTCGATCAGCACCTGCTTCAACCGCATCGCCTGCTCGGAGCCCGGCTTCAGCTTGGAGAGATCGTCGCCGACCAGGCGCACCACCTCCTTGCGGATAGCCTCCGCCGACGACGGGTTGCCGCGCGCCCGCTCCTCGATCACGCGCTCCAGCATCGAGATCGCGAAGGTGACGCCGGCGGCCTTCAGCACCTGCAGGTCGACCGGCGCGAGCAGATGCGGTCTTGTCGCGTCGCGACCATCGGGCGGCGTGTTGGCGAGGATGGCGTCAAAATCGCCGATGCGCTCGCCGCGCGTGGCATGCAACGCGGCCGCAGGATCGGCTTCCTCGCACAGCGCGCTCACGGTGGGGAAGCGCGCGGTGACGTCGAACACGCCGTCACCCCGCACCGCGACCACGGCGGGTCCGCCCGCCTGCGGCAGCCAGACCCGTCCGACCAGCGTGCCGGCGGTGCCGTCCTCGGGCAGGACGTCTTTTGGCGTGAGCAAAATCATCGGCGTCTCCTTTTTTGATCTTGTCATCGCTTGTTAGCACAGTCCCGCCCGCTGCGTGAAACAGAGGTCATGCCAATGTCATAGAGGGGTAACATCGCCCGTCAATGCTTCCGTCGATCCATCTAACATACTGAAAGACGGACCTTCATGACCGCCTCCGACCTCACCGACGAAGCCACCCGAGATGAAGCCTTGCGCGACGAAGCCTTGCGCGCCCGCATCCACCAGGAGATGGCCGACAGCCTCGACGAGGAACTCGAGCTGGAGCTCGACGACGTGAGGCTCGACGAGTTCGACCACGACGGGGCCGCCGGAAGCCCGTCGATCGATCGCAAGGTCTACTTCCGCGAATTGCTGCGGTTGCAGGGCGAGCTGGTCAAGTTGCAGGACTGGGTGCAGCACGAGAAGAAGAAGGTCGTCGTGCTGTTCGAGGGCCGCGATTCCGCCGGCAAGGGCGGTGTCATCAAGCGCATCACCCAGCGGCTCAACCCGCGCATCTGCCGTGTCGCGGCGCTGCCGGCGCCGAACGAGCGCGAACGCACGCAATGGTATTTCCAGCGCTACGTCTCGCATCTGCCGGCCGGCGGCGAGATCGTGCTGTTCGACCGCAGCTGGTACAACCGCGCCGGCGTCGAGAAGGTGATGGGGTTCTGCAACGACGACCAGTATGAGGAGTTCTTCAGGTCGGTGCCGGAATTCGAGCGCATGCTGATCCGCTCCGGCATCATCCTGCTGAAATACTGGTTCTCGATCACCGACGAGGAACAGGCGTTCCGCTTCTCGATGCGGATTCACGATCCGCTGAAGCAGTGGAAGCTGAGCCCGATGGATGTCGAGGCGCGGACCCGCTGGGAGCTCTACACCAAGGCCAAGGAAACGATGCTGGAGCGCACGCACCTGCAGGACTCGCCGTGGTGGATCGTCGATGCCGTCGACAAGAAGCGCGCCCGGCTGAACTGCATCTCGCACCTGTTGACCCAGATCCCGTATCAGCAGGTCACGCACCAACCGGTGGTGCTGCCGCCGCGGGTCCGCAACCCCGACTACCACCGCGGCCCGATCCCGCCGGAGATGTACGTGCCGGGAACGTATTGATCGGACCGGGCGAGACTGCGCTCCCTCGCCTCGTTCTTACGGGGAGAGGGTTGGGGTGAGGGGCTGCCTCCGCAAGTACGACGACAGACGAGCCCGCGGAGACTCCCCCTCACCCGGATTGCATCTGCGATGCGACATAGCCGAAGCTCCGCTTCGGCGTTCTTGAGAGACGGCCGCAAAAGGCGGCCTTCGCCTCTCCCCGCACGCGGGGCGAGGTGAAGAAATAGCCACCCCTCGCCTACCAATGGCGCAGGCGCGCGCACTTGCTGGCACCGGATACCGACGCTAGGCTTCCTCCGATCTGGTGCAGGGAGGCCCGCTTGACTCAATCCGACGACATCACAATTTCCGAAGATCGCCGCGACGCGCTGCGCTATGCGCTCGGGATCGGCAGCGGCGCGGCGCTGGCGGCCGCCATGGCAACCCCGGCCTCGGCGCAGACCCAAGCCGACAACACCCTGGATCGCATCAGGGCCAACAAGGTGTTGCGGATCGCGGTGCTGCCGGGCGAGCTGCCCTATTTCAACAAGGATCTCGCCACCGGCACCTGGTCCGGTTTCTCGATCGAGATGGCGAACGACCTCGCCAAGCTGCTCGACGTCAAGCTCGAGTATGTCGAGTCGACCTACGGCAATTCGATTCTTGATCTGCAGGCCAACAAGATCGACCTCGGCTTTGCGCTCAACCCGACCCCGCAGCGGGCGCTGGTGGTGGATTTCACCAACCTGGTGTTTCCGCATCCGTTCGGCGCGATGCTGAAGAAGGGCCTGGAGGCCAAGACCTGGGCCGACATCAACAAGCCCGAGGTCAAGATCGCGGTTGACGTCGGATCGGCCAATGAGGCGGTGGCGCGGCGCTTTGCGCCGAACGCCACCATCAAGTCACTGAAGTCGCGCGACGAGGTGATGCTGGAAATGTCGTCGGGCCGCGTCGATTGCGTGGTCAACGCGCTGGTGCTCGGGCTGACCGCGATCGCCAAGAACCCGAACCTCGGCACCTACAAGATCCTGGCCTCGCCCTCGGTGACGATCGCGAGCGGCATGGCGGTGCGGCGCGAGCAAGACAAGCGCTGGCGCGATTTCCTGTCCGTGTGGGTCGACTATAACCGCGGCATCGGCCAGATGCGCGAATGGTTCGTCAAGGGCCTCGGCCTCGCCGGCGTCAAGCCGGAGGACGTGCCGGTGGAGCTGAGTATCTAGCCGCGCGCTCGTCTTCACCTCGCCCCGCTTGCGGGGAGAGGCGAAGACCGCCTTTGGCGGCCGTCTCTCAAGAACGCCGAAGCGGAGCTTCGGCTATGTCGCATCGCCAGATGCGATCCGGGTGGGGGGTACAGGTCTCACCGCGATCCAGACTCGTGGAAGCAACCCCTCATCCCGACCCTCTCCCCGTAAGAACGGGGAGAGGGAGAAGAACGATCACACCTTGTCGTAGGTCAGCCCGCGCTCCAGCCGCCTTGCCACCAGCGTCGAGGGAAACAGGATCGCGAAATAGATCAGCGCCACGATGGTGTAGACCTCGAGCGGCCGATAGGTGTCGGCGTTGATCAGGGTGGCGTTGTAGACGAGATCGGGCACCGCGATGATCGAGACCAGCGAGGTGTTCTTCAGCTGCGTCACCGACTGGTTGACATAGGGCGCCATCATCGGCTTCAGCGCCTGCGGCAGGATCACGAGCCGCATCAGGCGCCAGCCGCGGAAGCCGAGCGCCTTCGCCGCGTCCCACTGCCCGACCGGCACGCTCTCGATCGAGCCGCGTACGATCTCGGCATAGAACGCGCCGCCATAGAGCGACAGCACACTGACCGCTGCGACATGCGCCGGGATGTTGACGCCGATCACGACCGGAAACGCGTAGTAGAACCAGATGATCTGCACCAGCAGCGGCGTGCAGCGGAACAGCTCGATATAGGCGATCAGGAGCCAGTCGATCACCGGAATGCGCCGCAGCCGCAGCATGCCGACGATCAGGCCGATCAGAGTCCCCAGAATGATGGTGCCGATTGTGTAGGCCATGGTCCAGCCGAGCCCGAGCCAGAACAGATGGCTGTACTTGGCGAGGATCCCGAAATCCCAGACGTAGTTCATCCTGCCCCTCGGTTGCCGCGCGTCTTGCGCTCGCCTTGCGTTCCCAGCATCGCAGGCGGCCTCGCGCGAGTCACGCGATATACCGGCCCGGCGAAAAGGCCTTCACGTCGAATGGCGGCGCGGCGCCTGCGATCATTGCCGCGACCGCGGCGCCCGTTCCCGGACCGGTGGTGAAGCCGATATGCTGGTTGCCGAAGGCGAGCCAGAGACCGTGATGCCGCGGCGTTTCGCCGATCATCGGCAGGCTGTCCGGCAGCGTCGGCCGCGCGCCGCGCCAGCGCTCGCCGACCGCTTCGCCGAATTCGACCACGCTGCGCGCCATCGGCACCACCGCCTCGAGCTGCGCATAGTTCGACGGCGCATCGCGCGCGGTCAGCTCGACGCCGCTGGTGACGCGAACGCCCTGCTCCATCGGCGTCATCAGAAATGCCCCCTCCGCATCATGGATCGGCCGCAGCAATTTGCGTGCCGGGTTCGGCACGAAATGTTGGTGATAGCCGCGCTCGAACGCCAGCGGCACGCGATAGCCGAGCGGCCGCAACAATTCGGCCGACCACGGCCCGAGCGCGACCACGACGTGGCGCGCGGCGATCGCGCCGTCGGCCAGCTGCACGCGCCAGCCGTCGTCTTGTTGTTCGATCCGTCGGATCTCGGATCGCCGCACGGTGCCGCCGCCGGCGGCGAGCATCTGCGCATAGGCCTTGACCACCGCGCCCGGTGAATCGACCGATGCCGTCTGGGTGTGCAGCAGGCCCGTGCTGTAGGCGGGGATGATGTTCGGCTCGAGCGCGGAGATCGCCTGGCGATCGAGCACCTCGCTTTTGATGCCGAATTCGGCGAGTGCCGCCTGCTCGGCTTTGGCGGATGCAAGCCCGTCGCCGCGCCAGGCCTTGAGCCAGCCGGTCTCTCTGATGCGATGGCCGGCGCCCGCCTGCACGATCCAGTCGCGATGCAGCGCCAGCGATGTCCCGATCAGGCCGTGCAACGCGGCGGCGCGCGGCCTGGTCTGCGACGGTGTCGCCGCGGCGAGGAAGCGGATCACCCAGCCGGCATTGGCGAGCGCCCACGGAAGATTCCAGCGCAGCGCCGGATGCGTGTTGGTGAGATATTTCGGCAGGTTCTTCAAAAGCTGTGGCGTGTTGAGCGGCAGGATCGAGCCGGAAGAGATGATGCCGGCATTGCCGTAGGAGGTCTCGCTGCCGGGCTCGCGGCGGTCGACGATGACGACGGAGAGACCGCGCTGCCGTGCGGCAAGGCCGGCCGAGACGCCGACCATGCCTGCGCCAAGCACGACGACGTCAGCCTGCTGCGCTATCGCACCCTCGCTCATGCCGTCACATCAAGGTCAGGCCACCATCGACCGGCAGCGTGGCGCCGGTGATGTGGCCCGCTTCCGGCGACAGCAGGAAAGCCACGACCGCGGCAACCTCGTCGGGCTCGGCCAGCCGCTGCATCGGATTGGCTTTCGCCACCCGCTCCCAGGTCGAGGAATCCAGCGCGCCGAACAGGCCGGGATCCTTGCGCGTGTAGCCGGGCATCACGGCATTTGAGGTGGCGCCCGATGCTGCGAGCTCGATTGCGAGCGACTTCACCAGCACTTCGAGCGCAGCCTTGGCGGCGGCCGATCCCGGATAGGTTGCGCCGGGCACAAAACGATGCGGCCCGAAGCTCGATACCGCGACGACGCGGCCTTGCGCGCTGCGCGCGAGATCTGGCAGCCCAGCCGCCGCGATTTCATGAAATGCAGCCGCCATTACGGCAAAGGCACGCTCCAGCGCCTCGCGCGGCAGGCTGGCGAATTCGCGGCGGTCGGCAAAGCCCGCGGCATGCACGATGCTGTCGATCGGCCCGAACGCGGCGCGCGCAGCCGCGACCAGCGACGTACCCGCACCGATCCCGGCGAGATCGCCGGTAGAGACCGCAACCTTCGCGCCCTTGCTACGGCATTCCTCCGCAACCGAATTCAGGCGCGCGAGCCCGCTGGCTTCGGCGCCCTGGCCATGCAGCATCAGCCCCTGATCAGGGCCGGCAAGCCGGCGTGCAACGGCGGCGCCGATGCCGGAGCCGCCTCCCGTGATGATTGAAACGCGCATGAGGTAGATGCTTCCAGACGACAGCGAACTATAGATTCGGTGTCACGAAATGCAAACCGCGCGGCCGATCTGTGGGGTGGGTTAGCGCAGCGTAACCCACCGACTTCGTGTCTTGAAAAAGATGGTGGGTTACGCCTTCGGCCAACCCACCCTACAAAACCGTGCTCAACGCCACGGCTCGACCAGGATCTTGGTGTGCGCCTCGGGATTGGCGAGATCGGCAAAGGCCTGCGCGACGCCGTCGATGCCGACGCGGCCGGTGACCAGCGATGCCGCATCGACCTGGCCTTCCGCGATCAGGCGCAGCGAATAGGCGAACTCCTCCGGCGTGTAGCCGAGCACGTACTGGACGTTGAGCTCCTTGATGATGCCGAGCATCGGCTCGGACTTGTCGGTCTCCATGCAGACCCCGACCACCACGACGCGGGCGCTGCGCGGGGCGCCCTCGAACACCTGCTGCAACACGCCGGGCACACCGACGCATTCGAAGATCAGCGCCGGCTTCAGCGGCGGCAACAGTGCCTGCATCGGCGGCCGCGCTGCCTTCTCCGCTTCGGTCATCTGGGCGTGCTCGGCCCAGCTCGCATAGGGCTGCGTCCTGGCGGGATCGACCACGACATCGGCGCCCATCTTCTCGGCGAGCGCGCGCCGCGCCGGCGAATAGTCTGCGGCAACGATCGGGCCGAGTCCCTTGATCTTCAGCGCCGCGATCACCGCAAGGCCGACCGGCCCGCAGCCGATCACCAGCGGCACCTCGCCGCCTTTGATGTTGGCCATCGCCACCGCATGGACGCCGACCGCAAGCGGCTCGGTGAGCGCGGCGTGCTCGGCGGCAAGCCCGTTCGGCACTTCGAGCAGCAGCGGCTCGCTGAGCAGCATCTGCTCGGCATAGGCGCCGAGATAATCGTTGGAATAGCCGATGCCCTTGGGCCCCTCCGGCGTCAGCAGCGCCGGCAGCGAGCAGACGCGCGTGCCGGGCTTCAGCTTGCGCGTGGTGCCCGGGCCGTAATCGAGGATCTCGCAGCAGAACTCGTGGCCGAACACGACGTCGCGCGACAGGTCCATCGGCGTACGGCCCGGCAGGAACTTGCTCAGCTCCACCATGCGGTGGGCGTGCTTGCGTGCATGCAGATCGGAACCGCAGATGCCGCAGGCGAGCGATTTGACCAGCACCTGGCCGGCCCCCGGCTTCGGCTCCGGCATCTGGTCGACGACAATCTCGCCGTTTCTGAAGATCGCTGCGCGCATGTTTCCTCCCGCGTGGGTTTTGTCCCACTCATTTTGATGCGTATTTCGCCCCGCGAAATACACTATCGCGGATCAAGTCCGCGACAGGCGTTCGCTGCGGGAGGCTATAGCACGGAGGGTCACCACGTATAGCGCATAACGCCCTTGCCGGCGTAGGACTGGGTGACGTTGGAGAATTCACCCTCGAAAGTCGCAGCCGCCGACCAGCCGTTGCGCCACTTGATCTCCGCCGAGGCGGTGGCCAGCGCGGACTCGCTGGCCTGCGCCGCACCGTTGACCACGAAGGCCGCCCCCGGCAGCGCCTGGAACACGGCCGCGGCGCTGCGGTTCGGGTTGAAGTCGTGCGCCCAGGCGACGCGGCCGCGCAACGTCACGATGCCGCCATCGACCGCGAAGGATTTGTCCGAGCGCAGGCCGAGCTCGCTGCGCGTGTCGGTGACGCTCTTCGCCGCATAGTTCAGCGCGAAGGCACCGCCACCGGAAACCACGCTTTCCGCATAGCCTGGCAGCTCGAAGCTGGTGAATTGCGCCGCCGCGTAAGGTGTCAGCCCGATCCAGGGCGTGGCGGCGCGATAGCCGCCTTCGAGCCGGCCCGACCACGCATTGGCGTTGAAGTTCGCCCGCAGATGGTCGACGCCCGCCGCGGTGACGATGCGGTCGGTGGTGATGTCCTGCCAACCATAGGCGAGCCCGGCGCTCAGATACGCCGCGCCGACGGTGTGGCGAACGAACGCGCCGGCCTGGAACAGGTCGGAGCGGCCCCAGCCGAGACCGTTGGTGCTGAAGCTGGTGGCGCCGCCGGCGAGCGCAAAGCCTGCAATGGTGTTCGGCGAGAAACGGTAGTCGGCGCCGACTGCGGTGCCGTAGACGCTGCTGCTGGTGTTGTTCGAGCCCAGCACCGCATTGCCGCTGGTGGTCTGCGAACCGCCATAGCCCGCTGTCCAGATGCTCCAGCGCTGCTCGAAGTCGGGCTGCTGCGGCGGCGGTGCCTTGGAGTAAATCGCGGCCAGCGCATCGCGTGGCTCGGTCGTGCGCGCCGCATACGCCAGCGACGCGCTCTCCTCGGCAAACGGCGTAGCGCTCGCGCCGCCACCAAAACCGCCATCGCGCCCGGCGACGAACGGATCGGTCAGCAGACCGAGGAACTGGTTCATCGCGTTGAACGTCGCCTGCTGCGAGCCGGTCGCGCTCTCGCCCGAGGCCTGGGTCAGGCCGTTCGGCGAGAGTCCCGCATAAGCCACGTTGATGCCGCCATTGGCATTAAAGAAGTTCTGCAGCGTCGCGGCAACATTGATCTGGTTGACGTTGAGCTTCGATTTCACGGCGTAATCGAGCGCGAAATTGAGATAGGCATTGTTTGCGTCGTAGCCGAGCGTTGCAACCAGACCCGACGGCAGCCCGGTTGAAGCGACACCGGCGAACACGCCGTTGCGACCGCCGGCCGCCGACAGGATGGTGTATTGCCTGGCGATCGTGCTGCCGGCAGCGATGCTTACACCCACCGATCCGGCAAGCGCCGCGGTGCCGGTCACCTTGGCTGATGTGGCGGCGGTCGCATTGAGCCCGACCAGATACAGCGCGCCAGACTGGAAAGCGAGATTGCCCGCCACGTTGAGGAATGTGCCCGGTGTCGCATTGCCTGGCAGCAAAATGCCACCGCTCGCAATCGTCGTATTGCCGACGGTGCCGATACCGGAGAGCGCGCCGCCTGAATTCACCGTGACTGAACTCGACGACACGATCGAACCATCGACTTGCAGGACGCCGCCATTGACAACGGTAGCTCCGGTATAGGTGTTGACACCCGAGAGATTCAGCGTGCCGCTGCCGGTCTTTTCCAGATTGCCAGGCCCGGCCGGGCCGCAACCGCAGGGATTGGAATCCGCGATCACGCCGCTGACGACTGTCGAGAGATTGTTGCCACCGACCGCGAGCGTATTGCCGCTACCGATGTAGTAGGTGCCCGAGCCCGCGATCGAACCTGCCGTGATGCGACCATCACCGTTCGGCCCAAGGCTGCCGCCGAAGTCGACATAGCCGGTTCCCTGGGTGATGAACTGCGCGGCACCGCCGGTCGCGTTGTCGACGAACTTGACGCTCGCGCCGCTCTCGGTCGTGATCACGGCGTTTCCGGCCGTCGCATACGCGGCAAAGACCAGCGCGCCGCCGGACCGGTTGGTGATCGTCGCGTTGCCTGCGGTCGGCGCCTCGGTCGCGTCGCCGATCGGGCCGAAATAGGTCAAGCCGCTGTTGTCGATGGTCGCGTTCGCCGCGGTGCTGCTCTGGAAGAAACTGATATAGCCGGTGGCGGACGTCGTCATCTTCGCCGACGCCGCCGACGAAAATCCGAGGAAATACGTCGAGCCGACGTTGTTACCATTGGTGTTGTCACCATTGGTAATGGTGGAATTGCCCGCGGTGCTGCTGTCGCCAAACACCGTGGCGCCGAAATTCCGGTTGACGATCACGGCCGTCGACGCCGTGGTGGAATTGTGGAACGTCGTGCTGGCGAACCCGTTGAAGCCGTCGTTGACGATCTTGGTGATGCCCGCCGTGTTGGCGTTGACGATCTCGAACCTGCCGTTGACAGTGACTTCGCCGACGATCGAGGCGGTGTGGCTGGCGTCGCCGAGTTGCAGCGTTGCGCAATTGCAGATCGTGGTGCCGCCGGCATAGGTGTTGGAGCCTGTCAACACCACGCGGCCGACGAAGGCCGAAGCGCCCAGCACTGACAGTCCACCGGCGCCGCCAATGTTGCCCGAGTAAGTGAAGGTGGATCCGTTGCCGTCGATGCTGCCGCCGGTAGCGTTGACCTGTGCGTTGTTCGCGATCGTGTAATTGCCGCCGGCCTGCAGCGTCCCGCCGTCGAAGGTCAGTAGGCCGGTCCCGATCGCCGACGAGACGATCGCGCCCGGCGTACCCACGGTGTCGACGCCGACTAGCAGCACGCTGCTGCCGCCGGCAACGCCGCACGCAGTGCCGCAGATCGTGGTGCCGCCGGTATATGTATTCGCTCCGGACAGCACCAGCCTGCCGCCCCCGTTGAGCACGATATCGCCGGCACCGCTGATAGGCCCCGACATCGCGTTTGTGGTACCGGCGGCGACGGTGATGATGGGATCGCTGTTGATGACGATGGTGTTGGCGATGTTGACGCCGTTGCCGTCCAGCACCAGCCTGGTGAGACCGGCAAGCGTCTCGCCCATCTTCAGCGTGCCGCTGCCGAGTGCATTGCTGTTGCGGATGACGAGCGTCGATCCGTCGCTCACCGAGGTGCCGCCGGTGTAGGTGCTGGCGCCGGTGACGATCAGCGAGCGCCCACCATCCAGCTTGACGGCAACCGAGGCGTCGGTGGCCAAGCCATTGAGGCCCGTGATGCCGGAGATGGTGACATCGCCCGACGCGCCGGCCGCGCTGGTTTGCAGGAACGTCAGGCTGGCACCGACGCCATTTGCAATCGCAAGATTGCCACTGAGCATTCCACCGATCGACGTCAGCGTATTGGTTCCGCCGGTGAAGCCGATCGCGTTGCCCTGCGCACCCGGGCCGCCGCCGCCGGTGATCGTCCCGCTGTTGATGATGGTCAAGCCGCTACCGACGATTCCGGAACCGCCCGTGCCTGCTGCACCGGGCTTCCCCCGCGTGCCGCCGGTGGACGGCTCGCCTTGATTCGCGTCGATATCGGACACCTGCGCGCCGCCACCACCGCCCGCGCCACCCGAGATCGAGCCGGAATTCCTGATCGTTGCGCCTGGCGCACTGACGACGATGCCGGTGCCGCCGTCACCGCCGCCGCCACCGACATCACCGGCGCCGCCCGCACCGCCATTGCCGCCTGTGATGCTGCCGCTGTTTGAGTGGATTCCTGCGCCGGTGATGGTGAATGCACTGCCGCCCGCACCACCACCACCGCCGCCGCCAGCGACTTGGGCTGAAGGGTTCGAGGCGTTGACGCCACCGTCGCCGCCCCTGCCGCCATTGCCGCCCATCAATATCCCGGTGTTGTTCAGCGTCGCGCTGGACGTTCCGCTGAGACCGCCGCCGCCACCGCCACCACCACTCGCGGTAACTGAACCGATCGTTCCAGCAACGCCATCCTGTCCGGCCACGCCACCGGCACCGCCGCCGGGAGAGGCGTTAATCCCGCCGGGGCCGCCGGCACCTCCGGCGGCGCCTTCAGCGCCGCCGCCACCACCACCACCGGTGCATTGGCACGAGCGATTCGGAGCGCCGCCGTCGCCGCCGACACCACCGCTCACACCGGGAGTGCCGCCGGCGCCGCCATGTTGTCCTGTCGACTGATAATTACCCTCGCCGCCGACGCCGCCGTTTTGTGCGACAACCGGCCCGGCGAGCAGAGCGGTTGAAAGGATGATCGCGACCATCAACCAGCCTCGCAGACGGATTCGCGCGCAGCCCCACTCCCGCATTGCCCCAGCCCCAAATCGATAGCGCCGCGCGGACGCGGCTTGACCCGAATGGGCTATCTTGCAACTCGCGGGAGGCGCGTCTTCTCAAGCCGTGCACGGTCAGCGCATCAGGTCGGATTCAGGGCATCTGTTGTAAAATGGATACGCGTGGTCAGGCGTTCGGCGACGGCTCGCTGGCCACCGCCAACACTTGCGAGCGGCGCATGCGCTCGCGATGCGCGGTGTAGAGGCCGGAGGCGACGATGAAGCCGGCGCCGAGGATGGTCCAGTAATCCGGCACCTCACCGAAGATCAGGAAGCCGAGGATGCTGACCCACAGCAGCTGCGTGTAGGAGAACGGCGCCAGCACCGAGGCATCGCCATAGCGGAACGCCAGCACGACGATCCACTGTCCGACGGTGGACGCGACGCCAATCAGGATGCCGAACATGATGTCGTGCCAGGTCGGCGTGACCCAGACGAACGGCACCAGCGCGCTGACGATGGCGACGCCGACGATCGACGAATAGGTCATCACCGTGATCGGACGTTCGCTGCCGCTCATCATGCGCGTCAGGATCAGCGTGGCGGCCCAGGCCAGCGCCGAGACGAGCGGGAAGACAGCCGCTGGATGGAAGGCGCTGGTGCCCGGTCGCAGGATGATGAACACACCGGCGAGGCCGACCGCGGTTGCAATCCAGCGTCGCATGCCGACCTTCTCGCCTAGGAAAGCGATCGACAGCGCGGTGACGAACAGCGGCGAGACGAAACTGGTGGCCGAGGCCTCAGCGATCGGCAGGAAGCCCAGCCCCGTGATGAAGATCAGGGAGGAGCCGAGCAGCGCGGCGCCGCGCAGCACATGCAGGCCGGGACGGCTGCTGCGCAGCGCAAACAGCGGCGTGCCCGGCAGCATCGCCGGCGTCATGATCAGCGCGAACACCAGGAAGCGGATCCAGGCGATCTCAATCGAAGGCAGCGAGGACGACAGATATTTCGCGGTGACGTCGGAGGTGCCCAAGAACACCGTCGACAGCAGGATCAGCGCAATGCCTTTGAACGGCCGGTCGGTGCGGGCCGGCGCCTTGCGTGCAACAGATGTCTTCGCGGGCAATGCAAGAGGAACGCTGTCCAGCCTGGCGGCTACGGCGGGGGGCGGTGTCACGGCAATCTCGAACGCGAAATAAGGGGAATCTGCTGTTCGTACAGAACGCCAATTCCGCCGCAAGAACAATGCCCGAAAACGGGACTCCGATATGCACCAGCGTGCGCGACCGCCCGCCGCAGCCTGCGCGCGGCCGCAACTGCAACAGTTTGTTAAGAACTGTGTGGAGCCGGCTTCCAGTGAATCCCGCGAATTACAGCATCGGCAGCGAGCGCGGCTTCGGCCCGCGCGGGAACGCCGCGTCGAGCGCGGCGATCTCGTCGCCGCCGAGCTTGAGCGTTCCCGCCGCGGCATTCTCCGCCGCGTGGTCCGCGTTCGACGCTTTCGGGATCGCGAGCACCGACGGCAGCCGCGTGAGGAAGCTCAGCGCGACCTGGCGCGGCGTCGCCTGGTGCGCCTGCGCGATCGATTGCAGCACCGCGCCTGATTTGCTCGATAGCGCGGGAAAATCATTGTGGCCAAACGGCGAGTAGGCGACCACGGCCACGCCATGCCGCTCGCACCACGGGATCACGGCGTGCTCGATGGCGCGCTCGCGCAGATGGTAGAGCACCTGGTTGCAGGCGATCTTGCCCT
The DNA here is from genome assembly GCF_038967635.1 of Bradyrhizobium sp. B124. NCBI lineage: Bacteria > Pseudomonadati > Pseudomonadota > Alphaproteobacteria > Hyphomicrobiales > Nitrobacteraceae > Bradyrhizobium > Bradyrhizobium sp. B124. The sequence continues at coordinate 8,481,712 of NZ_CP152413.1, read as the reverse complement.
CGCCCGCCACATCGAGCAGTTCATCGAGATCGTCTGCGTCGAAATTGCTGACGCCCCAGGAGCGGATCTTGCCGGCCGCGATCAATTCGTCGAACGCCGCGACCGTCTCGGCGAGCGGATAGGTTCCGCGCCAATGCAGCAGATAGCAATCGAGGCGATCGGTCTTCAGCCGCTTCAGCGAGCGCTCGCAGGCGGTAATGGTCCCACGGCGCGAGGCGTTGCTCGGCAGCACCTTCGAGACCAGGAACAGTTCGTCGCGGCGGCCGGTGATCGCGTCCGCAATCACGAGCTCGGCGTCGCCATACATCTCGGCCGTGTCGATATGCGTCATGCCGGCGTCGATGCCGCGCTTCAGCGCAGCGATCGCCGCCTTGCGGTCACCGCGATCGAGATACCAGGTGCCCTGCCCGATCACCGAGACCCGCGGGCCGTTGTTGCTGAATTTTCTTGTCTGCACGACCGCCTCGTTCTAGCTCGCCCCACGCCGAACGATAGTGCAAACGAGTGACACTGTCTCTTCATCGTCGTCCCGGCGAAGGCCGGGACCCATTACCACAAAAGTCAGTTGTGAAGGTTGCTGCGGCCCCAGCGTGGTCCAACAACGTAGATTTGGGGTTATGGGTCCCGGCCTTCGCCGGGACGACGGCGAATATGTTGCGCGCTCTCACCAATCCCAACAGCGCGGATCCTCCGATCCGCGCTCGCGTTACGCGCGGTCACACGTTGAGATTCATCCACACCGCCTTCGGCTCCGTGAAATTGTCGAGCGCGGCGGTGCCGTGCTCGCGGCCGAGGCCGGAGTCGCGTTCGCCGCCCCATGGCAACCGCACGTCGGTATAGCCATAGGTGTTGATCCACACCGTGCCGGCGCGGGCCTTCTTGGCGAAGCGCTGCACGCGGCCCATATCGGCGCTCCAGACGCCGGCGGCGAGGCTGTAGGCGGTGCCGTTGGCGATGCGCAGCGCATCGGCCTCGTCCTTGAACTTGATCACGCTGACGACGGGACCGAAGATCTCCTCCTGCGAGATGCGCATCTCGTGTGCGACATTGGCGAACACCGCGGGGCTGATGAAATAGCCGCGGTCGCCGACGCGTTCGCCGCCGGTGGCGAGATGCGCGCCCTCGTTCTTGCCGATCTCGACATAGTCGAGGATCGAGCGCATCTGCTTCTCGGAGATGACAGGTCCGAGCACAGTAGCGCGATCCGCGGGATCGCCGATGCGCAAGGCTTCTGCGCGGGCGACCAGGCGCTCGACCACTTCGTCATAGGCGTTTTCCTGCACCAGCACGCGTGAGCCGGCCGAGCAAACTTGACCGGCGTTAAAGAAGATGCCGGCCGCGGCCGCCTTTGCGGCGGCCTCGAGATTGGCGTCGTCGAAGATCACATTGGCGGACTTGCCGCCCAATTCGAGCGAGACCCGTTTGAAGTTGCCGGCGGCGCCCTTCATGATGCCGCGGCCGACGCCAGGCGAGCCGGTGAACGTCACCTTGTCGACATCGGGATGATTGACCAGCGCGTCGCCGACGACGCGGCCGGGTCCGGTCACGATGTTGAGCACGCCCTTCGGCAGTCCGGCCTCGAGCGCGAGCTCGCCGATCCGCAGCGCCGACAGCGAGGTCAACTCGGCCGGCTTCATCACCACCGTGCAGCCGCAGGCCAGTGCCGGTGCGAGCTTCCACATGCCGATCATCAGCGGGAAATTCCACGGCACGATCGCGGCGACCACGCCGACCGGCTCGCGCACCGTGTAGGTCAGCGCATCGTCGCGCGTCGAGACCACGTCGCCGCTGATCTTGTCGGCCCAGCCGGCGTAATAGGTCAACGTATCGATCGCGGCAGGAAAATCCTGGCGCAGCACCGCCGATATCGGCTTGCCGGCATCGAGGCTTTCCAGGGCTGCGATCTCGTCGGCGTGCTGCTTCAGCAGCTCGGCCCATTTCAAGAGGATATGGCCGCGCTCGGCGGCGCGCATGGTGCGCCACGGGCCTTCGAAGGCGCGGCGGGCGGCGGCGACCGCGCGGTCGACGTCGAGCTCATTGCCTTCGGCAATGGTCGCGATCACCTGCTCGGTGGCGGGATTGAGGGACTTGAAGGTCTTTCCGGACAGCGAGCGGACACGGGCGCCGTCGATCACCAACAGCTCGTCCCGGACGGTCGGAGCGTGGTGGGCGTCGCGCTCATAGTCATATGCAACCAACATCATATTTCCTCCTGGTATTGTGACTCAACGTAGGAAGCTTTTGATCGCAGTAAATATGATATCTTGTGCCTATTGGTATACCAGGATATGAAGTCAACTTCATAGGTGGTGACCACGATGCTGCAGATCGAGATCGAGACCGTCTGGCGCTTTCGGAAAGAGAACAGCCCGCAGACCGCGGTCGTGATGCTCGGCATCCTCAACGAGATCAGGAAGACCGGGAAGATCACCAGCGCCGCCACCGATGCGCAGCTGTCCTATCGCCATGTCTGGAATCTGATCGAGCAATGGTCCGGCTTCTTCGGCGTGCCGCTGGTGGAGACCCAGCGCGGCAAGGGTTCGAAGCTGACGCCGTTCGGCGAGAAGCTGGTGTGGGCCGGCGAGCGCATGCAGGCGCGGCTCGGATTGCAGCTCGAGAACCTCGCGCAGGAACTGGTGACCGAGATCAAGCCGTTCCTCGCGCAGCGGCCGCAGGTCATCCGTGTCCATGCCAGCCACGGCTTTGCCGTGTCCAAGCTGCGCGAGTTCCTCGATCGCGAAGGCGGCGTGGGCGTCGATCTCCGTTACGTCAGCAACCAGAACTCGCTGGTCTCGCTGGCGCAGGGCGCCTGCGATCTCTCCGGCGTGCATCTGCCGCACGGCGAACTGCGCGCGCGGGGCATCAAGGCCTGCCGGGAATGGCTCGACCCGCGCGAGGACCGTGTGATCAACTTCGTCACGCGCGAGATGGGCCTGATGGTCAAGCGCGGCAACCCGCTGAAGATCACCTCGCTGAAGGATCTGGTCGAGCGCAAGGCCCGCTTCGTCAACCGCGACCATGATTCCGGCACGCGGCTGCTGTTCGATCAATTGCTGACGCTGCACAAGATCCCGCAAAGCCGGATCAATGGCGCCCAGCACATGGAGTTCACCCATGCCGCGGTCGCCGCCTATGTTGCAAGCGGCATGGCGGATGCGAGTTTTGGCGTCGAGGCCGCCGCACGGCAGTTCGGCCTCGATTTCATCCGGCTGCTCACGGAGGACTACTTCTTCGTCTGCAAGCGCGCGTTCCTCGAGACCGAGCCGATGCAGCGCGTGCTCGACATCATGAAGAGCAGCGAGTTTCACAAGGCCGTGGGCGCGCTCCCCGGCTATGTCGCCTCGAATACCGGCGCCGTCAGCGGCGTGAAGGATTTTCTCGAGAAGATGCATTCCGACCGCTGATCAGCCCTGTGCCGTGGCGGCTGGACTCGCCGCGATCCGCTGCGCTATATTTGATATTATATAGCGTAACACTGGACGTTGCCGATGCGACCACCCCGCTCCGCCATTGCCATCCGCCATGTTGCGTTCGAGGACCTCGGGCTGCTGGCCCCGATCATGGAGCGTGCGGGCTGGAGCGTGTCGTTCTGCGATGCGCCGGTCGACGACCTCTCCGATCGCGCGGTCAGCGACGCGGACCTCCTGATCGTGCTGGGCGGCCCGATCGGGGTCTACGAGACCGACACCTATCCGTTCCTCTCGACCGAGCTTGCGCTCTTGGAACACCGGCTCCGCCGCGGACTGCCGACGCTCGGCATCTGCCTCGGCGCACAACTGATGGCGCAGGCGCTGGGCGGCCGCGTGTTCCCGGGCAAGGTCAAGGAAATCGGCTGGGGCCCGGTCGAACTGACGGCTGACGGCAAATCATCCTGCCTGCGCAATCTGCACAGCAAAGTGCTGCACTGGCACGGCGACACGTTCGACCTGCCCAAGGATGCCGTGCGGCTGGCCTCGAATGCCAATTACGAGAACCAGGCCTTCGCTTACGGCCGCAACGCACTCGCGCTGCAATTCCACCTCGAGGCCGATCCGCGGCAGCTCGAGGAATGGCATGTCGGCCACGCCGTCGAACTGTCGGCCGCGAAAGTCTCAATCCCCGAACTGCGCGCGACGACGCAGGCGCTCGCGAGGCCGGTCGCCGCGCAAGCCGAGCAGGTGTTCGGCGACTGGCTGTTGTCCATCGCACCAAGCGACAGCGTGCTTCGTTCCAGCGCAGGTGCGTGACTATCCGTCGAGCCCGCTGATATCGGCGACCAGCACCGTGCCCGTCACCGATTCCGTGATGTAGAGCCGGTCGCGGTTGGCGCCGCCGATCGCGACATTGGTGCAGCTCTGGCCGGCGCAGGACTTGATCCGCGCGATGCACTCGCCGTTCGGAGCGAACACGAAGACGTGGCCGAGCGAGGCGTGCGCGACGAACAACCGCCCCGCCCTGTCCATTGTCATGCCGTCGGGTCCACTCGGACCGAACAGCGAGCAGAACCGGCCGACCTTGGACACGCTGCCGTCCTTCATGAACGGCGCGCGCCACACCGCATTGTCGCGTGTCATGGCGACGAACAGCACCGCCTCGTGCGGATCGAGCACCAAGCCATTCGGGCTGACGCCGGTGTCGATCAGGCAGTCGAGCTGCCCGCTGGTTTTCAAGCGATAGACCCTGCCGGTCGGATCGTGCAGCCCGGTCTGGCCCTGGTCGGTGAAGTAGATGTCGCCGTTCGTGGCGATGTGCAGATCGTTGCAGCCGCGGAACGATTCCGAATTGCGCGAGCGCAGCAGCGGCGTGACCTCGCCCGATTTGGCGTCGAGCTCCATCAGCCCGCGCCGGTAGTCGGCGATCAGGATGCGGCCTTTGGCGTCGATCTTCAGCCCATTCGGCCAGCCGTCATATTCGGCGACCTGCGTCCATGATTTGTCCGGCGCAATCCTGAAGATGCGGCCGAACGGAATGTCGACGATGTAGAGGTTGCCGTCGGCATCGAACGACGGCCCCTCGATGAAGCAGTCGGTCACCGCGCCCGGCCGGTTGGCATCGGCCCATTCGCTCGCCACCTTGCGGCGGAATTCGGCCGGCACCGCGGAGAAGACCTCGGTCGGGATCAGTTTCGGCGGCGTTTCCAGGAACATCATTTTATTGGTTCACCCGTTGGCGGAGCGGGTGGACCTTAGATCGATCCTTTCGTCATTGCGAGGAGCGATAGCGACGAAGCAATCCATCTCTCGGCAAGCGGAGGTATCGATTGCTTCGCTCCGCTCGCAATGACGCGGATGGACGTTCAGTTCCTAGCGGAACTGATTTCGCGCGGCGTGGGCCGATGATCGTCGCCCTACTCCGCCGCCTGCGCGCTGCCATAGGCTTCCGAAATCATGTAGCCGGACAGCGTGCCGTAGGCCGCGCTCCATGCGGCGGCGACGTCAGGCGTCCAGGCTTCGCCGAGGCCCTTTTCCAAGGTCCACAGCAATGCGCCGCCGACCACCGGATAGTGCTCGGGCCTGGCGCCATAGCCGACATGGCGCTTGGCGAGCGCACTCGCGGCGGGAAGCACTGACGATAGATTGCTCAATCCGTTGACGACGACGGCAAGCGTTCCCATTAGCTTCTTGCGCTGCTCGGTCATATCAGAGGGAAACATCGCCTTCACGCCGGGCGCGACCTCGAACAGGCGGTCATAGAAGATGACTGCCGCCTGCTCTGAGATCGGTGCGACCTTGGCGAAGGTCTCCTGGACGAGCTTGACCTGGTCTTCCGTCATGTGTGCCTCCGTGCATGCTGCTTCCTCGCCGCGCCATTGCGGCGAGGCCGAAAAAAGCTCTCACGTGAGCGAGGCGCTGCTCATGCAGCCTCGACGAAGCTGTGGCGCTCATAGAGGAATTCGAGCACGCGCTGCCGGCATTTCAGGTAGCCGGGGTTGGTCGCGAGCTCGAGCCGCTTGCGCGGGCGCGCCAAGGGCACCTCGAGCACCTCGCCGATCCGTGCGCTCGGGCCGTTGGTCATCATGACGATGCGGTCCGACAGCAGCACGGCCTCGTCGACGTCGTGGGTGATCATCAGGATGGTGTTGCCGAGCTTCTGATGCAGCGCCATCACCGAATCCTGCAGATGCGCACGGGTCAGCGCGTCGAGCGCGCCGAACGGCTCGTCGAGCAGCAGCACCTTCGGCTCCATCGCGAGTGCGCGCGCGATGCCGACGCGCTGCTTCATGCCACCCGAGATCTCGCTCGGCCGCTTGTCCTTGGCATGCGCCATCTGCACCAGGCTGAGATTGTGCATCACCCAGGCGTCGCGCTCGGCCCTGCTCTTGGTCCTGGCAAACACCTTGTCGACGCCGAGCTTGACGTTCTCGTAGACGGTCAGCCACGGCAACAGGCTGTGGTTCTGGAACACCACGGCGCGATCCGGCCCCGGCGCGTTGACCTCACGGTTCTCCAGCAGCACGCCGCCATTGGTGGCGCCGGTGAGGCCGGCCACGATATTGAGCAGGGTCGACTTGCCGCAGCCGGAATGGCCGATGATCGAGACATATTCGCCCTTCTCGATGGTCAGGTTGATGTCCTTCAACACCTCGGTGGTAGCGCTGCCGCGGGTGAAAATCTTGTCGATGTGATCGAGCTTCAGATAGGCCTGCATGACTGGTCCTCCTCAGTTCGCAGCCGTGCCGCGGGTCACGACTTTGCCGAGGCCCGCAATGAGCCGGTCGAGCACGAAGCCGATGATGCCGACATAGAACAGCGCCAGGATGATTTCGCTGATGTGCGAGGAATTCCACGCATCCCAGATGAAGAAGCCGATGCCGACGCCGCCGATCAGCATTTCCGCGGCGACGATCGCGAGCCAGGACAGTCCGATGCCGATGCGCAGGCCGGTGAATATGTAGGGCGCGGCCGCCGGGATCATGATCTTGGTGAAGAACTCCAGCGGATTGAGCTGCACCACGGCGGCGACGTTGCGGTAATCCTGCGGGATGTTGCGGATGCCGACCGCGGTGTTGATGATGATCGGCCATACCGAGGTGATGAAGATCACGAAGATCGCCGAGGGCTGGCCGTCGCGGAATGCCGCGAGCGACAGCGGCAGCCAGGCGAGCGGCGGGATGGTGCGCAGCACCTGGAACAGCGGATCGAGCCCGCGCATCGCCCAGACCGACTGGCCGACCAGCGTGCCGAGTGCGATGCCCGCGATCGCCGCCAGCGAATAGCCGTAGGCAACGCGCTGAAGGCTGGCGGAAAGATGCCAGAACAGGCCCTTGTCGATGCCGCCATTGTCGAAGAACGGATCAAGGATCAGCTCCCTGGTGTCCTTGAACACTTTTGAAGGCGGCGGCAGGCTGGAGCCGGCGCGCCGGCAGATCAGCTCCCACACCACCAGCAGCAGCGCGACCACGATCAACGGCGGCACGACGCGCGCCGCGGTCTCCTTCGCCATCTTGGCGTAGGCTTCGGCGCGCGACGCGCGCTTCGGCGTCATGGTCACGACCGGCGCCGCGGCAGCGGCCTGCGGGATCGCCACCGCTGACACTTCGGTCTTCATGGCAGGCATCGACATTGACAGACAATCTCCGTGGTCAAAGGGAGAGCCGCGCGATGCGCGCGCCTCCACTCACATCAGACGTCGACACGCTTGATGGACAGCGACTTTAGGTAAGCGGCGGGATCGGCGGGATCGAACACCTTGCCGTCGAAGAAGGTCTCCTTGCCGCGCGAGGTCGAAGTTGGAATTTCCGATGCCGGCACGCCGAGCTCCTTGGCGGCCTCCTTCCAGAGATCCTCGCGATTGACCTTGGCGATCAGCGCCTTGGTGTCGAAACCCACCTCATACTTGCCCCAGCGGATATCCTCGGTGAGGAACCAGAGGTCGTGGCTCTGATAGGGATAGGATGCGTTGTCCTTCCAGAACCGCATCTGCTGCGGCGAGTTCTCGACCACCCGACCGGTGCCGTAGTCGAACTTGCCTTTCATGCGATCGGTGATGTCCTCGACCGGGCAGTTGATCCATTGCCGCTTGGCGCAGATCGCCGCGGTCTCCTCGCGGTTCTCCGCCTTTTCGCACCACTGCTGGGCTTCCATCACGGCCATCAGCAGTGCCTTCGCAGCCTTCGGGTTCTTGTCGACCCAGGCGGCGCGCAGGCCGAACGATTTCTCCGGATGCTTGTCCCAGAGCTCGCCTGTCGTGATCGCGGTGTAGCCGATGTCCTGATGGATGAGCTGCAGATTCCATGGCTCGCAGACGCAGAAGCAATCCATGGTGCCGACCTTCATGTTGGCCACCATCTGCGGCGGCGGCACCACGATGGTCTCGATGTCCTTGTCGGGATCGATGCCGCCCGCAGCGAGCCAGTAACGAATCCACAGATCATGCGTGCCGCCCGGGAAGGTCATCGCGGCCTTCACCGCCTTGCCGGAGGCCTTCTTCTTCTCCAGCGCCGCCTTGAAGGGCGTGGTGTCGATGCCGACCTTGAGGTCGGCATATTCCTTGGCGACCGAGATGCACTGACCGTTCAGATTGAGCCGCGCCATAATGTACATCGGCGTCGGCTGATTGTTCTGCGTCACCTTGCCGGCCGAGATCAGATACGGCATCGGAGTCAGGATATGCGCGCCGTCGATGCCGTTGCCTTCGGAGCCGAGCACGAGGTTGTCGCGCGTGGTGCCCCACGAGGCCTGCTTCTGCACCTCGACATCTGTCATGCCGTATTTGGCGAAGATGCCCTTCTCCTTGGCGACGAACAGCGGCGAGGCATCGGTGAGCGCGATGAAGCCGAGCTTGGCGCCCTTCACTTCCGGACCCGCGCCCTGCGCGAATGCACCAGCGGGAAAGTTCAGCTTGGCTGCGGCGAGCAGCGCGGCGGCGCCGCCGGTTGTCTTCAGGAGCTGGCGACGGCTGATCGCGCGGCCTCGGGGCGTGTTGCTGGGCTTGGTCATCGGTCGTCCTTTGCGTCGTTGCGTCACGGTGTTGCGTCTTTGCGTCGAGCACCGTTCATCGGGTGGCGACGCGCGCAGGGCGCAAAAGGGCATGCACCGGGGATGCCCGGTCTGGCGGCGTCAGAAATCCGATGGGGTGGCCTCGAGGGACGACTTCAATGGCGTCGGCAGCTGACTATTCAAGCCTTGTGCCAAGCTACCGCAGTGCAAAAATTGATTTTATTGCAATGTTTTGCGCGACTTGTCGCAGCGCGCGCGGAGTCTCCGCACGCTGCCAAAAAATGCGATTCGCCCAATTCTTGTGCGCCGCACATGAATTGAGCAGAGCGCGTGGACGGCAGTGATCAGGCGTCTTCGGCGACCTTGGTGCCGAGCGGCGCGGGCGCCATTCCGCCGCCGGGCTTCACGCGAAATTCGTAGGTCATCAGGCTCCACGGGCCATCCGACCGCTGGCCGTCGGGCATCACGGGATCGGTGCGCTGCTCGACCTTGGCGATCAGTTCGTCCTTCACGCCGAACACGACATCTGAATCGATGTATTTGTCGCCTTCCATAAACACGTGCGTGATCAGCGGCTCATAGCCCTTGGCGTTGACCAGGAAGTGGATATGCGCCGGCCGCATCGGATGACGGTTGGTCTGCGTGATCATCTGCCCGACCGGACCGTCGGTCGGGATCGGATAGCTGCACGGCACGATGGTGCGGAAGAAGAAGCGGCCGTCGGCATCGGTGATGAAGCGCGCCCGCGAGGACGGGCCTTCGGTGGCATAGCTCGGCTTCTGCGAGTCATAGAACCCGTCGTCATCCGCGTGCCAGACATCGACCGGCACATTGGCCAGCGGCTTGCCGTCGAGGTCGGTGACGCGGCTTTGCACGAACATGCGCTCGCCGGGCAGGCTTGCCGAGATGTCGGTGCCGTGCGGCGTCACCTTGTGCTCGCCGACATAGAACGGGCCGAGCACCGTGGTCTCGGTCGCGCCGTCGCGATCCCTGTGGTTGACCGCATCGACCAGCATCGACACGCCGAGCACGTCGGACAGCAGGATGAATTCCTGGCGGATGTCGGTGCACTTCTGCCCGGTGCGGGTCAGGAAGCCGATGGCGTGGTCCCACTCCTCGAAGGTGAGATCGGTCTTGCGCACATAGTCGTGCAGCGACTTCACCAGTTCCTGCAGCAGGAACTTGGCCCGCGGATCGGGCGTCTGGTCGAAGCTGCGGATGACGGCTGTGGTGAGCTCGGTTTCGTTGAACTGGGTCATCTCGGCGTTTCCCTTGACGTATCCCTTGAGGGCACGATTGCGGCCCCGACCGTACACGACCGGCCCGGTGCCGGTAAGCAGTGGCCGATTGCTGCAACGGACACTTTTCGGCTATCAAGGCTGCCTCGTCAGCCGGAGAAAATGCCCGATGTTAGCTCCCACGCCTGCCTCGCCCGAATCCGCGGGAATGTCGACCACCGCCCTCAACCGCCTCGAAGCGCATCTGAGGAGCCGCTACATCGATTCCGGCCGCTTTCCCGGCACCCAGCTCCTGATCTATCGCCGCGGCAAGATCGTGCATTCCACCGTCCAGGGCTTTGCCGATCTCGAGCGCAAGGTGCCGGTGAAGGGCGACACCATCTTCCGCATCTATTCGATGACCAAGCCGATCACCTCGGTCGCCTTCATGATGCTGGTCGAGGAAGGCAAGGTCGCGCTCGACGAGCCGGTCGCCAAATACATTCCGGAATGGAAGAACCTCGGCGTGTTCGTCGCCGGCACCGCGCCCGCCTTCCTGACCCGCCCACCGAGCCGGCCGATGCTCATCGTCGATCTGCTCCGCCACACCTCGGGTCTCACCTACGGCTTCCAGCAGCGCTCCAATGTCGACGCCGCCTATCGCGAAAAGAAGATCGGCGAGGTCATTAAGGCCGGCACGCTCGACAGCATGATCGAGGACCTGGCGAAGATCCCGCTGGAGTTCTCGCCGGGTGAAGCCTGGAATTACTCGGTCTCCACCGACGTGCTCGGCTATCTCGTCGGCAAGATTTCAGGGATGCCGTTCGAGCAGTTCCTGAAGGAGCGAATCTTCAAGCCGCTCGGCATGAACGACACCGACTTCTTCGTGCCGGCCGACAAGGCGCACCGGTTTGCCGCCTGCTATTCCGCCGACCCGCAGGGCGGCTTCAACCCGCTCGCCGCCGAGCGCAAGGGCACATTGACGCTGCAGGACGATCCGGCCACCAGCTCGTTCCTGTCGCCGCCCTCGCTGGTCTCCGGCGGCGGCGGGCTGTGCTCGACCGCGGCCGACTATCTGACCTTCTGCCGGGCGCTGCTCAACGGCGGCGAGCTCGGCGGCGTCCGGCTGCTCGGCCCGAAGACGCTGAAGCTGATGGCCACCAACCATCTGCCCGGCGGCGTCGATCTGCCGGCGATGTCGCGCTCGATGTTCGCCGAGGCTGCCTATAACGGCATCGGCTTCGGCCTCGGCTTCGCGGTCACCATGCACCCGGCGCAGACCCTGATCGCGGGCAGCCCAGGTGAATTCAACTGGGGCGGCGCCGCGACGACATCGTTCTTCATCGATCCGGCCGAGGAGCTGATCACGATCTTCATGACCCAGGTGCTGCCGTCGAGCGCCTATCCGCTGCGGCGCGAACTGCGCACCATGGTCTACGCCGCGATCACCGAGAGCAATCTCTGACCCGACACCTTTCCGCGGCGCACAATTCGTCTGAGCATGATCTCGGCGCAAACGCGTTCCGCGTTTGTCGCCAGGGAAAACCGCTTCACACTTTTCCGGATCATGCTCTGTGCGCCGCGAAATTCTTCCGATTGCCAGTCATTTCCTTTGGCGGACTTTTCCCGCTTCCCCTAAGCTCACCGCAAACGGGCATCGACCCGGGGACATCGTGCCGAAACTGACATTGCCAGTGCGTCTCGCGCTTCTGGTCGCGGGGACGATGTTGCCGCTGATCGTTTTCGCGGTCGGGATCGTCTTCCACAATTACCAACGGGATCGTCAGGCCGCCACGCAGCGCGTGCTGGAGACGGCGCGCAGCATCCGCCTGCTGCTCGATGCGGAAATGCAGCGCATGACCGGCGGACTGCAGGTGCTGGCGCTGACCAACTCGCTGCGCAACAGCGACTTCGACAACTTTCGCCGCGTCGCGGCCGGCTTTCTCGACCAATACGGCAAGGACGGCGTGGTGCTGGTGGCCGACCGCAGGGGACGCCAGGCGTTCTCCTCGCTGACGCCGGACACCGCGAGCCTGCCGCCGCGCAACAATCTCGAGATCGTCGAGAAGGTGTTTGCGACGCGGCAGCCGCAATACTCCAACCTGTTCTTCGGCGAGGTGAAGCAGCAGCTGATCATCACCGTCGAGGTGCCGGTGATACGCGACCGCGAAGTGCTCTACGACATCTCCTTCAGCCCGCCGATCGAGGTGTTCCAGGCCATGATCGAGCGGCAGCGCCTGAACCAGGACTGGACCATCTCGATCTTCGACGGCGACGGCGTCAACCTCGCCCGCGTGCCGAATCCGCAGGCGACCATCGGGCAGCGCGCCTCGCCAACGTTGTTTGCCGAGATGTTCCGCCGCAGCGAGGCGACACTGCCGACCGTCTCGCTCGAAGGCGTCGCGCTGATCACGGGCTTCACCCGATCGCGCGTCACCGGCTGGACCGTCGCGGCTGGCATCGCCGAGAACTCGCTGGTGGCGCCGTTGTGGCGCTCGCTCGCGATCACCAGCGTGATCGGCGGCGTCCTGCTCTTGGTCGGCCTTGGCTTTGCGGTGCGGATGGCGACCACGATCGCGCGCGGCGAGATGCTGCACGACCTCCTGATCGAGGAGCTCAACCACCGCGTCAAGAACACGCTGGCGATCCTGCAATCGATCGCCACGCAGACCTTCCGCAGCGCGAGCCGCGCCGAGCGCGAGAAATTCGAGGGACGGCTCGGCGCGCTGGCCGAGGCGCACAATTTGCTCTCGACCGACAAATGGCAGGGCTCCGACCTGCAGGACGTAGTCAGCCGCGTGCTGCGGCCCTATCTGCTGAACAACACCGCCGAGCGGGTCAAGATGTTCGGGCCGCGCGTGCCGCTGTCGCCCCGGCTTGCTCTGGTGCTGTCGATGCTCCTGCACGAGATGGCGACCAACGCCGCTAAATACGGCGCGTTGTCCAATGACACCGGCACGGTGACGCTGGACTGGGAGATCCTTGACGAGAGTCCCGGGCCGAAGCTCCGGATGATCTGGACAGAGGCCGGCGGACCACCGGTCGCGGCGCCGGTGCAGCGCGGCTTCGGCTCCCGGCTGATCGAGCGCAGCGCCCGCGACCAGCTCGGCGGCGAGGCCACGGTGGATTTCCTGCCCCACGGCGTCGTCTACACGGTGACCAGCACCCTCGAAACCGGCGAATGACTGGGTAAATGGCTCCCAATCCTGCGACATCTTGGCACGCAAGTTGCTAAGATGGGGTGGGATCGGCCGGCAAGAACACCGGCCAAAAACAGGGGGAGTTCATGTCGACCATCGCAGCGGAAGCCACGGTTGCACGCAAGCCGCTCTACACATCGCTGTTCGTGCAGGTGCTCGTTGCGCTGCTGCTCGGCATCATCATCGGCATGGCCGCACCCGATTTCGCGATCGGGTTGAAGATCTTCAGCGATGCCTTCCTGAAGCTGATCTCGATGATCGTGGCGCCGATCGTGTTCTGCGTGGTGGTGCACGGCATCGCGGGCGCCGGCGACCTCAAGAAGGTCGGCCGCGTCGGCGTCAAGGCGCTGGTGTATTTCGAGGCGATGACGACGGTCGCACTCGTGGTCGGCTTGATCCTGGCCTACCTGTTCGGGCCCGGTCACGGCATGAACATCGATACCTCGACGCTGGATGCCAAGGCGCTCGGCAACTATGCCAGCAACGCGCAGAAGCTGAAGGGCGAAGGCATCGGCAGCTTCCTTCTCAACATCATCCCGACCACCTCGTTCGACGCGCTGTCGCGCAACGACGTGCTGCAGGTGCTGTTCTTCGCCATCATCTTCGGCGTCAGCCTGGCGCTGGTCGGCGGCGAGAAGGGCGAGAAGATCACCTCGTTCATCGACGCGGTCTCGACTGTGCTGTTCCGCGCCATGGGCCTGATCGTGCGCTTCGCGCCGATCGGCGTGCTCGGCGCCGTCGCCTACACGGTCGGCAAATACGGTGTCGGCTCGCTGAAGCAGCTGCTGTCGCTGGTGGCGCTGTTCTACGTGTCGGTCGCGATCTTCGTGCTCGGCGTGCTCGGCGGGGTGATGGCGCTGGCCGGCATCAATATCCTCAAGTTCCTCGGCTACCTGCGCGAGGAGCTGATGATCGTGGTCGCCACGGCATCCTCCGACGCGGTGCTGCCGCAGGTGATGCGCAAGCTGGAGCATTTCGGCGTCAAGGATTCGGTGGTCGGCCTCGTGATTCCGACCGGCTATTCGTTCAACCTCGATGCGTTCTCGATCTATCTGACGCTGGCGGTCGTCTTCATCGCGCAGGCAACCAACACACCGCTGTCGTTCGGCGACCTGCTGCTGGTGCTCGGCGTGTCGCTGATCACATCGAAGGGCGCGCACGGCGTGCCGGGCTCGGCGATCGTTATCCTGGCGGCGACGCTCAATGCGGTGCCAAGCATCCCGGCGATCGGCCTCGTGCTGGTGCTCTCGGTTGACTGGTTCATCGGCATGGCGCGCGCCGTCGGCAATCTGATCGGCAACTGCGTCGCCACCGTCGTGGTCGCGGCTTGGGAAGGTGACCTGGACCGGTACAAGGCCCGGCGCGTGCTCGAAGGCACAGAGGCGGTCGACGTGACCGCGGGCTGAGCCACGCGACACAGGGCCGGCAGCGTCCCGCGCATGGCGCGGGGCGCGGGCTTACTTGATCAGCCGCAGATACGGCGGCAACTGCCTGGACGCCGGTTCCTGCACCGGCTCGTCCGACGCGATCATGTCACACAGCGCCTTCAACTCGGAATCCGTCACCTTGTGCAGCTCCATCCGAAGCTCGAGGATGGCAAGGGACAACAGCCGCGCCGTCTCCGTGTTCGCCCGGTCAGTCAGAAATGCCTGACATTCTTCCAGGGTTGCCAGCAGCGCCAGCAACCGTTCTTCCGTATTTGCGACCGGCATATCTTCCACTCCCGAAGCTGCGAGGTAGAGTCGAGGTGTTCCCCTCTTCCGCTTCATTTGGCCTCTCCTGCCAGAGTTCGCCGGCTTTCCGTAGGCGCACAATTGTTCCCGATGATTCAGAACTTTTGGGCAATTGTCCAGCAACATTCCGAAAGCCTGACTTGGACTTACGTCAAACTTTTCGCATCGGCGGCGATTCAGTCAAGCAACCGCGGACCGTCGCCGCGACCTCAGGATGCACTAGCTGGGGTTGCATCCATACTAGGACGCTCGTACAATATTGGCTGCCCGTAGAACTACGGGCGCAGTGCATTGCCGCCCAGTAAGCATGCGCGCAAAATCTGTGTCGATCAAACTCGCGCTAGTTGTGGTTTGGTCAATATTTTGCCAAATGTAGAGGGCGGGGTGTCGACAGACACCTTGGTGCGGTCGACTACAGGTAGTCGACCGATTCGGTACTTGGGTGCTTCCAATGCGCGAGTGCGTTTGGATACCATCCCGCGATCTTCTTGGATTTCGTCGTTCGGACGAACTGACGATCCACTCGAGCTTAACGCGGTACATCATGAACGTGTCCCTGACCCGACCGGGCCAGGGATTCTCGATTTGAAGGACGGGTCACAAGAATGAACAGATCAGCAGCAAAGAAGATGAAGCAGCGCAGCGCCGGCAAGCCGGACATTGAGTTGGGCAAGCGGATTCGTCTGCGCCGTGTCGAGCAGAAGATCTCGCAGGCGGAACTCGGCGACAAGCTGGGCGTCAGCTTCCAGCAGGTTCAGAAGTACGAGAAGGGCGTGAACCGCGTTGGCGCCGCCCGCCTTCAGCAGATCGCGACCGCGCTGGACGTGCCGGTGACCTTCTTCTACGACGGCGACAACAAGGCCCGCGAAGTCGAGAGCCTGCTGTTCCTCGACAGCGCGTTCAGCCTCCGGTTGCTGCGCGCCTACAGCAAGATCAAGGATCAGACCGTGCAGCGCCAACTGGTGTCGCTGATGGAATCGATCGCCGCCAACGAAGACTGAACGGCAGCACAGGTACGATCGCGACACCGCGAACGCGATCGACCAGGGCGAGCGGATCGGCCGCGACCGGTCATTGGGATCGCCACGCGCCGGTCGGACCGGGAAGATATCAAAGCGCTGCCATCGGCGATGGCAGCGCTTTTTCTTTTGCCGTTCGGCGCCGCTAGGTCCGTGCCCTCGGCTTCGGCACAGCGAGCGAGCGATCTCCGCGTTAATGTACGCCACAAGGTCGAGCGGCCGCGATGCGGACGATGGCGCCCGCCCTGGGCCGGCACGACGGTCACGGTAATGTTCCGATCGCAACCAAAACTTAATCAAGACGCAACGGTCTCGGGATAGATCATCACCTTCGTACGAACGCGCCGCCCCCCCTCCATTCATGCGGCCGGGGCCGTGCCTTCCGATTTTTCGCGCAAGCGACGCAGTCCGGAGAATCGAGATATGCAGAGAGTGACACTCGTCGTAGCCACGATGCTTGCGGCTCTACCGGCATTCGCCCAAACCACCGGCGCGCCCGGCCCGACTGCGGCAGTCCCGCCTCATCATGCCTTGCCGGCTGCGGCACCGGCGGCCACCCAGCCAGGCCAGGCCAAGCCGGCCGCGTCGACCTCGGTCGCGGAAACGCGATCGGCTGCCGCGCTCGCGCTGTCGCGCGAGCCGACCTACGACCAGGGCAGCGCACAGCGCATTCGCGACGTGGTGAAGAGCTATTCCGATCTCGCCGCCCGCGGCGGTTGGCCCACGATCCCCACGGACGCGAGATTTGCGTTGGGCGTCCAGGGCGCCCATGACGATCTGCTGCGCAACCGTCTGATCATCACCGGCGACCTTGCCGCCGACAAGGCCACCGGCTCCTATGATGAAGTCGTGGCCGGCGCGGTGAAGCGCTTCCAGACACGCCACGGGCTCGCGGCGACCGGCTCGGTGACGCCGCGGACGCTGGCTGCACTCAACGTTCCCGTGCAGAAGCGGATCAAGCAGCTCGAGGCCTCGCTAGAGCGGCTTGACCAGATGGATTTCCAGTTCGGGCAGCGCTATGTCGTCGTCAACATTCCCGCCACCTTCGCCGAGGCCGTCGAGGACGACAAGGTCGTGCGGCGCTACCGCGTGATCGTCGGCAAGACCGAGAAACCCTCGCCGACGCTGACGTCCGAGATCACCGACGTCATTCTCAATCCGACCTGGACGGTGCCGTCATCGATCACGAGGACGGAGATCGCGGCGCATATGCGCAAGGATCCGGCCTACCTGTCGCGCATGCACATGGACGTGCTCGACGCCCACGACAACCCGATCGATCCGCGTTCGGTCGACTGGTCGGGCGATCACACGCCGAATATCACGGTGCGTCAGCAGAGCGGCGCATGGAATGCGCTCGGCGCGGTCAAGATCGACATGCCGAATTCCTATTCGGTCTACATGCACGACACCAATCAGCACAGCCTGTTCAACGACGACTATCGCTTCGATTCGCATGGCTGCTCGCGCGTCGACAATGTCCGCGATCTCGCGGCATGGCTGCTGAAAGACCAGCCGCAGTGGACCCGCGCTGCCATCGATGCCGCGATCGCCACCGGACAGCGCCAGGATGTCCGCATGCTGAAGAAGGTGCCGGTGGCTTGGATCTACCTCACGGCGTGGATGACGAAGGACCGGACCGTCCAGTTCCGCAACGACGTCTACGACCAGGACCAACAACTCCTCGAAGCCACCGCCGAGGAAGCTGCTTTCTTCAACAAGGCCGCCGAACATCCGCCGACCGCGCAGTAGAGCACTTTTCCGCGAAGCGCCACCAAAGGTCATCACGTATTGTTTGCGCCTCGCCATTCTGTCGCGCGGCCAATTGTCGCCCGCGCACGGAGCGACCTCACAACTCCCGCATTTGCTGCGTTGAACCGGCATCGCCAGAACCGAGTGCACCTGCCTGGCTTTTTTGTCGCAGCAACGAAGCGGCCGCATGGACGTTTTCAGGCTTCAACCAAGGAGATCTCAATGAATATCAAGCTTGCAATTATTGGACTGGCCGCGCTCGGAAGCGCAGCGTTGATGTCCGGTGCGGCATCGGCGATGCCGAACGGGCTTCCGCAGGCCAGCCACATCGCAGGCGAAACGTCCAATGTCGACAAGGTGCGCCAGGTCTGCGATCGCTGGGGCCGCTGCTATTGGCAACCGGGCTACGGCTACGGACCGCGCCATCACGGATGGCATCATCGTCCGCACTTCTACCCCCGTCATCATCATCACGGGCACCGTCATCACGGCGGCCACCATGGCGGCGGACATCACGGCGGCGGACATCACGGCGGACACCGGCGCTAGTCGTCAGCGAGGGGGCTTCGGCCCCCTCACCTTTTCGCGCCAGTGCCGGCTACGTCTGTCCCGCGCGGCGGACGAGCATGTTCTCGAGGAAGAGATACTCGATGCCGGTGCCGAGGAAGGTGTCGATGGCCTCGCGCGGCGTGTTGACGATCGGCTGCCCCTTCACGTTGAAGCTCGTGTTCAGCACCATTTCGCGGCCGGTCGCCCGGCCGACCGCTCGCAGCAACGCGTGGAATTCCGGATTGTCCCTGACGCCAACCGTCTGCACCCGGGCCGAGCCGTTGACATGCGTGATCGCCGGCAGCGCGGCGCGGTGCTCGGGACGCACGTCGGCGGTCATGATCATGTAGGGAAGCTCGAGCCCCTTCGGCACCTCGAACCAGTCATGCACCTGCTCGAGGCTGACCGCCGGCGCGAACGGGCGGAAGGCTTCGCGCATCTTGACCATCGCGTTGATGCGGTCACGCATGTCAGGATGACCGGGATCGGCCAGGATGCTGCGGTGTCCGAGGGCGCGGGGGCCGAACTCCATGCGTCCGCGGTACCAGCCGAGCACGCGTCCGGCGGCGATCAGCCTGGCCGCCGCTGCGCAGGTCTCGTCGAGATCAGGAAAGCGCGTAACCTCGATGCGGCCGACGGTGTCGGCCAGCGCCCTGTAGATCTCGGTTTGCGTGGGTGCGGGGCCGAGGAAGGGGACCGGCATCCGGACGTTCTTCACGCCAGCGTCGCGCGATGCCGACCAGAGCGCCGCGCCGAGCGCGGAGCCATCGTCGCCGGCGGCCGGCTGGACGTAGATCTCGTCGAACAGGCCGGACTGCAGCAGGCGGCCGTTGGCGGTGCAGTTGAGCGCGACGCCGCCCGCCATCGCGAGCCTGCGCAGGCCGGTGCTGCGGCCGAAATGACCGCAGATGTGGAGCATGACGCTGTCGAGGCATTCCTGCAGCGCTGCGGCGACGTCGCGATGGTCGTCGGTGACGTCGCCGTCGGGCGCGCGTGCCGGGATCAGATACTCACCGAGATGACGTCGCGTCGCGCCGTAGGTTTCGCGATCATGGCGCTCGGTATTGAGGCGGAGCAGCGGAATCCTGATCAGGCCGTCGTCGCGCAGCTCCACGGTCCGCTCGAAAAAAGCGCGGTGGCGGGCGGGATCGCCGTAGGGAGCGAGGCCCATGATCTTGTATTCGTCGGAGTTGAAATCGAAGCCGAGATGCAGCGTCAGCGTGGAATAGAGGATGCCGATCGAATCCTGGGCGGTGATTTCCGCGAGCTTGTCGATCGCGTTGTCGTGCGCGTGATAGACGGTGACGGCGTGGACCTCGCCCATGCCGTCGAGGATCACCACCAGGCATTCGTTCCAGCCGGAGGTGTAGTAGGCGCTGGCGGCGTGGGACAGATGATGGTTGACGTGGTGGACCTTGCGGGCCGGAAATCCGGGCAGGTGCTCATCCACTTGCGAGAGCAGTTTTTCGCGCGAGAAGACCTCCCTGTATTGCCGGGCGGAGGTCGGATCCAGCATGAACGCGGCCTTGTAGGGCGCATAGTCGAAGCCGTGAGAGATCACGTCGATGTCGGGCGGCTTCAGGCCAGCGGTCTCCAGGCAGTAGCTGACAGCGCCGATCGGGAAATCACCGGTGTGTTTCTTGCGGTTGAAGCGCTCTTCGGCGGCACCGGCGACGATCCTGCCGTCGACCACCAGCACTGCGGCGGAATCGTGGCCCTGTGAGATCCGATATTCGCGCTCCTCCAGGCCCGGCCAGTGCTTCCGCTTGAAGGGGATCGAGCTCTCGAATCCACTGATGCCGATGACTTTCGTCATATTCAACACCCCCTGGACGGATCACGCTCAAGGGAAAATCGAGCAGGTGCCGCAGCATCGTTGCAGAGAGGCCGCGGAAATCAAGGTCCGCAAAAGTGCAGTGCGCCGCCCCCGAATAGTCGACCGGGCATCCGTTCCCATCGCTTGACGGAGTACCACCTTTGCGTCGGGGGAGCTCACGAACGCATCTGCTACCATGCCCCCGTTCTCCACCAGCCAAGGCGTTTCGACGCCGTTTGGACGGAGGTGGATGATGGATACGTTTTCCGACATTCGGTTCGACGTCTTCAGCACGTGCCCGCAATCCGGCGCGGTGCAGGCGGCCGACTATGTCGAACGGGTGCAGGCCGTCGCCCGCTGGAGCGAAGAGGCGGGATGCAAGGGCATCCTGGTCTACACGGAGAATTCCCTAGTCGATCCCTGGCTCGTCTCGCAAATCATCTTGCAGAGCACCCGGGAGCTCTGTCCGCTGGTGGCGGTGCAGCCGGTCTACATGCACCCATACAGCGTCGCCAAGATGGTGAGTTCGTTCGCGCATATGTACGGACGCCGGCTCTATCTGAACATGGTCGCGGGCGGCTACACGACCGAGCTTGCAGCGCTCGGCGATGCGACGGCGCACGACAAGCGGTACGCGAGGCTCGTCGAATACACCGGCATCATCAAGCTGCTACTGGAGAACGCCGAACCGGTGACCCTCGAAGGGCAATTCCATGCCGTCCGCAATCTGCGGATGACCCCACCGCTGCCGCGGGAATTGCTGCCCGGCATATTCGTGTCGGGCTCCTCGGAAGCGGGGCTCGCGGCCGCCAAGGCCCTGGGCGCGACGCCGGTGAAGTATCCCAAGCCGGCCGCAGAGTACGGGCAGGCCGACGATGACTGCGTCGGCTCGGGCGTGCGCGTCGGCATCATCGCCCGCGCGAACGCCGAAGAGGCCTGGCGCGTCGCGCACGAACGCTTCCCGACCGACAAGAAGGGGCAACTGGCGCACAAGCTGGCCATGAAGGTCTCGGATTCGGCGTGGCACAAGCAGATGTCCGATCTCGCAGCCGAAACGGCCGCCCAGGACACGCCCTATTGGCTGGTGCCGTTCGAAAACTACAAGACCTTCTGCCCGTATTTGGTCGGCGACTACGGGGTCGTCTCCGACGAACTCGCGCGCTACGCCGGGGCCGGCTACGGGACGTTCATCCTGGACATTCCACCCACCCGCGAGGAACTGGTCCATACGGGCGAGGTCTTCGGACAGGCGCTGACGAAGGCCCGGCGTCTGAAGTCGTCAGCGCTTCGCGATCCGACGCGTCAGGGCCTCCCAGGCTAGGCTAGGCAATCGTTCGATGGAGTTGCGCGCGGACGGATCACGGCCGGGATTGTGGACGGGCTTCCTGCGCTCGGCGAAACTGTTTCCCGACCGTCCTGCCGTCGTCGCGCAGGGCACGTCGCTGTCGTATCGGCAGCTGCGCGAGGTCGCCGTCCGCATCGCAGCCTGCATCCAGGCGCATCGCGAAGGGTCATCGACGCCTCTCACCGCCGTATTCGCGCATCGCAGCGCGACGGCGTTCGCCGGCGTGCTCGGATCGCTTCTGGCCGGAAACGGCTACGTGCCGCTGAACCGCACCTTCCCGGTCGAGCGGACCAGGTCGATGCTCGTCCGCTCGGAGTGCCGATCAATCATCGTCGATGCGGAATCCTTGCCGCAAATGGACGCGCTCATGGCGGGCGTGAACGAACCGCTGCTCGTGATCGCGCCCGGTCTCGAGAATCCCCGCCCCTATCGCGAACGATGGCCCTTGCACATCATCGTCGGAGCTGCCGATCTCGAAGAGTGCGCCGACTGGCGCGAGCCGGACGCGCGCGAGGACGCGATCGCCTATCTGCTGTTCACCTCCGGCAGCACCGGCGTGCCGAAGGGAGTAATGGTCGCGCACCGCAACGTCGCAGCCTATGTCGACCATGCTGCGGAGCGCTTCGCCGTCACGGAGCTGGACATTGTCTCGCAGACGTTCGACATGACGTTCGACCTGTCGGCATCCGACATGTTCGTGGCGTGGGAACGCGGCGCCTGCGTGTGCTGCCCCTCGCAGAAGACGCTGATCAATCCTGGGCGGTTCATCCGCGACCAGGGGCTGACGGTCTGGTTCTCCGTGCCCTCGATGGTCGCGCTGATGAAGCAGTCCGGCCTGCTGAAGCCGGGAGGGTTTCCCTCGGTCAGGCTGAGCCTGTTCTGCGGCGAGCCGCTGCCCGTGGCTAGCGTCGCGGCCTGGGCGATGGCCGCGCCGAACAGCGTCGTAGAGAACCTCTACGGGCCGACGGAGCTGACCATCGCGTGCACCGGCTACCGGTGGGATCCGAAGCGCGCGCCACTCGAAGCGGAGATGGGCATCGTGCCGATCGGCGCGCCATTCCCGGGAATGAACGTGCTCGTCGTCGACGAGCATCTGAACGAGGTCGGGCCGGGCGCGGACGGCGAACTGCTGATGAGCGGTCCGCAGATGTCGCTCGGCTACTGGAAGGATCCCGAGAAGACCGCCGCAGTCTTCGTCGTCCCGCCCGGACGGCAGGAGATGTTCTACCGCACCGGCGACCGCGTGCGCCGGCCCGCTGGTGATGGCCCCCTGACCCATCTCGGCCGCATGGACTCGCAGGTGAAGATCCTCGGCCACAGGGTGGAGCTCGGCGAGGTCGAAGCCGTGGTGCGCGAGGCCTCGGGCGTCGACGGCGTCGTGGCGATCGGCTGGCCCGTCACGTCGAGCGGCTATGGCGGCATCGAAGTGCTCATCGAAGGCGGGCCGGTTGATCTCAACCGGCTTCGCGCGGCGGTCGCCGCCCGGCTGCCAGACTACATGGTCCCGAGACGATGGCACGTCCGCAACCGGTTGCCACGCAACGTCAACGGAAAATACGACCGCAAGGCCATGCCGGCGGTTTTGGGAGACAGCCAATGAGCGGTCCGACCACGGATGACGTCCGCGCGTTCTTCGGAGCCTTCCTCAACCGGAAGCTGGAGGACCGCGGACGACGTCCTTTACGCGATCTCCCCGACGACTACGACCTGCTGCTGTCGGGGGCGCTCGACTCGCTCGCCTTCGTCGAGATGATGATGGCGGCGGGCGAGTACTTCGACGGGGAGATCGATTTCGAGAACCTCGATCCAGAACAGATGACGCTGATCGGCCCCCTGTGCCTGTTCGTGTCCGAGCAATTGACGCAGCCTCGGTGGCGAAATGGCGCCACCGGGTCGTCGCCGCCATTCGGCTAGGGAGGGATTGATGGCGGGGACCCGTGCGCCGGCGCAAAATCAGGCACGCTCCAAATATCACGCCGCCGATATCCTGCTCCGACTCCTGAAACGCCGGCGCCGTCCTGCGTCCGCTCCAGCCGAAGCGGCGCCGCTCTCCGGAATCGCGTTGGCGCCGGCGAAGCAGCGGGAGGTCCGGTTCGCGGATTTCGAAAGCGTCGCGAGGCTAAAGGAACGCGGGGGACTTGCGAAAGACAGCCCGGAGAACTGGGATCGGCTCTGGCGAAAAAATCCCGCGATGGCCGCCGCCAAATCGCGGCCCAGCATGGGGTGGGTGCTGGAGACCGCGCAGGGAATTGTCGGGTACCAGGGAAACATTCCCGTGCTCTACCAGCTCGAAAGCCGAACGATATTCGCCGCGACAGCAGCTGGCCTCGTGATCGAGCCGGCGTACCGCACGCGCTGCATCGGCCTGCTGGCTTCGTTCTTTCGGCAGCGAGATATCGATCTCCTTGTCATCACGCACTCGACAGCATCGGTGGTCAATCAATCAAAAGCCCTTCATGCCAGGTCGTTGCCTGACCCCGACTACGACAAGATCTTGTTCTGGATCCTGGATGTCCGTCAGTTCGCGCGGGTGCTCGCAGCGAAGTTCGACGTCGGGAGCGGAATGGAGTCTGTCGGAGCTTTCCTTGCCTCGTCGGCCATGCGTTTGGATTCGCTCCGCCGCGGGCCACGGGGCCGTCTGACCAGCAAAGTAACGGAAATCGATGTGAAGGACATCGGGGACGAATTCGAAGCGCTGTGGCGACGCAAATTGGGCGAGGCCCCTCGGTTGCTGGCCGACCGAAGTCCCGCCTCTCTCAGGTGGCACTTCACGCTCCCTGGGAGCTCTTCGACGGTTGCCGTGCTTTGCTGCCATCGATTCCAGCGCTTGGCGGGGTATGCCGTCGTTCTGCATGCGGTCGACCGCCAGACAGGTTTGCGACGGTCGATGCTCGCCGACATCCTGGTTGAGCAGGATGACACAGACGTGACCGAGGCGCTGCTCGAGGCGGCCTATGCGAACGCGGTCGCTTCGGGCGGTCATCTCTTCGAGCTGGTCGGCGTGCCCGGACATATCCGGCAGATCTTGATGAGATGGAATCCCTACGTCAGGACTTACCCGACCGATCCGCTCGTCTACAAGACGACGGACGAGGGCCTGGCTCGCGCCCTCGAAGACGAGAGCGCCTGGTACGCCGGCCCGTTCGACGGCGACGCAACGCTGCTGCCGTAACGGCTCCGGTCAGCCAGCGCGGCGGAACGAGGCGGGCTCGGTCTCGTCGCCGTCAAAGCGCCGCCAGCACGGCCTTCGCGACATCAGCGGTACCGTTGCTGCCGCCAAATTCGAACGGCTTGATGCCGCCGGCATAGACCTTGTCGACGGCCCGCTCGATGCTTTCAGCAGCTTCCGCAGCGCTCTCGAGAGAGTGCTTGTCGGCGAGCCAGTCCAGCATCATCGCAGCCGACAGGATCATCGCAGTCGGGTTGGCCTTGCCCTGCCCCATGATGTCGGGCGCCGTGCCGTGACACGGCTGAAACACCGCGTAGCGGTCGCCGATGTCAGCCGACGGCGCCATGCCCATGCCGCCGATCAAGCCTGCGGTGAGGTCGGACAGGATGTCGCCGAACATGTTCTCGGTCACCATGACGTCGAAGTCCCAGGGGCGCTTCACCAGCGCAGCCGCCGCCGCGTCGATGTAGAGATGGTCAGCCCTGACGTCGGTATGACGCTGTGCGGCCTCGTCGAAGATGCTGCGGAAGAACGCGAACGCCTTGAACACGTTTGCCTTGTCGACGCAGGTCATCCCGCCGCCGACGCGGCCGCGCGCCTTGCGGCGTTCGGCAAGCCGGAACGAGAACTCGAACAGCCGCTCCGATGTTCGGCGCGTGATCACCATGGTCTCGCGCGCCTCGCTGTCGGTGACGACGCCCTTGCCCATCGAGGCGAACAGGCCCTCAGTCGATTCCCTGATCACGACGAGGTCGATGCCCTTCTGATCGGCACCGACGATCGTGCTCGGCACGCCAGGGATCAACCGCGCGGGCCGCACGCCGGCATAGAGATCGAAGATCATCCGCAACTCGATCTGCGGCGCGATCTCGGTGTTATCGGGGTAGCGCACCGACGGCAGACCGCAGGCCCCGAGCAGGATCGCGTCGGCCTCCTCGCACAGCCGGACCGTGCTCTCCGGCATCGACTTGCCGGTCTCCTTGTAATGGCCAGCGCCGGCCGGCGCCTCGGTGAAGCGGAATTTGAGGCCGGACGACGCCTCGATCCTGCGCAGCACTTCAAGCGCCGGCGCCATTACCTCGGGACCGATGCCATCGCCACCGAGAACTGCGATATGGAGTGCGTCGTTGGCGGACATGGGGACTCCCGAAAGATGATCGTCATTCCGGGGCGATGCGCAGCGTCGAACCCGGAATCTCGAGATTCCGGGTCTGGTGCTGGCGCACCATCCCGGAATGACGGTGACTGGTCTACGGCGTCAGCACGGCGCGGCCGACCAGCTGGCCCTTCTGCAGATTGGTCAGCGCCTCGTTCGCCTTTGCCAGCGGCATCGGCGTGACCGGGATCGCCGGGATCTTCTTGGTCCGGACGAGGTCGAGCAGCTCCTGCGTCTCGCGCAGATTGCCGACATAGCTACCCTGGATGGTGACCGCCTTGATCGGGATCAGCGGCAGCGCCCAGGTCGCACCGCCGCCGAACAGGCCGACGATCACGAGCTTGCCGCCCTTGGTCAGGCAGTCGAAGCCGAGCTGCGAGGTCTGGGCATTGCCGACCAGGTCGATCGCTGCGCGGATCGGCTGACCGGCCTTCTTGATGAGCTGCTCCAGCGCGTCGGGCGCCTTGCCGTCGACGGTCGCGAGCGCACCGGCGGCCTCGGCCGCCTCGCGCTTCCTGACGTCGATGTCGACCACGATCGCGCCCTTGCCGCCCATCGCCTTCAACAGCGAGAGCGCCATCAGGCCGAGACCGCCGGCGCCGAAGATCACGATCGGCGTGTCGAGATCCTTCTCGACCTTCTTCAGCGCGCTGTAGGTCGTGACTCCAGAGCAGGCATAAGGCGCGGCCGTGACCGGATCGAGCCCGTCGAGGTTGAGCAGGTATTTCGGATGCGGCACCGTCATGTGATCGGCATAGCCGCCGTCGCAATAGACGCCGAGCGCATTCGGCTTGATCGCGCACATGTTCTCGTCGCCGCCGAGGCAGGTCGGGCATTTGCCGCAGCCGAGCCACGGATAGGCCAGCGTGACATCGCCGACCTTGAGGCCGCCCTTGTCGGCGTCCTTCACATCCGGCCCGAAGGCTATGATCTCGCCGACCGTCTCATGGCCCATCGTGCGCGGCAGCGAGACGCCGCGGTCCTTCAGCGACAGCGGCTTGCGGCCATGGCCGAGATCATAACCGCCCTCCCAGATATGCAGGTCGCTGTGGCAGACGCCGGCGGCCTTGACCTTGATCAGCACCTGCGTGCCCGACGGCTGCGGCGTCGGCTGATCGACCTCTTTCAAGGGGGCGTTGAAATCGACGACCTGGAAACTCTTCATCGCTGTTCTCCCGAAACTTGTTCTTGAGGCGGACCTTGCCACGCCTGCCCGCCCGGGACAAACGCTCAAGACCCCATTTTCGAGCAAGCCGCCATGCAGCTCGCTCGAATGCCAACGCGCCACTATTCAGAGGCGTGACTATTCAGATCAGCGGATGATGGCAAGCCGCGAACTGGCCGGGCGCAACCACGCGCAGTTCCGGCACCTCGCTGGCACAGCGTGCATCGGCCCGCGGGCAGCGGGTGCGGAAGCGACAGCCCGACGGCGGCGCGATCGGCGACGGCGGCTCGCCGACCGGCACGCTCTGGGTCGGCCGGACATCCGGATCGGGCACCGGAATCGCTTCGATGAGCAGCGCGGTATAAGGATGCGCCGGCCGTGCAAACAGCTGCTCCGACGGACCGACCTCGCAGAGCCGGCCGAGATACATCACTGCGACGCGATCCGAGACCGCCTTCACCACCGCGAGGTCGTGGGCGATGAACAGCAGGGTCAGGCCGTAACGTGCCTTCATCTCCTCCAGCAGATTGAGGATCTGCGCACGGATCGAGACGTCGAGCGCGGACACCGGCTCGTCGCAGATCACGAATTCCGGATTGAGCACCAGCGAGCGGGCGATGCAGATGCGCTGGCATTGTCCGCCGGAGAATTCGTGCGGCAGGCGCCCGCTCACCAGCGCGGGGTCGAGCCCGACCGCCGACAGCGCCTCGCTGACGCGCCGCCGGCGTTCCTCGGGATCCTTGACGCCCGCGATCACCAGCGGCTCGGCGACGATGTCGCCGATCCGCCGCCGCGGATTGAGCGAGGCAATCGGGTCCTGGAAGATCAGCTGCACGCGCCGGCGCATCTTGCGCAGCGCCTCGCCCTTCAGGATGGTGAGATCGTGGCCGTCGAACAGCACCTTGCCGGAGACCGCCTGGCGCAATTGCAGCACGGCGCGGCCGAGCGTGGACTTGCCGCACCCGGATTCGCCGACCAGCCCCAGCGTCTCGCCACGCGCGATCTCGAGGCTGACATCGGAGACGGCATGGATGGTCTTGCCCCCCACCGAATATTCGACGACGAGGTTTTCCACTTTCATCAGCGGATTGGATGCGGCCTGCAACATCATGCGACGCGCCTCGCCGTGATCGGATGGAAGCAGGCATAGAGATGCTCTGGTGTCTCTGCCGGACTGAGCCGCGGCTTCTCCGTGCTGCAGCGCCCGGTGGAATAGCGGCAGCGCGGCGAAAACGAGCAGCCCTTCAGCGGCCGGGTCGGATCGGGCGGCCGTCCCGAAATCGCCGGCAGCGGCGTATGCGGCGGCACGTCGAGCTTCGGCAGTGCGGCGAGCAGCGCCTCGGTGTAAGGCATCCTCATCTGCTTGAACAAGGCCGGCGTCGGCGCGCGCTCGACGACGCGCCCCGCATACATCACCGCGACCTCGTCGGTACGGCCGGCGACCACGCCGAGGTCATGCGTGATGATGATCATCGCCATATGACGGCGCTGCTGCTCGCGTGCCAGGAGATCGAGGATCTGCGCCTGGATCGTGACGTCGAGCGCGGTGGTCGGCTCGTCCGCGATCAGGAGCTTCGGTTCGCAGGACAGCGCTACCGCGATCGCGACGCGCTGGCGCATGCCGCCGGAGAGCTGGTGCGGATATTGCGTCAGCCGTTGCTCGGGCGCGGGAATGCCGACCGCCGTAAGCAGTTCGATGCTGCGCTGCCTGGCCTGGGCCAGATCGAGCTCGAGATGTTCCTGGATGGTCTCGATCAGTTGGGTGCCGATGGTCAGCACCGGATTGAGCGATGTCATGGGATCCTGGAACACGACGGCGAGCGAACGGCCGCGCAGCTTGCGCAATTTCTCCGCCGACAGCGTCGTGAGATCCTGCCCGTCGAACATCACGCGGCCGGACAGCTTGGCCTTCTTGGGCAGCAGCTGCAGGACGGCTCGCGACAGCATGGTCTTGCCGCAGCCGGATTCGCCGACAATGCCGAGCGTCTTGCCGGCGCCGACGGCGAGATCGACATGATCGACCGCCCGCAGATTGCCCCGCGGCGTCGGCAGGTCGACCACCGCGTCCTCGACCGAAAGCAGCACACCGCTCATAGCGCACCCTGCCGGGGGTCGGTCAGCGCGCGCATGGTGTCGCCGATCAGGTTGAACGAGAGCACCGTCAGGAACATCGCGATCGCCGGGATGAAGGCGAGCTGCGGCGCCACCTCGAGGCTTTCACGCCCCTCCCCGATCATGCTGCCCCAGCTCGATATCGGCGGCGGCACGCCGAGGCCGAGGAAGGACAGCGAGCCCTCGACCACGATGGTGACGGCGACGCCGAGCAGGAAGAAGGCGATGAGCGGCAACAGTACGTTGGGCAGCAGCTCGCGCAGCAGGATGCGCGCATGGGTGGCGCCGAGCGCCTGCGCCGCGATGACGAATTCACGCCGTGCCAGCGTCAGCGTCGCCGCCCGCGCCACCCGCATGAAGGCCGGAATGCCGAGCACGCCGAGGATGCAGGTCAGGTTGAAGATCGACTGGCCGAGATAGGCGGTGACCGCAAGCGCCAGGATCAGCGGCGGGAATGCCAGCAGCACATCCATGCCGCCGACCACGACGGATTCGAATCGGCCGCGGAAATAGCCGGCGAGGATGCCGAGCGCGCCGCCGATGGTGACACCGATCATGGGTGCGCAGAGGCCGACGATCAGCGAAATGCGCGCGCCATAGATCAGCCGCGACAATTCATCCCGGCCGAGGCCGTCGGTGCCGAGCCAATGCTCGGCCGAAACCGGCGCCCGCCGATCCAGCATGTCCATGTCGGTCGGGCTCGACAGCGGCAGCAGGTCGGCGAAGATCGCGACCGCGAACACCAGCACCATCCAGCCGATCGCCAACCAGAACAGCATGCCGAGCCGGCGACGGCGCCGCGCCGTCGTCGCACCGGCCTCGTCGAGGCTGAGCTCAAGCGTGGCCATGGCGGATCCTCGGGTCGAGCACGGCGTAAAGCAAGTCGACGATGAAGTTCATGATCACGAAGCCCGCGGCGACCAGCAGCACCACGCCCTGCAGGATGATGAGGTCGCGGGTATAGATCGCGCCGACCAGGAGACGGCCGATCCCCGGCAATGCGAAGATCGATTCGACGATCACGGCGCCGCCGATCAGACGGCCGATATTGATGCCGGTGATGGTGACGAGCGTCAGCGACGACGGCTTCAGTGCATGCACGAACAGAATGCGCGACGGCTTCAGGCCCTTCGCCTTGGCGAGCGCGATATAATCCTCCTGCAGCGCTGCGATCATGTCGGAGCGCAGCACGCGCATGATGCCCGGCCATTCCGCAAGCCCGAGCGTCAGCGCCGGCAGCACCATGAAGCGCAGATTGGCGACGGGGTCCTCGGTGAACGGCACGTAGCCGGTCGCCGGCAACAGCCGCAGCTCGACCGCAAACAAATAGATCAGAAGGATCGCGGACAGGAAGGTCGGCACCGACAGCATGCCGAAGGCCGAGCCGGTCATGAAACGGTCGAACGCGGAGCCCGCCTTGGCGGCACAGGCGATTGCCAGCGGCACGCCGATCGCAAGCCCGATCAGCTCGGCGAGGATCATCAGTTCGAACGACACCGGGACGCGCTCGCTGACCGCCTGCCACACGGTCTGCCCGGTGCGGAACGATCGTCCGAAATCACCCTGCAGGATGTGCCACAGCCAGCTGAGATAGCGCAGCCAGATCGGCTGATCGAGCCCCAAGTCGTGACGCAGGGCCGCGACATTCTCAGGCGTCGCCTGGTCGCCGAGGATCACGTAGGCCAGATCGCCGGGCAGCAGCGACGCGATCACGAAGGTCAGGACCGAGACCGCGATCAGCACCGGCACCAGGTACAGGAGCCTGCGCGCGACAAAGAACAGCATAAAAGGCTATTCCTTCCAGGCGTAGGAGACGTCGAGCACTCCGTTGAACATTTTCGGCACGCCCTTCACCTTCACGCTCGAGATCGCGTAGTAGGTGTTCTGGAAGGTCCAGAACCAGATCGCCTCCTTGTTGATCAGGCGGCTGATCGCGCAATAGTCCTCGGTACGCTGGGCGACATCGGCGGTGGTTCGCGCATGCTCAAGCAGCCGGTCGAGTTCCGGATTGGAGTAATTCGCCAGCGCGACCGGGCTGCCGGTGTGGAAATTGGCGTACATCTGCGGATCGGGATCGGCGAGATCGACGATGCGCCACGGTGTGAGCTGGAACTGGCGCATGAAGGCGCGCGGCGGAATGGTCGCCTGATCGACCTGCTCGATCTCCATATTGGCGCCGATGCGCTTCCAGAATTGCTGCAGGACCTGACCGCCGGTGCGGCCGCGCGGCGTCGCCGTGACCAGCATCTTGAACTCGACCGGCTTGCCGTAATCCTTGAGCAGCGCCTTGGCCTTTTCGACATCGTAGGGCAACGCGCCATCATCCTTGCACTTCACCCAGGAACCGTCGCCGTAGGGATTGCTGGCCGGTCGCGCCAGGCCATTGGTAATCGCTTGCGACATCTTGTTGCGGTCGAGCGCCATCACCAGCGCCTGGCGCACGCGCACATCGTCGAACGGCGGGACCTTGGTGTTGAAGGCAGCGACTGCAGCCCCCGAGCCTTCATACGTATGCACGGTTAGACTGGTGTCCTTGCGCGCCTTGATAATGTTGTCGGCGTCGGCCTCGTCGTCCCAGACGATGTCGGCCTCGCCCGATTGCAGCGAGGCGAAGCGCGATTGCGCGTCCGGCAGCGGCTTCAGGATGATGCGATCGAGATAGGGCTTGCCCTTGTCCCAATAGTCCGGGTTCTTCTCCAGCACCATGCGATCGCCAGCGTTCCAGGATTTCAGGATGTAGGGACCGGTGCCAACCGGGTTGCGATTGTAATCGTCGCCCTTGGTCTTCCACGCGGTCGGCGACTGCATCACATTGTTGGAACTCTGGATCGATTGCGTCGCCGGGAAGTTCACCGCCGGGTCGCTGAAATTGTAGCGCACCGTGAGGTCATCGACGACGTCCACGCTCTTGATGCTGGTAATGTAGAACGCGCAGCGGCACTTGTTGGCCGGATCCTTCTGGCGGTCGAAATTCTCCTTCACCGCCTGCGCATTGAACGGCGTGCCGTCGTGGAATTTGACGCCGGGCCGCAGCTTGATGGTCCAGGTCTTGAAGTCCTCGGAATGCTCCCAGGACAGCGCGAGCTTCGGCTTCGGCTCGCCCTTCTCGTCGAGCGTCATCAGCGTGTCGAAGATCGAGGCTGCCGCGGTGTTGGCCGATGTATCGTAAACGCCGACCTTGAGCGGGTCGAAGCCCGGTATGTCCAGCTCCTGGCCGACGGTAAGCGTGCCGCCCTGCTTCTGCGCATGGGCCGGTGCAGCGAACGCCGCTGCACCTAATCCCGCCACAAGAAATATGCGCGCAACTGCGTGCGCGCGCCCGGCCAGCTTCATCGATGCTCCCTCCCGAATGGGCGACGTCCGGTGTTCCGGATCGTCGTACGTTGGGAGGCAGCTTGTCCGGAATCGCCGCGCGCGACAAGACCGTAAAACGGATGAAAAGCCGCAGGCAGATCACGATGCGATCACGTGGACCTGCATCATGATCTCGTCTAGCTCTTTGAGCACGATCCTTCGGGAAACCGGCATCCCCGTTGCGCCAATGCGGCCCTCCGGGTCCGGATCATGCTCTAGCTGCGCACGGTTTTTGCCGGTTGCGATGCGAAGCCGGCAATCTGATCGTCGGAGAGCCCGATCTCCTTCAGATAGGACAGTGTGTGCTCGCCGAGCGTCGACATCCGCTTGGCCGCACCGACCGCAGCGCCGGACATCCGGAACGGCAGATTGAGCACCTTGAAGCTGCCACCGCCGTCCTCAACCTCGGCCAGCGCACCGCGATGGGCGATTTGCGGATCGGCGAGCGCCTCGCGCACGGTGCGATAGGCCGACGACGGCACGCCATATTCATTGAGCGCGGCGAGACAGGCCTGCGTGCTGACCGCCCGCGACCACGCCTCGACGCCCTCCATCAGGCCCGCCCAATTCTCCCGCCGATCGGAATATTTGGCGAAGCGCGAATCGGACACCCATTCGGGCCGGCCGATCACCTGCATCAGGTTCTGGAAGGTTTTCTCGCTGGCGATCGCCACCATCACGTAACCGTCGCTGGTTTCGATCGGGCCGAACATCGGCCGCTGGGTTTGCTTCACCTCGAATTGCGACCACTGCAACTCGTTCAGGGTCAGGCTCAGCATCGATTCCAGCATCGAGACGTCGATATGCTGGCCCTTGCCGCTGGCACCGCGCTGATAGAGCGCCGCCGAGATCGCGCCGAAGGCATAGACCCCGGTCAGCACGTCGGCGTGATAGATGCCGCAATAATCGGGCCGGCTGCGGCCCGGCTGGTAGGCGAGATGCGCCATCTCGTAACCTGAGGCGGCATGGATCACCGGCGCATAGGCCGGCAATTCCGCCGACGGGCCGGTCTGGCCGTAGCCGGAGATCGAGCAGAAGATCAGCTTCGGATTGATGTCGCGGATCGAGGCATAGTCGAGCTTGAGCCGGCGCATCACGCCGGGGCGGAAATTCTCCACCAGCACGTCGGCGGTCGCGATCAGCCGGCGCACGGCTTCGACGCCGGCCGGCGACTTCAGGTCGAGCACGAGGCTGTTCTTGCCGATATTGAGCTGGCCGAACGCCGTCGAGCAATGGTTGCGCACCGGCGGCCGCGTCCGCATCGTCTCGCCTTCGACGGGCTCGATCTTGATCACCTCCGCGCCCATGTCGGCGAGCATCCGCGTGCAATGAGGTCCGGCGATCGTGGTCGAAAAATCGAGCACGCGAAGGCCGTCAAAGCTCCGTGTCAAATTCCCCTCATCGTCAGCGGCTATTGTCGTGGCCAAGGCTTCCTCCAGCTTCGTCGTTTCCGTTGTTCGGCGTCGCGCGACCCTAAAGTGAGCCGCCCTGACAGGAAAGCGTCTCGTCCAGACCGGGACCGCGGGCCGTCGTGCATTTTACTCAAAGGCAGATTGGACCCGATCTTGCATGAGCCCTGTCACGGGCTGGAACGAGGGCGCTTGTTGAAGGTCTTATTCGTCACGACCGAGATGGACGATTTCGTCCGCGTGGGCGGCCTCGGCGCCGTTTCCGCTGCACTTCCCCGGGCGCTCCGCTCCTGGAGCGACGTCAGGATCATGCTTCCCGGCTATCGGGATGTCGTCGAACAGTTCACTCATATTGAAATCGTTGGACAATGCGAGGCCCTCGCCGAGATGCCGGCCTGCACGCTCGGGCGCGCATCGACCAAAGACGGGCTGCCGGTCTACGTGCTGTTGTGTCCGCAGCTCTACGACCGGCCGGGCAATCCCTATGGCGACGAGTCCGGCCGCGACTGGCCCGACAACGACATCCGCTTCGGCCGCTTTGCCTCCGCCGCTGCCGAACTTGCAGCCGGAACGCTGGACAAGAATTGGGCAGCGGACCTCGTTCACGCCAACGACTGGCAGGCCGCGCTCACACCCGCCTACCTCGCATGGCGCGAGGCGCGGATTCCATCGATCCTGACCATCCACAATCTCGCCTATCAGGGCCTGTTTCCGCGGGACTCGCTGCGGCGGATCGGCGCACCGGAAAGCTCATTCCACATCGACGGGCTGGAGTTCTACGACAAGCTGTCCTTCCTCAAGGGCGGCCTCGTCTACGCCTCGCATCTGACCACGGTCAGCGCGACCTATGCGAGGGAGATCACCACCGCCGAGCTCGGCTGCGGGCTGGAGGGCCTGCTGCGCGTGCGCTCCGACGCCGACCAGCTGACCGGCATCCTGAACGGCATCGACGAGAGCTGGGACCCGCGCCACTGCGCACAGCTCGCGCAGCCGTTCGGCGCCGGCGACTGGAAGGGCAAGCAGGCCAACGCCGACTATGTCCGCCGGCAGTTCGGCCTTGCGGTCTCGCGCGGGCCGATCTTCGGCCTGGTTGCGCGGCTCGTGCATCAGAAGGGCGTCGATCTCGTGCTGTCGGCCGCCGACGAGATCATCAGGGACGGCGGACAGATCGTCGTCACCGGCAGCGGCGAGCCGGCGATCGAGGACGCACTGGTGGCCGCGCATCGGCGCCGTCCCGACGCGATCGGCGTGATCATCGGCTTCAACGACGCGCAGGCGCGCCGGATCTTCGCCGGCAGCGATTTCACCCTGATGCCGTCGCGCTTCGAGCCCTGCGGCCTCAGCCAGATGTATGCGCAGCGCTTCGGCTCGTTGCCGATCGGCCACCAGACCGGCGGGCTTGCGGAGACCATCGCCGACGGCGAGACCGGCTTCCTGTTCGCGCAGCCATCGGCGGAATCCTTCCTCGGCGGCGTCAGGCGCGCGTTCGACGCCTACCGCGCCAAGGATCGCCTCAACGCCATGCGCGCCAGCGCGATGGCCAAGTCCTACAGCTGGGACCTGTCGGCCGCCTGCTACGGCGCGCTGTACAGGAGGCTCATCATGCCGCGGGCAGCGGCGTAAGGCGCCCGCCTCGCCGGCTTGTGAAGTCGGTCGTGCTGGCATCCCAGCCGCTTCGTGACATTCAGCCTGCGCCGCCAAGCCCATTTCGTGCGATCATGTCCGCGCCCATGGCCTTCTGCCTGGACGATCGCGCACACATGAAATTGGCAATGTTGGACTTTTTGCAAAACCCAATTGCGATGGAGGAACATCATGGACGTCAACGAGGAGCGTCTAAATTCATTCATGGGAAAGATGATTGGCGATGTCGGCGCGGCGATGAACGCCTCGCTGATGCTGCTGGGCGATAAGCTCGGGCTCTACAAGGCCCTCGCGCAGCAAGGACCGATGAATGCGGCGGCGCTGGCCAAGGCAACAGGAACGGCCGGACGTTACGTTCAGGAGTGGCTCTCCGCGCAGGCCGCTTCCGGTTACGTCGAGTACGACAGCGCAACCGGAAAGTTCTCGATGCTGCCCGAGCAGGCGCTCGCGCTTGCCGACGAGGACAGCCCGGTCTTCCTTGGTGCCGTCGGAAGCCTTGTCGGCGCGACATTTCTCGACGAGCCGAAAATTACCGACGCGTTCAAGACCGGCAAGGGCGTCGGCTGGAACAAGCGCAGCGAGTGCCTGTTCTGCGGCACGGCCCGGTTCTTCCGCACCAGCTACAAGCACTATCTGGTGCAGGAATGGCTGCCGGCACTCGAGGGCGTCGTCGACAAGCTGAAGAAGGGTGCTGTCGTCGCTGACGTCGGCTGCGGCCACGGCGTCTCGACCCGGTTGATGGCGGAAGCGTTTCCGAAGTCAACCTTCTACGGCTTCGACTATCATGATGGCTCGATCCAGACGGCACGGATGTCCGCGAAGGAGGCGGGATTGTCGGACCGCGTCCATTTCCAGACGCACTCCGCCAAGGACTTCCCAGCCAACAAGTATGACCTGGTTTGCTTCTTCGATTGCCTGCACGACATGGGCGACCCGGTCGGCGCGCTCAAGCACACCCGCTCCACCCTCGCCGACGACGGCACCTGCCTGTTGATCGAGCCGTTCGCCAATGATCGGCTGGAGGACAACCTCAATCCGATCGGGCGGGTCTACTATGCGGCGTCGACGATGATCTGCACGCCGGCGTCGCTGGACCAGGAGGTCGGACTTGCGCTCGGCGCGCAGGCCGGCGAGACCCGGCTGCGCGAGGTGGCGCGTCAGGGTGGCTTCTCGCGTTTCCGCCGCGCGGCGGAAACACCGTTCAACCTGATCCTGGAAGCCCGGCCCTAACAGCGATACGCGATTGGACGGCGGTATCGCACCGCCGTCCAACGCTGAGAGTGCTGACTGATTCCGCGGCAGCGCCGTGCTACCAGTCCTGTTGCGATTGCCAGTAGTACTGGCCGCCGCGCCGACGCGGATTGGCGGGTTGAGGATTGCCATAATACGGGGAGCCGTACTGGGTCGGCGCCTGGGGATTGCCGTATTGGGGATAGCCGTATTGGGTGCCGGACTGGGGATTCCAGCTGCGCTGAGAGAAGAAGCCGAAACCGTCCCCATCCCCGCTTGCAACCATGTCGTCGGTTTCCATCGGCCGGGTCGGCTTGCGTGTGATGAAACCGCCCTGAGGCTGGTTGCTCAGCACGGCAACGAACTCGGTGCGGTAGTTGGTCTCGGCGCTCAGCGGCTCGTCCGAGATGATGATCGACGAGCGCGGCACGGCGGTCGGCGCGATGCGATCCAGCACATCCTGCGGGATGGTGACGCGGTCGAGCGCGTCCTTGGCGTTGTCGCCGTCGTCGATCGTCACCTCGGTCCAGCGCAGGCCGGTGTCGTTGCGCGCCATCGCCGTGAAGATATGCGTGCCGATCGGCTGATCCGGATCGCGAATGGTAACGGGAACCTCGATGCTTGAATCGAACACCTCGCCACCGTCAGCCCATGGCTTATGGGTGTTGCGCCGGACGTAAAGTTTCTGCGTCGCGCGGCTGATGTAGACAGAGACCGGCTCGAGCGCGAGCTTCGCTTCGGTCGCCGCCTTCTGGGTGTCGGCCTTCTTGGTCTCGGCCGCCTTGGCCGCCTCCTTCGCCGCGGCAGCGGCGTCGAGCTTCGGCTTGGCGTCGCCCTGGGCCGCCTCGAACTGCGTCGTCGCTTCGGCGGCCCTGGCGGCGGCCTTCTGCTTCAGATCCTCGGCGCGCGCCTTGGCCTGGTCGGTCTTGGCATTGGCGAGCGTTTTGTCGGCGAACGCGAGCTCGGCGTCGGCACGGGTCTTGGCCTTTTCCAGCTTGCGCAATGATGCCGGCGTGAACAGTGCAGCTTCCTTGGTCGCGGCCACGGAAGCCTTCTTGGCCTCGTCGGCCAGCTTGGCGGCATCCGCAGCTTCGCGGGACAGCGTCTCGGCACGCGCCGGAGCAGCCGCGATGGCCTGGGCATTCGGCACGAACAGCGCCGGATGGGTGAAATTCTCCGGCGCCGGATCGTTCGGCGCGATGATCACCCGCATCCCGATTCGCGTCCTGTCGAACAGCTTCTCGGCAAAGTCATAGGGCATCCGCACGCAGCCGTGCGAGGCCGCATAGCCGGGCAGCGGGCCGCCATGCAGCGCGATGCCGTTCCAGGTGATGCGCTGCATGTTCGGCATCCAGGCATCGTCATAAAGCGTCGAGTGGTGGTCCTTGTCCTTCTCGATCAGCGCAAAGACCCCGGCCGGCGTCTCGCGTCCCTTGACGCCGCTCGACACCGGCGCGCGGTAGATCCAGCCGTCGGCGTCGTAGAAAGTCACCTTCTGGGCCTTGATCGACACGATCGCCATGATCGGCTCGCCCGCGGCGCGCGGCGCGGTCGCCTCGACCGTTGCCGCAGGGCGCTGCTGCTTCGCCGCGACGCCGCCGGTCAATGACGCAACTGTGACCATCGCCGCGAAAGTCACAAAGGCGGGAGGCCCCCAACGCCGCATTGCTCGGGTGATTTGCGCCGTCGTCGTTCGATTTTCCATGCCATTCCTCGGTCGAAATGCCTGCCCGCGCTGCGTCGATCCCTACCAGATCACGATTTTGGATTGATTAATCCACGGGACTATCGGCTCGTTCCGCCAGCAAATCACTCATATATGACGGCGCATGCATGAGGAGGGTGCCGGGGCGCCAAACCTGCCTGCATCATGCCGTCCGCCGCGTCTCGGGCATCACCAGCCAGATCATGAACAGCCCCAACGCGGCGACGGCGGCCAGGCCCATGAAGGCGGTGCTGCTGCCGAGCTTGTCGCTGACATAGCCGGCGAGCACCGTGCTGAGCGACGCGCCGATGCCGACCGCGGTTCCGACAATGCCCTGCGCCAGGTTGAAATGGCCGCTGCCGAACGCCACGTCGGCCACGATCAGCGGCACCATGACGCTGAAGATTGCCGCGGTGATGCCGTCGAAGACCTGCACCATGACCAGCAGATAGGGATCCCGCACCGTTGCGAACAACAGGCCGCGGATCGCCAGCGAGGCGAATGCAAGCAGCAGCAGGGGCCGCCGCCCCCAAGCCTGGGCCTTGCGGCCGACCGACGGCGAGCACAGCGCGACGATCGCCTGCGGCACGATGATGCAGGCGGCGATCAGGACCGGCGCCCACTGGCTCGACCGTGTCGTGACGACGCCCGCCATCAGCGGCAGCATCGCAGCATTGGCCAGCTGGAACAGCATCATCGCGCCGGCAAAGATCAAGAGCGACCGCCGTCGCACCAGACCGACGATACTGGTCGCTCGTTTGTCGGGAACCTCACGCTTCACCTCGCCATGGGCCTGCGCGATATCGATCTCGCGCTCGCGGATCCGTGCCAGCGACAGCAACGTCGGGATCGCAAGGATGAAGGTCACGAGGAACACCGAGCGGCTCGACAAGAAATAGCCGCAGGCGCCCATCAGCGCCGCGGCCGAGCCGCTGCCGAGCGACGCGAAGCGCGCATTGCGGCCGAGCCGCTCGCCGATCGCCAACGGCCCGACCAGGCCGAGGCTGATCGCGGCGATCGCCGGACCCAGCACACAGCTTGCGAGCGCGTGCAGTGTCGCGGCGAGCGTCACCACCGGAAAGATCGGCCAGAGCGCGTAGGCCAGCGCGGCGGCGCCGATGGCGGCCACCGCCCAGCCCGCGACGACCCGCTCCGAGCGTGCCGCATCGACGATCGCGCCGCCGGGCACCTGGCCCAGCAGGCCGATAATGCCGCCGATCGAGAGCACGAAGCCGATCTCGACCTGGGTCCATTTCTGCGTCGTCAGGTAGACCGCGATGAACGGGCCGAAGCCGGTTTGCACGTCGGCCAGGAAGAAGATGAACCAGTCGAGCCCGCGCTGGCTTTCGCGCGACGGCATGCGCGGTTCCTCGGGACTGGGCTGACCGGGAACAAGCGGCACAATATTGGTGTCGCCGGCTGATCGCCCGCCACGATCGTCGCCAACCGTCTCGAAAGCAGAGTCCGGGCGCGCGACCAGCTTTAGCCCCCTAATGTTCGTAATCCCATGGATGAAGACTGCCGGCCGCGCCAAGCACGATCAGCGGCGTATCTTCCTTGTATTCGGGCGCAGCGCTCACCTGCTGCTTGTTGAGGTCCAGCGTGATGCTGTCGCTCTTGCTGGAAACGCCGGCGAAGCGCAGTGCGTTCCAATCGACCACGATCTTGCGGCTGCCGACGCCGAGAAAGCCGCCGAAATCGATCACGGCGGCGCGGACCTTGCCGTCGCGGTCGACGATGACGTCGACAATGCGGCCCATATCCTCATTGGCGGAACTGCGCACGTCGCGCCCGAGAATGCCGTGCGCATCGCGCGCACCGATCACGGTCACCGAAGGCGGCGGCGACGGCTCCTTGGAGGGTTCCTTGGCCTGCTCCTTCGGTGCAGCGGCTGCTGGCGGCGCCGGTGTTGCCGGCGGCGTCTTGCCTTCGTCGTCGGCGGCGCGGACACCCGCGCATGTCAGCAGCACCGCTCCAACCAGCATCACCATGATCCTCGGACGCATATACCTCTCCCCACGATTTCGCGCGCTCGTGCCGTGCGACGACGCTCAATGCGTCAGCACGATCGACACCTGGATCTGGCCGCGCGTGCGCAACACTTCGAGTGACACCTCGCCGTCGTGTCGGCGCAGCCGCAAATCGACGCTGGACGCGCCGAGCCTGAGGTCGCGCAGCACCACGTCGTTGAGGAATTCCGGCAGCCGCGGATCGCGCAAGCGTATCTCGCCGCGCGTGGTGTCGAACTCCAGCCCGAGTGCGGCCTCCAGCAGCGTGAACGGCGTCGCGCTCGCCCAGGCCTGCGGTACGCAGGCCACCGGATAAAGCACCGGGCCGCGGCGGCGCTCGCGGCGGAAGCCGCAGAACAGCTCGGGCAGCCGCCGCAGCTCCATATAGCTCGCGGCGTCGAACAGGCCCTTGAACAGATGGGCGACCGAATGCTTCAGGCCGTAGCGGGCAAATCCGAGTGCGATCAGCGCATTGTCATGCGGCCAGATCGAGCCGTCATGATAGGACATCGGGTTGTAGCGCGCCTCGCCCACGGCGACGGTGCGGATGCCCCAGCCCGAGAAGAATCTCTGGCTCATCAGGTCGGCGGCGACCCGCCGCGCGCGGTCTTCGCGCACCATGCCGGAAAACAAGGTCTGTCCGGCATTCGACGTGCGCACCTTGCACGGCCGCTTGGCGCCGTCGAGCGCGAGCGCATAGGTGCCGAGCTCCTCGCACCAGAACGCCGCCTCGAACCGCTCGCGCAGCCGCTCGGCCTCGGCATCAAGCCTAGCGGCCTGGTCCGCGAAGCCGAGCTTACGCGCCGCCCGCGCGGCAAGCTGCTTGCCCGCGAACACGTAGCCCTGCACTTCCGCCAGCGCGATATTGCCCTCGGCAAGCGAGCCGTCGGCGTGGAAGATGGCGTCGAAGGAATCCTTCCAGCCCTGGTTCCGCAGCCCCTCCTCGGTGGCGCGCTGATACTCGACGAATCCATCGCGGTCGGGATCGCCCGGACCGTCGATCCATTGCAAGCCGGCCTCGACCGCCGGCCACAGCTCGCGCAACGTCTCCAAATCGCCGGTGCGCTCCAGATAGAGCCCGGCGAGCAGCACGAACAGCGGAGTCGAATCGACGCTGCCGTAGTAATGCGCGAACGGCACCTCGCGCAGCGCGGCCATCTCGCCACCGCGCATCTCGTGCAGGATCTTGCCCGGCGCGGCATCGGACAAGGGATCGACCACTTTGGCCTGGAACAGCGCGAGCCGCTTCAACACGCCCTTGGCGATCCGCGGATCGACCCACAGCATCTGCAGCGCGGTGATCAGCCCGTCCCGGCCGAACGTCGTCGAATACCAGGGAATGCCGGCATACGGATAGCGTCCCTGCGGCGTCTCCGTCATCAGCATGTTGAGGTCGGCCATCGCCTGGCACAGCACCTCATTGAAGATGTTGTTCGAGGTCTCGATGCTGGCCGCACCGGCCGTCGAGCTCCGCATCTCCCGACGATGCGCCAGGAGCCCGCGGAAGAACGGCACCGGCTTGTGCATGATCGGCTTGTTGCA
The DNA here is from genome assembly GCF_038967635.1 of Bradyrhizobium sp. B124. Lineage (NCBI taxonomy): Bacteria > Pseudomonadati > Pseudomonadota > Alphaproteobacteria > Hyphomicrobiales > Nitrobacteraceae > Bradyrhizobium > Bradyrhizobium sp. B124. The sequence goes on along the minus strand of NZ_CP152413.1, from coordinate 8,439,668 downwards.
GGACACCGCGACGAACAGCGACGTCACATGCCCCGGCTCGAGGTCGAAATGATAGGTCGCAGTGTTGACCGACAGCCGGGTCGGCCGCGGATCGAAATGCAGCGCGGTGATCCGCGTCTGCTCGTCGAGGCCGCAATATTCCAGCACAACGTCGGTCGGGCCGAGCAGCTTGCTCGAGCCGATGCCACGCCGCGGCCGCCGCTCGCCGCGCACCTCGAACAGGTCGGCAAAATCATTGTCGAACAGCAGCGTCAGATCGAAGCTCGCGATGTGTTCGCCGTGGTTCTGCAGACCGATCCGCTGATAGGCGGTGCCGCGCCACAGGAAGATCGAGCGCACGATGTGCAGCGTATCCTTCTGCAGGGTCAGACGGCCGTCGCGATAGACGTCGGAATTGGTGAGATCGACCGTCAGCGCCGAATTGTCGTCGCGCATGTTGGAGCCGAGCAGGAGCGGCTGCACGTCCTCAAGCACCATTTCCAGCCGCGCGAGGTAGCGCGTATCGGCGTTGAACAGGCCATCGGGCCCGCCGGCCGAGGCGCCGATATCGCCATGGCTGTCGAGCACGATGAAGGTGTCGTCATGCTTGAGCGAGCGCCGCGGCCGCGCCGCGGGCCCGGTCATCGGAATGTAGAACGGCGATTCGGCGACGTGCTCAGTGATGCGAGCAGTGATGATCTGCGTAACGACGTCAGCTGCCATCTGAACCTCTGGCGACTTTGCTTGGCCCGACTCTTGACCTGACTCTTGGCTCGTATCCTGGCTCGAACGAACCCACCGGAACGCAAGACCGCGCTTGATGACGCGGGGTCAGGCCGCGCTGGTGGAGAGGCGGCCCATCTCGCGCGCGACCAGGTCGCGGTACGGACCCCGTCCCTTCACGAGGATGTCGGGCGGACCGTCCTCGACGATCCGGCCGCCCTGCAGCACGAGCACGCGGTCGAAGCTACGCAGCGTCGCGAGGCGGTGCGCGATCGCCACCACCGTACGCCCGCGCATCAGCCGCGACAACGCCTCGCGGATCGCCTCCTCGGAGTCGGCGTCGAGCGCCGCGGTGGCCTCGTCGAGCAGCAGGATCGGCGCGTCCTTCAGGAAGGCGCGCGCGATCGCGATCCGCTGGCGCTGGCCGCCGGAGACCTTGACGCCGCGGTCGCCGACGATGGTGTTCATGCCCTCCGGCAAGCTCTCGATGAAGTCGCAGCGCGCGGCGATCGCCGCCCGCCGCACCTCGTCGTCGGTGGCATCCGGCCGGCCGTAACGGATGTTCTCCAGGATCGACCGGTGGAACAGCGAGATGTCCTGCGGCACGACCGAGATCGCCGCGCGCAGGCTCAGCTGGGTGACGCGCGAGATGTCCTGGCCGTCGACCGTGATGTTGCCCTGCTCGACGTCGTAGAAGCGCTGCAGAAGGGTAAACAGTGTTGACTTGCCGCCGCCGGATTGGCCAACCAGGCCGACCCGCTGTCCGGGTTGGATGCGCAGGCTGAAACGCTCGAACACCTGCAAACCGCCGGGATAGCGGAACGAGACATTGTTGAAGGCGATCGCCGCGCCGCTCTTCACCAGCACCTCGGCTTCGGGATGGTCCTTCAGCTCATGCGGCTGCAACAGCGTCGCCAGCGCCTCGGTAAGCCGGGCGACATGCTGGGTGACGTCGACCAGCGCAACGGCGAGATCGCGGGTGGCGCTGAGGATCGAGATGCCGAGCGTGCAGACCAGCACGACGTCGCCGGTGGTCGCTGCGCCCTGCTGCCAGAGATTGAGAGCCCAGGCCAGCATCGCGATCGTCAGAATGACGGTCACGGCAGCGTGAACGAGGCGAAGCTTTTCGAGATAGCGCAGGGAACGGCCGCGCGCCACAAGTTCCCGATTGACGGTCGCATCGAAGCGGTCGTGCTCATAGCCGAGGCCACAGAACGCGCGCACCAGCGGCAGGTTGTTGATGACGTCGACCATTTCGCCGTCCACCGCCGCCGCCCTGTTGGCGAAATCGTCATGCAGCGGTCTGCCGGCGGCCGCCATGCGGAACATGGCTACCACCATGGTTCCCGCAATCAGGATCAGCACTGCTGACATTGTCACGCTGACGGTTCCAACCAGGGTGATCGCCGCCACGGTCGCGATGCAAGGCGGCAACACGTTCCATACGAACATGTTCTGGACGGTGTAGACCGCGTTCGACGTCGCCGTGATCCGGCTGGTCAGCATGCCCGGCAGCCGGTCCGTGAAGTAGCTCGGCGCGTGGCCGGTGAGATGTCGGAACATGTCGCGGCGAAGGTCGCCGCTGACGCTGACGAAGGTATAGCTCGCGGTCCAGCTCGCGATCCGCCACAAAAAATTGTCGGCTGCGATCAGCGACATGAGCAGAGCGAATGCCAGCCATACGCCATTCGCGGCCGACGGCCCTGCCGACAACGCATCGACCAGATTCTTCACGCCGTATTGCGTGCCTACCGAGCAGGCAACCGCCGCGACGACGGCCGACAAAATCACAACATGCGACGGAAGCCGCCGGCGCAGATAGCGCAGCACAAAGGGGAACGGGCGATGCGCGTATCCTGACAGATGGTCCATGACGTCCTGCAAAAGCTGTTGAAGGTGAACGAGAAAATTTTAGTCGAAGCTCTCGTGCACGATGACGTGAAGGGCGGCGTTGGGATTCCTTGATGCAGCCATCACTGCACGGCATTTTTGCAACGCTGGCGTCGGCAAAAACGTGTTGGAGCGAGATGGCATCAGCAAGACCACAGTGTGATGGAAGAAAGAAGCGGCAGATCTCCCACACCTAAGGAACCTCGCACGTGCGAGAACGTTCCCGTCATTGGCATGTCGCTGCCATCAGAGGGCTGAGGGCCATCCACACCACAAAACAGGAGACGGAGAAATGCGCATCGCGCAGGTTGCCCCGCTGACGGAGGCTGTTCCCCCCAAGCTCTACGGCGGCACCGAACGGGTCGTGCACTGGCTGACCGAAGAACTTGTAACACTTGGACATGACGTGACGTTGTTCGCCAGCGGCGACTCACAGACCTCCGCGAAGCTCGATGCGACCTGGCCGAAGGCACTGCGGCTCGACGGTTCCGTCCGCGACCCCAATGCGCTGCACATGGTGATGCTGGAGCGCGTCCGGCAGAAAGCCGACGACGACGAGTTCGACTTCCTGCATTTCCATCTCGACTACTATCCGTGGTCGGCGTTCTCGCGGCAGCCGACGCCGTTCGTGACCACGCTGCACGGACGGCTCGACCTGCCGGAGCACCAGCCCGTCTTCAACACCTTCTCCAAGATCCCGGTGATCTCGATCTCCAATGCCCAGCGGCGGCCGGTACCGCAGGCGCACTGGGTGCGCACCATCCATCACGGCCTGCCGGAGAATTTGCTGACGCCGCAACCGGCCAAGCAATCCTATCTCGCCGTGCTCGGGCGCATCGCGCCGGAGAAAGGCGTCGATCGCGCGATCAAGATCGCGACCCGCTGCGGCATTCCGCTGAAGATCGCAGCCAAGGTCGATCGCGCCGACCAGGAATATTACGACGAGTTGATCAAGCCGCTGATCACCAACAATCCGCTGATCGAGTTCATCGGCGAGATCAGCGACCGCGAGAAGTCGCATTTTCTCAGCGGCGCGATCGGGCTGCTGGTTCCAATCGACTGGCCCGAGCCGTTCGGCCTCGTGATGATCGAAGCGATGGCCTGCGGCACGCCCGTCATCGCCTATAACCGCGGCTCGGTGCCCGAGATCATCGAGGATGGCCTGACCGGCTTCATCGTCGAGGACGAGATCAGCGCGATCTCCTCGGTCGGCCGGCTTTCGACGCTCAACCGCGACGCCATCCGCAAGCAGTTCGAGACCCGCTTCACCGCGCGCCGCATGGCGCTCGACTATCTCGCCGCTTATCGCAGCCTGATGGAAGCCAAGCCGCGCTTCAAGCTGGTGTCGAGCGCGGAATAGCCGTTGCAGCGGCCGATCGAATGATCCGGCGGACCGGCCGGCACCCCTCTGCGCCGGTCGGTCGGTCATTCGATTGTCAATAATACCGTCGCATCCGGCGGCAACTCTCATGCAGCGAAGCGGCTCAAATGCGCGCGTCGCGCGATTGCTGCGACGCACCAGCCGCAACGCGTTTTCCCCGTGAACCCGGCCGATGTCGCCTTTGCGATTGCCGGATTACGTGCTCTTATGCGCCCCGCTTGAGCAAAAAAATAATAAGCGCGCGGGACGGAGCAACCGTGCCGCCGTCGCACAGGGGGAGCGCCATGACAGGGGACCGCAAGCCGTCGGCCATTAATAATGCCGCGCCGACCAAGGCCTCACGGACAAAGCTGAACCGCCGCAAGTTCCTGGTCAAAACCGGCGGCGTGCTCGCGGCTGGCGCATTCGGCGCCGTCCCGCTGCGCGGCTGGGCCGCCGACCCGATCAATATCGGCGCGCTCTATCCGAGCACCGGCAGCATGGCGCAGATCGGCGTCGGCTGCGTCGCAGCAGCCAAGCTCGCGGTCGACATGGTCAACGAAGACGGCGGCATCAAGTCGCTCGGCGGCGCCAAGCTCAACCTCATCGTCTCCGACGTGCAGAGCGACACCACGGTGACACGCACCGAGACCGACCGGCTCATCACCGGCAACAAGCTGTCGGCGATCCATGGCTGCTACGCCAGCGCGCTGACCCTGATCGCAAGCGAAGTCTGCGAGCGCGCCAGGGTTCCGATCATCACCGGATCGAGCTCCGACCAGCTCAACAAGGGACGCACCTACACCTTCACGCCGTTCGCGCGCGCCTCGCAATTCGCCAAGGCGCAGTTGCAGATGGCCAAGCTCGTCAGCGACCAGGCCAAAGTCGCCGTCATCTTCGAGAACACCGCATTCGGCACCTCGACCTCGAACGGGCTGAAGGAGCTGGCGCCCGGCGAAGGCGTCGAGATCGTGATGTTCGAGCCCTACTCGGCCGGCTTCACCGATGCGAGCCCGCTGATCAACAAGGTCAAGGCCTCCGGCGCCAACACGCTGTTCTCGCTGTCCTATCTCAACGACCTCATCCTGATCGTGCGCACGGTGAAGCAGGTCGGGCTCAACATCGCGATCAATGGCGGCTCGGGCGGCTTCGTGATGCCGGACTTCTACAAGAATGTCGGCAAGGCCGCCGAAGGCCTGCAGGGCGTCGCGCACTGGAACCACGACGTCAACGACGATGCGCAGAAGGTCAACGCCGAGTTCAAGAAGCGCACCGGCGAGTTCGCGTTCGAATATGCCGGCGGCCTGGTCGCGCAGACCTTCATGCTGGCCGACGCGCTGGAGCGCGCCGCCTCCGCCGATCCGAAGAAGGTGCGCGAGGCACTCTCGACACTCGACGTCTCCTCGGGTTACGCGGCGATGGCCCCGGGCGGCAAGGTGAAGTTCGGCCCCGACGGCAAGAACGTCTATGGCCGTCCGGTCGGCGTGCAGTGGCAGAACGCCGATCTCGCCAGCATCTTCCCCAAGGAAGACGCCCGCGCCCCGCTGATGAAGACCTGAACCGCGGTCGCATCGCATGTGGGAGACATTGGCCCAGGCTGTCATCAACGGCCTGCTCATCGGCGGCATCTACGCGCTGGTCAGCATCGGCGTCACGCTGATCTTCGGCGTGGTCAAGATCGTCAACTTCGCCCAAGGCGAATTCGTGATGATCGGGATGTATATCTCGTTCTTCCTCGCCACTCAGTTCGGCATCGATCCGCTGGTCTCGCTGGTGGTCTCGATGCCGGTGCTGTTCCTCGCCGGCGTCCTGATCCAGCACTTCCTGATCCGCAGGGTGCTCGGGCCGAACGACATGCCGCAGATCTTCCTGACCTTTGCGCTGTCGCTATTGCTGCTCAATCTCTCGCTGATGCTGTTCAGCGCCAATTACCGCACCGTCCATACCTCCTATTCGGATGAAGCGTGGCACATCGGCGGGCTGTACATTCCGGTGGCGAAACTGATCGCCTTCGCGGTCGCGATGGCGCTCAGCGGGCTGCTCTGGGTGTTCCTGCACACCACCGATCTCGGCCGCGCCATGCGCGCGGCGTCGCAGAACCGCGACGTCGCGATGCTGATGGGGATCAATCCCAACCGTGTGTTCGCGGTCGCGTTCGGCACTGCACTGGCGCTCGCTGGTGCCGCCGGCTCGCTCTTGATGCCGTTCTATTCGGCCTATCCATTCGTCGGCCAGGTGTTCGTGCTGATGGCGTTCGTCGCCGTCGTGATGGGCACGCTCGGCAATGTGATGGGCGCGCTGGTCGCGAGCCTGATGATGGGCGTGGCGGAATCGCTCGGTATCCAGTTCGTCGGCGCCGATTCAGGCCTGATCGTGGTGTTCGCGCTGCTGCTGTTGACACTTGCCTTCAGGCCGAGCGGGCTCGGCGCCAGGAGGGGCCGCTGATGCTGACCTCCGGCAACATGAAATGGCTGTGGCTCGCTATCGGGGCCGCCGTCATGCTCGTCCTGCCCCAGCTCGTCACCTCGTCTTTTGCGATCGACATCTTCATCCGCATCCTGCTGTTCTCCTTCATCGGCGTCGCCTGGAACCTGATGGGCGGCTATGCCAAGCAGCTGTCGCTCGGTCACGCAGCCTATTTCGGGCTCGGCGCCTACACCTCGACCATCATGCAGGTGAACTACGGCATCTCGCCCTGGATCGGGATGATCGCGGGCGGCGTGGTCGCGATGCTGGCGAGCCTGCCGATCGGCTGGCTCTGCTTCCGTCTGCGCGGCCCCTATTTCACCATCGCCACCATCGCGACCGCCCAGGTGCTGATGCTGATCTTCCTCAAGTTCCGCGACTTCGCCTGGGGCGCCGAAGGCACCACGATCCCGAACCTCGGCAGCGCGCCGCTGATGATGCAGTTCGAGGAGAAGTCGTCGTACTACTACGTCGTGCTTGGCCTGCTCGTGGTCGGCCTGTGGATCACACACCAAATCGAGAAATCCTGGATCGGCTACTACCTCGTTGCGATCGGCGAGGATGAGGATGCGGCCGAGGCGATCGGCGTCAACGCACCGAAGGTCAAGCGCGACATCTACATGATCAGCGCGTTCCTGACCGCGCTCGCTGGCACCTTCTACACCCAGTACATCTACTTCATCGATCCCGCGACCGCGTTCAGCTTCAGCGTCTCGATCGAGGCCGCGCTGGTCTCGATCGTCGGCGGCATCGGCACGTTGTGGGGCCCGGTGATCGGCACCGTGCTGCTGGAGACAACTTCCGCGCTGCTGCAAAGCTGGCTCGGCAGCTCGGTCGGCGGCATCCAGCTCACCGTCTACAGCCTGATCCTGATGGCGGTGATCCTGTGGCGGCCGACCGGGCTGATCGGATTTGCGACCGATATCTATCACCGCTATGTCCGGCGCAAGCCGGCGCGCGCCTGAGGGCCGTTGCGATGGCGGAAGCACTGGTCATCAAGGGTCTCAGCAAGCGCTTCGGCGGCCTGCGCGCGGTGCAGGACGTCAGCTTCACGGTGCAGGAGAACGAGACGGTCGCGCTGATCGGGCCGAACGGCGCCGGCAAGACCACGAGCTTTCATTTGATCACGGGATTTCATCGGCCGGACTTCGGATCGGTGCTCGCCTTCGGCCACGAAGTCGTGGGCTTACGGCCACACGACGTCTGCGCGCTCGGCCTCGCCCGCACCTTCCAGGTGGCGAAGCCGTTCGGCGCGATGACGGTGCTCGCCAATGTGATGACCGGCGCCTTCCTGCGTGACCGCCATGTCGCCGCCGCACGCAACAAGGCGCTTGAGGCGATCGAGTTCGTCGGCCTCGGCGCCAAGGAGCAGACGCCGGCCAAGGATCTCACCACCATCGACCAGCGCCGGCTGGAGATGGCCCGCGCGCTGGCGACCCAGCCACGGATCCTGCTGCTCGACGAGGTGATGGCCGGGCTCAACCCGGCCGAGATCGACCAGGCGGTGGCGCTGGTGAAGAAACTCTCGGCGCGCGGCCTGACAATCGTGATCGTCGAGCACGTGATGCGCGCGATCATGGCGGTGGCCCGTCACATCGTGGTGCTCGACCACGGCCAGAAGATCGCCGAGGGTACGCCAAAGGAGATAGTGGAGAATCCGGAAGTGATCCGCGCCTATCTCGGCTCCTACGTGCATCCGCCGGCGCAGGGAGACGCCCATGCTTGAGCTCTCCCGCGTCAGCGCCAGCTACGGCTCGGTCCCCGCCATCACCGACGTCAGCATCTCCATCGGCGAGGGCGAAGCCGTCGGCCTGCTGGGGGCCAACGGCGCTGGCAAGAGCACGACGCTGCGCGCCGTCTCCGGCCTCGTGAAACTGTTCGCCGGCAAGGTCACCTTCGACGGCGTCGACCTCGCGACGCTGCCGCCCTACCGCATCCCCGAGCTCGGCATCGCGCATGTCCCGGAAGGCCGCCAGGTGTTCCCGGAAATGACGGTACAGGAAAATCTTGAGATCGGCGCCTACACGCCGAAGGCCAAGGCGGATCGCGGGCGCACGATGGAGCTCGTCTACAGCATCTTCCCGCGGCTCGCCGACCGCAGGAAACAGCTCGCCGGCACCATGAGCGGCGGCGAGCAGCAGATGGTCGCGGTCGGCCGCGGGCTGATGCTGAAGCCCCGCCTGTTGATGCTGGACGAGCCTTCGCTGGGCCTTGCGCCTGTCATGACCGACGTCACCTTCGAGAAGATCGCCGAGATCCACAAGATGGGCACCGCGATCCTCTTGGTCGAGCAGAATGTCAGCCGCGCGCTGTCGCTGGTGCAGCGCGCCTATGTGCTGGAAAGCGGCAACGTGATCATGCAGGGAACAAGCGCTGAACTCGCCAACAACAAGCAGGTGCAGGCGGCGTATCTCGGGATTTGACAGGCCCAACTATCGAACCGTCATCCCCGCGCAAAGGCTTCGCCTTTTGTCGCTGGAGGTGCGAGCGGAGCGAGCCTCGAAGGATGAATCGGCCACCAGCCGGGCCGTCGACCCTTCGAGACGCGCTACGCGCTCCTCAGGGTGACGGTGGCGGAGTTGCTCGATCCCGCGACGGATGGATTGCTTCGTCGCTTTGCACCTCGCAATGACGTGGCCACATCTGAATGTCCCGTCATCCTGAGAGTCTGACTCATAATGCCGTCAATCGCTATGAGCGGCGGCAAGTCTGCGGGTCAGGAGCCTGATGTGGGCGAGGAGTAACCATGCGACTTCGGTGGCTGTGGCGGCCTCGAAGTCCTTGGCGAGACGTCGACATCTGCCGAACCAAGCGAATGTCCGTTCAACAACCCATCGGCGCGGCAGCAGCTGGAAGCCTTTGACGCCTTGAGGCCGCTCGACGATCTCGATGGTCCATGGACCGCAGTCCGAGAGGGCGTCGAGAAGCTGCTTCCCACGATAGATCCGATCGGCAAAAACGTGTCCCAGCCGAGGGAATTGCGTCCGTACCATCTTCAGCAACGGTACCGCACCATGGCAGTCCTGGACGTTGGCCGGATGCACATGAACTCCGAGGAGCAGGCCATTGGTGTCGGTCACAATGTGCCGCTTGCGGCCGTAGATGCGCTTCCCCGCGTCGTAGCCACGAGGCCCGCCGGCCTGCGTGGTCGGCGCACTTTGGCTGTCGATCACGGCAGCTGTCGGCTTTGAAGCACGTCCCAGCTTTTTTCGCGCCCGCTGAACAAGAACGCTGGCGATCTTCTGCCATCGACCCGTATCTCGCCACGCGTAAAAATAACCCTGCACCGTCGAATAGGGTGGGAACTCCTGCGGCAGTGCCCGCCACTGGCATCCTGTCGATAGAATGTAGAGAACCGCCTCCACAACACTACGAAGATCGGTTCGGCGCGGTCGGCCACGCCGGTGTGCTCGCGGCAGAAGGCGCCTGATCAGCCTCCATTCCGCATCTGTCATATCGCTTGCATAACGCAGGTCGTCCCGCCGATATTGCTTTCGAGTGATTTCAGTCCAGGGCATCGTGATCTCCTTCGAATCTTTGCAAATCCGATGGAATCACACCTCGCTGGGATCACTCACCCCCATTTATCAGTCAGGCTCTGAGGTGTGAGCGGAGCGAGCCTCGAAGGATGCACGGCCACCAGCCGGGCCGTCGACCCTTCGAGACGCGCGTTCCGCGCTCCTCAGGGTGACGGTTGCAATTCTGCGCGCGGCACTACGTCACCACTGTCCGCTTCGGCTCGACGATCTCGAACATCCGCGGGAATTCGTCCATCAGCATCATCAATTCGCCGAGCCGCAGCGGCTCGCCTGATACCTTGACCTTGCCGGCGCCGACGGCGTCCGGGAACGTGGTCAGCTTGGCGATCACCTCGTCCAGCACGCTGCGCGCCAGCGTGAAGCTGGCGTGCGCATCGGCGGCCTGCGCGCCCTTGACGTAGGTCAGGGCCGAGTTCTCGAGGTTGAGCACGAAGCTCTCGCCCGTATCGGTAAAATTCCAGTTCAGCACGATGCGCTTGCCTTCGGCCTTGGGGCCGTTGAGGCGGACGCCGAGCACGTCCCAGAGCTGCTCGGTGCGGAGTGCAGCCAGCGTCTCGCGCGGCATCGGCGAGCGCGGCGGCGTCTTCGGCATGCCCTGCCGCAGCTCCTGGGCGCCGAACAGATAGGCGTTGCGCCAGGTCGAGCTCTCGGCGGCATAGCCGAGCTGCTCGAACGTGTCGGCCAGCAACGCGCGCGCCGCCTGATTATCAGGCTCGGCGAACACGAGGTGGCTGACCGCCTGCGCCACAAAACGGAATTCACCCTTGGCGAAATCGGCGGTGGCGCGTTTCAGGATCGCGTCGGCGCCGCCCATATACTCGACATACTTCTTGCCGGCATCGACCGGCGGCAAGGAATCGAGGTTGACCGGATTGGCGTCGTACCAGCCGAGATACTTCTGGTAGATCGCCTTCACATTGTGCCTGATGTGGCCGTAATAGCCGCGGCCGTGCCAGGCGCCTTCGAGGCTCGAGGGCAGCCGGATCGTCTCGGCAATCTCGGCCGCATTGAGGCCGTGGTTCATCAGCCGGATGGTCTGGTCATGCGCGTATTTATAGAGATCGCGCTGCTGGCGGATCATGGTGTCGATCCGCTCCCGCCCCCACACCGGCCAATGATGCTGGCCGCACATCGCCTCGGCCTTGCCGCCCCACATCTGCAACGCCTCGCCGAGATATTTCGACCAAGCCAGCGCATCGCGTACATCGGCGCCGCGGAACGGCAGCAGGTTGTGGAAGTTGTGCGTGCAGTTCTCCGCGAGGTTCAAGAGTTTGTAGCGCGGAATGAAGAAGTGCATCTCGGCCGGCGCTTCGCTGTTCGGCGCCATCTGGAATTCGAACTCGACGCCGTCGATCACGCGCTTGTCGCCGGTCGCGATGATCAGATCGGTCGGCCGCAGCAGCGCCACACCGCCCGCCGCCATTGTCTTGCCCAAGCCGCAATCGACCTGGCCGCGCACGCCCTTGGCAAGGAACGGTCCGAACTGGTATTGCGCGCGGCGCAGCATCGCCGGCCCTGCGATGATGTTCTCGGAGACCGCGTGCTCCATGAAGAAGTTCGGCGCGATGATCGGCACGCCGGCCGCCAGCATGGCGTCGTCGAGCACGCCGCGCGCGCCGCCCCAATGGTCGGTGTGGGTATGGGTGAAGATCACGGCGGCGACCGGCCGCTTGCCGCGATGCTGGAAATACAGCTCCATCGCGGCGCGTGCGCCCTCGATCGAGGTCAGGGTGTCGACCACGATGACGCCCTTCTCGCCCTCGATCAGCGTCATGTTGGCGATGTCGAGCCCGCGCACCTGGTAGACGCCCGGCACCACCTCGAACAGGCCGTGATGCATGTTGAGCCGCGATTGCCGCCACAGGCTCGGATCGACGGTCGCAGGCGCCTTCTCGTCGGAGAGGAAGCCGTAAGGCTCGAGGCTCCAGACCACCCTGCCCTGGGCCGAGGTGACGCGCGCGTTCTCGATGGTGCCGAGGAAGCCGCGCGCGGCATCGTCGAAATCCCTGGTATCGGCGAACGGCAGCGCTTTCAGCGTTGCTTCATGCTGCGCGATGACCGGCGCGGATGCCGCCTTCGGAACTTCGTGCGACGTCTCACCTGCGGTTGTCTGGGTCATACTCAGGCACTCCCTCATCTGGCAGAAAATCAGTCCCGATCGCGCATCCCTCAGCGGAATTGCACGCCTTCGAACTGGCCGCTGCGGCGCCAGCCGTCGATGTATTTGAAGTAGGCCAACGCGCCCGCCGGATAGCCGACATTGAGCTTGGCGGCAGGCCCGGGCTCGCGTCCCTCGTTGTTGTAATAGCCGGGCGTGCAGTCGGGCCCGCCGATCATTCGGCCGACCGCCGTCAGCAGCAGCTCGACCCAGCGATCCTCGGCTTCCTTGCTGACTTCGATTTCCGTGAAGCCGTTGTCCCGCGCATGAGCGACCATCAAGGCGATGGTGCGCGCCGCTTCCGTCAGGTTGTGCGGCACGTTGGAAATGAGGTTGGCGCCCTGCGTCGGCTGCACGAAGAACACGTTGGGGAAGCCATGCACGTGGATGCCGTGCTTGGTGCGCATGCCCGCGGCCCAATGCTCCGACAGCTTCAAGCCGTCGCGGCCGGTCAGATCGAAGCCCGCGCGCCTGCGATACTCGGTCCCCACCTCGAAGCCCGACGCGTAGATGATGCAGTCGAGCTTGTATTCCTTGCCCGCGACCACGATCCCGTTCTCGGTGATCTCCTCGACACCCTTGCCGTCAGTATCGATCAGATGCGTGCCGGGTGTGTTGAACGCCTGAAGATAGGCGTCATGGAAGCATGGCCGCTTGCAGAGCTGGCCGTACCAGGCCTTGAGGTTTCTGGCCGTCTCCGGGTCGCCGACGATGGCGTCGACCCGGTTGCGGATCTCCTCCATCTTCTCGAAGTCGGAATCCTCGAAGACCGCCCGCATGTTTTCCACGGTCCGCTGCTCGCGCGGCAGCAGCATCACCTTGGCGCGGATCCGCTTCGACAGGTCGGTCCAGCCGTCCTGCACCAGGTCTTCCTCGGCCGATCCACCGGCCTGGTTGGCGGTGAAATTCTCCAGCCAGCGCTGTTGCCAGCCCGGCGTTGCGATATCGGCGAACCAGTCCGGATCGATCGGTCCATTGCCGCGCACGTCGACCGACGACGGCGTGCGCTGGAACACGTAGAGTTCCTTGCAGGCGCGCGCGAGGTGCGGAATGCACTGCACCGACGTTGCGCCGGTGCCGATGATGCCGACGCGCTTGTCGGCAAGCTTGTCCATCAGCGCGCCCTTGGGATCGCCGCCGGTGTAGTCGTAATCCCAGCGGCTGGTATGGAACGAGTGGCCCTTGAAGCGCTCGATGCCGGGAATGCCGGGCAGCTTCGGCACATGCAGCGGGCCGGTGCCGATTCCGACATATTGCGCGGTGAAGGCGTCGCCCCTGGTGGTGCGGACGATCCAGCGCGATTGCGCCGCGTCCCAATCGAGGCTCGTCACCTCGGTGTGAAACAATGCATTGTCGTAGAGATTGAACTGCCGGCCGATGCGCTGGCAATGCGCCAGGATTTCGGGCGCATGCGCGTATTTCTCCGACGGCATGTGGCCGGTCTCTTCGAGCAGCGGCATGTAGACCATCGACGCCGTGTCGCACTGCGCGCCGGGATACCGGTTCCAGTACCAAGTGCCGCCGAAATCGCCGCCCTTCTCGACAATGCGGACATCCTTGACCCCGGCCTCGGTCAGCCGTGATGCAGTGGCGAGCCCGGCAAAGCCACCGCCGATGAAGGCGAAGGTGACGTGATCGGTCTTCGGCGCGCGCTCCACCACCGGCGTGTAGGGATCCTCGAGATAATGCGCGAGCTGGCCCTTGATCTGGAGATACTGGTCATTGCCGTCGGGACGCAGCCGCTTGTTGCGCTCCTCCTGATATTTCAGGCGCAGCCGCTCCTTGTCGATCGCGGCTGGCTTTGCGTCTCGGGCTTGCTCGGTCATCGTCATCGGAACGGCGCCTCGTTTCAAGATCATTCGGTGGACACTGTAGCGCCGCTCAGGCGGGATGGGCAGCAAGATAGGGCGAATTAGCGATCGACCATTCCGGCATCGGCTCCATCCGGAAGATCTGCCGCAAATGCACCTCGTCGGGCCCGTCGCCGATCCGGAGCAGGCGTCCCCACGCCAGCGCCTGATGGATCGGCGTATCGTCTGAGCCGCCCATCGCCCCGAACACCTGCATCGCGCGGTCGGCGATCTTTTGCAGCATCGCGGGCACCGCAACCTTGATCAGCGAGACGTCGCGCCAGGCGCCGTGATGGCCGGCCTGATCGAGCCGCCAGGCGCAGCGCCAGGCGAGCAGCCGCGCCTGCTCCAGCTCGACGCGGGCTTCAGCGATCCAGCGCTGGACGGTGTCGTACTGGATCACGGTACGCCCGAATGCACTGCGCTCCGCGGCACGCGCCATCATCAGCTCGATCAGCAGCTCGCAGAGCCCGATCGAGCGCATGCAATGGTGGATGCGCGCCGGGCCGAGCCGGATCTGCGCGACCTTGAAACCCTCGCCCTCGGCGCCGAGCAGATTTTCGACCGGCACGCGTACATTGTCGAACACCAGCTCGCCAATCGGCGCCGTATGATCTTCGCAACCCATCCAGCGCAGCCGCCGCACCAGCCGCACGCCGGGCGCATCCATCGGCACGATGATGCAAGAATGCCGGCTGGTGCGCTCGGCGCCGGCATCGGTCACGCCCATCACGATCAGGAAGCTGCAGCGCGGATGCGCAGCACCGGTGATGAACCATTTGCGGCCGTTGATGGTGTAGTGGTCGCCGTCGCGCACCATCCGCGTTGCGATGTTGGTGGCGTCGGATGAGGCGACATCGGGCTCGGTCATGCCGAAGGCGGAGCGCGTCTCGGCGTTGAGCAGCGGCGCCAGCCAACGCTTCTTCTGCGCCGGCGTCGCGCAGGCCTGTAACGCGATCATGTTCGGCACGTCGGGCGCCTGGCAGTTGAACACCTCCGGCGCCCAGAACAGCCGGCCCATGATCTCCGCCAGCGGCGCGTAGTCGAGATTGGAGAGGCGCGTGCCCGGTTCATCGTCCGCCAATTCGGGCAGACCGAGATTCCACAGGCCCGCCGCACGGGCCTGTTGCTGCAGCTCGGTCATGAACGGCGGCGTGTCGCTGTGCTCGCGGACATGGTCGAGCCAGACGCGATGGCGCGGCAGCACCGCCTTCTCGAAGAAGGCCAACAGATCTTGCCGCCAGCGTTCCGACCGTTTGGACAGATCGAAATCCATGCCGCCTCCCGTCTTTTGGCCGGGAGATAAACCCACATCGAAACGATTTGCAAATTCATTTCGATATATTGACATCTCTATCTGTTCTGGACCATTATTTCGTATGACGGCATTGTCCTCTCTCGAATCCCAGGCGGATCCCTCCTTTGCGACCACCCTGGCGCACGGGCTCGATCTGCTGGCCGCCTTCCGCAACCACACCGGCCCGCTCTCGAATGCGGAGCTTGCCGAGCACACCGGCCTGTCGCGGCCGACCGTTTCGCGCCTGACCTACACGCTGGAGCAACTCGGCTATCTCAGGCGCGACGCCAAGGGCCGCTTCGTGCTCGGGCTCGGCGTGCTTGCCGCCGCCTATCCGGTGCTGTCGTCGCTGAAGGTCCGCCAGCTCGCGCGTCCGCTGATGCGCGATTTCGCTGCCTATACCGGCGGCACGGTGTCGATCGCGATGCCGTTCGGGCTCGACTTCATCTATGTCGAAACGCTGCGCACGACGGACGCGGTGCCGCACGTGCCTGACGTCGGCTTTGTCTCCTCGCTGGCGCCGACTGCGGTCGGGCGCGCTTTGCTGTCGCTGTTCACGAAGGACGAACTCGACGCCTATGTCGCGCGCGTGAAGGCCGAGCGCCCAGAGGAGCTCGACTACGTCGAACGGCGCACGCTGCCGGACGTCGAGCTCTGCAACGAGCGCGGCTTCGCGGTCTCGCTCGGCGAATGGCGACGCGAGATCTTCGGCGTCGCCGCCCCGCTCTATCGCACGCCCGCCGGCGAGTGCCTGTCGGTCAATTGCGGCATCCCCTCGTTCCGCTTCAGCGCCGAGCAGATCGAGCGCGAATGCGGGCCGCGCATGCTCGGGCTCGCCCGCAGCATCCGCTCGCTGGTGGCCAACGACTAGGGCATGATCCGGAAAAGTGTGAAGCGGTTTTCCGAAGAGATCACGCATTAAAGGTACGCATCACGCAGACGATGCGGCAGATATGGGGAGGGGGATATGCGCGGCATCGCAACCGCCATTCGACTGCTCGCGACCATCGCATCCGGCCTGCTGGTTAGCGCCGGCGCCAACGCGCAGGACAATTATCCGAGCCGGCCGATCCACATCATCGTGCCCTACCCTGCCGGCGGCATCGTCGATATCGTCGCGCGCGCCGTGACCGAGCAGGTCGGCCGCGACTGGAAGCAGACCGTCGTGGTGGAGGCACGGCCCGGCGGCAACAGCAATATCGGCACATCAGCCGTCGCACGCAGCGAGCCGGATGGCTACACCTGGGTCGTCACCGGCCCCGCGCTGCTGGTCAACCCGGATCTCTACAAGGACGCCGGCTGGAACGCGGCAAGGGATTTCAGGTGCGTCGGCCTCGCGGTGTGGAATCAGAGCGTGGCGCTAGTGCACCCGTCGATGCCGGTGATGAGCATCGGTGAATTCGTCGAGCTGGCCCGCAAGCAGCCCGGAGAGTTCAATTTCGGCAATCCCGGCACCGGATCGTCGATCGACCTCAGTGCGCAAAAACTGTTTCAGGCCGCCGGCATCAAGCTTACCAATGTCGGCTACAAGGGCCAGCCGCAAGCGCTGATCGACCTGATGACCAACCTGATGCATTTCGAGATCGTCTCGCTCGAGCTCGCGCTGCCGCACATCAAGGCCGGCAGCGTCAAGCCGCTCGCGGTCTTCACCGACAAGCGCGTCCCCGACCTGCCCGACGTCCCGACCATCGCGGAAGCCGGCTTTGCCGAGGCCGCCTACGTTCCCTGGTACGGCATCTACGTGCCGGCCGCGACGCCGGCGCCGCTGCTTGCGAAGATCAACGCGGCGATCAACAAGGCGTTGCAGAATCCCGACGTGCAGCGCCAGCTGTCGCTCGCCAACATTCCGGGCAAGCCGATGTCGCTCGATGAGCTCGCCGCGCTGATGAAGGCCGATCAGCAGAAGCTGACGACCGTGATCAAGACCTCGGGAATGGCGCTGCAGTAGATTTTGGTTTGCATCATTCCAAGGACGTCAGGCGGCGCGCTGGCGGCTGCGATCGTCATCGACGCGTGCCGGCTCGGCCGCGAAGACGTAGCCGCCGCGACGCTCCTTCGCCCGATACAGCGCCGCGTCGGACCGGGACAGCAGCGCCTCAACCGTCCTGCCGTGGTCCGGCGACAGGGCAATGCCGATGCTGGCCCCGATGACGATCTCATGATCGCCTACCTGATAGGGCGCGCTGACCGTGTCGAAGATTCGCTGCGCCATGGCTTCGGCATCGCCGCGGGACTGCGGCGCGCCCTGCAGCAGAATGAATTCATCGCCGCCCATACGGACGACGAGATCGGATCGGCCGGCAAGCGACGACAACCTTGCCGCCACCTGCCGCAGCAGGGCATCGCCGACCGGATGGCCAAAGCGGTCATTGGCTGCTTTGAAATGATCGAGATCGATGGCGTGGACCGCGACCATCGCGCTGCCGCGTTGCGCGATGATCCCGGCGAGGTCGGTGGCAAGCACCGAGCGGTTGAGCAGGCCGGTCATGGGGTCCAGCCGCGCGAGCTGCTCGAACTTCCGCTTCAGCGACATCTGGTTCAGCGTGTTGTCGTAGGACAGACGAACCATCTCGACGCCCGCGACGATGAAGACCAGGAACATGACGCTGAGCGCGACATGCGGCACATCCGACCCCTTCATGAAGCTCGCGACGACCGCAGGTAGACCCACCGCCGCGAAATCCAGGATCGCCACCAACGGCCGCAACGACAGCCGCGCCACGATCCCGGCGCTGAAGCCAAAGGCAATGCCGACCGCCATGACCAGACAGATTGCGTCACCGACGAACAGGCTCCGGCCGGCAAACAACCCGATGATCAAGGCCGCGGCGACGCTGCCGACCGCGTAGCGCCATTCCCAGACCACGGCCTCAGCCCGGTCGCGCAGCGGCCTGCGGCGTGTTTCGGTCCGGAATGCGAGCACGCCGAGCAGCCGTACCACGGCGACGACGACGCCAGCGATGGTCAGCGCCGCGGAGAGGCGGTCCCCGGTCGCGCTGACCGAGATCGCGCCGACAATCGCCAGACAACCGCCTGCAATCAGGATCGGAACCGTGGTCCCATAGAGATTGCCGATAACCTCCAGATAGACAGCATCGGAGATCGATGCGGCGCCAGACCTGAATCTTCCGAACTGCATGGTCTCCCCCGATACGACCGGCAGCATATCGGATGGACGTAAAGGCACCGGGGTCCAGATCGCTAAAATTGAATCGATTGCGTCGCGTTCAGGAAATATTAACTGCGTCCCGCGGCGCCACTAATCATGCGATGGCGGCCCATTGTCACGGTAGGCCCACAGGCATTCGCGCGGCAGCGCGACCTGCGCCGCGACGCCGACCTGATGGCGCGCGGCGGTGCCGAGCTCGATCGCCTCCAGCCGTTTGCCGAACAGCTCGAGGCCGTAGGCGGTCTGGGTGCCCTGGTAGCGCCGGTCGAGCACCTTCGCTGAAAACGTGTTGGCGCCATCGGGCCGGCCGATCGCGATGTTCTCGGGCCGCAGCGCCACCCGCACCTTCTCGTCGGGCTTTAGCGCCTGGAACAGCGCGACCTCACCCTGCCGGCCATCGCCGAAATCGACCACGCCATAGCCGCCTTTGCACGCGACCAGCGTGCCGGCGAGCTCGTTGGTCGCGCCGGTGAAATTGGCGACGAACAGATCGGCTGGACGGTTGTAGATCACGTCGGGCGTGTCCATCTGCAACAGCTTGCCGTCGCGCATCACGCCGATCCGATCGCCGAGCACGACCGCCTCGGCCTGATCATGGGTGACATAGAGCGCGGTCATGCCGGTCTGCTTGAGGATGACGCGGAGGTCGTCGCGCAGCCGCAGGCGCAGTTTGGCATCGAGATTCGACAGCGGCTCGTCAAGCAGCAAGAGTTGCGGCCGGTACACCATGCTGCGTGCCAGCGCGACGCGCTGCATCTGGCCGCCTGAGAGCGCCACCACCGGCCGGTCGGCATAGTCGGACAGCCCGACCAGCGCCAGCGCGTCGTCGACCATGCGCGCGGCATCGGTGCGCCCGATCGTCCGGTGCTTCAGCGGATAGATCACATTCTGCCGCACCGTCATATGCGGCCACACCGCATACGATTGGAACACCATGCCGAGGTTGCGCAAGCGCGGCGGCACGAGAATGCCGCGCGCCGGTGACGACACCACCCGCCCGGAAATGCTGATCTCGCCATCGGTCGGATGCTCGAGCCCCGCGACGCAGCGCAGCGTCGTGGTCTTGCCGCAACCGGACGGCCCGAGCAGCACCACGATCTCGCCGGCCGGCACGCCAAAGCTGACGCCATCGATCGCCGGGCGGCCGATCGCAAACTGCTTCCTGAGATCGCTGACCTCGAGCGTTGCCGTCATCGCTGCACCATCAGCCTATTGCCGGTAACCGAACGTCTTGTCCCACTCCGCCACCCACGCCGCATGCAGCTTCACATACTCGTCGAACTTCGGGTACCAGAGCTTGACCACCTTGGGATCGAACCCCTCCGGAAAGGCCGGCGGCTCCTTCAAGGAGGTGAGATTGCCGAGCTCCTTGATCATGAAGGTCTGTCCTTCCTTCGACAGGCACCAGTTCAAGAACAGCTTCGCCGCATTGGGGTGGGCGGCTGTCTTCGGGATGCCGCTCGCATAGGGATTGACCGGCGCGCCCTCGGGCGGAAAGAAAATCTCGATCGGCGCACCGTCCTTCTTCTTCTGGTAGATCACGTTGTAGAGCAGCGGCGCGATCGCGATCTCGCCGCGCACCAGCGCGTCGGCCGTCGGCGCCCCGGAGGGATACAGCACCGGATGGGTGGCGGCCTGCCTCGCCCAGTAGTCCTCGCCGAGCACCTGGCGCTCGAACATGATCCGGGTCCAGGTGGTGCCGCCGGACTGCGCGAACACCTGCCCGATCAGCTTGTCATATTGCGGCTTGGTCAGGTCCATCCACGATTTCGGCGGATCCTTCACCAGCTCGGTGTTGTAGCCGATCGACCAGGCGATGGTGGCGCGTGGCCACAGCTTCGGCGAGATCAGCGCGTCCTTGCTGTAATCGGCCGCGTTCGGCGGCGCATAGTCCTGGAACAGATCCTCCAGCGGCTGCATCAGCGCGCGATCGGAGTGATCGACGACGTCGGCGATCAGTTTGCCGGCCGCGGCTTCGGTCTTCACACGGGTGATGAGCTGCCCGCCGGGCGCGCGCACCATCTCGACCGTGATCTCGGGAAAGCGTTTGTTGAACGCCTTGATCACCTGCTGCTCGATCTCGGCAAAATTCGCCGTGTAGAATACGAGCTTGCCTTCGGCCTTCGCGGCCGCGATCAATTCGGCCGAGCCGAACTCCTGCGACCGCGCGGCCTGCGCCAGCGTTGCGACGCTCGCCAAGGCCAGTGTCAAGGCCAGTGTGGTGAAGGTTCGTCTGTCCATCGCCAATCCTCCCCTTATTGTTATCCGGTCCGCGCCACGTTGCCCTGCGCCGCCCCACGCGACAGCCAGTTGGCGCCGCCGATCAGGACGCCGAGCAGCACGGTCTGCACCAGGCTGAAGGCCGCGGTCTTGCCGATGTTGCCGCCCTCGTAATAGTCGAGCAGCAACACCGACATCACCATGGTGTTGCTGGTGTAGAGGAACAGCGACGAGCCGAGCTCGCGGATCGCCAGCACGAACAGCAGCGTCATCGACGCCAGCACGCCCGGCCGCGCCAGCGGCAGCACGATCGTCCTGATGGTGCCGAGCATGCCCCGGCCGCAGACCCAGGCGGCCTCCTCGAGCTCGCGATGGATCTGCAGGAACGAGGTCGACAGCGCCTTCACCGTATCGGGCATGAAGCGCGCGATGAAGGCGAGCGCGAGAATCCA
The DNA here is from genome assembly GCF_038967635.1 of Bradyrhizobium sp. B124. NCBI lineage: Bacteria > Pseudomonadati > Pseudomonadota > Alphaproteobacteria > Hyphomicrobiales > Nitrobacteraceae > Bradyrhizobium > Bradyrhizobium sp. B124. The sequence continues at coordinate 8,418,565 of NZ_CP152413.1, read as the reverse complement.
GATCGTGCCGTAGAGCCCGCCGGGCACGCCGATCCAGGCCCAGAGATAGGCGACGCCGACCACGAGCCCGGGGATCGCGACCGGCAGCGTCGAGATCAGGTCGATGGCGCCGCGTCCGGCGACGCGGGTGCGATGGATCGTGTAGCCGATCGCAAAGGCGAGCGCGCCGCCGACGACAGCGGTGATGACACCGACCTCGATCGCGTTGTAGATCGACTTCATCGTCAGCGGATTGTCGAAGATGCTCTCGAAATGCGTCAGCGAGTATTGCCGCATGTCGAACAGGCTCGCGGCGTCGCGGATGAACATGAACTTGCGGAAGGCGGCGACGATCAGCGCCAGCGACGGCAGCACCACGACGATGATGAGATAGACGACCCCGAGCGCGAAGGTGAGCCAGCGCCATGACCCGAGATCGAGGCTGCGCGGCCGGAACGCCTTGCCCGCAACGGTGGTGTAGCTGCGCCCGCTGAGCAATTTCTGCTGCAGATAGACCAGGAGCCCCGTCACCATCATCAGGATGATCGCAACCGCCGCTGCGGTGTTGTAGAGCGGCGGCGACCAGTTGGTGAGCTTGAAGATGTAGGTCGTGAGCACGCTCAGATTGGTCGGCGCGCCGAGCACGGCCGGGATGCCGTAGATGCCGAGCATCACGATGAACGACAGCAGCATGCCCGAGACGATCGCCGGCATGATCAGCGGAAACGTCACCGTGAACAGGGTGGCGAACGCGCTGGCACCGGAGATTTCCGCGGCCTCCTCCAGGCTCGGGTCCATGTTGCGCAGCGCCGACGATGTGAACATGTAGACATAGGGCGCGTAGTAGATGCCGAACACGAACACCAGGCCCCACATCGAATAGAGATCGATGCGCAGGTCGGATCCCATCCACTTGAACATCGTGTTGATCAGCCCGGTCTTCGGCGAGCCGAGGATGGCCCAGGCCACGCCGGCCACCAGCGGCGGCGCGAACAGCGGCAGGACGCTGGCCGCGGCGATGAAGCCCTTGAACGGCGTGTTGGTGCGAACCACGATCCAGGAGAAGAACAGCCCGATCGCAACCGCGATCACCGTGCCGCCGCCGCAGGCGATCAGCGTGTTGAGCAACGCCTCGCCGACATTCGGATTGGCGAGCACGGCGAGGAAATTCGCGATCGACAGATGGCTCAGGCTGAGACGGATGCCGTCGACCACCGGGTTGGTGTCGGTGAGCGCGCCGAGCAGCAGCATCAAGACGGGATAGATGACGAGGAAGCCGAGGATCGCCAGCAGCGCCGCGACCCAGAGGCCGGTGAATGCGCGGCGCCGGGTTCCCTCCCTGGCGCTTCGCATGGCTTCGCTGCGCCGGTCGGTCTGTCCGTGCAATGCGCGCGTCCCCTCTTGCGGCCCGATCTGACGTCGCGCCTGCTTGTATGCCAAGCGTAGTCGATCGCGACCGTGACGCAAGCTATCCGAAAGTCGCTCCGGCGCGCTAATGTGACACAGCGCGGGAGCACGAATTCGATTGATCGCGCTCACGCGCTGCAAACTGAGTGTCGTCCCTGCGAAAGCAGGGACCCATAACCACTGGGTTGCGTTGTGAGAGTGAGCTGCGGCCCCGGCGTCACGCGACAACCAGCATTGGGGGTGATGGGTCCTGGCTTTCGCCAGGACGACGATGAGGATGGTTCTCGCGCGATACGACGTACTTCATCTCGGTGTCATCGCCCGGCTCGACCGGGCGATCCAGTATTCCAGAGACGCCGGCGCTTGAATCGAGAAGCCGCGGCGTACTGGGATCGCCCGGTCGAGCCGGGCGATGACAGTTGAAGTGGAGACGCAGCTCCGCATTCTAGCGACATGGGTTGCCCGAGCTTTGCTCTTCGTTCCGCCCCTCACCCCGAGACCGCCCCCACGGCCGCAGCCGGCCTGCGCGTCCGGCAAGGCCGCTTCGCATATGCATCATGCAATGGCGCGGCTGGGGAATGGGATGCCGCCGTAGTACATGGCGGTCTCGGAGACATTTTCAGGCATGCTCGAGAAGACCCCGACCACCGCGGCAACGGCGCCGATCACCGATGGATTGCCGGATGGATTGCCTTGGGAACGGAGGCGCTGGGCAGTAGCCGCGATCTTCACCGCGCTGGCGATGGCCTCGCTCGATACCGCGATCGCCAACATCGCGCTACCCGCGATCGCCAGCGATCTGCATGTCAGCCCTGCGGAAGTGGTCTGGGTCGTCAACGTCTATCAGATCGCCCTGGTCGCCACGCTGCTGCCGCTCGGTGCGCTCGGCGAAATCGTCGGCCACCAGCGGATCTACATCGGCGGCCTCCTGCTGTTCACATTCGCGTCACTCGGCTGTGCGCTGGCGTGGTCGCTGCCGAGCCTCCTGGTCGCGCGCACCTTGCAGGGGCTCGGCGCCAGCGGCCTGATGAGCGTCAACACCGCGCTGGTCCGCTTCGTTTATCCGAGCCGGATGCTCGGCCGCGGCTTCGGTCACAATGCGCTCGTGGTCGCGAGCGCCATGTCGCTCGGGCCGACCATCGCCTCCGGCATCCTCGCGCTCGGACCGTGGCCCTGGCTGTTCGCCGTCAACATTCCCTTCGGCATCGTCGCGTTGCTGATCGGCATGAAGACGCTGCCGAAGACGCCGCGCGCCACCCACGCCTTCGACTTCGCCGGTGCGGCGCTGGCCTGCGCCTGCCTCGGGCTCTTCATCATCAGCATCGGCAGCGCCGCCCACAAGGCGGCGCCTACGCTTGTCATCTCGGAGTTTGCCGGCGCCCTCCTGTTCGGCTGGATCCTGACCCGGCGGCATGCCGATCATCCGGCGCCGATGCTGCCGATCGACCTGTTCCGCCGTCCGATCTTCGCGCTGTCGGCCGCGACCGCCGTCTGCTCATTTGCTGTGCAGGGCCTCGCCTTCGTGTCGCTGCCGTTCTACTTCGAGGACATTCTGCACCGCTCGCAGGTCGAGACCGGCTTCTTCATGACGCCCTGGCCGCTGGTGGTCGCCTTCATGGCGCCGATCGGCGGCCGGTTGTCGGATCGCTATCCGGCCGGCATCCTCGGCGGCATCGGCATGCTGCTGCTGGGCGTTGGCATGGTGCTGCTCGCGACCCTGCCGACCGAGCCCGGCATCGCCAACATCGTCTGGCGCACCATGATCTGCGGCATCGGTTTCGGCTTCTTCCAGACCCCCAACATGAAGGCGATCATGTCGAGCGCGCCGTCGCATCGCAGCGGCAGCGCCAGCAGCATCGTTGCGACCGCGCGGTTGACCGGACAGACCGCCGGCGCTGCGCTGGCCGCGCTCTGCTTCGCACTCGCCGATCGCGAGGGCGCCACCGTCGCGCTGGCGCTGGGTGCCGGATTTGCCGCGCTCGGCAGCGTCATGAGCTTCCTGCGTTTGGCCGTCGCCTCACCGCAAAAGACATGACAGGCATGTTGCGCGCGCAGGGGCGCGACCATACACCGCGCCATCAACTTTCTTCCGCACTGCAAGCGCATTTTCTTGATTTGAACCGTTCCAGTTTCAAGGCCAACATCGCCCCGAAGTCCGATCGGAGGATCGGACCATTCAGGGGATCGCGATGGCAAACCTCAAAATCAACGGCAAGACGATCAATGTAGACGTCGAGGACGACACGCCACTTTTGTGGGCGATTCGCGAGAACGTCGGACTGACAGGGACCAAATACGGCTGCGGTATTGCACAGTGCGGCGCCTGCACCGTGCATGTCGACGGGGTCGCGATGCGCTCCTGCGGCGTGACGGTGAACGAAGTGGCCGGCAAGGACATCACCACCATCGAGGGCCTCGCGGCGGGCGGCGTGATGCACAAGGTGCAGCTCGCCTGGATCGCGAACGACGTGCCGCAATGCGGCTATTGCCAGAGCGGCATGATCATGGCGGTCGCGGCGCTCTTGAAGGAAAACCCGAAGCCGACCGACGACGACATCAACGACGCCATCACCAATATCTGCCGCTGCGGCACCTTCCAGCAGGTGCGCGAGGCGATCCATGCTGCCGCGAACGCGTGAGGAGGCAGCCATGAATCTGCAAGTCAACCAGCACGCCATGCCAAAGCTCTCTTCTCGGCTGAACCGCCGCGCCTTCGTGATCGGCACGGCAACCGCCGGCGCCGGCCTCGCGCTCGGCCTCGATCTGCCGTTCGGCGGTCCCTCCGTGGTGCGCGCCGCCGACGGCGCACCTGAAGTCAACGCCTGGGTCGTGATCCGGCCCGACGACACCGTGGTGATCCGCATCGCCCGCTCCGAAATGGGCCAGGGCACGCTGACCGGCCTCGCCCAGCTCGTCGCCGAAGAGCTGGAGTGCGACTGGTCGAAGGTCACCACCGAATTCCCGACGCCCGGCCAGAGCGTCGCCCGCAAGCGCGCCTGGGGCGATTTCTCGACCGGCGGCAGCCGCGGCATCCGCACCTCGCAGGACTATGTCCGCAAGGGCGGCGCCACCGCGCGCGTGATGCTGATCCAGGCCGCCGCCAATGAGTGGAAGGTGCCGGCCACCGAGTGCAAGGCCGCGAACAGCGTCATCACGCACGCGCCGTCGGGCAAGACCACGACCTACGGCAAGGTTGCGGAAGCCGCGGCCAGGCTCGAGCCGCCGGCCGACGTCAAGCTGAAGGACCCGAAGGACTGGACCATCGCCGGCAAGGGCCTGAAGCGGCTCGACACCGTCGATAAGACCACCGGCAAGATGACCTACGGCATCGACGTCAAGCTGCCCGGCATGCTGAACGCCGCGATCAAGGACTGCCCGGTGTTCGGCGGCAAGCTGAAGAGCTTTGACGAAGCCAAGATCGCCGGCATGAAGGGCGTCAAGAAGGTGGTGCCGGTCGGCAACAGCGCCGTTGCCGTCGTCGCCGACACCTGGTGGCACGCCAAGACCGCGCTGGACGCGCTGCCGATCGTCTGGGACGAAGGCGACAATGCAAAGGTCTCCAGCGAGACGATTGCGAAGTGGCTTGCCGAAGGGCTCGACAATGCGCAGCCGGCCTATGTCGGCAACCAGAACGGCGATGCAAAGGCAGCCATTGCCGGTGCGGCCAAGAAGGTCGAGGCGGTCTACAGCTATCCCTACCAGAACCACGCCACGATGGAGCCGATGAACGCCACCGTGCTCTACACACCTGACAAATGCGAGGTGTGGTGCGGCACGCAGAATGGCGAGGCGGCGTTCGCGGCGGCGCTTGAGGCCTCCGGCCTGCCGGCCGATAAAGTCGACGTGCACAAGCTGATGCTCGGCGGCGGCTTCGGCCGGCGCGGCATGACCGACTATGTCCGACAGGCGGTGGCGATCGCCAAGCAGATGCCGGGCACGCCGATCAAGCTGTTGTGGTCGCGCGAGGAGGACATGCAGCACGGCAAGTATCACCCGATCACGCAGTGCAAGCTGACCGGCGCATTCGATGCCGACAACAATCTGGTCGCGCTGCACTACCGGCTGTCGGGTCAGTCCATCCTGTTCTCGGTGCGCCCGGAAGCGCTGCAGAACGGCATGGACCCCGCCGCGTTCCAGGGCGTCGCGCAATCCGGCGAGGCCGCGATCGGCTATTCGGTGCCGAATTTGCTGGTCGAGCATGCGATGCGCAACCCGCACGTCCCGCCGGGCTTCTGGCGCGGCGTCAACGTCAATCACAACGCGATCTACCTGGAGTGCTTCATGGACGAGCTGGCCCAGGCTGTCGGCCAGGACCCGCTCGAATTCCGCCGCAAGCTGATGGGCAAGCACCCCAAGCATCTCGCCGTGCTCAACGCCGTGGCCGAGAAGATCGGCTGGGGCACGCCGGCGCCGCAGCGCGTCTATCGCGGCATCGCGCAGGTGATGGGCTATGGCAGCTATGTTGCCGGCGCCGCCGAGATCTCGGTGACCGACGGCAGCAAGATCAAGGTGCATCGTATCGTCGCCTCCACCGATCCCGGCTATGTCGTCAACCCGGCGCAGGTGGAGCGGCAGATCGCGGGCTCCTTCGTCTATGGCCTCAGCGCGCTGTTCTATGGCGGCTGCACCGTGAAGGACGGCCGCATCGAGCAGACCAATTTCGACACCTACAACTCGATGCGCATCAACGAAATGCCGAAGGTGGAATCGGTGATGGTGCCGAGCGGCGGGTTCTGGGGCGGCGTCGGCGAGCCGACCATCGGCGTTGCCGCGCCGGCGGTGCTCAACGCCTATTTCGCCGCGACGGGAAAACGCATCCGTACTTTCCCGCTGCGCAACCAGAACATCTCTTTCGCCTGATCAAACCAGAAGCGGCGGCCGGACCGGCCGCCGCTTCCTTTTTCCGGATTCTCGTGCATGGCCGTCACGCGTCATCCGACGCGCAGGGATGTGGTCCGTGGCGCCGCTGTCGTCGCAGCGGCGGCCTTGGCGCGTCCGGCGCTGGCGCAAGGCGCGCCGCGCATCGCGGTGATCGGCGGCGGTTTTGGCGGCGCGGTCTGCGCGCGGGCGCTGCGGCGGCTTGATGCAAAACTCCAGGTCACACTGATCGAGCCGAGCAAGGTCTTCACCGCCTGCCCGTTCAGCAACGAGATGATCGCAGGCCTGCGTGAACTCTCGGCGCAGCAGTTCAGCTACGACAAGGTTGCGGCCGACGGCATCACGGTCGCCGCACAGGCGGCCACCAAGGTCGATGCGCAGGCGCGCACCATCACGCTCTCCGATGGCACAACGCTATCCTATGACCGGCTTGTGCTCGCCCCCGGCATCGACATGCGCTTCGACGCCCTCTCCGGCTATGACGAGGCCGCCGCCGAGAAGATGCCGCATGCCTGGAAGGCCGGCGCGCAGACCCTGCTGCTGCGCAAGCAGCTCGAGGCCATGGACGATGGCGGCCTCGTCGTGATCGCGGTGCCGGCCGCGCCGTTGCGCTGTCCGCCGGCGCCTTACGAGCGCGCCAGCCTGATTGCGCATTACCTCAAGGCCAGCAAGCCGAAGTCGAAGATCCTGGTGCTCGACGCCAAGGACAATTACTCGCAGCAGAAGCTGTTCGAAAAAGCCTGGGCGGAGCTCTATCCCGGCATGATCGAGCGGATCGCCCTGTCGCAAGGCGGACGGGTGACCTCGGTCGATCCGGCAACCAACGAGATCGTCACCGACTTCGGCAACTACACCGCCGCAGTCGCCAATGTGATTCCGCCGCAGCGGGCCGGCCGCATCGCGGAGATCGCGGGCGCCGCCGACCATACCGGCTGGTGCCCGATCGATCCCGTGACCTTTGCCTCGAAGCTGGTGCCCAATATCCACGTGATCGGCGACGCCGCGATCGCGGGCGGCATTCCGAAATCCGCTTCCGCTGCGGCGGCGCAAGGCCGCGCCTGTGCGGCCGCGATCGTCAATTCGCTCGCAGGCAAGGCGCCGGAGACACCGCGGCTCGACGGCGCCTGCTACAACACAGTCGCGCCGGGCTACGCGTTCTCTTTGAAGGGCATCTATCAGCCCAAGGAGGATCAGTACGCCGAGGCCGAGGTGAGCACGAGCCCGGTCGACGCGCCGCGCGAGGTTCGCCAGCGCGAGGCCAACCAGGCGATCGACTGGTTCAGGAGCATCACGGGAGACGCCTTTGGCTAGGCTCGCTCTCACAATAGTCTTCGCCGCAGAACTGCTCGCGACCTGCGCGTCCGCCCGTGCCGAGGAACTGCGGCCCTACACCGTGGTCGGCGATGTGATTCCGCAACCGCTGACGGGAAGCAAAGGCGACGCAACCCGCGGCCGGGCGCTGATCGTCGAGCGTTCCTCGACTTGCATCCTCTGCCACAGCGGCCCATTTCCCGAGCAGGCGTTCCAGGGTGACCTCGCGCCGAACCTCACCGGCAGCGGCAGCCGCTGGTCGGAAGGACAATTGCGGCTCCGGCTGGTCGATGCATCACACCTCAATGCGACGACGATCATGCCGTCCTACTATCGCGTCGGCGGGCTTACGCGTGTCGGCGCCTCATGGCGCGGCAAGCCGATCCTGTCGGCGGAGCAGATCGAGGATATCGTGGCCTACCTGGTAACGTTGCGAGAATAGAGCATGGCGAATTCAAACCACACCACACGCCGCACGGTTCTGGGCCTCGCCGGAGGCGCCGCAGTGTTGGTGATCGTGCGCCCTGTCGACGCAACGCCGGCGATGCTGTCGGCCGCGATCCGCAATGTCGTCGGCGAAGCCAATGTGCGGACCGGCAAGGTCAAGCTCGACATCCCGCCGCTGGTCGAGAACGGCAACACGGTGCCCATGACGGTCAGCGTCACGAGCCCAATGACGGCGGACGAGTATGTGAAGAGCATCCACGTCTTCAACGAGAAGAACCCGCAGCCGAATATCGGCAACTTCTATCTCTGGCCGCGCGCCGGACGCGCGCAAATATCGACCCGCATCCGCCTCGCCGACAGCCAGAAGGTGACCGCGATCGCGCGGCTGTCCGACGACACGTTCTGGTCGGCAACCGCTGACGTCGTGGTGACACTCGCCGCCTGCACCGAGGAGGCGATCTGATGCCGTCGGCCCTGATCAACGTGCCGGCCAAGGCCAGGCGCGGCAGCGTCATCGAGATCAAGACGCTGATGTCGCACATCATGGAGACCGGCTACCGCCACACCGCGTCGGGCGACGTGGTGCCGCGCGACATCATCACGAGCTTCATTTGCCGCTTCAACGGCACCGAGGTGTTTCGCGCCGATTTGTTTCCCGCGATCGCGGCCAATCCGTTCATCACCTTCTTCACCATGGTGACCGAGAGCGGCAAGTTCGAGTTCGAGTGGATCGGCGACAAGGGATTTTCGGAGACCGCGCAGGCTTCGATCACGGTCGAATGAAGATTGCGGTCTGCATCGCGCTGCTGACGGCGATGGCGGGCGCGGCACTCGCCGCGGAGATTCCGCTATCCGAGCGCCGCTCCGGCTACAGCTTCATGAGCCCGGATACCAGGGCGATGCAGGACGAGGACACCGCCAATCCCGGCATGCTGTTCGTGCTCGACGGCGAGGCGCTGTGGACCCGCAAGGCCGGCAGCGCGGACAAGGCCTGCGCCGATTGTCATAACGATGCGCGGGTCAGCATGAAGGGCGTCGCGGCGCACTATCCGGCCTTCGAGAAGGCGCTGGGCAAGCCGGTCGACATCGAAGCGCGGATCAATCTTTGCCGCACCAACCACCAGCAGGCCTCGCCGTTCGCCTATGAAAGCCGCGAGCTGCTGGCGCTGACCGCTTATGTCGCGCAGCAGTCACGGGGAATGCCGATCGCGGCCACAGACGATCCGGAACTGGCGCCATTCGTCGAGAAGGGCCACGCGCTGTTCATGCAGCGGCAGGGCCAGCTCAATCTCGGCTGCACCAACTGCCACGACGACAATTGGGACAAGAAGCTCGCGGGAAGCGCGATCACGCAAGGACAGCCCACCGGCTATCCGCTGTACCGGCTTGAATGGCAGTCGCTCGGATCGTTGCAGCGGCGGCTGCGCGCCTGCATCACCGGCATCCGCGCGCAAGCCTATGATTATGGGTCGCCCGAGCTGGTCGAGCTCGAGCTCTATCTGATGTCGCGGGCGCGCGGCATGCCGGTCGAGACGCCGGCGGTCAGGCCGTGATTGCACACGACGCCATCCACGTCATTGCGAGCGAAGCGAAGCAATCCATTGCTTCTGGCTGTACCGGAAGATGGATTGCTTCGTCGCTACCGCTCCTCGCAATGACGAACATTTCACGACCCGTCAGGACGAGGAGATAGTAGTTCCAGACGCGACGATTACCGCTCGGCGAACGCCTTCTCCACCACGAACTGCGCGGGCTCGCCGTGATTGCCCTCGACGAAGCCGCGGCCGCCCAGCAGCGTGCGGGTGTCGGCGACCAGCGCCGGCGAGCCGCAGATCATGACGCGGTCATGTGCGGCATCGAGCGCCGGCAGGCCGATGTCGGCGAACAGCTTGCCCGAGGTGATGAGGTCGGTGATGCGGCCGCGGTTGTGGAACGGATCGCGGGTCACGGTCGGGTAGTAGATCAGCTGGTCGCGCACAAGATCGCCGATCAGTTCGTCCTGCGGCAGTTTCTCGGTGATCATCTCGCCATAGGCGAGCTCCTTGACGCGGCGGCAGCCGTGCAGCAGCACGACCTTCTCGAAGCGGTCATAGGTCTCGGGATCCTTGATCACGCTGAGGAACGGCGCAAGCCCCGTGCCGGTGCCGATCAGATAGAGGTTGCGGCCGTCCTCGAGGTTGTCGATGACCAGCGTGCCGGTGGCCTTGCGGCTGACGATGATCTCGTCGCCTTCCTTCAGGTGCTGGAGGCGCGAGGTCAGCGGGCCGTCCGGAACCTTGATCGAGAAGAACTCGAGCGTGTCCTCATAATTCGCGCTGGCGACGCTGTAGGCCCGCAGCAGCGGCTTCTCGCCGACCTTGAGCCCGATCATGGTGAACTCGCCGTTGCGGAAGCGGAACGACGGATTGCGTGTGGTTTTGAAGGAGAACAGCGTGTCGGTCCAGTGATGAACGCTGAGGACGCTTTCCTGGTTGAAATTGCTCATCGCACCAATCCCCGATTTGTGCTGCGGCGGGCAAGGGCCTGAACCAGTTGACCGGCCGGATCGTTTGTATACGATCATTCGTATACAAACGAATAATCCGGCTTGATCGAAAAGTCAAGCCGGGCTCAAATTCCCGGGTAATTTCGGAAAGAAAAAAGGAAAACACCCATGGCTCACGACGCGCCCCAGGCCACCGGCCCCAGCAAGCTGGTGATCCGCAATATCGGGCTACTGCTGTCGGGAGCCCTGGAGAGGCCGATCCTGGACGCCGATACCATCGTCGCCGAGAACGGCAGGATCACAGCGATCGGCCGCTTCAAGGACGTCGACACCGAAGGCGCCACCACCATCGTCGATGCCAACGGCACGACGGTCGCGCCCGGCCTGATCGACAGCCACGTCCATCCCGTCGCCGGCGACTGGACGCCGCGGCAGAACCAGACCAACTGGATCGACAGCTATCTGCATGGCGGCGTCACCACCATGATCTCCGCCGGCGAAGTGCATATGCCCGGCCGGCCGCGCGACGTGGTCGGGTTGAAGGCGATGGCGATCTTCGCGCAGCGCGCATTCTGGACGCTGCGGCCAGGCGGCGTGAAGGTGCATGCCGGCGCGCCCGTGATCGAGTGCGAGATGGTGGAGGACGACTTCAAGGAAATGGCCGCCGCCGGCGTCAAGCTGCTCGGCGAGGTCGGGCTAGGTGGTGTGAAGGACGGGCCGACGGCGCGGAAAATGGTCGGCTGGGCGCGCAAATACGGCATTCAGAGCACGATCCACACCGGCGGTCCTTCGATCCCCGGTTCCGGCCTGATCGACAAGGACGTGGTGCTGGAAGCCGACACCGACGTGGTCGGCCACATCAATGGCGGCCACACCGCCCTTCCCGACGACCAGATCCGCTGCATCTGTGAGGGCTGCAAACGCGGGCTCGAGCTGGTGCACAACGGCAATGAGCGCTCGGCGCTGTTCACGCTGCGCATCGCGCGCGAGATGGGCGATCTGCATCGCGTCATCCTCGGCACCGATGCGCCGGCCGGCTCCGGCGTGCAGCCGCTCGGCATCCTGCGCATGGTTTCGCTGTTGTCCTCGCTCGGCGAGCTGCCGGCCGAGCTGGCGTTCTGCCTTGCGACCGGCAACACCGCCCGGATGCGCGAGCTCGATTGCGGCCTGATCGAGGTCGGCCGTTCCGCCGATTTCGTGCTGATGGACAAGGCGCAGCATTCGCCGGGCAAGAACATCCTGGAGAGCGTTCAGCTCGGCGATCTCCCGGGCATCGGCATGACCATCATCGACGGCATCGTCCGCACCCAGCGCAGCCGCAACACACCGCCCGCAGGCAAGGTGCCGGAGATCGTGGCGAAGTAGGTTACGACAGATGACCCGTCATCCTGAGGCGCTCGCGAAGCGAGCCTCGAAGGATGCACGGCCGCCAGCCGGGCCGTCGCCCCTTCGAGACGGTCGCTTCGCGACCTCCTCAGAGTCTGACTCATAATGCCGTCAATCGCTATGAGCGGCGGCAAGTCTGCGGGTCAGGAGCCTGATGTGGGCGAGGAGTAACCATGCGACTTCGGTGGCTGTGGCGGCCTCGAAGTCCTTGGCGAGACGTCGACATCTGCCGAACCAAGCGAATGTCCGTTCAACAACCCATCGTCGCGGCAGCAGCTGGAAGCCTTTGACGCCTTGAGGCCGCTCGACGATCTCGATGGTCCATGGACCGCAGTCCGAGAGGGCGTCGAGAAGCTGCTTCCCACGATAGATCCGATCGGCAAAAACGTGTCCCAGCCGAGGGAATTGCGTCCGTACCATCTTCAGCAACGGTACCGCACCATGGCAGTCCTGGACGTTGGCCGGATGCACATGAACTCCGAGGAGCAGGCCATTGGTGTCGGTCACAATGTGCCGCTTGCGGCCGTAGATGCGCTTCCCCGCGTCGTAGCCACGAGGCCCGCCGGCCTGCGTGGTCGGCGCACTTTGGCTGTCGATCACGGCAGCTGTCGGCTTTGAAGCACGTCCCAGCTTTTTTCGCGCCCGCTGAACAAGAACGCTGGCGATCTTCTGCCATCGACCCGTATCTCGCCACGCGTAAAAATAACCCTGCACCGTCGAATAGGGTGGGAACTCCTGCGGCAGTGCCCGCCACTGGCATCCTGTCGATAGAATGTAGAGAACCGCCTCCACAACACTACGAAGATCGGTTCGGCGCGGTCGGCCACGCCGGTGTGCTCGCGGCAGAAGGCGCCTGATCAGCCTCCATTCCGCATCTGTCATATCGCTTGCATAACGCAGGTCGTCCCGCCGATATTGCTTTCGAGTGATTTCAGTCCAGGGCATCGTGATCTCCTTCGAATCTTTGCAAATCCGATGGAATCACACCTCGCTGGGATCACTCACCCCCATTTATCAGTCAGGCTCTCAGGGTGACGGCGAGATTGGTCCGTAGGGAACTGTAAAGCACCGCGCGTCTTTGCCGCGCCGCCTCCGTAACCGAACCTTGTTTCCACCCGTCATCATTGAGGTGTATCGTGCCGCCACGCGAACGTAGCCGGCGGCGCTCGCAAGAGCCACGCGACGATTAAGTTCCTGCCGCATGCCGCCGTGCCGTTGGTCCACACCAGCAAACAGGAGGCAGCACGATGACGATGAGGCCAGATCCCACGTTTCACGCGTCGCCGAAGCTTGCGATGGAAGCTCCGGCCGAGAACTTCGCCTATACCGTGCTGCTCAGCCCGGACTTTTCCAAGCCGGACGCGCTCGCCGTCATCGACGTCAAGCCGGGCTCGCCGACCTACAGCAAGATCGTCCACACCGTGACGATGCCCAACAAGGGCGACGAGTTTCACCATTTCGGCTGGAACGCATGTTCCTCGGCATTGTCCCCGCTTGCGGGACATGCCTTCATCGAACGCCGCTATCTCATCGTTCCCGGCATGCGGTCGTCGCGGATCTACATCATCGACACCAAGCCGGATCCGACGCAGGCCAGGATCCACAAGATCATCGAGCCCGAGGAGGTCTTCAGGAAGACCGGCTATTCGCGGCCGCATACCATCCACTGCGGCCCGGACGGCATCTACGTCTCTACGCTCGGCGGCGGCGGCAAGGACGGCACCGATGGACCGCCCGGCGTCTTCATCATGGACTGCGAGACCTTCGAGGTGCTCGGACGCTGGGAGATCGATCGCGGTCCCCAGACCAAGCACTATGACTTCTGGTGGAACCTGCCGCGCGACTACATGGTGAGCAGCGAATGGGCGCTGCCGCCGCAGTTCGAGAACGGCATCGTGCCGGAGGACCTGCTCTCGAACAAATACGGCCATCGCATCCACTTCTGGGATCTGCGGGCGCGACGCAATGTGCAGACCATCGATCTCGGCGCCAACCATCAGATGGCGCTGGAAGTGCGTCCCGCACACGATCCGGTTCGCGAATACGGCTTCGTCGGCGTCGTGGTCGATACCACAAACCTCGAAGGCTCGATCTGGACCTGGTGGCGCGAGGGCGGCAAGTTTCACATCGAGAAGACGGCGACGATCCCACCCGAACCCGCGCCGAAGGAGCAGCTGCCGCCACTGCTGCAGGGTTTCGGCGCCGTGCCGCCGCTGGTGACCGACATCGACCTGTCGATGGACGACAAATTCCTTTACGTCTCCTGCTGGGCCACCGGCGAGATGCGCCAATACGATGTCAGCGATCCGCACAAGCCGAAGCTCGCCGGATCGGTGCGCATCGGCGGAATCACCCGCCGCACGCCGCATCTCAACGGACAGGCATTTGCCGGCGGTCCGCAGATGGTCGAGATCAGCCGCGACGGCAAGCGGGTCTACTGGACCAACTCGCTTTACTCGACCTGGGACGACCAGTTCTATCCGCAAGGCATTCCCGGCGCCGAGGTGATGGCGAATGCCAGCCCGGGCGGCGGGCTTGAACTGGCAAAGGACTACTGGGTCAGCCTCCCCGACGGGTACCGCGCGCACCAGATCCGGCTCGACGGCGGCGACTGCTCGACGGATTCGTTCTGTTATCCATCGGCCTGAATGTGAGTGCAGCCGACTGGACAGCGGCCTCGCTGTGGCTGGCGGTGATTGCGAGCGGCCTCTACCACGGGATCAACCCGGGCATGGGCTGGCCGCTCGCGGTTTCGGCCGGATTGATGGAGAGGAGTTCCCGCGCGCTGCTGGCCGCGCTTGGCCCGCTCGCAATCGGTCACCTGCTGGCGATGCTGCTCGTGATCCTTCCCTTTGCGCTGCTGATCACCCTCGTCGAATGGCAGCGCACGATCCGGATCGGCGCCAGCCTGCTTGTGATCGCCTTCGGCATCTATCGGCTGATCGACCGGCGCCATCCGCGGGCCCTGGCGCGGATACCACCGACGCAACTCGCTTTGTGGTCGTTCGCGGTGGCGATCGCCCACGGCGCGGCGCTGATGCTGGTGCCGATCTATCTCGGACTATGCCGCGAGGCTGAGCCGGACCAAGGCCACGCCGCCGCCAGCTCCCTGATCGACACCAGCCTCACGATGGCCGTGCTGGTTTCCATCGTCCATGCCGGCGCAATGATCGCCGCCGGCGGATGTCTGGCATGGCTGGTCTACCGATACCTCGGCCTCAAATTCGTGGCCCGGAGCTGGTTCAATCTGGACACGGTTTGGGCCGTCAGCCTGGTGCTGGTCGGCGCCGTCGCGCTGGTGCTTGGTGTTGCGACATAGTCCGGATGCGACACGGTAGCACTTTCTTCATCCTCCCCTGGAGGGGGAGGATCGGTTCGCATGAAATGCGAACCGAGGTGGGGTGAACAGTCTCTCCATACAGACTCTGCCCGTGGGGAGAGATCACCCCACCCCGGCTCGCATCTCGCTTCGCTCGCTGCGATCCGACCCTCCCCCTCCAGGGGAAGGTAAGGTCAGCGAAGCCTGCCGAGCAGCGCCATCAGCGTCTCG
The DNA here is from genome assembly GCF_038967635.1 of Bradyrhizobium sp. B124. Taxonomy (NCBI): domain Bacteria; kingdom Pseudomonadati; phylum Pseudomonadota; class Alphaproteobacteria; order Hyphomicrobiales; family Nitrobacteraceae; genus Bradyrhizobium; species Bradyrhizobium sp. B124. Next base: position 8,403,122 of record NZ_CP152413.1, on the reverse strand, counting down.
CGCTCCTTGGCGTCCAGCGGGGCCAGCGTCTCCCTGGAAATCACGAGCGCATTCGGCGCGGCCTTGTCGGCCATCTGCTGGCCGGCACGCGTCAGGCTCACCATCAGCCGGCGGCCGTCGTCGGGATCGGGCGAGGTCTCGGTCAGGCCGCGCGCGGTCAGGCGATCGATCACGCCCTTGATGGTCGCAACATCCATCGAGGTGAGCCGCCCGAGCTGGTTCTGCGAGCACGGCCCGACCTCCGACAACTTCGACAGCGCCGCCCATTGCGTCGGGGTCAGGTTGATGCCGATCTCGCGGGCGAAGATCACGGCGTGACGCTGCGATACCTGGCGCAGGATGAAGCCGATCTGGTCATCGAGCACGTAACCGGGCTTGGCCGCCTTGACGCTTCGCTTCTGTGCAGCACTCCTCGCCATCTTTTCACCCCACCCTTTACAGCGACAGATGTGCGTCGCGGACATCCGGACGCGCATCGAGTTCCGCCATGGTGCCGCCAAAACAGATCCGGCCGCGCTCGATGATGTAGGCGCGATCCGAGATCAGCCGGGCGAAATGCAGATTCTGCTCTGAGACGACGATGCTGACGCCCTCTTTCTTCATCGCCAGGATCGCGTCGACCATCTGCTCGACGATCTTGGGCGACAGACCTTCCGAGGGCTCGTCGAGCAGCACCAGCGACGGATTGCCCATCAGCGTGCGCGCGATCGTCAGCATCTGCTGCTCGCCGCCGCTCATGCGCCCGCCGGGCCGGCCGCGCATCTCGCCGAGATTGGGAAACAGCTTGAACAGTTTTTCGCGATCCCATTGCGGCGCGCCCGGCCGCTTCGGCTGGCGGCCGACCTCGAGATTCTCCTCGACCGTCAAGTCGGTGAAGATGCGCCGCTCCTCCGGCACGTAGCCGAGCCCGCCGCGCACGATCGCGTGCGTCGGCAGCTCCGAGACGTCCCTCCCCTCGAACATGACGCGGCCCGAGCGGTTCTCGACCAGGCCGACGATGGAGCGAAACGTGGTCGACTTGCCGGCGCCGTTGCGCCCGAGCAATGCGACCACTTCGCCCTCGCCGACCTCGAGCGCGATGTCGAACAGGATATGCGCCGGACCATAGAAGCTGTTGAGGTCCTTCACCGTAAGCTTCATGCCGATGCTCCCTCGCGGTGCCGGGCGTCGTAGAGGAGGCCTTCGCCGAGGTAGATCGCCCGCACCTGGGCATTGCCGCGCACTTCCTCGGGCGAGCCTTCGGCGATCAGGCTACCGCGGTTGAGCACCAGGATGCGGTCGGCATGCTCGAACACCACGTCCATGTCGTGCTCGGTGAACAGCACGCCGATCGATTGCTCGCGGGCGATCCGCGCCGTCAGCCGCATCAGCTCGACGCGCTCGCGCGGCGCCATGCCGGCGGTCGGCTCGTCCATCAGCAGCAGTTTCGGCTGGTTGGCGAGCGCGATCGCAAGCTCCAGCCGCTTGACATCGCCATAGGCGAGCTCGCCGCAGGGCCGCTCCGCATAGGCGCCCATGCCGACCAGATCGAGCAGCCGCCCGGCCTCGTCGCGTGCCTGACGCGCGGTCGAGGCCCACAGGTTGAACAATTGCCCACCATGCGAGACCAGCGCGACCTGCACGTTCTCGCGCACCGTCATGGTCGGGAAGGTCGCCGCGATCTGGAAGGTGCGGCCGACGCCCATCCGCCAGATCACGCGCGGTTTCTTGCCGGTGGTCTCCGCACCCAGCACGCGGATGCGGCCGCTATCGGGAATGTTCTGGCCGTTGAGCATGTCGAAGCAGGTGCTCTTGCCCGCGCCGTTCGGTCCGATCAGCGCCAGGATCTCACCGGCGCGCAGTTCAAACGAGACACCGCGCACGGCGTGCACGCCGCCATAGGATTTGGTCAGCCCCTCGACCGACAGCAATGTGGGAACCATGCTCATTCGGCGGTCTCGATGCGGGAGGTGAGCAGAGGCGACGCCGACGAGGCGGATTTGCGCCGGCGATGCATGAGGGCATCCAGCGTGCCGACGATGCCCTTCGGGAAGGCAACCACGATCAGCACGACGAAGCCGCCGAGCACGAGTTTTGAGAGATCGGTCTGGCTGACCAGCCAGATGTTGAGCGCCTTGTAGACGATCGCGCCGACCACCGCGCCCGACACCGTCTCGACGCCGCCGAGCAGCACCATGACCAGCGCATCGACCGACAGCGAGATGCCCATATTGTCGGGGAACACGCTGCCCTTGAGGTAGGCGAACAGCGCGCCGGCGAGACCGGCGACCGTGCCCGCGATCACGAAGGCGGTCCACTGGATCCGCTTGCCGTCGATGCCGACCGCTTCGCTGCGCAGCGGAGAGTCGCGCGTGGCGCGCAACGCAAAGCCGAACGGCGAGAACACGATGATGCGGAGGATGACGACCGCAAGCGCGGCGACGCCGAGCGACAGCCAGTAGAAATGCGACGGGCTCGCCGCCCATTTTTCCGGCCAGACGCCGAGAATGCCGTTGTCGCCGCCGGTGACCGACACCCACTGGAACGCGATCGACCAGACGATCTGGGCAAAGGCCAGCGTCAGCATCGCGAAATAGACGCCCGAGAGCTGCACGGCGAAGAAGCCGAACACGGCCGCGCCGAGCAGCCCCAGCAACGGGCCGAGCAGCAGGCAGGCAATCATCGGCAGTCCAGCCATCTTGGCGAGCAGCGCCACGCCATAGGCGCCGAGCCCGAAATAGGCGGCATGGCCGAACGAGGCGAGCCCGCCGACCGACATCAGGAAGTGCAGGCTGACCGCGAAGATCACGAAGATCGCAATCTCCGAGCCGACTGTGAGCACGTAATTGCCGGCAACGAACGGCAGCGCGGCGGCGACCACGAGCACCGCGATCGCGGCAAGCCGCTCGTTCATCGTCAGCGGCCGCCACGGATTGACGGTGAGGCCCGGTGTGCGCCGCGCCGGCGCTTCCGGCTTGCCGAACAGTCCCCATGGACGGACGATCAGCACCACCGCCATCACCAGGAACACCAGGATGATGGAGATCTTCGGGAAGATCAGGATGCCGAAGGCGTTGAGCTCCGACACCAGCACCGCCGCAACGAAGGCGCCGATGATGCTGCCGAGGCCGCCGATCACGACCACGACGAAGACCTCGACGATGACGCGCAGATCCATCGCATGATTGACCGCATCGCGCGGAATCTGCAGCGCGCCGCCGAGTGCAGCGAGAAAGACGCCGAGCGCGAACACGCTGGTGAACAGCCATTTCTGATTGACGCCGAGCGCTGCGACCATGTCGCGGTCCTGCGTCGCCGCGCGCACCAGCACGCCCCAGCGGGTGCGCTGGAACAAGAGCCAGAGGACACCGAGCACGACCGGCCCGAGCACGATCAGGAACAGATCATAGCTCGGAATATTCTGACCGAAGAAATCGATCGCACCCTTGAAGCCGGGTGCGCGGCGGCCGACCAGATCGTCCGGCCCCCAGATCAGCACCACGAGATCCTCGACCATCAGCGTGAGGCCGAAGGTGGCGAGCAACTGAAACAGCTCGGGCGAATGATAGATCCGGCGCAGCAGCACCATCTCGACCAGCACGCCGATCACAGCAACAGCGAGTGCGGCAAGCACGATGCCGCCCCAGAAGCCGAACGCGCCCGAGAAGCGCTCGGTCAGGGTGAAGGCGACATAAGCGCCGAGCATGTAGAACGCGCCATGCGCGAAATTCACGATCCGCGTCACGCCGAAGATGATCGACAGACCCGAAGCGACCAGGAACAGCGACGCCGCGCTGGCAAGACCGGTCAGGAACTGGACGACATAGAAGGCCATGGGCGGTCCGCGTTGGAGATCACAAGCGTCACTTTCCTTCACCTCGCCCGCTTGCGGGGAGAGGTCGAATTCAAGCGCCAGTTCGTAGGGCGGGTTAGCGCAAGCGTAACCCGCCGTCGGCTCACGTAATAAAGGCGGTGGGTTACGCCTTCGGCTAACCCACCCTACGCGACGAGGAGAAGCCTCAATCCTTCGGCCGCAGCTTCTCGATTTCGGCATCGCTGGGCAGATAGTCCGAGCCCTTGCGATAGGCGGTATCGACCATGATGCCCTTGCCATCCTTCAGCGCGGTCTTGCCGGTGAAGGCCCCCAGCGTCGACTGGTGATCGATCTTGCGGAAGGTGATCTCGCCGAACGGCGACGGCACCGAGATGCCTTCCGCGGCCGCGATCAGCTTCTCCGGATCGCTCGAGCCGGCTTTCGCGAGGATCGCCGCCGCTGCCTTGATGGTCTGGTAGCCGACGATCGAGCCGAGCCGCGGATAGTCGTTGTACTTGGCCTGGTAGGCCTTCAGGAACACGTCGTGCTCGGGCGTCTTGATCGAATACCAGGGATAGCCGGTGACGATCCAGCCCTCCGGGGTCTCGTCCTTCAGCGGATCGAGATATTCCGGCTCGCCGGTCAGGAAGCTCACCACCGTGCGCCCCTTGAACAGGCCGCGGGTGTTGCCTTCGCGCACGAGCTTGACGAGGTCGGCGCCGAAGGTGACGTTGAGGATCGCCTCGGGGTTCGCCGCGGCAGTCGCCTGCACCACCGGGCCGGCATCGATCTTGCCCTGCGGCGGCCACTGCTCGTCGACCCACTGGATGTCGGGCCGTTTCTCCGACATCAGCTTCTTGAACACCGCGACCGCCGACTGGCCGTATTCATAGTTCGGCGCGATCGTCGCCCAGCGCTTCGCGGGGAGCTTCGCCGCTTCCTCCACCAGCATCGCCGCCTGCATGTAGTTGGAGGGACGCAGGCGGAACGTGTAGCGGTTGCCCTTCGACCAGGTGATGGCGTCGGTCAAAGGCTCTGCCGCCAGGAAAAACACCTTGTTCTGGTTGGCAAAGTCGCTGACGGCGAGGCCGATGTTAGAGAGGAACGTGCCAGTGAGCATCGCGACGTTTTCGCTCGACACCAGTTCGTTCGCCGCGGTCTGCGCATCCGCCGGCTTGCCGCCGTCATCCTTGGAAATGACGACGAGCTTCTTGCCGTTGATGCCACCGGCCGCGTTGATCTCTTCCACCGCCAGCTGCCAGCCCTTGCGGTAGGGCTCGGTGAACGCCGGCAGTAAGGAATAAGAGTTGATCTCGCCGATCTTGATCTCGCTCTGCGCCAACGCGTGTGTTGTCACGGCGCTCGTTGCCATGGTCGCGACCGCGATCGCCAATCCCGCCCCTACGAAATAACCACGCATCCCGTCCTCCAGTTTTTCTTCAAAGAGATTATCGCAATCCGTCTTCGCCCTTGACCTCGTCAACCGTCAGCCCGCCGACGCGGGGCAGCGGCCGTCCGCTGTCGGTCACCGCGACCGCGACCATGATCTCGTTGGCCCGCGGCGCGTCGTTGATCTGCACCTCCATGCCGTCGAAATGGCTGCGCACGAAGGCGGCGTCCTTGTGCCCGAGCGGAATGTCCAGCGTGGTGCCGGGACCCGAGCGCTTCTTCGACGACGGGATCAGCGCCGCGCCCTTCGAGAGCACCTTGCGCACCGGTGCGCCCATCTTCGGATGCAAGATCGCTGCCGCGTGCTCGAGCTCGCCATTTTCGCCGACGGCGGCGGCCTTGCCGTAACTGTGCGCCTTGGCGCCGTCGATGCCGAGCGCGGCGACCGCCCGCTTGGAAAGCAATTCGCCGAGTTCCTCGCCGATCGCGATCAGCGGCGACAGATCCTCGACATAGCGGCCGGCAAAGGGATTTTCGATCACGGCGATCGCGGCAGCGCGCCGGGTCGGCGGTGCGATGGTCTTGCCCATCTCCAGATGGGTCTCCTCGACCACGGTGACGATCTTGCGAATGACGGCGCTCATCTTGCCTCGCTCCCGGTCATGCCTGCAGCATGTTGTCTGTCGTTCGTCCCTGAAACGTGTGCGACGCCGGCGTCCCGTTCCCAGTTGCACCGACAATTCGCGTTTCGCCCAGTAGACGCAATGCCGCGCCTTCGATCAATCCCGACGTCAGGAGGTCGCGCACCCGCGCTGCCCCTGCCTCCAGCGCAAGCTCGATCTCATGTTCCGCGAGCGGCCCGACGTCGCGGGTCACCAGCCGTGACCCGAGGTCGCTGTCCGGCTGCAGCTCGCTGGCCGGAACGCGCAGCACCGCAGGATGGTTGGGCAGATCGACCGCATTGGCGATCACGGTCGCCGCGGCATCCGCCTGCGACGCCGTCCGCGCCAGCACGGTGACGGCATCGGCAATCCCGAGCGAGAAGCTGCGGCCATGGCGGCCGCTGGTCGCGATGCCGCGGACCGGCATGTCGCTATCGACGGACATCGTGCGCATCACGCCATGGCGGTCCGGCCGGTCCATCAGGCCGACGGTGAATTGCTCGCCGTCAAACAGATGCAGCGCGATATCGCCGCCATTGTTGACATAGGCGCGGTCGAGCGCTGCCGCCTGCAGCATCGCGCCGAGGATTTCCTCGGCGACCGAGCCCGCGACTGCCGCCATCGGCGTGATGAAGCAATCGGCGGCAAACGGCGCGACCGCCGCATGCATGCGCCGCGCGACCACGCCTTTCAGCGCGCTGTGCTTCGGATGAGCCGCGCTGCGCAGCTCGGCGAGCTCCACGCAGAGTTCGTCGAGCAAACCGGTGAAGCGCCCTGCGGCCGCCTGATAGGCGGCACCGACGTCCGCGTCCCTGCCCTTGGCCTCGATGACCAGATCAATCGGGCCGTCCTGCAAATGCAGCCGCTTGCCGTCAGGAAGAAGCGCGATTTGCGGGAGCCTAGAGCCTTTTCCGTTCCGATTGAATCGGAACGGGGCTCTAGATTCTAGTTTTGACGCGTTTTCTTTGCGCGAACCGGTATCCACTTCGCTGGAAAACGCTCTCGTCATGCGCGCCGCCCGGGAAGATGAGGCATCGGCCGGACTTCGGCGCTGTCCCGCAGCGACGACAGCGGCCGGACAAAATCCATATGGCCGCCGAGCGCCGCATAGTCCGACAGCTTCATCGTGAATTCGATCGGCGCCACCAGCGCCGGGGTCGGCACATAGCCAAAGGCGCCGGCCGGCATCTGCGTGACATCGACCATGAAGGTGATGCCACCGCCCGGCCAGACATAGACCGGCGCGCCGCCGCTGGTCACCCGAGTCAGCGCGTCCTTGACCGAGCGGGTCAGCCGCACCGGATTGTCGGTGACGCCGGCGCGCAGCGAGCCGCCGGCGCCGCCCATGAACAGCACCGTGCACAGCGCCGGCTCGCAATTCTCCTGGATGCGCTCGACCGAGAATTTCAGGTCCGCCGGCATCTCGGTCTCGATCGGCTTCAGCGCCTCGTCGAGCACGTAGTAAGAAGCATGCTCGCCGGTGGTCGAGACCATCAGCATGGCGAGCCCCGGCCGTGCTTCCTTGGCATTGAAGGGACCCAGGATCGACAGCGGGTCGGAGATGTTGGTACCGCCCCATCCCGTGCCGGGATCGGCGACCTGGAAGTAGCGGCCCGGCGTCGAACGGCGCCCCTTCATCTTGATGCCGGTGTCGGCGATGTCGAGCAGCTTGCCGGCCTGGTGCTCGCTGAGCACCCCAGTGATGTGGTCGTCGACCACCACGACCTCGTCGACCTTGCCGTGCCACTGCTTGGCGAACATGCCGATGGTCGCCGAGCCGCAGCCGACCCGCATCCGCTCTTCGGCCATGCCATTGACGATCGGCGGCTTGCCCGCCTGCACCACCACGGTCGCGCCGCCGTCGATGGTCAGCTCCACTGCCTTGCAGTTGGAGAGATCCATCAGCGTATCGCAGGTGACGCGGCCCTCTTTCTTGGAGCCGCCGGTCAGATGATGCACGCCGCCGAGCGAGAGCATCTGCGAGCCATATTCGCTGGTCGTGACATGACCAACCGCCTCGCCGTCGGCGCGGACAACAGCGGTTTCCGGACCGAGATAGCGGTCGGTGTCGATCTTCACCTTGACGCCGCAATAGGAGAAAATGCCCTCGGTCACCACGGTGATCATGTCGACGCCGTCGACCTCCGACGACACGATGAAGGGCGCCGGCTTGTAGTCCGGATAAGTGGTTCCGGCGCCGATCGCGGTGACGAAGAGTTCGGGCTGACGGACGATCTTGCCGTCCCAGTCGCCGCTCGCCTGGAACGGAACCAGCTTGCCGCCGTGCGAGACCGTGCGCTCCAGCACGACATGCGGATCGACCCGCACCAGCGTGCCGTCGTGATTGGCATAACGGTCACACGCGCCGGCCGCGCCCGGCTTGATGTAGCACATCACCGGACAGGCATCGCAGCGGATCTTGTCGCCGGCGGCGACGGTCATTGTGTCAGCCATCGTGACCAAGCCTGGACTTGTGGTGGCGGTCGATCATACTGCGCTTCCGCCTCCCCGACTATATCGTTCGTATACGAATGATCCTGCGCGCGAGCCCGGGACCTGTCAAGCGGCCTTTGCAATCAAACGCTGCCATTCGCTTGCGCACCCTGTTCATAAAGCGTGCACGCGCTGCAGCGCGGCATGCCGCCGCTTGCACGTTTGTATACAAACGTTATCCTCATCGGCGGATTTGACGCTGACATTGCAGCGCAAACATCAGGGGAGAACCGGAGCGATGCGCCTGACCGTGAACGGCAGGAATCATGATGTCGACGCCGCTCCCGACACCGCATTGCTTTACGTGCTGCGCAACGATCTCGCATTGAACGGACCGAAATACGGCTGCGGGCTCGGCGAGTGCGGCGCCTGCGCGGTGCTGATCGACGGCGTCGCCGCGCGCGCCTGCGTGATTCCGATCGAAGGCTGTACCGGGCGCAACATTGTCACGCTCGAAGGGCTTGGCAGCCGCGAGCATCCCGATCCGGTGCAGGATGCCTTCATCCGTGAACAGGCCGCGCAGTGCGGCTATTGCCTCAACGGCATGATCATCACCACCAAGGCGCTGCTCACGCGCAATCCCCATCCTTCCGAGCATGAGGTGCTGGAAGCGCTGCGCTACAATCTCTGCCGCTGCGGCGCGCATATCGAAATCATCCGCGCAGCGATGCGTGCCGTGCTCGAGGCGCGCGATTGATGGCCGGTTCGGAGCAACGCATGCGCGGCTCGCTGTCCGTCGTTCGCCCCGCGGTGCTCGGCGCGGAAGGCGCGTTCGAGACCTTCGTCACCATCACATCAGACGGTTCGGTCAGTGCCTATAACGGCCATGTTGATCTCGGCACCGGCATCCGTACCGCGCTCGGGCAGATCGTCGCCGAAGAGCTCGACGTCTCCTTTGCCCGCGTGGTCGTGATCCTCGGCGACACCGCCGTGGTGCCGAACCAGGGCGCGACGATCGCAAGCGAGACCATCCAGATCACCGCCATTCCCCTGCGCAGGGCGGCCGCGCAGGCGCGGCACTTTTTGCTCGCGCGCGCGGCGGAGCGGCTCGAACTGCCGGCTGGCGACCTCACGATCGAGGACGGCCTGATCCGTGGTCACGACAACCGCAGCATCAGCTATGGCGAGTTGATCGCGGATGAGACCATCCGGCTCGAACTCGCCGACGACGTTCCCGTCAAGGCCGTGAGCGCCTATTCCGTCGTCGGCAAGTCGGTGCCGCGCGTCGACCTGGCGGCGAAGGCCACCGGCGAGCTGGTCTATGTCCACGATGTGCGCGTGCCCGGCATGCTGCATGGCCGCGTCGTCCGGCCGCCCTACGCCGGCGTGGATGCCGGCCCGTTCGTCGGCACCAGCCTGATCGCGGTCGATGAAGCTTCGGTGCGGGACATCCCCGGTCTCGTCGCGGTGGTGCGGATCGGTGACTTCGTCGGCGTCGTCGCCGAACGCGAGGAGAACGCGATCAAGGCCGCCGCGCAGCTCAAGGTGAGCTGGAAGCCGGGACCGGCGCTGACCGATCTTTCCGACATCGAGAAGGCGCTGCGCGCCAATCCCTCGACGCCGCGCCAGCTGATCGACAGAGGCGACGTCGATGCCGCGATCAAGGCGGCGGCCAAGCCGATGCAACGGACCTACCTCTGGCCCTACCAGATGCACGGCTCGATCGGCCCGTCCTGCGCGGTCGCCGATTACGCAGACGGAGCGATCCGGGTCTGGTCCGGCACGCAGAACCCGCACATCCTGCGCGGCGATCTGGCGCTACTAATTCAGCGGCCCGAATCCGAGATCGACATCGTCAGGATGGAGGCCGCCGGCTGCTACGGCCGCAACTGTGCCGACGATGTCTCCGCCGATGCGCTGCTGCTGTCGCGCGCGGTCGGCCGCCCTGTGCGCGTCCAGCTTACCCGCGAGCAGGAACACGCGTGGGAGCCGAAGGGCACCGCGCAGCTGATGGATGTCAACGGCGGCCTCAACGCCGATGGCAGCGTCGCCGGTTACGACTTCGTCACGCGCTATCCCTCCAACGGCGCGCCTACGCTGGCGCTGCTGCTCACCGGGCGGATCGCACCTGAAGCCGCCGTGTTCGAGATGGGCGACCGCACTGCGATCCCGCCCTACGACTACGAGAACATGCGCGTCGTCGCCAACGACATGCCGCCGATCGTGCGCGCCTCATGGCTTCGCGGCGTCTCGGCGCTGCCCAATACGTTCGCGCATGAATCCTATATCGACGAGCTTGCCGCCGAGGCCGAGGTCGATCCGATCGAATATCGGCTGCGCTATCTCAGGGATAAGCGCGCGATCGACCTCGTCAACGCGGTCGCCGAGCGCGCCGGCTGGACGCCGCGTCCGGTGCGGCAGGAGCCCGAGGCCGAGGGCGATATCGTGCGCGGCCGCGGCTTTGCCTATGCGCTCTACGTACACAGCAAGTTTCCCGGCTACGGCGCGGCATGGTCGGCATGGATCGCCGACGTCGCCGTCAACAAGGCGACCGGCGACGTCAGCGTGACCCGCGTCGTCGCCGGCCAGGATTCCGGGCTGATGATCAATCCGGAGGGCGTGCGGCACCAGATCGAAGGCAATGTCATCCAGTCGACCAGCCGCGCGCTGATGGAAGAAGTCTCGTTCGAGCGCGGCGCTGTCACAGCGCGGGAATGGGGCGCCTATCCCATCATCAAATTCCCCGATCTGCCCGAGATCGATGTGCTGATGCTGCCGCGGCAGGACCAGCCGCCGCTCGGCGTCGGCGAGTCCGCCTCGGTGCCGAGCGCCGCTGCGATCGCCAATGCGATCTATGATGCGACCGGCGTGCGCTTTCGCGAGCCGCCGTTCACGCCGGAACGCATTTTGAAGGGCTTGCGCGGCGAGCATCCCGTGGCGCCCGTACCGCTTGCACCACCCACGCATGCGGCTGACCTCAGCAGATGGCAAAATCCGTTTGTAAAGCGCGGTGGTGTGCTCGCCGGCATTGCCGCGCTCTGCGCCGCGGCGATCGGAATCGGCGCGGCGGTGCTGCCGTGGCGCGCGATCGCACCGATCGCCCGGCCCGATGCCTCGGTCTATTCCGCCGCGACGATCGCGCGCGGCAAGGAGCTCGCGGCGCTCGGCGCCTGCGCGGTCTGCCATACGTCGGAGCATGGCATCGCGAACGCCGGCGGCCGGCCGCTCGAGACGCCGTTCGGCACGATCTACACGACCAACATCACGCCCGATGTCGACACCGGCATCGGCGCCTGGTCCTATCCCGCGTTCGAGCGCGCGATGCGCGAGGGCATTCATCGCGACGGCCGCCATCTCTATCCGGCGTTTCCCTACACGCATTTTGCCAAGACCAGTGATGCCGACCGGCAGGCGCTCTACGCCTATCTGATGGTGCAGGCGCCGGTGCGCGCCGAGACGCCGGCGAACGCGCTGGCCTTTCCGTTCAACCTGCGGCCGCTGCTTGCAGGATGGAATGCGCTGTTCCACCAGCCGAACTCGTTCCAGCCCGATCCATCGAAATCGGCGATCTGGAATCGCGGTGCCTATCTGGTCGAGGGGCTCGGCCATTGCAGCGCCTGCCACTCGCCGCGCAATGCGCTCGGCGCCGAGCGGCAAGGCGCCTACCTCGCCGGCGGCTTCGCCGAGGGCTGGGAGGCACCGGCGCTGACGTCGCTGTCGAAGGCACCGATCCCCTGGGGCGAGGACGAGCTCTACGCCTATCTGCGCACCGGCGAGTCCCGCCTGCATGGCGTCGCCGCGGGACCGATGGCGCCGGTCGTGCAGGAGCTCGCCGCGCTGCCCGACCAGGACATCCGCGCGATGGCGGTCTACCTCGCCTCGTTCAACGAGCCCGCCGATCGGCCCGCCCACGATGCGCTGGTTACCGAGCTCGAAGCCGCCACGGCCGTGACCACCGCCGCCTCGGCGGGCGCGCGGATCTATCAGGGCGCCTGCGCCGTCTGCCATGAGGTCGGCGGCCCGCCGCTGTTCGGCAGCCGGCCGTCGCTGGCGCTGAACAGCAATTTGCACAGCGACGCCCCCGACAATCTGATCCAGGTGATCCTGCACGGCATCGCCAAGCCGGCCGTGACCGATCTGGGCTACATGCCGGCCTTCAAGGACAGCATGAGCGACGGCCAGGTCGCCGAGCTCGTCGGCTTCCTGCGGCAGCAATTCGCCCCGGGCAGGCCGGCCTGGAGCGATGTTGCCACAGCCGTCGGCCGTATCCGGCGGGATATAGCCCGCTGACCTGCCATGTTCCGCCCGAAACCCACTGGGCGGGCGCCGTTCGGCAGGCTACAGTTCCGGCATGGCGGTCACAGATATTGCAACCCGGACCTATAATCACGGCTGGCGGCTCGATCCGATCGTGCGCAGCCTGCTGGACACCGATTTCTACAAGCTGTTGATGATGCAGATGATCCGGGAATGCTACCCGGACACGCAGACGACCTTTTCGGTGATCAACCGCTCGACCCATATCCGGCTGGCCGAGGTCATCGACGAGGGCGAGCTGCGCGCCCAGCTCGACCACGCCCGCACCATCCGCTTCACCAAGAAGGAACTGATCTGGCTCGCCGGCAACACGTTCTACGGCAAGACCCAGATGTTCTCGCCCGATTTCATCAACTGGCTCTCGACCTTCCGCCTGCCCGAATACGAGCTGCACAAGGTCGACGGCCAGTATGAGCTGCATTTCCACGGGCCGTGGACCCACACCACGATGTGGGAGATCCCGGCGCTCGCGATCCTCAACGAACTGCGCTCGCGCGCGGCGACCAAGACCTACGGCCGCTTCGCGCTCGACGTGCTCTACGCCCGCGCCAAGGCCAAGCTGTGGGCCAAGGTCGAGCGGCTGCGCAAGCTGGACGGATTGCGGCTGTCCGATTTCGGCACGCGCCGCCGCCACGGCTTCCTGTGGCAGCGCTGGTGCGTCGAGGCGGTGAAGGAAGGCCTCGGCCCGTCCTTCACCGGAACGTCGAACGTGCTGCTCGCGATGGACAACGACCTAGAGGCGATCGGCACCAACGCGCACGAGCTGCCGATGGTCGCCGCGGCACTCGCCGACGACGACCAGGAGCTGCGCTGGGCGCCCTATCGGATCCTCGACCAATGGCGCCACGCCTATGGCGGCAACCTGCTGATCGCGCTGCCCGATGCCTTCGGCACCAAGCCGTTCCTCCGCGATGCACCGGATTGGGTCGCGGACTGGACCGGCTTTCGTCCCGACAGCGCGCCGCCGATCACCGCCGGCGAAGAGATCATCAAGTGGTGGAAGCAGAAGGGCCGCGACCCCAAGGAGAAGCTCCTGGTGTTCTCCGACGCGATGGATGTCGGCTCGATCGAGGAGACGTTCCATCACTTCAAGGGACGCGTGCGCGTCAGCTTCGGCTGGGGCACCAACCTCACGAACGATTTCGTCGGCTGCGCGCCGGACGGCACCGCCGAGCTCGACCCGATCTCGATCGTGTGCAAGGTGACGTCGGTCGACGGCCGACCGGCCGTCAAACTCTCCGACAATCCGGAGAAGGCGACCGGCATCCCGTCCGAAGTCGAGCGCTATCTGCGCGTGTTCGGCAATGTCGGCCGCGTTCGCACCGCAGTTCACGTCTAAACCAACGCACCGATCACTCCGATCGACTGACACGACGAGTTTCGCATGCCCGCACCCAAGCCGCCTGCCTTCGAAACCCTGAGCCTGCACGCCGGCCAGCGCCCCGATCCCGCAACCGGCGCTCGCGCGGTGCCGATCTATCAGACCACGTCCTACGTGTTCCAGGACGCCGACCATGCCGCGGCGCTGTTCAACCTTGAACGCGCCGGCCACATCTATACGCGCATCTCGAACCCGACGACTGCTGTTCTGGAAGAGCGCATCGCCGCGCTGGAATGCGGCGTCGGCGCGATCTGCACCGCCAGCGGCATGGCCGCGATGCATCTGGCGATCGCGACGCTGCTCAATGCCGGCGACCATATCGTCGCTTCCGCCTCGCTCTATGGCGGCACCATCAACCTGCTGGCGCACACGCTGCCGCGCTTCGGCATCACCACGACCTTCGTGAAGCCGCGCGCGCTGGACGAATTCCGTGCCGCGATCAAGCCGAACACGCGGCTCGTGATCGGCGAGACCATCGGCAATCCCGGCCTCGAAGTGCTCGATATCCCGGCGGTCGCGCAAATCGCGCATGATGCGAAGATTCCGTTGCTGATCGACAACACCTTTGCGACGCCCTATCTGAGCCAGCCGATCGAGCTCGGTGCCGACATCGCGATGAATTCGGCGACCAAGTGGATGGGCGGCCATGGCATCGCGATCGGCGGCGTCATCGTCGATGGCGGCCGGTTCGACTGGCGCGCCTCCGGCAAATTCCCGCAACTGACCGAGCCCTATGCCGGCTATCACGGCATCGTCTTCGACGAGCAGTTCGGCAAGGCCGCCTTCATCATGCGCGCCCGCACCGAGGGCCTGCGCGATTTCGGCGCCTGCCTGTCGCCGACCAACGCCTTCCAGCTGCTGCAGGGCATCGAGACGCTCGGCGTCCGCATGGACCGCCACGTCAGCAACACCCATGCAGTGCTGGATTTCCTTACCACGAACAAGGCGGTCGACTGGGTGCTGCATCCGTCGCTGGAGACGCATCCGGACTACGCGCTGGCGAAGAAGCTGTTGCCGCGCGGCGCCGGCTCGATCGTCAGCTTCGGCATCAAGGGCGGCCGCGCCGCCGGCAAGAAGTTCATCGAGCAGCTGAAGCTGATCAGCCACCTTGCCAATGTCGGCGATGCCAAGACGCTGGTGATCCACCCCGCCAGCACCACGCATCAGCAGATGGACGCCGAGCAGCTCAAGGCCGCCGGTATCGGCGAGGAGCTGGTGCGGCTGTCGGTCGGCATCGAGACCGCGCAGGACATCATCGACGATCTCGGCCAGGCGCTCCGCGCCTCGCAAAGGACTTAGGGCCATGCAGCTTTCCGTCAACGGGTCAGACACCTTCATCGCGACCGGCGGCAAGCCGTTCGATGCATCGCTGCCGGCTGTCGTGATGATCCACGGCGCCGGCTTCGACTCCTCGACCTGGGCGCTGCACAGCCGCTGGTTCGCCCATCACGGTTATTCCGTGCTGGCGCCGGATCTGCCGGGCCACGGCCGCTCCGCCGGCAAGCCGCTTGCGACCATCGCCGAGATGGCCGACTGGGTCGCGGCGTTGATCACGGCGGCCGGCGCGTCGAAGGCGCGGCTGATCGGCCACTCGATGGGCTCGCTGATCGCGATCGAGACCTCGGCACGGCATCCCGACAAGGTGTCCGGCCTTGCGCTGATCGGCACCGCCGCGACCATGACGGTCGGCCCCGATCTGTTGAAGGCTGCCGAGGCCAACGACGTCGCGGCGATCGACATGGTCTCGATCTGGGGCCTCGGCTTCAAGGCCGAGCTCGGCGGCAGCCTCGCGCCCGGCCTCTGGATGCACCAGGGCGCGCAGCGGGTGCTGCAGGAGGCCAAGCCCGGCGTGCTCTACAACGACCTCAACGCCTGCAACGCCTACCAGAACGCGCTCGCGGCTGCGGCCGCGGTCAAGGTGCCCGCGACCTTCATCCTCGGCGAGCGCGACATGATGACCCCCGCCAAGGCCGGCAAGGCGCTCGCCGCGGCGACGCCGAATGCCCGCACCGTGGTGCTGCCAGGCGCCGGCCACATGATGATGGTCGAGCAGCCCGACGAGCTGCTGGCGGCGTTGCAGTAGCGGTGCCGAAATCCCTCTTCCCTTCTCCCCCTTGTGGAGAAGGTGGCGCGCGCAGCGCGCCAGATGAGGGGTTTGTCTCCGCGGATAGAGCTCCCTGAGGCCGCTCAGATGCTTTCGCGTTCGAAGTGCCTTAGCGGCCACTCCCCCAAAATATCGAAAACAACCCCATGCAAAGTAGCAGGGCGGCCGCCGGCCCTCTGACAAGCAACTTGACACGTCGGGCAACTCAGCGATATCTTCTATTATTCCGAAATACCGCGAACGCCCAGTCCGACAGCGTAGGCGTCCGTCGCGAAGAGCGAATTAGCTTGCCTTGCGTTGAGTCCTTTTGCACTCTCAGGCTAGGAGGCCGATGCATGAAGATGAAGATAATGACCGTCGCGTGCGCTCTCGGAACGGCCCTGGTGCTGTGTAACCTCGGGACGTCAGGTGCTGAAGCCCGGACGCGGAAGGCACAAGTCGTTCATGAACGAACGAGGGTCGTGATCTCGACGCCCGTGATAACGCCGACTCCGTGGGATTATTATATTGTTCCACGATACCGTTATCGCCCTGAAGACGACCGGGTCGATCCATATGGGCCGCCCGTGGTGTCGTCTTGGGACCTCTATGAGGGGTGGCGGTGGCCGTACTGGTGGTGAACAGCGATCAGGCCAAACAGGTCGCATTCCGGGAGAAGTGGTGATCGTTCCCTGACGGACGCGGCGGTGGCAGCTTCGGGCCAACAGCCGAAGGTGCGAAACGCGCCGATTATTGTGGCTCTCTCAGATGCCAATCTCCCTTTCGGCGCTCGATAGAGGTCGGCGACGTTCGTTGCGGCGCTCCCAGTGATGACGCAAGAAGATTGACCCTGGTATTCCCGTCCCAACCAATGAATTCGTAGAGCCATTGCCCATCGTCGGGAGTGCGATAGTGCCATTCCTTGAGAGATGAATTTGGCTTACTCGGAACGATATCCATTCCGTTGGGAGGTCCGGAGGGACCTTCCCCCGAGGCAACGGAGGCCAGCCAGCGCTTGTCGGGAGAATAGTGCGGAGGTGCAACGATGCCTGTATCGTCGCCCGTGTCCGCCCATACAAGCCGCCAACTCACACCTTCCCAATAATCGACTTCGATCAGCAACAGATCGTGCTCGGGAAAATAGCCGGTCAGTTGATATTTGACGCAGCCATCGGCGTCAGTGCTCTGACACTTCGCTTCCTCGTTCAGATAAACTCGCGTCTTCCCGTTCCTGAACGTCAACTGCAAACCAGGACCTACGCGTCGGGCCAATTCGCCAACCTGTTCCAGACAGGCTTTCTCTGAGCGATCAATCTCGCCTACGCCATGGTCGCCGAGGCAGCGGCCGTCCTGCTAAGGATGATCAGAAAAGGAATAGGGAACGTCAGCAAGTGCGGCTGCGTCGATGCAGAGACATGCTGCCGCGGAGGCGATCACCAGCCGTGCGAGCAGAGCCCTCATTTTGCCAAGCCCAAGTCAGGAAACGCCGCCCCTGGCGTGATAAGAGAAAACCCTATTGGACGGGTTAATGGCTTAGGTCAAAGTTGCCCGGTCATAGATGTCAGCTTTGGGGTCAAAAGCCGCCGATAGCGATCGAACCTCGGGACTTCCGGTTCACTCCGCAGAGCCGACGTTCTCGATGGTCATCCGGACCGTCAGCTTTGGGCCAGAAGCGGACCCGATCGCATTTCAAGGTTCGGTCCACTCCGGGCCAGTGCGCGCGTACTACCGGATCGCTTCGTATTCGTGCACGGAAATTCTCGTTTCACGGACAAGGTTTGTCAGTGCTGCCGTGAAAAAGCTGAGCGCAACAACAAACAGCACCGCAACGCCGTATTCGTGGCGCAGCTGATAATATGCGCTGATGAAGGCCACGATCACCAGCAGGCAAGTCAGTATCGCGCTGATCCCGGAGTACTGCACCGCCTTGTTCAGCAACTCGGCACGGCGGTTCAACTTAGGGATATCCTTCTTGGGTACGGTCTTGGCACCTTCGCCATCCGGAAGGGCATTAAGAACTTGGATGCGGTCGATCACCCGGTTCATGCGGGACATGAGCAGGGAAACAAACCCTGCAACAGCCCCGAGAAGAAAGGAAGGCGCAGTAACCTGAACGATCACCTGCGATAGTTGCTCAACAGACGGCGTATCGGGAAACAGCATCGCGCCTGCCTCCTTCATGTCATCGAGGTAAGTCGAAATGGCGCTAGGTGGTGGTCACCTTCCGTACCGGCGGCGGTTTCCAGCTCCCGTTGATTATCGACGGTGACTTTTCATTCGGCCAGTACATGCGCAGCATCAGCACGAACTTGCCAGCAGGTGCGGGCAACCAGTTTTCCTCCTTGTCAGGACCCGGGCTGCCCTGCTGGATGTAGAGATCGACCGACCCGTCCGGATTGGTCTTGAGTTTCTGGCGGGCGCTGATGGACTGGCGGTTGATGGGATTGGCGACGAAGAAGTAATTTTCGTCATACATCGTCAGCGACCAGAAGCCTCCGACCGGCGGCAGCTGTCCTTTTGGGAAACGCATGACGTACTTGTTGCTGCCGACATAGTCCTTGCCGTCGGCGTCCTTTTGCGATGTCGGATAGCAGGCATCCTGAATCCGATTGGCCCCAAGCCCGATCGCAGTGACGAGGGCGCGGTTGAGATAATTGGTGCCGTAGACGCCGGCTTCCTGATCGAAAGCCCAGCCATTCGTGTTCCGGATCGCCTTGTTGACCTTGAACTGCAGCATGATGCGGTCGAAGGCGATCTGGGGGATGCGCTTGGCGAATGCGGCATCGAATTCGCGTGCATCAAAGTCCTTGCCCGGAACGAGACCAATCTTTGCGAACTTGGCAACTTCAGCCGCGTCTGCGGCCGCGGGTGGATTGCGCTTCATCAGTTGCGCAAGAAGTGTGAAGTACGCAACAGCGTCTAGGCCGTTAACCTGGTCGCGTACCGCCACTTTCATGTCGATAGAAGGATCGACCTTGCCCGTCGGTGGCGTATACGATTTGCCGTAGGCACTGAGCGGCACCAACTTGAATTGATCCTGTGCGGCGTGCACCGTTGCGTAATCCTCCGGCGTGCCGGTGCAGTAGATGCGGCCGAGGATCCACACGATGCTGGTTGGCGATTTGTATTCCTTGACGCCGGCGGGCAGCGTTCCCTTCCAGCCGGGTCCGGTGATCGCGTAGGTCTGCGCGGTCGTGCCGGTCGTGCGTTTGCCAGGTACCTGGAAGACATTGGTCCAGCCATCGAGCATCGGGAAGAGAAAGTAGCGGTCCTTCATGTCCGGCATGCTCAGGACCCAGGGCTCGTCGCCGACGTCGATCCATGCTGACGTGTAGAGGGTATCGGCATTGGGTGCCGTTACATCCTTGAAGGTGGCATCCGGGTACTTGCGGAGCTTGATAAACTGTCCCATCGGCCCGCGCGTGCCCTCAGGCGACGCAACATTGGTCATGATCCGGCGGGTCATCTCCATCGTCAGGAGCGGGTATCCGTAGATATAGGCGTCCTGGGCGAGCCAGAAGTCTTCACCGGCTTCCAACGCCCGAATGACGGGACCATCGGACTGGGCGCTTGCGGCGCGAGACATCGCAAGGGTCGAAACGGCAGCACTCAGCCCGGCAAGTGCCTGACGACGGTCGATTGACATGTTTTGCTCTCCCAGCCTCGTTCAGACGAGAGTAGCGGGCCGAGTTCCATTGCCCTTGATTTATATCAACGGGTGCTGGCGCACTTCTTCCGTGGGCGATGTCCGCTCAGGGTCACAAGCCGCCCTTGGCGGTCGGACCTCAGGACTTCCGGTTCACTTCGCAGAGCCGACGTTCCCGGCGGTCATGCAGACCGTAAGCTATCGGCCAATCCCGACATTCGGTAGTGCTGCACCAGGCTCACCGCTAGCATGGCAAAACTATTTCGGATGAATGACAAAAGCGATGGCCGCGCCGAGCGAAAACCGATCAACAGGGGCGTCTCTACGCGGATCACCCACTTGCGGTAGATACGGCCGGTTAAGTCAAAGTCTGTGGGATCGGTTAGAAACACGAAGCCACCAGCGCGAGGAAGATTCCACAATTCCCAAAACGTCAAGCTTCGGCGAGGAAACCGATGTTGGAGCATTTTGTAACGCAGCATGAGGCCGAGTAGATAAAGAATTCCCGATACTCCAGCCCAGATATCGAAGATTCTATAGAACCAGACATGGAAGACTGTTGCGCTCAAGCCTCTCGCCTTGTTTCTTTCCCGCCGGTTTGTTTGGGGGTAAGTGTCCGGTCAGGTTCACAAGGTTAGCCTATCGAGACGTGACACGCCACGGGTCAACAGAGACGGGACGTCCGCCTCTGGACACAACCGGCGAAGCTCAGGACGAGCACAAGATTTCCGCTTCGCCTCCAAGACCCGACATTTTTGCAAGAGCACGACCACTCAGGCGGTCGAAAAGAATTTCCGAGCGGCTGCCTGCGGCACGCGTCGGACGGCGAAGGTGCAGTTTGGCGGATGATGCAGTAGCAATGCCGCAGCTCCTCCTTCCTTCTCCCCTTGCGGGAGAAGGTGGCGCGCAGCGCCGGATGAGGGGTTCTCTCCACATATGAGATCGTGGAGGCAGACCCCTCACCCCGCTTCGCTGCGCGAAGCGACCCTCTCCCACATCCGCCTTCGCCAAGGCTACGGCGGACATGAGGGGAGAGGATGCATCTCGTGCGGGGATGGATTGTCTTACTGCTTCGCAGGCTTGCGCTCGATCGGGTGGATGTCGATCGCGCGCAGGCGGCCGAGGCGGAGCACGTCCATCGACAGGGTGCGGTCGATCCGGCTGTGATCGAGCGCGCGGATCAGATCGTCGACGCCGTGGATCTCGACGCCGTCGAGCCTGATCGCCACATCGCCCGGCAGGAGCGCCGCGCGCGCGGCCGGACTGTCCGGCTCGATCTGCATCAACAGCGCGCCCATCTTGTTCTCGACGCCGGCCAGCACCGCATGGCGCCGCGGCACCGGCGCGGTCTGGCCGGCGACGCCGATATAGGCGCGGCGGACATAGCCGTGACGGATGATCTCCGACAGCACGAACTGCGCGGTGTTGCTGGCGACCGCAAAGCAGATGCCCTGCGCGCCGTTGATGATCGCGGTGTTGATGCCGATCACCTCGCCGTTCGACGATACCAGCGGCCCGCCGGAATTGCCGGGATTGAGCGCGGCATCGGTCTGGATCACGTCCTCGATGGTCCGCCCGCTGACCGAGCGGATCGAGCGGCCGAGCGCCGACACCACGCCGGCGGTCACCGTCGATTCGAAGCCGAGCGGATTGCCGATCGCGACCACGAGCTGGCCGCGCCGTAACGACTTGGAGTTGCCGAGCGAGGCATAGGGCAGATCGCGCGCGCCGTCGGCCCGCAGCAGCGCGAGATCTGTGTCGGGATCGACGCCGAGCACATGGGCGTCGGTGACGAAGCCCTCGGTGTCGCGCAGACGGATCTCCTTCGACGATCCGACCACATGGCTGTTGGTCAGCACGAACCCGTCGGGCGAGATGACGATGCCCGAACCGAGCCCGCCGCGCTCGCGCGCATTGCGCACTTTCGGCCCGGTTTCGACGCGGACCACGGCGGGACCGACGCGGTCGGTGACGTCGATCACGGCATTGGAATAGGCGTCGAGCAACACCCGGTCATCGGTTTGAGCAGCATCAGCCGCCCGCGATGACGGCGTGTCAGCGGCGGTATCTGAGGTAAAATCCAGCATGGCGAGAGTCCTTTGGTCACCTCAAATGGTGACCTGCTCCCATCGCTGCAAGTGGTTACGCCTGCACCTGCCCGAATGGCTAGGGTCCCGTTCCAATGGAACGGAGCCCTAGATTCAAGTTTTGACGCGTTTTCTCTACGCGAACCGGTATCCACTTCGCTCGCAAATGCTTTAGGTCGCCCGCCGCAGCGTGCCGCCGCGCGCTTTGACCGGATCGAGCAGCGACCAGTCGCCGTCCGGCAGCACGTGGCCCTTGGGGAACGGCGCACGCAGCTCGAGCCCGAGCGAGCGCAGCACGCGGTCGTCGCGGTAGTAGCATTGCAGCACCACGCGGACGAGCGTGGCCGCGGCAGCGCCGCCATGGCTACGAAACTCCAGCGCCACCGCGTCGCGCCTGGCATCGTCGAGCTCGGCGAGCGGCTTGCCCGCAAGCTTTGCCAGATGATCAAGCGCCTGAGCGACCAGCGCCGTATCCCGGCCCAGCGTGGCAAGCATATCCGCCTGGATCACGGCATCATCAGCCCCGGGCACCTTGTACTCGGCGCTTTCGGGAACGATCATCGCGGCGACGGTGCGGAGATCGGCGCGCTGGGCTGCGGTCAGTTGCTTGCTATCGGACATGTCGGTCTCTGGCGGTCTCAGTCGAACAAATTGGCGAGGCGCTGCTTCATCTGGTCGGCGATGTAGAGCGCAAGGGCCTGGATGGTGGAGGTCGGGTTCACGCCGCCCGAGGTGACGAAGATGCTGCCGTCGACGATGAACAGGTTCTTCACGTCATGCGAGCGGCCCCATTCGTTGACCACGGAGCGCGCAGGATCGGTCCCCATCCGCGCCGTGCCAAGCAGATGCCAGCCGCCCCAGGGGATCGGATCGTTGATGCAGATGTCGGTGGCGCCCGCGGCCTCGAGAATCTCGCGGCCGCGCGCCAGGCCGTGATCCATCATCTTGCGGCTGTTGGCGCTGATCGTGTAGTCGATCTTCGGCGCGGGAATGCCGTGGCTGTCCTTCAGGACCGGATCGAGCGTGACGCGGTTGTGCTCCTCCGGCAGATCCTCGCAGATCGCCGACACCGCAAGGCGATGACCGTTGAGCTTGCGGAAGACGCGGTGATGATCCCCACCCCAGGGCAGGATGCCCTTCTGCTCGCTCGCGACCGCCTCGAACAGCGGCCCGGCGCCGCGGCCGAACTGGATGCCGTAGCCGCGGACGAAACCGCGCGAGAGATCCGTGTCGTAAAACTCCTTGCTCCACAGGCAGGTCGGCGGCGCACGGTTGCTGTCGGTCGGCTCCTTCACGAAACCGTAGATCTGCGCATAGGGGTGGAACATCAGGTTCTTGCCGACCAGGCCCGACGAATTGGCGAGACCATTCGGGAATTTTCCCGACACCGAATTGAGCAGCAGCCGCGGCGTGCCGACGCCGTTGCAGGCGATGATGACGACCTCCGCCGGCTGGAATTGCTCGACGCCATCCTTGTCGTAGTAGACGACGCCGGAGGCCATGCCGTGCTCGTTGGTCAGGATCTCGCGCACCCGGCAATGGGTCTTGAGCTCGACCCCGGCGCGGATCGCATGGGGCCAGTAGGTGATGTCGGTCGAGGCCTTGGCGCCCTGGGCGCAGGCCGGCGTGCAGTGGCCGAGATTGATGCAGCGCGCCCTGCCCTCGTAGTCCATCGTCGCGACCGTGGTGTCCGACGGCCACCAGTGCCAGCCGAGCTTGTTCATGGCCTTGCCGATCAGCGGGCCGGATAGCCCGAGCGGCTGCTGCGGCATCGGTGGATGGCTGAGCGGCGACAGCGGATCGCCCGACAGCCCCGAGACGCCCATCATGCGATCGTTCTCCTCGAAGAAAGGCGTGAGCGCGTCGTAGTCGATCGGCCAGTCGTCGGCGACGCCGTCGAGCGTCTTCACCTTGAAGTCGGACGGATGCAGCCGCGGCCAGTGCGCGGTGTACATCACGGTCGAGCCGCCGACGGCGTTGAAATTGACGACCTTGATCGGCGAATTGTCGTCATTGATCGGGTAGTCCTCGGGCCGCTTGCGGACATTCGGGCTGGACGACCACTCGCCGTAGAACTTCGCCTCCCAGTCGCGCCCGGTGCTCGGATATTCGGCAGGGTTCATCCAGCCGCCCTGATCGAGGCAGAGGATGTGCATCTTAGTATCGGCGAGGCTCCACGCTATCGCGGCGCCGGAGGCGCCGGCGCCGATGATCAGGACGTCAACGGGATCGTTCTTCATTCTTGTTTCCTGGCGATTCTCCCGTCATTGCGAGGAGCGGAGCGACGACGCAATCCATGCTTCCGCGCATGACGCACGATGGATTGCTTTGCTTCGCTCGCAATGACGCGGTGATGCAGCTCAATTCACGATTCTCACCGGCAAGCTTCGTATACCGCGGATGAAATTTGAATAGAGCCTTTGCGGCGGGCCCATCAGCTCAAAACGCAGATCGCGCGCCAACACCTCCTCCCAGAGGATGCGCAATTGCTGCTCGGCGAGGCGGTCGCCGACGCAGCGGTGGACACCGGCGCCGAAGGCGAGGTGCTGGCGCGGCTTGGCGCGGTCGATGATGAATTCATCGGCACGCTCGATCTTGTCCTCGTCGCGATTGCCGGAGATATACCACATCACCACCTTGTCGCCCTTCCTGATCCGGCGGCCGGCGAGCTCGACATCGTTGCGCGCGGTGCGGCGCATGTGCAGCACCGGCGTGTGGTAGCGGATGGTCTCAGAGACCAGGTTCGGGATCAGCTCCGGCCTCGCGCGGACCAGCTCGAACTGCCCCGGATTCTCGCACAGCGCCATCAGCCCGGCGGACATCGAGTTGCGCGTGGTGTCGTTGCCGCCGACGATCAAAAGCCCGATCGTGCCGATGAACTCGCGCGGCTCCAGATTCCGCGTTGCTTCCGAATGCGCCAGCATCGAGATCAAATCGAAGGTCGGAGCCGCATCGATCCGCGCATCCCATAGCTTGCGGAAATATTCTCCCATCTTGATCAGCTCGGCGGTGCGTTCAGCCTCCGAATGCACCACCGCGTCGGGGGACTCGACATTGGCGATCGCGACATCGGACCACCAGGTCAGCTTGGCGCGGTCCTCAGCCGGAAAATCGAACAGCGTCGCCAGCATCATGTTGGTGAGGTCGACCGAGACCCGCTCGGCCCAGTCGAAGGTCTCGTTGCGCGGCAGTGCGTCGAGCACGGCCGCGGTGCGCTGGCGGATCAAGGCATCGAAATTGGCGAGGTTCGACGGCGCCACGATCGGCGCGACCGTGCGGCGCTGCGCGGTGTGGCCGGGCGGGTCCATGCGGATGAAGCTCGGCCGCTCCTGCCCCTTTGGCTGGTCAGCGACCTGGATACCGCCGAGCTCGGAGGCCGAGGAATAGTTCTGATGGTCCAGCTCGACCGCGAAGATGTCGTCGTAGCGCGTCACCGACCAGTACGGACCGTAGGCCGAGGCCTCGCAATAATGCACGGGGTCGTCGCGGCGGAGCTGCGCGAACAGCGGCCGCCAGGTGTCATCCTGATAAAGCCGGGGGTTGCTGACGTCTGTTGACGTCGGCGTGCGCAGCGCCTCTCCCATCGCTTCACTCCCGCTGGTTCCGTCGCCGCTTGGCGGGCGATCGTCCTTGTCGGGCCGACGATAGAGGAAATCCCGCGGCTGAGTAAAGCCGCAGGGCGGAGCGTCCGCCGCGCGGAATGCGGAGAGGCCGGCGCACCCGGCAAATCGCGATGGCAGCCCCGCTGTTCGATGTTTGTCGGCGGCAAGAAGACCGGCTAGCCTTACCGGCAATCAACCCATCAGGGAGCGACGACAGGTGGCCGCATTGCGCCAGGACAACAGCCCCCAGTCGGCTGCGCTGGACTACGACGTCATCATCATCGGCGCCGGCCTGTCCGGCATGTACCAGCTCTACCGGCTGCGCGAGCTCGGCCTCTCGGCGCGCGTGTTCGAGGCCGGCACCGGCGTCGGCGGCACCTGGTACTGGAACCGCTATCCCGGCGCGCGGTTCGATTCGGAGAGCTACTCCTACGGCTACTCGTTCTCGAAGGAGCTGCTCGAGGAATGGGAATGGTCGGAGCATTTCGCCGGCCAGCCCGAGACCCTGCGCTACTGCAATTATGTCGCCGACAAGTTCGATCTGCGCCGCGACATCCAGTTCGAGAGCCGCGTCACGTCCGCGATCTACCAGGACGACACGCGAAGCTGGCAGGTCACACTGGAGAACGGCGCGCGCCATAGCTGCCGATTCCTGATCACCGCAATCGGTCCGTTGTCGACGCCCACCCTGCCGCGCGTCGAGGGCCGTGACGACTTCAAGGGCCAGTCGTTTCACACCGCGCGTTGGCCCAAGGAGAAGGTGGATTTTGCCGGCAAGCGCGTCGCCGTGATCGGCACCGGCGCGACCGGCATCCAGACCATCCAGACCATCGCCGGCGAGGTCGGCCACCTCACCGTGTTCCAGCGCACCGCCAACTGGGCGGCGCCGCTGCACAACGGCAAGATCGATGCGGAGACGCAACGCAGGATCAAGGCCGGCTATCCCGAAATCTTTGCGCGCTGCAAGGAGACCTTCGCCTGCTTCGTGCATACGCCCGATCCGCGCGGCGCATTCGAGGTCAGCGACACCGAGCGCGAGGCGTTTTACGAGAAGCTCTACGGCGAGCGCGGCTTCGGCATCTGGCAAGGCAACTTCAAGGACATCCTGATCGACCGCAAGGCGAATGCCACGATCAGCGACTTCGTCGCGCGCAAGATCCGCGAGCGCGTCAAGGATCCGGAGGTCGCCGAGAAGCTGATCCCGACGAATCACGGCTTCGGCACAAGGCGGCTGCCGCTCGAGACCTTCTATTACGAGGTCTACAACCGCGACAATGTCGAGCTCGTCGATCTGAAGCAGACGCCGATCGAGCGGATCACGCCCGAGGGCATCCGGACCACCGACAAGGACTACGCCTTCGACATCATCATCTACGCCACCGGCTTCGATGCCATCACCGGCAGCTTCGACAAGATCGATCTCCGCGGCGCGCACGGCGCAAGGCTGAAGGAGAAGTGGACGCACGGCCCGGAGACCTATCTCGGGCTGATGGTCGACGGCTTTCCCAACATGATGATGCTGATGGGCCCGCACACCGCGCTCGGCAACATCCCGCGCAGCATCGAATACAGCGTCGACTGGGTCACCGGCCTGCTCCGCTTCGCACAGGAGAACGGCCTGACCTTCCTCGACGCCACGCCCGAGGGCACCGCGGGCTGGACCGATCACGTCAAGGCGCTCGGAGTCGGACTTTTGTCCAACGAGGTCGATTCCTGGATGACCGGCATCAACCGCAACGTCGAAGGCAAGCAGAGGCGCATCGTCGCCCGCTACAGCGGCAGCGCGCCTGCGTATCGCGCGCGGTGCGATGAGGTGGCGGCGAAGGGATATGCGGAGTTGAGGTTGGGGTGAGCTTGGGATCGCTCTCTCGATGAAGCGAGGCGCCTACCCATCCACCGCCGTCGTCCTGGCGAAGGCCAGGACCCATAACCACCGCATTCAGCGATGAACGGGATCGCGGCCCCAGCGTCGCGCAACAATCAATATTTGGGGTAATGGGTCCTGGCTTTCGCCAGGACGACGATGGGATGGTTGGCAATTCAAGACGTCGAAAAATGCGGTGTCATCACCCGCGCATGCGGGTGATCCAGTATTCCAGAGACAGTGGTTATCGAGCCGATCGGCCGCGGCGTACTGGATCGCCCGGTCGAGCCGGGCGATGACAGTTGGGTTGAGGACGCAGCTTCGCCCTCGCTACCACGCATCAATACACGGCCGCTTGCGGTGCGTCCGCGGCTCTACCTTCGGCACCGAGCGGAGGCCGGCCATGATCCAATGCCGGGTATCGGCGGGGTCGATCACCTCGTCGATCTCGAGCACCGAGGCGATCGAGACTGCCTTGCCGTTGGCGTAGAGCTCGGCGACCTTGGTCTGGAAATACTTTTCGCGCTCCACCGGGTCCGCGATCGCCTCCATCTCCTTGCGGAAGCCGAGGCGGACATACCCCTCGAGGCCCATGCCGCCGAATTCGCCGGTCGGCCACGCCACCGTGAAGAACGAGGCGTGGAAGCCGCCGCCGATCATCGATTGGGCGCCGAGACCGTAGCCTTTGCGCAGCACGATTCCAAACAGCGGCACCGTGATGCTGGCGCCGGTGACGAACATCCGCGCGACGTGGCGCACGATCGCGGTCTTCTCGGCCTCGGGGCCAACCATGAAGCCCGGCGTGTCGCACAGCGAGACGATCGGGATGTCGAAGGCATCGCACAGCTGCATGAAGCGCGCGGCCTTGTCGCCGGCCGCAGCGTCGATCGCGCCGCCGAGATGTTTTGGATTGTTGGCGATCAGGCCGAACGGCTTGCCCTCGATGCGGATGAAAGCCGTGATCATGCCGACGCCGAAATCCCTGCGGATCTCCAGCACCGAGCCCTCGTCGGCCATCAGGTCGATCACGTTGCGGATGTCGTAGACCCTGAGGCGATTTTCCGGGATCGCGCGGCGCAGCAGCCGCTGGTCCGGCGCCTTCCAGTCCTGCACCGCGCCCTGGAAGTAGGACAGATATTTCTGCGCGACCGTGGTCGCCTCTTCCTCGTCCTCGACCAGGATGTCGATCACGCCGTTCGGCGACTGGAACGAGACCGGGCCGACCTCGGCGGGATGGTAGACGCCAAGCCCGCCGCCTTCGATCATCGCCGGACCGCCCATGCCGATCGAGGCATTTTTGGTGGCGATGATGACGTCGCAGACGCCGAGCATCGCGGCGTTGCCGGCGAAGCAATAGCCCGAAACGACCCCGATCACGGGCACGAGCCCCGACAGCTTGGCGAACTGCACGAAGGACGGGCCGTCGAGGCCTGTCATGCCGAGCCGGTCGGTATCGCCGGGACGGCCGCCGCCGCCCTCGGCGTAAAACACCAGCGGCATGCGCCACTGCTCGGCAAGACCGAGCATGCGGTCGATCTTCTTGTGGTTCATGTGGCCCTGGGTGCCGGCGAGCACGGTGTAGTCATAGGAGATCACCATGCAGCGCGCACCGTCGGCGCCGAAATCCCTGGCGTTGACGGTGGCAACGCCCGCGATCAGGCCGTCGGCCGGCGTGTTCTTGATGAGGTCCTCGACCTTGCGGCGGCGGCGCTGTGCCGCGATCGCGAGCGAGCCGTATTCGACGAACGAGCCCTCATCAACCAGCTGCGCGATATTCTCGCGCGCGGTGCGCTGGTTGGTCTTGCGGCGGCGCTCCACCGAGGCCGGACGGTTCTCGTCCAGCGTGATCGCCTTGCGCGCGATCAGCTCGCCGAGGTCCGGGCGGATATGATCGAGATCGATCGCAGCCTCTTCTGCCGTAGCATGGCCGTCGACCTCGGCCGGCTCGAGGAACAGGATCGGCTCGCCATGCATCAGGGTGACGCCGGGGCCGCCCGCGATCTTGGTCACCCGGCCACCATGCGGCGCGGTGACGAGATGCTCCATCTTCATCGATTCCAGCACCGCGATCTGCTGGCCGGGACGAACCAGATCGCCCTCCGCGACCTCGATCGCGACGATCGTGCCCTGCAGCGGCGCCGGCACCGGGAGTGATCCTTTGGGCGCCACCGTGGCGACGGCCGTGGCCGTGGCTACCTCGCTGACCTCGACCAATGGCGCGGCGAGATCCCTGGCCGTGCCGACCAGCGCCGCGACATGAGTATCGATGAAGTTGGTGCTGATCTTGTTCCGGGCAAAGCTCTGGTGCGCCAGGATTGCGCCGAGGAATGGAATGTTGGTGGCGACGCCGCCGATGCGGAATTCGCGCAGGGTGCGCGCCGCCTTGTGCACCACGTCGGTCCATTTCGGGCTCGGCGAATGCACGATGACTTTTGCGAGCAGCGAGTCGAACGCGGCGCTGGTCCGGTAGCCGGAATAGCCGAACGTATCGACGCGGACGCCGGGTCCGGACGGCAGGTCGAACACATTGAGCGTGCCGCCGGTCGGTTTTGTCACCCCCTTCTCGTCCATCACCTCCATGTTGACGCGCAGCTGCATCGCATAGCCGCGCGGCAGCGGAACGGCGGCCTGTGCCAACCCGAGCGAAGCCAGCGTGGCGCCGGCGGCGACCGCAAGCTGCGAACGCACGAGGTCGATGCCAAGCACCGCCTCGGTGACGGTATGCTCGACCTGCAGCCGCGGATTGGCCTCGATGAAGGCGAAGGCGCCCTCGCCCTTGCTTTCCTCCGCCTCGTCATCGACCAGGAATTCGAAGGTGCCGAGATTGTCGTAGCGCGCGCCAGAGGCGAGCTGCTTTGCCGCCTCGATGATGCGCGCACGCAGGCTCTCGCTCAGCGACGGGCTCGGCGCCACCTCGATGAGCTTCTGGTTGCGGCGCTGAATGGTGCATTCGCGCTCCCAGAGATGGCTGATCGCGCCATGACGATCGCCGATGATCTGCACCTCGATGTGGCGCGCTTTCCGGATCAGCCGCTCGACATAGACCGCATCGTTGCCGAACGCCGCCTTGGCCTCCGACTGGCAGCGCGCATAGGCTTCATCGAGCTTCGCCAAATCCTCGACCACGCGCATGCCGCGCCCGCCGCCGCCCGCGATCGCCTTGATCATCACGGCGGCATTCGCGCCGAGCGAGGTGAAGAAGGCCTTTGCCTGGTCGAGTGTCGTTGCGCCGGAGGTGCCGGCGATAATCGGCACGCCGCACTTTTTGGCCAGCGCCTTTGCCTTGGCCTTGTCGCCGAACAGATCGAGCGCCTCCGGCGACGGCCCGACGAAGGTGATCTTCTCCTCGGCACAGCGCCGCGCCAGCTGGGTGTTCTCGCTGAGGAAGCCGTAGCCCGGATGCAACGCGTCGCAGCCCGTGGCCCTGGCGGCCGCGATGACCGCCTCGATGTCGAGATAGGCCCGCGCGCCGCGGCCGGGAATCTCGTGCCTCGCGTCGGCGGATCGGACGTGCAGCGAGGCGGCATCATCGGCGGGATAGATCGCGACCGTCGCGATACCGCTCTCGGCCGCGGCGCGGGCAATGCGGATCGCGATCTCACCGCGGTTGGCAATCAGCAGTTTCTTGAACGACATAACGGTTTCACCTGAGCTCAACGATCCTTCATGGTCGGATCGAGCACGACACGCAAGGATTCTCCCAGCGCATTGAACGCCAGAGAGACGACGAGAATGGCAAGGCCCGGCGCATACATCTGCTCCGGGGCGATTTCCATATATTGATAGGCGCGCGCCAGCATGGCGCCCCAGCTCGGGTCCGGCGGCTGGATGCCGAGGCCAAGGAATGACAGGCTGGCTTCCGCCAAGAGCGCCGCGGCGAGCAGCAGCGTCACCTGCACGATGACCGGCTGCAGCGTGTTCGGCAGCACGTGGCGCCACAGCACATGCCAGGTTGGCGCGCCAAAACCCCTCGACGCATCGACATAGAGCTCCTGCCGCACAATCAGCGTGCGGGCGCGGACGATGCGCGCCAGCGCCGGAAACATCGTGATGCCGATCGCGATCATGCCGTTGGTCAGGCCGATGCCGAGCGCGCCGGTGACCGCGATCGCCAGCACGATGGCGGGGAACGACAGGAAGGTGTCGATGATACGGCTGATGACGTCGTCGATCCAGCCGCCGAAATAGCCGGCGATGAGGCCGACGGGCAGCCCGATCAGAACCGCGACGCCGACCGCAAGCAGGCTGGCATAGACGGTGGCCGGCGCGCCGTAGATCAGGCGGGAGAAGATGTCGCGGCCGAGATCGTCGGTGCCGAGCAGATGCAGCGGCCCCGGCGGCGCCAGCATGTTGTTGACGTCCTGCGCGGTCGGCGCATAGGGCGCGATCCAGGGCGCGCCGATTGCGACGACAACGAGCACCGATAGCACCAGGATCGACAGCGCGGCGCGCAGATCGCCGGCGAGCCAGCGCAGGAAACGCCGGAGCCGGGTCGGCTTGGCGGGCATCCGGAGCGGAGCGAGCGCCGTGTCGGTCATTGCTCGATCCTCGGATCGACCGCGGCACAGAGCAGGTCGGTGATCAAATTCACCGCGATCACGACCACCACCATGGTGAAGACCACGCCCTGCACGATCGGGAAATCGCGCTGGATCGCGCCGCGCACGATCAGGCTGCCGAGGCCGGGAATGGCGAACACCGCCTCGATCACGACGGTCGCCGCCAGCATGCGGTTGACCAGCAGGCTGATGATGGTGAGCAGATTGACGCCGACATTCTTCAGGCCGTGCTGCCAGAGGATGCGGGACATCGACAGTCCCTTGGCATGCAGCGTGCGGACATATTGCGACGAGAGCACCTCCAGCAACGCGCCGCGGAGCTGGCGCGCGACCTCGGCCATGCCGTAGGCCGCGATCGCGACGGCCGGCAGCAGCGCGTGCCTGATCGCATCGATCGGCGAGGCACTGAAGGATTTTGCACCGGTCGCCGGCAGCCAGTTCAGCTTCAGCGAGAACTCCGCCACCAGGATCATCGCGAGCCAGAAGCCAGGCACGGCGACGCCGAGCGAGGCGATCATGCTGATCAGCTTGTCGACCCAGCCGTTCGGCTTGATCGCGGCCATCACGCCCATCGGAATCCCCGTGATGAGCGCCAGCACCAGCGCGATCACGACGATCAGCAGCGTGTTCGGGAAGGCGCGGCCGATCGAGACTGCGACCTTCTCGCCGGTCAACAGCGATTGCGAAAGATCGCCCTGCGCGACATGGCCGAGCCAGGCGCCATACTGCACCAGGAATGGCCGGTCGAGGCCGTAGATTGCCCTGATCTCGGTGATCCGCGCGTCGGTCGCGTTGTCGCCCGCCAAGGTCACGGCGATGTCGCCGGGCACCAGCTTGAGCAGCGCGAACACCATGAAGGTCGCGAGCAGGATCACGGGCAGCGCCTGCAACAGGCGGCTGCCGATGACCTTGACTGGTGACCGTCGCGCCATGGTTCAGCCTTCGAGCCAGACGTCGTCGTATTTCGGCTTGCCGAGCAAGTTCGGCCGATAGCCCTGCACCTTCTTGTTCATGGCGACCAGCTCGAACTGGAACGCCAGCGGAACAACGAGGGCGTTCTCCATCACCAGCCGTTGTACGGCGGCGAAGGCCTTACGCCTGACCTCGATATCCTCGGACGCGCGCGATTCCTTGATCGCCGCCTCGAGCTCGGGCGGCACCGGCGCGCGGCCGCCATTGTAATAGGCGTCCTTGGTGAACATCAGCGTATAGGTTAGGCTCGGATCGGGCCGCCCGGTCCAGGCCGACAACAACCCGGCCCCTTTCTTTTCCGGACCGAAGAAGGCAGCCGAGGCTTCCGCGACCGTGCCGTTGACGAAGCGCACGGTGATGCCGGCCTTCCGCAATTGCTCGATCAGGATCTCCTCGCGCTGCACCGAATCCTGATCGGTGTAACCGCCGATCTCGATCGGGGTGCCTTCCTTGAAGCCGGCCTCGGCGAGCAGCTTGCGCGCCTTGTCGGGATCGTAGGGATAGAGCTTTGCGACATCAGCATCATAGGCCCAGTGCGCCTTCGGCAGGTTCATGTAGGCCGGCTCGGCTAGCCCGGCGAGCGCGGCCTTGACGAAGGCCTCGCGATCGATCGCAAAGTTCAGCGCCTGGCGGACCTTGATGTTGTCGAACGGCGGCTTGGCCCAGTTCAGGAATATCTGGAACACATAAAGCGTCGGGCCATGCACCACCTTGACGCTGGAAGCACGCTCGATGATCGCCTTCTGCCGCGGTGGCAATTGATAGATCAGATCGTTCTGCCCGGCGGTAACCGAGCGCGCGCCGGTGGTCAGCTCCGGAATGATCGATATCTCGATCGCATCGGGATACGGCCGGTCCGGCTTCCAGTATTTCTCGTTGCGCTTGACCACGATCTTTTCGCCGTCGGCCCAGCTCACAAACGCATAGGCGCCGGCGCCGACCGGCTTGCGCGTCACGACGCCGCCCTCGGCCGCCTTCAGTGCCGTCGGCGACACCATCATGCCGGCGCGATCGGAGAGAATGCCGGGCAGCGCCGTATCCGGCGTCTTCAGCTTCAAGGTGACCTGCTGCGGCCCGGTGACTTCGACCGCGTCGACCGAGAGCAGATCGGCCTTGATGTTCGACTTCGCATCGCCGCGGTTGCGATCGAGGTTGAACTTGACGGCTTCGGCATCGAGCGGCGTGCCGTCATGGAAGCTGACGCCTGAGCGGATGTTGAGCACCAGCGTATTGGGATCGGTGAACTTCCAGCTTTCGGCGAGCCCCGGCTTCGGCTTCAGCGTCTCGAAATCCCATTCGACCAGCGTGTCGTACATCGTGAACAGGAAGGCGTGGTCGGAGCCGGCGCCGCCGGTTGCCGGATCGAGGCTCGACGGATTGGCCGGCGCTGATATCCGCAAGGTGCCGCCCTTCTTCGGCGCGGCTTGCGCAAACGCGCGGCCACCGAGCGTGGTGCTCGCGAGCGCGCCCGAGATCAGCGCCATGGCCTCGCGTCGTGTCGTCATCGTCATGGCGTTGTCTCCAGTTTGGTTTGGAGCATGATCTTGTCGCAAAACCGCTTCACACTTTTCCGGATCATGCTCTAGTTGTTCGAAAAATCGGGGCGGTCGGCGAAATGGCAGGCCACCCAGTGATCGGGTTTCAGTTCGCGCCACTCCGGCACGCGATCGGTGCAGAGCGGCTGCGCATGCGGGCATCGGGTGCGGAACCGGCAGCCCGACGGCGGATCGATCGGGCTCGGCACCTCGCCCTGCAGCACGATGCGGCTCTCCTGCCGCATCGCCGACGGCAGCGGCCGTGGCTCGGCGGAAAGCAATGCGATCGTGTAGGGATGCAACGGCCGCTCGGCGACCTCTTCAGTGGGCCCGAGCTCGACGAACTGGCCGAGATACATGACAGCGACGCGCTCGCTGATATGCGAGACCACGGCGAGGTCGTGGGTGATGAAGACATAGGTCAGGCCGAGATCGCGCTGCAGATCGGCAAACAGGTTGAGCACGTCGC
Source organism: Bradyrhizobium sp. B124 (assembly GCF_038967635.1). Lineage (NCBI taxonomy): Bacteria > Pseudomonadati > Pseudomonadota > Alphaproteobacteria > Hyphomicrobiales > Nitrobacteraceae > Bradyrhizobium > Bradyrhizobium sp. B124. Next base: position 8,368,330 of record NZ_CP152413.1, on the reverse strand, counting down.
CGCGGATCGACATGTCGAGCGCGGCCACTACCTCGTCGCAGACGATCAGTTTCGGCTTGAGCGTCAGTGCACGCGCGATCACGATGCGCTGCTTCTGGCCGCCGGACAATTGATGCGGATAGCGCTCGCCGAACTCCTGCGGCAGGCCGACCCGCTCAAGTGCCTCCCTCGCCTGCCGCTCGCGATCAGTGCGGCTGCCGACGCCGGCAAGTTCCAGCGGTTCCAGCACAGAGGCCAGAATGGTCATGCGCGGGTTCAGCGCCGCATTCGGATCCTGGAAGATGATCTGATAGTCGCGCCGATGGCTCTGGAATTTTTGGCGCGACAGCGTCGTCGGGTCGATGCCGTCATGCAGGATGGCGCCCGCGCTGGGGTTGAGCAGAAATACCAGGGCGCGGCCGATCGTGGTCTTGCCCGAGCCGGACTCGCCGATGATGCCAAAGGTCTCGCCGCGGCGGACGTCGAAATTGACGCCGTCGACCGCCTTCACGGTGGCGCGGCGGTCCGAGGTCTGGAAGCGGACCTGGAGGTCGCGCACCGAGATGATGGGCTCGCCGCGTTGTTCAGTGGATGCGGCGGTCATTGCGTCGCGACCTTCGCGGCAGCGTGCGCATCGGGCGGATGCAGCGCGCCCGGCAGGTTGAGCTCGGCAAAGCGCCAGCAGCGCACCTTGCGACCGCCGCCGGCGTCCTGCAGCGTCTGCTCCGCCTCGCAGCCTTTGGCGGCATGCGCGCAGCGGGCCCGGAAGCGGCAGCCGGCCGGCATCTCCGCGATCGACGGCACCCGGCCCGGAATCGACGGCAATCGGCCGTGGCGCGGGCTCAGATGCGGCAGCGAACGCAAAAGGCCGGACGTATAGGGATGCAGCGGCCGCACCAGCGCTTCGTCGACGGAGGCGTCCTCGATCACCTCGCCGGCATACATCGTGATCATCCGCGTGCAGGTCTCGGCGACGACGCCGAGATCATGGGTGATCAGCATCAGCGCGGTCTTCGAGGTCTCGCTGATGTCGCGCAGCAGCTCGAGGATCTGCGCCTGCACGGTGACGTCGAGCGCGGTAGTCGGCTCGTCGGCGATCAGGAGCTGCGGGCCGCAGATCAGGCTCGCCGCGATCATCACGCGTTGACGCATGCCCCCGGAGAGCTGGTGCGGATAGTCGTCGATCCGCCGCTCGGGCGAGGCGATGCCGACGCGGCGGAGCATGTCCAGCGTCTTCGCGCGCGCCTCCTCGAAGCTGACATCGGTATGGACGCGCAGCGTCTCCGCTATCTGGTGGCCGACGGTGAAGACCGGATCGAGCGCGCTCATCGGCTCCTGGAAGATCATCGCGATCCGCTTGCCTCTGATGGCGCGCATCTGCCGCGTGCTGCAGGAAGCGAGATCGGTGCCGTCGAACAGGATCTTGCCGTCGAGCCCGGCAAAATTGCCCGGCAACAGCCGCAGGATCGACAGGCCGGTGATGGTCTTGCCGCAGCCGCTCTCGCCGACGATGCCGACCCGCTCGCCGGGCGCGATGTCGAAATCGATCCGGCGCGTCGCCTGCCAGATGCCTTGCGACGTCTTGAAACGGATGCCGAGCCCGCGCACGGACAGCAGCGGTCGCGCGCTGTCGCGCGCACCCTCCGCCTTGCGCCCTGTCGGCTGGCCTGCCTCCATCAACCCGCCGCCCGCTTCTTCTCTTTCACCAGCTGCTCCTCCATCAGCATCTCGGTGCCGATGATGCCCTCGCGGGTGAGCTCTTCGAGCTCGGCGTCGGAGAGGCCGAGCATGCCGGACAGGATCTCGCGATTGTGCTCGCCGAGCGTCGGCGGCACCGAGCGGATCGCAAACGGTGCACCGCCCTCGCGGAACGGCATCGACGGCTGCGGATGTTTGCCGATGAAGGCGCGGTCGACCTGCTGGATGAAGCCGCGGGCGTCGAGCTGCGGGTCGTCAAGGAGATCGATCGGCAGCCGCGCGACGCCGGAGGCGACACTGACTGCTTGCAGCGCGGCCATCGCCGCGTCCGGATCGCGTGCCGAGGTCCAGGCAGTGATCGCCGCTTCGATCTCGGCCTCGATGGCGCGGCGGCCCGCGGCCGTCCTGAGCGTCTCGTCCGCCGCCCAGTCCTCGCGGCCGAGCAGCCGCGCGAGCTTTGGCCACATCGCGTCGTCGGACACCGCGACCACGATCCAGTTGTCCTCGCCGTCGCAACGAAAGCAGCCATGCGGCACGAAATCCGGATGGCGGTTGCCATATTTCGCAGGTTGCTTGCCGTCGACCGAATGCGCGACGATCCAGGGTGCGGCGAACGGCATCATGCATTCGATCTGCGCGAGATCGATGAACTGGCCCTGCCCCGTCAGCCTGGCGTGGATCAGAGCGGTCAGCACCGCGGCAGCGCCGTTGAGGCCGCCGACGGCATCGCCGAACGCCGTGTGGCTCATCACAGGCGGGCCACCGGCATCGCCGACGACACTTGGCAGGCCGGAGCCCTGCTCCAATGTCGAGCCGTAAGCGCGGCAGTCGCGATGCACGCTGCCGGCGCCGAACGCCGACATCGACATCATCACCAGCTTCGGATTGATCTTGCTCAGCACCTCGTAGCCGAGGCCGAGCTTCGGCAGCACCTCGACCGAATAATTGTCGACCACGAGATCCGCATCGGCAAGCAGGCGTTTTGCCAGCGCAAGCCCCTTCGGCCGGGTCAGATCGAGCGTGATGCCGCGCTTGTTGCGGTTCATGATGCAGTAGCGCACCGACTTCTCGTACATCTGCTCCAGCACATAGGCCGGGCGGCGGTCGACGCCGCGCCACCAGTCCGGATACTGGGTCGCCTCGATCTTGATGACGTCGGCGCCGAGATCGGCGAGCGTGCGGGTGCAGATCGGCCCGGCCCAGCCCATCGAGAAGTCGACGACGCGGATGCCCTCGAGCGGCAGGCGATTGGTCGGAGAAGGCTTCGGCGCCGGCACACGCGGCGCGGCATCACGCCTCGCCTGCTGCTCGCCGAGATCAGGCACGCGGCCGCCGCGGAGTGGCGGCGTTCCCGTCAATCGTTGCATCGTTCCGGCCGAAAAGCCGGTTTCGTCGCCGACCGCAATCGGGACGATGGCGCCGCGCCCACGCTTTTCTTCATCGGCGATGAGATCGGAAATCTCCGGCACCGGCACGATCGGGATCTTGCGCTTGAGACCCTCGGCGAACCATTCCTGCGCGGTGCGCTGCTTCAGCTTCGGCAGGATCTTGCCTTCGATCTCGGCGACGCGTTGCAGCCGGTCGACGCCCATGACCAGCGTCGGATCGTCGCGCAGATCGGTGAGCCCGAGCATCTCGCAGAACGCGCGCCACTGCGCCGGGGTCACCGTGGTGACGCCGAGCCAGCCTTGTTTGGTCTCGTAGATGCCGACTGGAAAGGTCGGCCAGAACCGGTTGACGCCGATCCGCCGCATGATGTTGCCGCGCTGGAACGCCTCGAACATGATGTATTCGGTGACGGCGATAGAGGCCTCGAACAGGCTGAGATGGCTTTCGCGCCCGCGCCCATCCTGCATGCGGCCGAGCACCGACGAAGCCGCCGCGATGAAGCCCCACAGCCCGCCGAGAATCCCGGTCTGGAAATCCGGCGCGTGCATCGGCGGCCCCTGCTCGGGTCCGACCAACTTCACGAGCCCGGTCAGCGCGCGGATCGTGGAATCGGTCGCGGCGAAATTGGCATAGGGACCGCGATCGCCGAACCAGGCGAGGTCGAGATGGATCAGGCCCGGATTGTTCCGCTTGATTGCATCGAGATCGATGCCGGGACAATTGGCCGCATCGATGCCGCGCCCATCGAGCAGGATATCGCAGCCGGCAATCAACTCATTCAGGCGCGACCCGGCGCTCGCGTCGCTCTTGTCAAGCACGACACTCGATTTGTTGAAGTTGAGGAACGCAAACCATGCGCTGTGCCCCTGCGGCGTCAGCGGCGCCGCGCGGCGAAGCGGATCGCCCGCGGGCGGCTCGATCTTCTGCACATCGGCGCCGAAATCAGCGAACAGCCGCGCGCAATAGCTCGTCGCCGCAGCGCTTCCGATCTCGACTATCCGCAGATGCGACAACGCGCCCATCACGCTTCCTCGCGACAAAATGACCAGCCGAGGCCATCGGCTGATTCAGTTTCTTGTTGCGTGAACTTGAAGCCGCGCCGACTGTGTGATGCAAGTGGAATTTTCTTCCGCTTGACGGAATTCGCTGGAATGCTGCAGCACTTTGCAACGAGCGTGCGCTGAGGGTCTGCCGCCGTGCGGTTGACGCATTGCTCGATCCGCTATTGTGCTCTCTTCAACACCAACAAACGCCGGGCAGGAAACCATGAGCAAATCCACCACGATCAAAAGCGTCGAGACGCTCGCCTGTGATGCCGGCTGGCGGAATTATCATTTTGTCAAGGTGACGACCGCGGATGGACTGGTCGGCTGGAGCGAATACGACGAAGGTTTCGGCGCGCCCGGCGTGACCGCAGCGATCGAGCGGCTGTCGGCGCGCGTAATCGGCAAGAACGCCTTCGAGCACGAGCGGATCTACGTGGAACTGTTCGCCGCGACGCGCCCCGCCGCCGGCGGCGTGGTGGCGCTGGCGTTAGGTGCCATCGAGAACGCGCTGCTCGACGTCAAGGCCAAGGCGCTCGGCGTGCCCTGCTACGACCTGCTCGGCGGCAAGATCCGCGACCGCGTGCGGGTCTATTGGTCGCATTGCGCGACCTGGCGCATCAATCATCCGGATTGGTACAAGCCCGCCATCACCGATCTCGACGGCGTCAAGGCGATCGGGGCCGAGGTGCGCGAAAAGAAATTCTCGGCGATGAAGACCAACATCTTCGTCTATACCGACGGCAAGCCGCAAGGCTGGCGTCCCGGCTTCGGCGCGCCGTTCCAGCCCGAGATCAATGTCGACCGCAATGTGCTGCGCAATCTCTGCATGCATCTGGAGGCGATCCGCGACGGCGCGGGGCCGGATGTCGACCTGCTGCTCGACCTCAACTTCAACGCCAAGACTGAAGGCTATCTCAAGATCCTGCGCGCCATCGAGAAGATGGACATGTTCTGGGTCGAGATCGACACCTTCAATCCGCAGGCGCTCGGCTATATCCGCCGCCAGAGCCCGCACCCGATCTCGTCCTGCGAAACGCTTTTGGGCCTGCGCGAATTCCTGCCCTATTTCACCGAGCAGGCGATGGACGTCGCGATTATCGACACGCCGTGGAACGGCGTCTGGCAGTCGATGAAGATCGCCGCGGCCGCCGAGCATTTCGAGGTCAACGTCGCGCCGCATAATTTCTACGGCCACCTCTGCACCATGATGAACGCGCATTTCTGCGCGGCGGTGCCGAACCTGCGCATCATGGAAACCGACATCGATCGGCTGGCCTGGGACCACGAGCTGTTCACCCACGTGCCGGAGTTCGTCGACGGCCATCTCGTGATCCCGGATCGCCCGGGCTGGGGCACCGAGCCGAACGAGGAAGGCCTGCGCGCCCATCCGCCGAAGAACAAGGGCGGGCTGCTGAACTACGGGCTGAAGAAGTAAGCGGTCACGCTATCAGACCCGTCATCCTGAGGTGCGAGCGGAGCGAGCCTCGAAGGATGCACGGCCCACCAGCCGGGCCGTCGACCCTTCGAGGGCCGCTGAAGAAGCGGCCACCTCCAGCGACAACGGCCTTGCCGTTGCGCGGGGGTGACGGTGTTAGAGCGGCGGGCTTCGCTTAGAGCGAAGCAAATAAGTGCCCCCTCAATTATCCTCCCGCACCGGCGTGAACGCGCTTTCGATCACGTCGCCGATCGGCTGCCAGGCGTTGCCGTCGAACTGCACCAGCCGCATCTGTTTGATCGGGCGGAAATCCTTCGGCCCGGTGTTGATCACGATCCCGGGCAACGCGATCGGGCTCTGGTAGTCCTTCAGCGAGGCGGCCTGCCGCATGATGTTCTCGCGCGACAGGTCGTCGCCGCACTGACGCAGCACCTGCATCAGCGTGTCGGCGGCGGCATAGCCGAACACGGCGTAGATGTCGTCCTTGTCGCCGTCGGGATAGTATTTGTCCATGAAGGCGTCCCACGCCTTGATCTGCGGATCGTTCTTCCAGGAGGCGTCGCCGGCATCCTTCAGGAACGAGGTCGAGATCACGCCAAGCGAGTTCTGCAGGCCCGCCGGCCGCAACGCGCTGGCGATCGAGGCCGACGCGTTGTCGAGGATGAACACCGGGTGCCAGTCGAGGTCCGCCGCCACGCGGATCGCGCGGGCCGCGATCGCCGGCGCGCCGTCGAACACCAGGATATCGGCGCCGGAACCTTTGAGGATTCCGACCTGGTTCTGGATCGCGGTCTCCGACGCGTCGAAGGCGAGATCGGCGACGATCATACCCGCGGTGTCGCCGAGCCCTTCCTGCAATCCCCGGAACAGATCGCGGCCGAACTGGTCGTTCTGCCACAGCACCGCGATCTTGCGCGACGGATAGGCGGCCTGGATGTAGTTGGCGTAGATCCGCCCCTCGGCGCGGAAGGTCGGCTGCCAGCCCATGGTCCAGGGAAAGGTCTTGGGATGCGCCCACTCCTCGTCGCCGGAGGCAACGAACAGCTGCGGGATGTTCTTCTCGTTAAGGTACTTTCGCACGGCGAGATTGCTCGGCGTGCCGAACGAGCCGAACATCAACAGCACGTCCTGCTTCTCGACGAGATCGCGGGTCTGCTCCATCGCGGTCTTCGGATTGGAGCTGTCATCGACCGAGACGAACTTGACTTTGCGGCCGTTGATGCCGCCATGCTCATTGACCATGTCGAAATAGGCAGCTTCCGCGCGCCCGATGGTCGCGAACGCGGCGAGCGGTCCGGTGTAGGGCATGACATTGCCGACACGGATCTCGCTGTCCGTCTTCGCTTCGGGCGCCTGCTGCGCACGCAGTGGCGACGCCGCGAGCATCGCTGCGAGGACAAGGACAATCGAAAGCACGGTTTGTCTTTTTGTTTGCATCAACATCGTCACAAACGCCGGCAGCAGCCGGCGCTCCCTCCCGAGGACGCGACCTTATCGCCCAAGCCAATGCCGGGAAAATGAAATGTTGATGGCGGAGGCGAACCTCAGCGCAATGTTATGTCGAGCCAGCCCAGCGGGTTGACCGCGACACGATCGCCGCTGTCGATCAGAACCGTGGTGGTTTCGGCCTCAATGATCGCGGGACCGGCCAGCGCATGGCCCGGCTTGAGATCGTCGAGCGCATAGACCGGCACCTCGCGCCAGGCACCGAACCAGGCCTCCCGCTTGCCGCGCGGCGTGCAGGGTGCGACTGAGGCGGCCTCACCGACATCGCCGCCGCCGCGCGCGACCTTGCCGACTGCGGCGACACGGGCGTTGACGAACACCACCTCCTGCCCGCGGGAAGCATAAGTGTAGAGTTCCTCGTGGCGGCGATGGAAGCGCTCCTCGATCTGCGTCACGAGATCCGCGGCGCCGAGATCGAGCTCGCCGAGCGGCACGTCGATCTCGAACACCTGCTCGCCATAGCGCATCTCGGCCGAACGCTCGATAGCGATGTCGCCCTTGAACCAGTCGCGCAGCCGCCCCGCCGCCTGCTCCTCCAAACCGGCGAACAGTGCCCTCACCTCGTCGGCGGAGATCCGTCCGGTGCCGTAATGGGTGCGGCTCACCTCGTAGCGCAGGTCGCTGGTCAGCATGCCCCAGGCCGACAGCACCGAGGCGACCGTCGGCACGATGATGCGCTTGATCTCGAGCTCGCGTGCGACTTCGGCGGCGTGCATGCCGGCGGCGCCGCCGAAGCTGAGCAACGCGAATTTACGGGGATCGACGCCGCGGCGCAGCGTCATCAGGCGGATGCCGTCGGCCATCTTCAGATTGATCATCTTGTAGATGCCGGCGGCGGCCTCGATCCGCGACAGCTCGAGCGCCGCAGCAATGCGATCAACCGCGGCTTCCGACGCCGCGCGATCGAGCGGGCGCGCGCCGCCCATGAAGGCGGCGGCATCGAGATAGCCGAGCAGGACATTGGCATCGGTGACGGTGGCAGCCAGGCCACCGTTGCCGTAGCACGCCGGGCCCGGTACCGAGCCCGCGCTCTCCGGCCCGACCCGCAGCGTGCGGCCGCCGTCGACACCGGCAATCGAGCCGCCGCCGGCCGCGATGCTGGCGATGTCGAGGCTGCGCAGCGCGATGCGCTGTCCGGCCAGCATGCCGTCGGCCGACAGCGAGGCCTCGCCGTCGGCTATCAGCGAGATGTCGGTCGAGGTGCCGCCCATGTCGAACGGCACGAGATCGGGAATCCCGAGCATCTCGGCGCAGCGGCGGCTGCCGGAGATGCCGCCGGCCGGGCCCGACAGCACGGTGCCCGCCGCGAGCCGCGAGGCTTCCTCCACCGGCGCCATGCCGCCATGCGACAGCACGACGAACAGCGAGCCTTTGAAGCCGGCCTCATGCAGGCTGCGCTCCAGATTGGTGAGATAGCGTCGCACCGTCGGCGCGACATAGGCGTTCACGATCGTGGTCGAGACGCGCTCATATTCCTTGATCTGCGGCAGCACGTCGCTGGAGCGCGACACGCTGACATCGGGCAGCTCCTTCGCCAGCCGCTCGACCGCGGCGAGCTCATGCGCCGGGTTGAGATAGGCGTGCAGGAAACAGACCGCGATCGAGTTCGCACCGGACCGTTTCACCTCGGCGATGACATCGCCAAGCGCTGTGGCATCGAGTGCAACCGCCGCGCTGCCGTCGGCCTTCAGCCGCTCGCGCACGCCAAACCGTCGCTCCCGCGGCACCAATGGCTCGGGCGGCGGCGTGCGCAGATCGTAGCGATCCGGCTTCAGCCCCTCGCGCATCTCGACGACGTCGCGATGGCCCTCGGTGGTCAGCAGCGCGACCCTGGCGCCCTTGCGCTCGAGCAGCGCATTGGTCGCAACCGTCGTGCCGTGCACCAGGCGATCGGTCGCGGCGAGCATCGCCGCGCGCGTGACGTCGAGGCGGCGCGCCAGTTCCTCAAGTCCCGCCATGACACCGATCGACTGATCGGCCGGCGTGGACGGTGATTTCGCGAAAACGGTCCGCCCGGTTTGATCCGTCGCAACCAGGTCGGTGTAGGTGCCGCCGACGTCAACCCCAATCGTGTACATCGCTGCCCTATACTGCTTTCGAAACCAGACCTTGTGCGACGTCGCGCGCCCGCGCCTCCGCCGTTCGCTTCTCGGATGGACCCCAGCCACCGCCACCGGACGAGCGGATCTCCAGGCAATCGCCGGGGCGCAGCTCGATGCCGACCTCCTTGGTCTTCAGCACGCGCGGCGCGCGGCCTTCCGACAAGAGGCGATAGTGATGCGGCTCGCCGTCCTTGCCACCGAGCATGCCGCAGGGACCGTGCCGCGCGCCGTCGCCCGCGGTGTTGCCCTTGGCGGGCTTTGCCGTCTCCAGCACCATGTCGAGCGCCACGCCGAGCCCACCACGATGCTGGCCATCGCCGCCGGAATCCGGCCGGAACTCGTGCTGACGGAAATGCAGCGGAAATCGCACTTCGGCGACCTCGATGCTGCCGAATTTGAGCCCGCCGACCGAGTGCCACTCGCCGATCGAGGAATAGCCGTCGCCGCCCGGCGATGCGCCGCCGCCCGGCCGCGCCTGGAACATGTGCCAGATGAAATTGCGTCCGTTGCGCGGATCCTCGCCCTGGATCGCGATGCGGAAGCGGCGACCCCAGCCGCCCATCACCCGATCCGGACAGGACGCCGACATCGCCTTGATGATCGCTTCAACGATCTCGTTGGAGGGATGGCTGGTGCACAAGGTCACGGGGCGGCCAGGATCGGCCCACACGATGGTGCCCTGCTTCGCCACCACCTTGAGCGGCCGCAGCGCGCCGGTGTTCTTCGGGATGTCGGCGTCGATCAGATAGGCAAAGGCCATCGCCACCGCCGCCTGCATGTTGGCGTGCGAGGAATTCACAAAACTCGTCGACTGCGGATCGGAGCCGGTGAGATCGACCTCGATGTCACTGCCCTTCTTGGTCACCTTGGCCGCGATCTTGATGTCGGTGCGGCCGTGGCCGTCATCGTCGAGCAGGGCTTCGCCATAGAACACGCCATCCTTCCATGTGGACACCACGGCGCGGGTCTGCTGCTCGGTGGCATCAAGAATGGCCTCGATCGCGGCCTCGACCGTCTCGGCACCGAACTCGCTGAACAGTTTTGCGACGCGGCGCTCGCCGAGATGCGCGGCACCCAGCATCGCCGCAAGGTCGCCGCGGAATTCTCTGGGATTGCGGATGTTGAGCGCCAAAAGGTCGAGCAGGTCCTCACGCGGCTTGCCGGCCTCATACAGCTTGATCGGCGGAATCCGGATGCCTTCCTGATAGATCTCGGTGGCGGCCGGATTGTAGGCGCCATGGGTGGCGCCGCCGATGTCGCTCTGATGCGCGCGCACGATGGTCCAGAGCAATCGCTTGCCGCCGTCGAACACCGGCACGAAGGCGGTGAGATCGGGCAGATGGCTGCCGCCATGATAGGGATCGTTGAGCAGGATGACGTCGCCGGGCGCGACATCCTTGAAGCGTTCCTCGACCGCGAGCGTCGCCCAAGGTAAGGCACCGACATGGACCGGGATGTGATCGGCCTGCGCGATCAGCCGCCCGCTGGTGTCGCAGATCGCCAGCGAAAAATCGCGGCTGGAATTGAGGATCTGCGAATAGGAGGTGCGAAGCATGGCTTCGCCCATCTCCTTCACGATCGACGACAGGCGGTGCTGGACCACGGAGCGGGTGATTGGATCGATCTTGGCGGACATCTTGGCCTTGTTGGCGCGTGCGATTGCGCGGCGAGGATGGAGGAACCGGCCGAGTGGAACCGGAATTCCCTCTTATAGCCAGTGGCTTGCCGATCGCAAATCGGCCGGTTCGGCCGGAACGGACCATTCGGCCGATCAGCAAGTCGTGATCGACAATCTTTGACCCGGCGACGGAATAGAACTCACGCCACCGCGTCCCACCCATGCAAGCCAACTGGATCGCGGGGGCCCTCCGCGACAACCTTCAGGGTGAAACATGATGATCCTGCGATTCCTCAGACCCGGCTTCGGTGCCGCGGTGTTCGGCATGCGCGTTCTGTTCACCGTCGCAGTTTCCCCGGTGGTGCTCGCCCAAGAAGCCCATCAGCCGGCCCAGACCGCGCAGTCGGCCGAAGAGAGCGCCTTCCTCGCGGAGAACGATGCCGCGATGACCAAGATGATGAACGACATGGCTGCCAAGCCGAGCGGCGATATCGACCGCGACTTCGTCGCGATGATGACGCCGCACCACCAGGGCGCCATCGACATGGCCGTGATCGAGCTCCGCTACGGCAAGAACGAGCGGCTGCGCCGGATCGCACAGGAGATCATCGTCGAGCAACGCCAGGAGATCGACGCCATGAAGCTCGCACTCGGCGAACAGGTCACGGACACGACACCCGCCCCGACACAACAACCCGGCGCGAAACCCGGCCCGGCGGCGACCACGCACGATCACATGAACATGCACCACGATATGATGAAGCAGGAGACCAAGTGATGACCGGCCAGTTCATGAAGGGCCTGTTGGCCACCAGCATGATCGCGCTGTCGACATCGGCGTTTGCAGGACAGGCGCCGGGCACCGCGTCCTCGCCCGACATCCCGATCAGCCATCACGACCGCGTCTACGCTGCCGAGCAGTTCTCGAACACGGTGTCGGTCACCGATCCCGTCGACAACAAGCTGCTCGGCGTGATCAAGCTCGGCGACCCGCAGCCCGGCAATTTCAGCCCGCTCTACAAGGGACAGGTATTGGTCCACGGCATGGGCTATTCGCCCGACCACCACACCCTCGCCATCGTCTCGATCGGCTCGAATTCGGTGACCTTCATCGACACGGCAACCAATGCGGTCAAGCACGTCACCTATGTCGGGCGTTCGCCACACGAGGCGTTCTTCACGCCGGACGGCAAGGAAGTGTGGGTCACCGTGCGCGGCGAGAACTACATTTCGGTGATCGACGCGCAGAGCTTCAAGGAAACGATGCGGATCGAGGTGCCGGCAGGACCGGGCATGCAGATCTTCTCGCCCGACGGCAAGTACGGCTACATCTGCTCCTCATTCAATCCGGAAACCGACGTGGTCTCGGTCGCCGACCATCAGATCGTCGCCAAGGTGAAGCAGGAAAGCCCGTTCTGCCCCAACATCGCAGCGACGCCGGACGGCGAGCAGGTGTGGTTCACGCTGAAGGATGTCGGCAGGACGCAGGTCTTCAACGCCAAGCCGCCGTTCAACCTGATCAAGACGATCGACACCGGCCCGATTACCAACCACGTCAATTTCGCGAAGACGGCCAAAGGGACCTTCGCCTATGTGACGGTCGGCGGCACCAACGAGGTCAAGGTGTTTCGCACCGACGACTTCTCCGAGGTCGCGACCATTCCGGTCGGCAACCTCCCGCATGGCATCTGGCCGTCCGGCGACGGCACGCGGGTCTATGTCGGTCTGGAAAATGCCGATGCGCTGGCCGCGATCGACACCGCGACCAACAAGGTGATCGCCAACATCCCGATCGGTCAGGCACCGCAGGCGATCGCCTACGTGCCGAACGCCGTGCCGAATCCTGATGACCGTCAGAACCTGCAGGCGCTCGGCGTCGCCGGCCAGGCCGCCCACCTCGCGCTCGCGCCGAAGCACGAGGCCAAGGGCGACAAGCCGCCGACCAGCGTCTCGCTGTTCGATCAGGGCCTGATCCAGGTGGTGCAGGCATCGGTCACCGGGCTCGAACCCAAGCAGCGCTACGTGCTAGGATTGGCCGAACATGCCGATGGGACGGGATCGGTAGAGCCCCTGGCAGCCTTCATGACCAATCCCGCCGGCTCAGCGATCGTCAACGCCGCTGGTCCGATCCGCCAGATCGTGCAGAGCGCGGCCAAGGCCGAACGGCGCTATCTCGTCATCGCATCAGGCGAACCGGCGAAACTCGGTGCGGTCATCCAGGTGCAAACGCCATGAACGACATGCTGCGCCTCGTCGAACCGCTGATACCCGCCTTGCGGCGGTATGCGCGGGCCCTCGTCCGCGACCACGCAGCGGCCGACGATTTGGTGCAGGACTGCCTGGAACGCGCCGTCATTCATTGGGAGCAGCGGCGGTCGGACAATCCGCGGCCGTGGCTGTTCGCAATCCTTCACAATCTCGCCATCAACCAGTTTCGCCGCGCAACGACGCGCGGCGTCCATGTCGCGATCGACGAAACCAACGAGGATGCGTTCGGTCAGGAAGCCGCGCAGGAGCAGAAGGTGATGTATCGCGACGTCATGGCGAAGCTCGCAAAGCTTCCGCATGACCAGCGTGCGGTCCTCCTGATCGTCGGCGTCGAGGACTTGTCCTACGCTGACGCCGCGAAGGTGCTCGGCGTGCCCATTGGCACGGTGATGTCGCGCCTGGCGCGCGCCCGCGAGCGGCTCCATCAAGAGTTGGAGGGCACTGCCGGCCAACTGGATCATAATGTCGTGCAATTGCGGAACAAGACATGAGCAATCGACCCATTACCGAAGACGATCTGCATGCCTATGTGGATCGCGCGCTGGAGCCGGAGCGCGAGGCGGAGATCACCGCCTATCTGGAAAAGCATCCTGATATGGCCAAGCGCATCGCCGCCTACTCCGACGAGCGTAACCTGCTGCGATCGGCACTGCTGCCGATTGCCGAGGAACCGCTGCCGCCGCAGCTCAACCTCGCCAGGATGATCGAGCGCCCGCGCCGCCGCCCCTCGTCCTTCCGCTGGGCGATCGCAGCGATGCTGATGCTCTCGATCGGCGGCCTCGGCGGATGGGTAATCCGTAGCGCGACGCTGGCACCTGCCGGCGGGATTGCGGCGCTGGCCGAGGAAGCAAGCGATTCCTACAAGGTGTACGCCTCCGATCGCACCCGGCCGGTCGAGCTGCGCGACAGCACCGAGCTTGTGCAATGGGTCTCGAACCGGCTGCGTCAGCCGGTCAAGCTGCCGGATCTGACCAAGTCGGGATATCGCTTGATGGGCGGACGGGTGGTGCCGACGGCGCACGGTCCGGCGGCCATGTTCATGTACGACGATGATCACGGCGAGCGGCTTGTGGTCCTCACCCGTCCGATGACGTCGGATCAGAACGCGCCGATGGCCGCGCATTCGGGCGGCGACATCGCAGGTTTCTCCTGGGCCGACGGCGGCACGGGCTATAGCCTCGTCGGGCCGCGCGGGGTCGATTCCTTGCGGCCGCTTGCCAACGAAATCCGCAAGCAGGCGCAGGCGATCTAGGCCGCGGAAGGCCGCGTATAGGTCAGGAACAGCACGATCCCGATCACCAGGGCGCCGGCGACGAACAGCAGCACCGCGGGCAGCCCGAACAGCGCCGCAACGCCGGCGGTGCTGAATTGCAGCAGCGCCGCGCCGAGGAAGAAAGCGAGATTGACCGACGACAGCGCCTTGCCGGTGTTCTGGGCGTCGACGAGCTGCCGCGTCATGCCGTAGATCAGCGGCTGCGCCGAGGTCGCAAACCCGATCAGGATCAGCAGCACGAGATCATACCGCACCGGCATCACGGCGACGCCGAGCAGGTTCGAGACCGCCAAATGCGGCGCGCCGGCGGCCATCAGCACCAGCAGCAGCGCGGCGACGGCATGGGTCGACGCCACCATGGTGCGGCGATGCCCGAACTTGCGATCGATCGCGCCGATACAGGCCGGGCCAATGATCATCGCCAGCGTGAACAGGCCGAGCACATTGCCGGCCTCGATGCGGCTCAGGCCCTTCACATCCATCAGCCACGGCCCACCCCACAGGCCGCGCAGCACCAGCGAGGCACCGAGCGACACCAGCGACAGCGCGATCAGTCCGCGCAGGCCGCGCGACAGGCCGAGCCGCAGCACCTCGGCCATCTGCTGCAAGGGTGAGGAATCATCCGCATGCGCCGCCGGCTGCCGTGGCACCAGCGCGAATACCGCGATCAGCACCACAATGCCGAAGCCGGCCGAGCCCCAGAAGCCGGCGCGCCAGCCGAACTGATCGACCACGAAGGCCAGCGGGCTTGCCGACAGCAGCATGCCGATATTGCCGATCGAGAGGATCAGGCCGGACCACAGTCCGAACTTCGCCGCCGACATCTGCTTGGCGGCCAGCGTCATCGGGCACATCAGCATGCCCGAGGTGGCGATGCCGAGCATCAGTTGCCCGAGCACGAAGCTCGCGGGACCCGTGGCGAGCGCCGAGACCAGCGTCCCGACCACGGTACCTCCGAGAAGGCTCAGCGACACCGGCCGCACGCCGAAACGGTCCATCGCGGCGCCGACCGGGATCTGCGAGGCGGCAAAGGAGAAGTGATAGATCGAGGTGAGGCTCGCCAGCGCCTGCGGCGAGGTGCCGAAATCTCGCGCCATCAGATCGAGGCTGATCGCCGGGATCGTGCGCAGCAGCGTCGACAGCATGTGACCAGAGCCCAATGCCAGAAGCGCAAGAACCAGGGCGCGGAACCCGATCCCCGCTGCTTCCTTCGTCACCACGCCGTCCATGAATCGCCCTTCCCCAAGCAGTTGGGGGACGGGCGTAACATTATTGGGCTGATGGTGCCAAGTTTGGGGGCAACGCCCGCGATGCTGTCATCGCCGGGCTTGTCCCGGCGATCCACGTCTTTCTTCACGCGAAGCCGAAGACGTGGATGCGCGGGACATCCGCGCGAAGACGCGCTTCGCGCTTCAGCCCGGGCATGACGAATTTATGGGAAGCGCGCCCCTTACTGCTTATGGAACACCAGCGTGCGGAGCTCGATGCTCTCGCGCGGCGCCGCATCCGCAGGCGTGGTCGGATCGACGAAGGCGGTGTGCGGTCCGAACCGCGTCCGGCCGTCTGTCGCCGAGTCGTAGCATTTCAGCAGGATCGCCTCGTCCGGCGTCATCTCGGGAATGTAGAACCAGCGATGGTTCGGATTGTACTTCACCGAATAGGTCTCGCCGCTGCGGTTCGGGTAGATCAGGTCGGATGCGATCAGATCCTCCGGGGCAACCGTGGTGCCGTCGGCCATCGCAAGCGGTGAATCGCGCAAGGGGCCGCGGATCGGACGCCACAGATTGATCACCTGGACGCGGCCCTTGACGAGTTGCTCGGCCTCGTCGGGCAAGTGCTCGAACACCCTGTTGTGGCCGGAAACGGCGGTCTGGTCGACATGGACGCGGGTGGCGGGCTGGCGCGGGCCGCCGCCGCGGATATCAGCCGCACCCTCGACACGCTTGCGCACGGTGTGATCGAAGATGAAGACGCGATCCGCCTTCAGCGTCGCCTTGAGGAAGGCTTCGACGGCCGGGTAGTAAACGTTGCGGACTTCGTTGTCGTCGTAATAGTCCTTCACGAAGGTCGGATGCTTGACCAGCGCAAAGCCCTCGCGGTCGAGCGAGAAGCTGTCGGCGATCAGACGCCCGTCAAAGATCGGGACATTGTGAGCTTCGGGCAGTGCAGTGGATTTGGGTTCGCCGGGCGGCGGATCGAAAGCGTAAGTTCGGGGCTTGCCCGGCGTCGGCGCGAGATAATTCAGTTCAGCGGTCACAAACGGCAGCGACTCGATGCGAGTTTCTTGAAGGCCCACGGTGATCTCCCGGACTCGATTGTTCCTCCGTTTGATCTTGGCAGCGCCGGTGGGTGCGGCAAGGCCGCGGCGAAAATAGCAACGTTGCGGTTTTGGAATGCGCGAAGAGGGGAAAATCCTTGCCGCGCAGCGGCCTGCGGACGAATGGATGTTTTCGAGATCACGGGTTCGTTAGCGGTGCAATCGTGCGACGTTGAACCGCTTCCGCGCAGATGGTCCACATCTCCCGCTTGCAGCGGTCGCCTCTTCAGAATGCGTAAGCCCTCACGCCCGTCGTCCTGGCGAAAGCCAGGACCCATTACCACCGAATTTGATGGTGAGCGGGATCGCGGCCTCAGCGTCCTACAAAAACTAGCATCCGGGGTAATGGGTCCTGGCTTTCGCCAGGACGACGCTGAATGTTTGGCGTCGCTTGCAAATTGCCTACAGCCCGGCGCCCTTCTCCACCGCCGCTGCAAACGAGCGATCGACGATGTCGGCGGCGTTGATCTTCTGCCGGATCAGGCCCCAGCGGTCGTAGAGATCGATGGTCTTCTGCTCGTCGGCCACCACGCTGTCGTCGATCGGCGCGATGCGGATCTTGGCCCGCGTCAGCCAGTTCAGCGGCACCGCGGGCGGGATGTTCATCAGCCTGCCCCAGGTCGCAGCGTAGCCTTCGACATTGCTCTGCGACCATGCGCGCGCCGCCGCGAGGCGCCGCACGAAATCCTCGAGCTCGGCGCGCTTGTCCTTGATCGCATCCGGCGTCGCGACCTGGAAGCCGAGGCCGGGCGTGATGCCGTCGGCCGTGATGACGCGGCGCGACTTGAACAGCACTTCTTCCTGGCTGACATAGGGCTCCCAGGTCGACCAGGCATCGACCGAGCCTTGCGTGTAGGCAACCTTGGCATCCGACGGCGCCAGGAACACGATCTGCACGTCGCTCGCCTGCCAGCCCTTCGATTCCAGCGCGGCCAGGATCAGCTGATGGCCGATCGAGCCCCGGCCGGTTGCGATCTTCTTGCCGCGCAGATCGTCGAAGCTCTTGATCGGAGAATTCTCCGGCACCACGACCGCAAGCCCGTCGCGCGACTGCCGCACGGCCGCGATCGCCTTCACCGGAATTTTGGCGGCCGCCGCGAACGTGAACGGCGCGTCGCCGACGAGACCAGTGTCGATCGCACCGGCCCCGAGCGCCTCCAGAAGCGGCGCCGCGGCGGCGAACTCCTTCCACTCGATCTTGTAGGGAACGTCCTTGAGCACGCCGGCCGCTTCCATCACGGCCTGCGAATTGCCCTTCTGGTCGCCGACGCGCAGCGTGGTCTGCGCGACGGCCGCGTCGATGGCGGCGAGCGCAAGCGCCGCCGCGACAATGAGACGGATCATTCGGCGGCAATCCCCCGCTGCTGGTCGCGCGCTTCGATCAGCTTGCGGGTCAGCGGGATCAGCTCGCGGCCGTAGTCGATGGCATCGACCAGCGGATCGAAGCCGCGGATCAGGAAGTGGCTGACGCCGAGATCGTAGTAGTCGGCGAACACTTCGGCGACCTGCTCGGGCGTACCGACCAGCGCGGTGGTGTTGCTGTTGGCGCCGGTGAGCTTTGCGATCTCGGTCCACAGCCGCTTGTCGATCCGCGTGCCCTGATCGGCGAGCGCCAGGAGCCGCTTGGCGCCATCGGTCGCGTGATTGGGCCGGCGGTAGCCGGTCTGGTCCTGCAGCGCGGTGGCGCGCGCGAGGATATGCTCCGCCTTCGCCCACGCCTTCTCCTCGGTGTCGGCCAGGATCGGCCGTACCGACAGGCTGAAGCGCGGCGTTGGGCGGCCGTGCTTGGCAGCCGCTGCGCGCACCCGCGCGGTGACGTCGCGCACCTGGGCGTAGGATTCACCCCACAGCGCGAAGGTGTCCGCATGCTTGCCCGCGACCTCGACCGCGGCGTCCGAGCCGCCGCCGACGAAGGTGTAGATGCCGCCCTTCTGCAACGGCTTCACCTGCGAGAAGCCGTTCTCGACGCTGTAATACTTGCCGCTGTAGTTGAACGGCTTCTCGCTGGTCCATTCCAGCCGCACCACGTCGAGGAATTCGCTGGTGCGGGCGTAGCGCTCGTCCTTGTCGTCGAGCGTGTTGCCGTCCTGGCGCAGCTCGATGGCGTTGCCGCCGGTGATGACGTGCAGCGAGACGCGGCCGCCATAGAACTGATCCAGCGTCGCAAGCTGGCGCGCCAGGAGCGTCGGCGCGGTGAAGCCCGGGCGCTGCGCGATCATCACCTTGAGCTGCTTGGTGATGGTCAGGACGTGCTGCGCGACCTGCAGCGCGTCCGGCGTGGTCGAGTGGAACGCCAGCAGCGCGCGATCGAAGCCGGCCAGCTCATGGGCCTTGGCGACGGTCTCGATATAGGGCGGATCGAGCACCGGGCCTGACCGGACAATGGTCTCGGAGGCATTGTTGTTGGTGATGAAGCCGATGAACTCGACCGGCATAACTGACAACTCCGTTGTTGTTGGCTGTTGTTTTCAGACGCCCAGCACGGAGCGTCCGGCGGAGACACGGGTGGCATCGTCTTGCGGGGTATGGACGCGGCCGCACAGCACGTCACGGTAATGCCGCTCCAGGGGATTGGTTCGCGACAGGCCGTGATTGCTGGTCAGCGACAAGGCATCCTCCACCACTGCTGCGGCGTTATTGGTCACCGTCAGCTTGATGATGTTAGACTCGATCGCGGACAGCGGGAAGCCGTTATCGAAATCGGCGGCGAAGCTGTCGATCAGGCGGGCATTGACGGCAAGCCGGGCCTCGATGCCGCCGACGACCTCCTGCATGCGCGGCAGCGTCGCCAGCGGCGCGCCGAGATTGGCGGGTACCCGTTCCTTCAGGAATTTGACCAGCCAGTCGCGCGCCGCGCGGGCGATGCCGTCATAGATCGCGGCGACGAAGATCGCATGCACGGTCGCCTGGGTGACGTCAGGAACCTTCCAGTCGTCTGGCCTGCGAACGTCGATCTCAGAATCCAGCGGAAACACGACGTCGTCGAAGATCACGGTGTGGCTGCCGCTGGCGCGCAGGCCGAGATGATCCCAGGTTTCCTCGATCCGCGTTCCCGGCAATCCGGCTGGAACCAGAAACAAACCGACGCGGGTCTCCGGCTCGTCGGTCTTCGCCCAGACCGAATACCATTTCAGGATCGGCGCGCCGGTCGAATAGATTTTGCGGCCGGTCAGCCGCCAGCCGGTTTGGGTGCGGCGCGCCGTGGTCGCCGGCAGGCCGCCGCGCGCGGGCGAGCCGAGCTCGGGCTCGACGCGCAACGCGTTGATCAGCGCCACGCCCTCGACCGTTTCCTTGGCGAGCTTGCGCGCCAGACGGCCGGGCCAGCGCGTGCTGCGCGCCATCACCAGATGCTGGATGTAATGCATCGACAGCACCAGCGCGGTCGATGGATCGGCCTTGCCGATGATGCCGAGCACGCGCGTGGCATCGCGCGCGCCCGCCCCGGCCCCGCCGAGCGCCACGGGCACGGTCAGCGCCAGCAGGCCTTCGCGCGACAGGTCAGCAAAATTCTCGAAGGGAAAGCTGGCGTCGCGATCATGTACGGGGGCGCGCGCGGCAAACACCTCGGCAAGCCGCAACGCGCGCGCGATGTGCTCGGGCTGGTTCGCCGGCGGCAGCTCCCTCGCGGCGGTCGTCACCACGTCGCCTCCAGTCCGAGCAGCCCGAGGATCTGCCTGCGCAGATCGGCCAGATAGGGATCGCCGCGATGCCGCGGGTATGGCCGGGCGACGGCGATATCAGCCTTGATCCGCGCCGGCCGATCGGAGAGCACGATGACGCGGTTGGCGAGCACCAGCGCCTCCTCGACGTCATGCGTGACCAGCAGCGTGGTGAAGCCCTTGCGCTGCCACAACGCCACGAGCTCGGCCTGCATCGCGATCCGCGTCAGCGAATCGAGCTTGCCGAGCGGCTCGTCGAGCACCAGGATCTTCGGATCATTGACCAGCGCGCGCGCCAGCGCCACGCGCTGCGCCATGCCGCCGGAGAGCTGGTGCGGATAGGCATTGCGGAACGAGGACAGGCCGACCAGCTCGATCACGGCGTCGACCCGGTGCCGCTGCGCCTTCAGGATACCCTGCGCTTCCAGCCCGAGCGCCACATTGTCCCACACCGAGCGCCACGGAAACAGCGTCGGGTCCTGGAACACCACGACACGCGACGGATGCGGGCCGCTGATGCGGACTTCATCCTCGCGCAGCGCGCCGCCGCGCGGCTTCTCGAGCCCCGCAACCAGTCGCAGCAAGGTCGACTTGCCGCAGCCGGACGGGCCGAGCAGCGCGACGAATTCGCCGGGCGCGATCGACAGGTTCACATTGTCGAGCACCGGCAGCACGGCGCCGTCGATATCGAAGGCATGGCTGACGCCTTCGATGTCCAGCTCAGCGCCTACCGCGGGATAGGTGATCGCTTCAGCGGCGGACTGCACTACCATTTGACGACACCCTTCTGCCAGACCAGCAGGCGGTCACGGGTCCTGAACAACAGCGTGATCGCGCCGGAGCAGAGCAGCGACATCACGATCAGCGCCGCATACATGTTGGCATAGGCCGCCCAGCCCTGCGCCCATTGCAGGTACCAGCCGAGCCCGGCCTTGACGCCGATCATTTCGGCGACCACGAGCACCGCAAAGGACGAACCGAGCCCCATGAACAGGCCGACGAACACGTGCGGCAGCGCGGCCGGGATTGCGACCTTCAGCACCAGGAACGACGGCTTGGCGCCGAGCGTGCGCGCGACATCGTAATAGGCGCTGCTGACGCTCGCCACACCCGACCAGGTCAAGACGGTCACCGGGAAGCCGGTGGCGAGCGCGATCAGGAAGGTCGAGGCGCTCCAGCTGGACGGGAAGGTGAAGAACGCGATCGGCAGCCAGGCGGTCGCCGGCAGCGGGCCGATGAAGCGCAGCACCGGGTGCACCCAATAGCCGATCTTTTGCGACCAGCCGATCGAGACGCCCGTGATGAAGCCGACCGTTGCGCCGATGATGTAGCCGCCGAGCTGCAGCTTGATCGAGGCGAACACGCTGTCGAGCAGTTTTGGCAGATCGTCGGTATAGACCTCGAGGATCGACTGCGGCGGCGGAAAGAACGGCAGTGGCAGCCAGGCGAATTTCGCGGTGGCGACCTCCCACAACGTGACGAAGGCGCCGAAGGCCACCAGCCATGGCGCGCGCTTGCGCAACGCCTGCCCGGCACTGCCGAGATAATCCGCGCTGAATGTACCAAACAGGATAAAGGCTGCGATGACGATCGCGCCGATGCCGAGCGATTCCGTCCGCGACCAGTCGCCGACATCGGGCCAATAGAGGCATGACAGCCCGAACGCGAGCCAGGCGAGGGTTGCCGCGAGGCCAACGCCGTAGCTGCCGGAGAGGTTCGAGAACGTGACCGCGGCGCGCGGGGCGGCGGCGGCCGTCGTGTCAGACACTGAATACGTCGACATAGATCCGCTCCGCGAATTTGGCCGTGTCGGTGCTCTGCTTGAACACCTGCACCGATTTCAGGTCGTCGGCATAGCCCTTGAGCTCGCGCTTGAGCACTTCGCCGGTGGGATGATGATGATGGGTGTGGTAGCGCGCCATCGCCTCGAGATCGGCGAGGCTCGCCGCCTTCGGCGCATAGGGCTGAAACGATTTTGCCGCCTTGTCCGGGTTCTGCGAGGTGAACATCGCGGCATCGAGCAGCGCCTGGGTGATGGCACGCGCGACGTGCGGCTCTTCCCGCACCAAACTGCCGCGCAGGCCGACGATGCAGCAGCTCTTGTCGCGGTACTCGCCGTCGAGGTTGGAAGCGACCTCCTTGTACTGCGCATCCTTCAGCCAGAGATAGGCCAGCGGGTCGGACGACAGGAAGGCCTGCACCTCGCCCTTCTCGACCGCGACGTTCAGGAGATTGCCGGGATAGGCGCGCCAGTCGACATCCCTCACCGGGTCGATGCCGAGCTTGGAGAGCTGGATCGAGAAGAAGTTCTTGTCGGGACCGGCGAGATCGCCGACCGCGACGATCTTGCCCTTGAGGTCGGCGAGCTTGCCGACGCCGGAATTGGTGCGGGTCAGGACGCGCATGCAGCCGCCATGGGTGCCGGCGGCAATCTTGACGTCGAACCCCTGTTCCAGCGGCTTCAACCAGCGCAGCGCCATGCCGAGCCCGGCGTCGCTCTTGCCGGTGGCAATTGCCTCCAGCAGTTGGTCGGTCGAGCCGGAATAGTTGACGAGCTCGACGTCGAGATTCTGCTTCTGGAAGAATCCATGGTCGATCGCGACCGGGAGCGGCGCGAGGCAAACCGCGCCGGCGTTCCAGGACAGCTTCAGCTTGCGCGGCGCTCCCGTCAGCGGCGGCGCATCGGAGGCGGTCTTGCAGATCGGGAATTCGGAGAAGTCGATCGCCGATGCGACCGGGCGCGGCGCGAACGCTTGCGCGCTATAGGCGCCGATCGGCGCGGCAAGAGCTGCAGCGGCGCCTGCACGCAGTAAGGTGCGGCGATCCATCACCGTCTTCTTGTTCGTCGACATCATCACTCCTGCATTTCGGCAAGGCTCCGCCCCGCGCACAAGACGTGTCCGTCTGCGCGCCCCGTCGTTCGAAGCTCATCGTTTAGAAAAAAGCGGATTTCTCCGGCGCTATTGCCCTCAAAGCAACGCGCAAATGATGCGGCGCGACAAGTTCACCGTCAATGAAATGGAATTTCGAATGTAGTCGGCGCGGCAGCTGAACTCTCCACGATCGCAGCGCGCGACGATGAAAGGATTTTCGCTGCTGTCGCGGCGCAGACGCTCGACGGAGCGGCATCGATTGCGCCAAATTTGAGCGAAACATCGCCGCTTGCGCGATGTCTTCTACGCATGACGGTCCGGCGAGATCATCCTTGCTGCGCGCGGGCTGATTTCAGTTTTCCGTTTCGTTGACGACGAACGGCTTGCTCATAGACTTGATCAAACGCCGCCGCGCTTTCCGACGAGCAGCGAATGAATCAGAAAGAAAATGCATATGCGCAAACTGACCCGCCCGGGTTCTCCCCATACATTCACGCGCCGCACCGCGGCCGCGCTGATCACGGCCGTCATCACGCTGTCGACATCGGCCGCAGCCTTCGCGGCTGATGCGATCGTGCTGCGGGTCGGCGACCAGAAGGGCGGCAACCGCTCGCTGCTGGAGATCTCCGGCCTCGCCAAGGACCTGCCCTACAAGATCGAATGGTCGGAATTTCCGGCCGCAGCCCCGATCCTGGAGGCGATCAATGCCGGCGCGCTCGATGTCGGCTACACCGGCGACCTGTCCTTCCTCACGGTCTATGCCTCCGGCGCGCCGATCAAGGCGATCGGCGGCACGCGCTCCGATGCACGGACCCAGGCGATCCTGGTGCGCGGGGATTCGCCGATCAAGACGGCGGCCGATCTGAAGGGCAAGCGCCTCGCCGGCACGCGGGGCGGCTGGGGCCAGTTCCTGATCAATGCGACGCTGGAGAAGGCCGGCAGCAGGATCGAGGAGGCGACCTTCGCCCCGCTCGGCCCGGTCGACGCCAAGATCGCGCTGCTCGCCGGTTCGATCGACGCCTGGGCGGTGTGGGAGCCGTACATCTCCTATGCCAAGCTGAAGGACAATGCGCGCGTCGTCGCCGATGGCGAGGGCCTGACGCCGACCATCACCTTCATCGTCGCCTCCGACAACGCGATCGCGGCCAAGCGCGCGGCGGTGCAGGATCTGGTGCAGCGGCTCAACAAGGCGCGGTTGTGGTCGCTCGACCATCTTGCCGAATACGCGAAGAGCACGGCCGAGCTCACAAAACTGCCGGAAGACGTGCTGCTCGCCGCCTACACTGCACAGAAGACGAGCCCGATCGCGATCAACGAGGCCGTGGTGAAGGAAGTGCAGGCCGCATCCGACCGCGCCACGCGCTACGGCATCCTCGGCAAGACGCTGGATGTCGGCAAGGCCGTCGACCGCAGTTTTACGGCAAGCGCAAGCTTGAACTAGGACGTGCCTGATCCAGTGCGCTCTATCCTCACCTCCCCTTGAAAAGGAGAGGTCGGTTTGCGGAGCAAACCGGGTGGGGATCCTGCCTCCACAGACGCCGGCGTCCGTGGAGAGCAACCCCCACCCCGCCCTCCCCCTTTCAGGGGGAGGGAGACAGACGGCCGTGCCCACCTGACGAAGCATCAAGCCGCGCACCACAATGGAGGCATCCGATGTCCGGCCCGCTCCATCTCGCGATAATCGTCACAGCACACCTGCTCTGCATGACCTTGTTGGTCGCGCTGTCGGTTTGATAGCGTTCTCTCAGGGCCAGCCCCAGGGAGAACAACAATGAACCTATCAATGAAGGACCGTGTCGCGGTAGTCACCGGCGGCAGCAAGGGCATCGGGATCGCGGTGGCGCGGCGGTTTGCGGAATCCGGCGCCAAGGTCGCGATCCTCGCGCGGGGCGCGGCCGACCTCGCGGCGGCGCGCGAGGCACTCGCCAGGGACGGCCTTGTGGTGCGCGATTATGTCTGCGACGTCGCGAAGGCCGCCGACATCTCGAGCGCGTACGACCAGATCGTCGCGGATCTCGGCAAGATCGACGTGCTGGTCAACAACGCCGGAACCGCGCGCACGCTGGCCTTCGAGAACATCAGCGACGAGGCCTGGCAGGAGGACCTCGACCTGAAACTGTTCGCCGCGATCCGCTTCAGCCGGCTGGTGTGGCCGGGCATGAAGCAGCGCAAATGGGGTCGCATCATCAACGTGCTCAACACCTTTGCGAAGGCGCCGGCCGGCAATTCCGCGCCCACCTCGGTGTCGCGCGCCGCCGGCATGGCGCTGACCAAGGTGATGGCCAATGAAGGCGGCGAGCACAACGTCCTGGTGAATGCGCTGCTGGTCGGCCTGATCATGAGCGATCAATGGGTCAAGCGGCACGCGGCCCAGGCGCCGAACACGGATTTCGGGGAATTCGCCAAGGGCCTTGCCAAGGGCACGCCGCTCGGCCGCATCGGGACGGCGGAGGAGTTCGCCAACCTCGCCTGCTTCCTGGCCTCGGAGCAAGGCTCCTACATCACCGGCACCGCCATCAATGTCGATGGTGGCCGGTCGCCGGTGGTCTAGAGCCCCGGTCCTGGTTCAACCAGAAACCGGAGCTCGAGACTTTGCTTTGGCGCGTTTTCTTCACGCGAACCGGTGTCCACTTCGCTCGAAAACGCTCAAGCGGGCAACCAACGGCAGGAAGCGACGGCTCAAAAGCAAAAGGCCTCCGTCACCGGAGGCCTTTCATCTTAAACCGCGTCCTTGGCGGCCTTGACCGGCCGTGCGCGGACGATCTTCCGGGCCGGCTTGGCCTTGAACATCATCTCTTCACCGGTGAAGGGGTTGGTGCCCTTGCGCGCCTTGGTCGCCGGCTTCTTGACCACAACGAACTTGGCGAAGCCGGGGACGAGGAACACCCCGGCCTTCTTCAGCTCCTTGTGGCCGACATCGACGAGCGAGTCCAAAACGTTCTTGACGTCGCGCTTGGAGAGTTCGGTGGTGGTCGCGATCTTCTCGATCACTTGCGACTTCGACAGTTGGGTAGCCATGGTTGCTCCATTGATTCTGGAGTGGGCACGATATGGCGGAAAACGCCGAGAAAAACAGTGTTTTCTGCACTCACCACAGCAATATCGCTGTGGACAGCCCCCGAATCAGGGTTTTTTCCAGTGTTTTTTCCAGTCAAGTCGCTTCCGACCCCTAAAATTACAGCGTTTGCGCGGCTTCGGGGCTCCCGAAGCGGGCCAGAAAGAGAATCACTCGACGCATCGCGCGCGGCCTGTGTGCGACAATGTTGCGTGCAATTCGGGTTGCGGCGCACTGCGGCG
Source organism: Bradyrhizobium sp. B124 (assembly GCF_038967635.1). Taxonomy (NCBI): domain Bacteria; kingdom Pseudomonadati; phylum Pseudomonadota; class Alphaproteobacteria; order Hyphomicrobiales; family Nitrobacteraceae; genus Bradyrhizobium; species Bradyrhizobium sp. B124. The sequence continues at coordinate 8,341,870 of NZ_CP152413.1, read as the reverse complement.
GGCCACTTCAGGTTTCGGAAACGATCCTCCAAAAGGCCGAGGCATTAGAAAATGACTCGGGTTCGACTCGGGTTCCCATTCCATCGTAACATCGCAAAGGGGCGCCACGGCCGATCGGCTGGCCACCCCGATGCAAGCCTTTATGTATGTTCCGGAGACCCCGCGTATGGATTTGTCCCGCCTTGAGATCAACCGCCGCACGGCCCTTCTGACCTCGGCCGCGATTGCGGCCAACGTCATCAATCCGATGCGGGCATTCGCGCAGGAAACCCCGCGCAAGGGCGGCGTGTTCAACGTCCATTACGGCGCCGAGCAGCGCCAGCTCAACCCCAGCATCCAGGCCTCGACCGGCGTCTACATCATCGGCGGCAAGATCCAGGAGAATCTGGTCGACCTCGACGCCAACGGCCAGCCGGTCGGCGTGCTCGCCGAGAGCTGGGAGGCGACGCCGGACGGCAAGACCGTTACCTTCAAGCTGCGCAAGGGCGTCACCTGGCACGACGGCAAGCCGTTCACGTCGGAGGACGTCGCCTTCACCGCGATGAACATGTGGAAGAAGATCCTCAACTACGGATCGACGCTGCAGCTGTTCCTCACATCGGTCGATACGCCCGATCCGCAGACCGCGATCTTCCGCTACGAGCGGCCGATGCCGCTGAACCTGCTGCTCCGGGCCCTGCCCGACCTCGGCTACGTCTCCGCCAAGCATCTCTATGAGAGCGGCGACATCAGGCAGAACCCGACCAATCTGGCGCCGGTCGGCACCGGCCCGTTCAAATTCGTCAAATATGAGCGCGGGCAATACATCATCGCCGACCGCAATCCGGATTACTGGCGGCCGAACGCGCCCTATCTCGACCGCATCGTCTGGAAGGTGATCACCGACCGCGCCGCCGCGGCCGCCCAGATGGAGGCCGGCGAATTGCACTACAGCCCGTTCTCGGGGCTGACGATCTCGGACATGGCGCGGCTCGGCAAGGACAAGCGCTTCATCGTCCAGACCAAGGGCAATGAAGGCAACGCCCGCACCAACACCATCGAGTTCAACTTCCGCCGCAAGGAATTGTCCGACATCCGCGTCCGCCGCGCCATCGCGCATGCGATCAACGTGCCGTTCTTCATCGAGAACTTCTTGGGCGATTTCGCCAAGCTCGGCACCGGCCCGATTCCCTCGACCTCGACCGACTTCTTTCCCGGACCGAACACGCCGCAATATCCATATGACAAGGCCAAGGCGATCGCGCTGCTCGACGAGGCCGGCCTCAAGGCCTCAGGCGGCAACCGCTTCTCCCTCAAGCTGCTGCCGGCGCCGTGGGGTGAGGACATCTCGCTGTGGTCGACCTTCATCCAGCAGTCGCTGGGAGAAGTCGGCATTCAGGTCGATATCGTGCGCAACGACGGCGGCGGCTTCCTCAAGCAGGTCTATGACGACCACGCCTTCGATCTTGCGACCGGCTGGCACCAGTACCGCAACGACCCTGCGGTCTCGACCACGGTGTGGTACCGCTCCGGCCAGCCCAAGGGCGCGCCGTGGACCAACCAGTGGGGCTGGGAGGACAAGACCGTCGACAAGACCATCGACGATGCCGCGACCGAAGTCGATCCGGTCAAGCGCAAGGCGCTCTATGCCGATTTCGTCAAGGAGGTGAACACCGAACTGCCGGTCTGGATGCCGATCGAGCAGATCTTCGTCACCGTGATCACCGCAAAGGCGCGCAACCACTCCAACACGCCGCGATGGGGCTCGGCGAGCTGGCACGATCTGTGGCTAAGCGCATGAGGCGGCAAGCCTTGCTTCTCCCTCGCCCCGCTCTTGCGGGGAGAGGGCTGGGGTGAGGGGCTCTCTCCGCGATATTGCTCCATCGATAGACCTGTACCCCCTCACCCGGATCGCATCTTCGATGCGATCCGACCTCTCCCCGCAAGCGGGGCGAGGTGACGAGGGGGCCGGCTCTGGTTCAACTCAAGGCCTTCTGGATGCGAACCGGTGTCCACTTCGTTCGAAAACGCTATAGATAACCGATGCGTATCCTGAGCCTTGCGGGGCGGCGGCTGGCCGCCTCGATTCCGACCCTGTTCCTGATCCTGATCGGCGTGTTCCTGCTGTTGCAGCTCGCGCCGGGCGACACCGTCGATGCGCTGATGGCGCAGATGGGCGGCGGCGACGCCGCGACCGCGCAACAGCTGCGCAAGTTCTACGGGCTCGACCTCTCGGTTCCGGCGCAGCTCGCCAACTATCTGTGGCACCTGGTGCGGCTCGATCTCGGCTTCTCCTCGATCTACGGCAAGCCGGTGGCGACCGTGATCCTGGAGCGGCTGCCGCCGACCATCCTGCTGATGACCGCGTCGCTGTCGTTCGCGTTCTTCTTCGGCCTCGTGTTCGGCGTGATCGCCGCGCGCGGCGTCAACCGCTGGCCCGACACGTTGATCTCGACGCTTGGCCTGATCTTCTACGCCACCCCTTCGTTCTGGTTCGGGCTGATGGCGATCGTGGTGTTCTCGGTCTATCTGCAATGGCTGCCATCCGGCGGTTTCCAGGACATCGGAACAGTGCAGACCGGCATCCGGGGCGTGCTCGATATCGCGGCCCACCTCGTGCTGCCGACGCTGACGCTCGGGCTGATCTTCCTTGCGATCTATTTGCGCATCATGCGCGCTTCCATGCTCGAGGTCTTGAACCTCGATTTCGTCCGCACCGCCCGCGCGAAGGGACTGGACGAGACCCATGTCATCACCCGCCACGTGCTGCGCAACGCGCTGCTGCCGATGGTGACGCTGATCGGATTGCAGGCCGGCACCATGCTCGGCGGCTCGGTCGTGGTCGAGAGCGTGTTCTCGCTGCCCGGCCTCGGCCGCCTCGCCTATGAGTCCGTGGTGCAGCGCGACCTCAACACCCTGCTCGGCATCGTCTTCGTGTCCGCGCTCCTTGTGATTGTCGTGAACTTCGTGGTCGACCTGCTCTACGCGCGGCTCGACCCGCGCATCGCGGCGGAGGGCTGACGATGGACGCGGTGAAGCGCTACTTCCGCAGCCCGGCCGCCGTGATCGGCCTGATCCTGCTGCTGCTCGTGATCGCAATGGCTGTCAGCGCCGGCTTGCTCTATCCGCGCGACCCACTCGCGCTGGCCGGCCGGCCGCTGGTCTGGCCGTTCTCCAATCCGCGCTTCCTGCTCGGCACCGACAATTCCGGCCGCGACATCGCCGCGCAGATCTTCTACGGCGCACGGATCTCGCTCCTGATCGGCGGCGTCGCCACCGTGATCGCGATCCTGATCGGCATCCTGGTCGGCGCCTTCGCCGGCTATTACGGCGGCTGGGTCGACAACGTCCTGATGCGGATCACCGAAGCGTTCCAGACCCTGCCGAACTTCGTGCTGCTGCTGGTGCTGGTCGCGGTGTTCGGTTCGACGCTGACCACGGTGACCATCGCGGTCGGCGTGGTGTCGTGGCCGGCGCCAGCGCGGCTGACCCGCGCCGAGTTCCTGTCGCTGCGCAACCGCGAATTCGTCCAGGCGGGCAAGACGCTCGGCATGAAGGACCTCCAGCTCATTCTCGGCGAGATCCTGCCCAACGCGCTGCCGCCCGTGATCGTCTATGCCAGCGTGGTGATGGCGGTCGCGATCCTCCTCGAAAGCGCACTCGCGTTCCTGAGGCTGTCCGATCCCAACGTCGCCTCCTGGGGCAATCTGATCGGGCTCGGCCGCGATGTGCTCCGCGTGCAGTGGTACGTCTCGGCGATCCCCGGCATTGCGATCCTCGTCACCGTGCTCGCGGTGTCGCTAGTCGGCCAGGGCCTCAACGATGCGCTCAATCCGAGGCTGAAGAGCCGATGAGTGAGACAGTCCTTTCGCTCGACGGGTTAACCGTGCGCCTGCCCAAAGGCGCCGACCGGCCGCATGCACTGTCCGACGTTTCCCTGTCGGTCGCCTCGAACGAGATCCTTTGCGTGGTCGGCGAATCCGGCTCCGGCAAGTCGATGATGGCGAACGCCATCATGCGGCTGCTGCCGAACGAGGTTGCGATCGAGCAGGGCCGGATGATGTTCGACGGCCGCGATCTCTGCGCCGCCGATCCGGCCGAAATGCGCGAGGTGCGCGGCGCCGGGATCGCGATGATCTTCCAGGAGCCGATGACGGCGCTCAACCCGCTGCGCACCATCGGCGACCAGATCGGCGAGATGTTTGCGATCCACACCGGCCTGTCGAAGGCCGAGATCAACGCACGCGTAGAGGCACTGCTCGAGGATGTCCGCATCCCCGATCCCAGGGCTGCCGCGAAGGCCTATCCGCACGAGCTGTCCGGCGGCCAGCGCCAGCGCGCCATGATCGCGATGGCGCTGGCGCTGGATCCGAAGCTCTTGATCGCCGACGAGCCGACCACCGCGCTCGACGTCACGACGCAGGCGCAGATCCTGAAGCTGATCCGCGATCTGCAGCAGCGCAAGAAGACCGCGGTGCTGTTCATCACCCATGATTTCGGCGTGGTCGCCGAGATCGCCGACCGCGTCGTGGTGATGCAGCACGGCGCTATCGTCGAGCAAGGCGCGGCCGACGAGGTGCTGAACGACCCGCAGCATGCCTACACCAAGCAACTGATCGCGGCCGTTCCGCCGCTGAAGGCGCCGCCGCCGCGCATCCTCTCCGGCAAGGACATCCTCACTATCGACGGCGTCTCCAAGACCTACCGCACCGGGGGCTTTCTCGGTCGCGGCGCGCGAGTGACGGAGGCGGTCAAGAACGTCTCGCTGCGCCTGCCGCGCGGCGCGACGCTCGGCATCGTCGGGGAATCTGGTTCGGGCAAATCGACGCTCGCGCGCTGCATCGTGCGGCTGATCGACCCCGACGCTGGTTCGATCGTGCTCAACGGCAAGGACTGGGCGAAGCTCGGCCGCGAGGAGATCAGACGCGAGACCCGCCACATTCAGATGGTGTTCCAGGATCCGTTCGCCTCGCTCAACCCGCGCCGCAAGGCGGCCGAACTCGTGGCGCAGGGACCGATCGTGCACGGCACCGACCGCACCACCGCGATCGCGGAAGCGCGAAAACTGTTCGAGCTGGTCGGCCTCGATCCGTCCGCCGGCGACCGCTTTCCGCATGAATTCTCCGGCGGCCAGCGGCAGCGCATCGGGCTCGCGCGGGCACTGGCGCTGAAGCCGGATGTGCTGGTCGCCGATGAGCCGGTCTCGGCGCTCGACGTCTCGGTGCAGGCGCAAGTCTTGAGGTTGCTCGCCGGACTGCGCCAGCAGCTTGGGCTCTCCATCATCTTCATCACCCACGATCTGCGGGTTGCCGCGCAGATCTGCGACCTCGTCGCCGTGATGAAGGACGGCGCCGTGGTCGAGCAAGGGTTGACCGCTGAGGTGTTCGGCAGGCCGCAGCATCCCTACACGCAGGCGCTGCTGTCGGCGATCCCCGGCGGCGACTTCACGCGAAAGCGCGATGCCTTGATCGCCTGATCAAGCCATCGCGCGTGGTGCGTCGTTGGTCTGCGCTCGCCGTGAGCGGCGCGAGGCGAGGAAGTACTCCGCCCAGCGCAGCAGCTCGAAGCGATCGCCCTTGACCAGCTCCTGCGCATCACGGCGGCGGTAGAGCACCAGCATCCAGGGCGCGAGCTTGCGCAGCAATCCGTGCGCCATGTACTGCACCGGCTCGGTGAACGGCAGCGCCAGCTCGCTTTCCGGCACGCCCTGGACCGCCTTTGCCAATTCGCGGCCGAGCGGGATCGTCAGCGCGACGGCGCGGCCGTTGCAGCCGGTCCAGCCATAGGCGTTCGGTCCGAGGCGATGCATGCGCGGCAGGAAATCCGCTGTCATCCCGACATAACCGTTCCAAACATAGTCGAAGGAGACGTCGCCGATCTGCGGCCATATCAGCTGCAACCGCTCGGTCACCCGCGCCTTCAGCCGCGCGGTCTTGTCGCCCGGGCCGAGCACGGCGCCGCCGGTGACGAGGCGATTGCGGGCGTCATAGCGCGCGAAATACAGCTCGCCATGGGTGTCCGACATCGCCTGCCGGCCGGGGATGATAGTCTTGCGGACATTGTCCGACAGCGGCTGCGTCGCCATCTGCCACGACAGCACGGGCATCACCTCGGTCGCGATCTCAGGCACCAGCGATTTCGCGAACTCGCCGCTATAGGCATTGGTCGCGACGACCAGCGCACGGCCGGAGATTTCGCCCTTCTCGGTCTTCACCACCCAGCGATCGCCGCGGCGCTCGAAGCTCAGCGCGGGGGAACGGGCATAGATCCGCGCACCGAGGCCGAGCACGGTCCGCGCCAGGCCCCGCGCCAGCGCCAGCGGATTGACGTGACCGCCGGTCCTATTCCAGAAGCCGCCATACCACGCATCCGAGCCGAGCATGTCCCTGGTCTGGTCGCGCGACAGCAATTCGACCGGCGCGCCGAATTTCGACCATTGCTGCACCCGCCGTTCAGCGATCTTGATCCGGCCCGGCGAATGCACCGGCTGCACCCAGCCGGCCTGCTCCTGCTCGGCCTCGATATTGTAGCGCTTGACGACGTCGAACAGCATTGCCGCGCTGTCGCGCAGCATCGCGACGAAGCGCTCGCCGGCCGCGCCGTGCCTCTTGATGATGTCCTCGGGATCGGGGCGCGACAGCGTCGGGATCACCTGGCCATTGTTGCGGCCCGAGGCGCCCCAGCCCGGCTCGGCGGCCTCGACGATCGCGACGTCGACATTGGCCTCGCGCAGATGCAGCGCGGTCGACAGGCCGGTGAAGCCGCCGCCGATGATGACGACGTCGGCCTGCTGCGCACCCGTCAATTCGGGGCAATCGGGGCCGGGTGGCGTCACTGCGGCCCAGAGCGAATCGGGCCAGCGCACGGCATTGCTGCTCATCATGATCCTTTCTTGCGGGCGCCAGATCATTCTGGTTAGCTTTACTCTCTCATTCCAGCCGGGAAGACAACAAGTGGCACTCAAGAACGTCATCGGAATCGATCACGCCGTGGTCATGGTGAAGGACCTCGACAAGGCCGCCGAGAATTACAAGCGGCTCGGCTTCACCGTGTCGCCGCGCGGCACCCATAGCGCGCATATGGGATCGGGCAACTACACCATCATGTTCGACCCCGACTACATGGAATTGCTCGGCGTGCTGACGCCGACGGAACACAATGCGCCGGCGCGCGCCTTCCTCGAGAAGCGCGGCGAAGGCATCGAACGCATCGCATTCACCGCGGTGGATTCGGCCGCCGGTGCCGAAGAGATCCGCGCGCGCGGCTATACGCCGATCGGGCCGACCGATTTCGAACGCCCGGTGACGCTGCCGAACGGCACAGTCTCGGCCGCGAAATTCCGCACCTTCCAGTGGCCGACCGCCGAGGCGCCCGGCGGCGTCCGCATCTTCGCCTGTCAGCACAAGACCCGCGAGACGGTGTGGATCCCCGAATTGATGACGCACGCCAATGGGGCAAAACGCCTCAAGCAGGCGCTGATCGTCTCGCCGGATCCGGCAGCCGATGCCGCGCATCTCTCCAGGATGATCGATGTCGCCGCGAGGCACGATCCCGACGGTGCGGTTGCGGTGCCGTCCGGCGGGGATCGCGCCGACTTCGTGTTCCTGACCAGGGATCAGCTCGGCAAGCGTTATCCCGGCGTATCGCTGGATGGCCTGTCCGATCGCGGCGGCGCCGGTCTCGTGATCGCGGCCGACCTCGCCACAACCGAGAAGGCGCTGGGCGCGACCGGCGTCAAGAGCGGCAGCGGCATCACCGTGCCGCCGGCCGCTGCGAACGGCACCCTGCTCGCCTTCGTCAAGGCATAATTGCCATACCATGCGCGGCGCAGCGTTATGCAGCGGCGCCGCGCAAGTGGGGGCTAGGCACGGAAAGTTGAGACGCTCAAACATTGATGCGATTGCAAATCGCATCAATGTTCTCGCTCAATTTCTTGAGCATGATCTGTTCGGAAAACCGGTTTCCACTTTTCCGGATCATGCTCTACTATCTCTCCCAAACAAGAACCGTCCAGGGAGAGAAACATGTCGCATCACCTGATCTCGCGCCGGCAGATGCTGGCCGGCACCGCAGCCGCCGGCGCGGTTGGATTGACCGGATTTCCGGCCCGCGCCGAGGTCAACTGGAAGAAATATTCCGGCACCACGCTCGAGGTGATCCTCGCCAAGGGGCCGCGCGGCGACAACCTGCAAAAATACATCAAGGAATTCACCGAGCTCTCCGGCATCAAGGTCGAATCGGAGCAGATTCCCGAGCAGCAGCAGCGCCAGAAATGCGTGATCGAGCTGTCCTCGGGCAAGCCGAGCTTCGACGTCGTGCATCTCAGCTATCACGTGCAGAAGCGGCAATTCGAGAAGGCCGGCTGGCTGGCCGACATGTCGGGCTTCCTCAAGGACCCGAGCCTGACGCCGCCCGACCTCGTCGAGAGCGATTTCTCGGCCGCCGGCCTGCAATATGCGCGCAACGACAAGGGCCAGATGCTGTCGCTGCCGTGGTCGGTCGACTATTTCATCCTCTACTACAACAAGGAGCTGTTCCAGAAGAAGGGTGTCGAGGTCCCGAAGACGCTGGAGGAAATGGCGGTCGCCGCCGAGAAGCTGACCGATCCCAAGGAAGGCATCTACGGCTTCGTCGGCCGTGGCCTGCGCAACGCCAACATGGCGATGTGGACCAACTTCTATCTGAACTATGGCGGCGAATTCCTCGATGCCAAGGGCAACATCCTGACCGACGGCCCCGAGGCCGTCGAAGCCACCAAGCTCTACCAGCGGCTGCTGACGAAATGCGCGCCTCCCGGCGTCGCCGGCTTCAACTGGATGGAATCGATGGCCTCCTTCACGCAAGGCCGCGCGGCGATGTGGATCGACGCCGACGGCTGGGCGCCGCCGCTGGAGGACCCCGCCGCCTCGCGCGTCGTCGGCAAGGTCGGCTACACGCTGGTGCCCGCCGGACCCAAGGGCAAATTCTCCTCGACCTATGGCGACGGCATCGGCATTCCCGCGGCGAGCAAGAACAAGGAAGCCGCCTACCTGCTCTGCCAATGGGTGGTCTCGCGAGGACAAGGCGCCCGCCTGCTGCAGGCCGGCGGCGGCGTGCCGTTCCGCAACTCCATCGTCGACGACCCCGAGGTCGCCAAGGACGTGAAGACCAAGGAATGGCTGCAGTCGGTGGTCGACTCTGCCAAGATCTCGAAGCTCGGCCTGCCGGTCATCATCCCGGTCGCCGAATTCCGCGACATCGTCGGTGCGGCGCTGACTGCGACGCTCTCGGGCGCCGATCCCGCCACCGAGCTGAAGAAGGCACACGAGCAATTCCGCCCCATCCTGGAGCGTAGTGAAAAAGCGTGAGCGTGGTGACACAGGCTTCGCCGGCGGCGGACAAAGCGTTTTCGAGCGAAGTGGGTACCGGTTCGCGTGGAGAAAACGCGTCAAAACAAGACTCCAGAGCCGGAGGCTCTGGGGACGTTGCGCCGGCGCGTGAATGGCGTCCGCCGTCCTACTGGCCGTTCGTGATCCCGGCACTCGTCGTGGTGCTGGCGGTGATCGTCTTTCCGTGGGTGTTCACGATCTGGATGAGCATGCAGGAGTGGAAGGTCGGTTCGCCGACCGTCTTCGTCGGGCTCGCCAACTATCTTCGGCTGCCGACCGATCCGCGCTTCGTCGAGGCGGTCGGGCACACGCTGTCCTACACCGCGCTGTCGGTGGTGCTGCCGCTGGTGTTCGGTACGCTGGCGGCGGTGGTGTTTCACCAGAAATTCGCCGCGCGCGGCTTCCTGCGCGGCATCTTCATCATGCCGATGATGGCAACGCCCGTGGCGATCGCGCTGGTGTGGACCATGATGTTCCACCCGCAGCTTGGCGTCTTGAACTATCTGCTCTCGCTGGTCGGCCTGCCGCCACAGCTCTGGGTGTTCAACCCGACGACGGTGATCCCCTCGCTGGTGCTGGTCGAGACCTGGCAATGGACGCCGCTGGTGATGCTGATCGTGCTCGGCGGCCTCGCCGCGATCCCGACCGAACCCTATGAGAGCGCGCAGATCGACGGCGCCAATTTCTGGCAGGTGTTCCGCTTCATCACGCTGCCTTTGATCATGCCGTTCCTGTTCATCGCCGGCATGATCCGCATGATCGACGCGGTGAAAAGCTTCGACATCATCTTCGCGATCACCCAGGGAGGACCGGGCTCGGCGTCGGAAACCATCAACGTCTATCTCTACAGCGTCGCCTTCGTCTATTACGACCTCGGCTACGGCTCGGCGATCGCGGTGGTGTTCTTCCTCTTGATCGTGGCGCTGGCGGCGCTGCTGCTTTACCTGCGCAAGCGCCTGCTGTGGACCTCAGAGCTCGGGGACGGCGCATGAACCCGCGTCAGATTCTGGGCCGGATCGGGCTGTGGCTGTCGGTGTTCGTCATCGTCTCGCCGGCGATCCTGTTCTTCCTCTGGATGGCCTCGCTGTCGCTGAAATTCGAGATCGACAACGCCTCCTATCCGCCGGTGTTCATCCCGGAGCATTTCGCCTGGAAGAACTACGCCGACGTGTTCGCCTCCAACCGCTTCCTGACCTATTTCAGCAACAGCCTCATCGTCACCGGCTGCGCCACCGGGCTCGCGATGCTGGTCGGCGTGCCCGCGGGCTACGGCATCGCGCGGATGGCCGCGCATAAATCGGCGATCGTGATCCTGATCGCGCGCATCACGCCCGGTCTGTCGTACCTGATCCCGCTGTTCCTGCTGTTCCAATGGCTCGGCCTGCTCGGAACACTGGTGCCGCAGATCATCATCCATCTCGTGGTCACGGTGCCGATCGTGATCTGGATCATGATCGGCTATTTCGAGACCACACCGCTGGAGCTGGAGGAAGCCGCGCTGATCGACGGTGCCACGCGCTGGCAGGTGTTCCGCCATGTCGCGCTGCCGATCGCCAGGCCCGGGCTCGCGGTCGCCTTCATCCTCGCGGTGATCTTCTCCTGGAATAATTTCGTGTTCGGCATCGTGCTGGCCGGGCGCGAGACACGCACGCTGCCGGTCGCGGTCTACAACATGATCTCGTTCGACCAGCTGAGCTGGGGCCCGCTCGCCGCCGCCGCGCTGATCGTGACGGCGCCGGTGCTGCTGCTCACCGTGCTGGCGCAACGGCAGATCGTGGCGGGGCTGACGGCGGGCGCGGTGAAGGGTGGCTAGAGCGAGAGCCGACGTTCTCAGGGGTCATCCAGAGCGTCATCTATGGATCCAGGCTTTGTGAAAACGCTCACAGCCTGGGTCATGAGCGGACATCTGGGCCAAGGTCATTCGGCAACTTCTGCTTCCTGAACGTCCCCTTGCCTTCCTCCGCCATCAGATCGTCGAGTTGCCCGGTACCGGCCAGGCGACAGGCCGTGATGCCGGAGGAACAACTTCGAAAATGCCGCCGCGGTCTCGTAACCGACCCGGCTTGCAATTCGTGCGATCGGCTCGTCGCTGGTTTCGAGCAGGAACGCCGCTTCTGCCATCCGGCGTTCGATCACATAACGGTGCATGGACTGGCCGACGAGCTTGGTAAAGCGCGCCGAAAATACCGAGCGGCCGAGCCCTACGCGCTGCCCAAGGTCGCTCAGGGTCCAAGGGCGTTCCGGGTTTTCGTGTATCAGTTTGAGCGCCGGTCCGATATGCGGGTCAGATATTGCTCCGAGCCAGCCGCCTTGTCCGGGATTGAGAGACGCGATCCAGCTTCGCAGCACCTCGACAAAGAGCACTTCCGTCAGTCGTGAAAGCGCAACGCGTTGGCCAGGACGCTCGAGCGCGGACTCGCTGACCATGCGGCGCAGGATTGCTTCAAGCCAACCACCGTCCGCCGTCCGCTTCAGCAGGAGCACGGGCGGAAGCAGCTCCAGCACGCTGCCAAACACCGGCCGTGACACCGTGAAATTGCCGCAGATCATGGTCGAGCGCGGCTTTGCACGGCCGCCTTGACGAACGACGCCAAGACGCGGCGACGATCGATCGATATCCATGATCCGCAAAGGCTTGGCCCGGCGATCCGAATAAAACACATGGGGCTCTCCGCGTGTGATGACGATAAAATCACCCTCGGTCATCTGGATTTCCTGTCCGTGTCCGAGCGCGAAAGTCGCTGAGCCCTGGCTGAGATAGTGAAACAGAGCGTAGGGACGCGCCGGCAACTCAAGATGCCAGGGATGGCCGAGCTCGAAGTGAAAAAGCAGCGTCCCGCCGAGACGAACGCGATCGAGCACTTGGGCGAGGATGTCCATGCCGCCAAGATTAGACCGGTGGACGATCGGACACAACATCAGGACGATTGATCTCTATCGTCCGAAAGGTCCGCGGAATAGGTCATGTCGCGGCGGGCCGACGTTACGAGCGGCAACCATTTCGCCAACGGCAGATGGAAGAACCGCGACCCTGCTGGAAACGCCTGTCCATTTCCCCGGACCGTGTTCGTCCGACATGCCAACAGGAACAATCAATGCGAAATATCCTCCTCTCAGCCGCCACCGCACTCCTGGCCGGAACGACATTGGTCGGCTCCCTCCATTCCGCCGAACTGCCCAAGGGAGCAGCCCACAACGTCGTGCTCGTGCACGGCGCTTTCGTGGACCAGACGAGCTGGCAGCCGGTTGCCGATATTCTCGCGAAGAAAGGCTACAACGTCACGCTCGTCGAAAATCCGCTCACTTCGCTCGCCGCCGACGTTGATGCCACCAAGCAGGCGCTCGCGAAGCAGGACGGCAGGACCGTTCTGGTCGGCCACTCATGGGGCGGCGTGGTGATCACGCAAGCCGGTAACGATCCCAAGGTTTCGGCGCTGGTCTATGTCTCCGCCTTCGCGCCGGAGGTCGGTGAATCCCTGGCGTCGCTGGCAAAAGCCGGCCCGCCCACCGAAGGCGGCAACGCGATCCATCCCGACGCGACGGGCAATTTGTACATCGATCCCAAGGTGTTTCCGTCGGCCGTCGCGGCTGACCTTCCTCCGGAAATCGCCGCGCACCTTGCCAATTCGCAGCTACCGTTGAATCACGTTGCGTTCGAAGCCCCCGTCGACATTGCGGCTTGGCACGACAAGCCGACGTTCTATGTCATCAGCACCAAGGACAAAGTCCTCGCGCCCGAGGCCCAGAAGTCGTTCGCAGCCAGGATGAAGGCGCAGACGACGGAAGTCGCCGGCAGCCACGCTTCGCTCGTCGTTCATGCCAAGGAAGTCGCCGCGGTGATTGAAAAGGCCGCACTCGCGAAGTGACGGTACCGCTCCCGGCGCGTTCGCGCCGGGAGCGCGCACCTCGCTCAAAGAATGCAGCACGCATCGGACCGCGATGGCCCAAACCAGCCAAAGCCGCGGAAGCGCCGACGACATCCTGCAGGACCGCCTCGGTCGCTACGCACCGGTCCGCCCACTCGATTATCTTTTGCCAAGCATCCGGAGGATGACATGACTCAACTCGACATCGCGAGCCAGGACGCCTCGCTCGAAACGGCGCCGACCCGTTACATCGAAGGCGGCGGAATCCGCTTCGCCTATCGCCGCCTCGGCCGTTCGACCGGAACGCCGCTGGTGCTCCTGCAGCACTTCTCGGGCAACATCGATGCATGGGATCCCGCCGTCGTCAACGCTCTCGCTACCGATCGACCTGTGGTCGCATTCGACAATGCAGGGGTCGGTCGCTCGACCGGCCAAACGCCTGACAATATCGCAGCGATGGCGAGAGATGCGGTCGCCTTCATCAATCTGCTCGGCTTTTCTGAAGTCGACCTACTGGGCTTTTCTCTCGGCGGCTGCGTCGCCCAACAGATCGCCGCCGAGCATGAACGGCTGGTCCGCAAGCTCATCCTCGTCGGCACCGCGCCGAAAGGCGGAGAGGAACACCTGTTGGCGGTTCTGCAGCAGGCGTTTTCCCAAACCGATGCGCCGGACCCCCGCCTGCCGCTGTTCTTCACGAATTCGTCCGCCAGCCGGTCGTCCGGCTTGGCCTTCCTGAAGCGGACGAAGGTGCGTAAGGACGATCGGGACACCGATAACGGCAGCGCGGTAACCGATCCGCAGGCCAAGGCGCTGATCACCTGGTGCGCAACACCCGATCCCGGGCACGCCATTCTGAGCGCCATCCGCCAGCCCGCTCTTGTGGTCAGCGGCAGCCACGACACCATGCTGCCCGCGAACAACGCCTACGCAATGTTCAAGGAACTAAGCAACGCTCAGCTGGTCCTCTATCCCGATTCAGGGCACGGCGCCCTGTTTCAGCACCACGAGATGTTCGTCAGCCACGTCCGGACCTTCCTGGATGCACTGCACGGGGATGCATGACACCCGGTGCGTTCCGATGCGGTCAGGCGCGCTTCATCCATGAGAGTTGTTACGGAGGAAAGATGACAATCGTTAAGATCGAGGTTGAGCGTTTCAGCCTCACGAGCTCAAAACCATTCGACGCTGTTGTGGCCGCGCTCAAGTCGGCGATCGGGCAACCCAACATGGTCGAGTTTTTCCAAGAGACAAGGGCGACAAACTCCTTCCCGGATTTGGAGCGCGTTGTACAAAGCGGCCTCGGTCGAACGGACCTTATGCTGTTCGCGGAATTCGACCTGGGCGACATTCTGCGTCGCGAAACTGGATCCAAGACGCCCAGGATCATGCGGTTTGTGGTCGGCAATCCACTCATCATGAAAGAAATGGTCAAGCACGTGCCCGATGCTGGATCTTACGCTCCGGTCACGTTGCTCATTGATGAGCGTCCCGATGGCGTGCACGTCTCTTATGACAAAATGGAGAGTTATCTGCTGCATTATGGCAGCTCGGAAGCCCTTGCCGTCGCCCGAAATCTCGATACGAAGATCACAACCTTGCTACGCGAATGTGCAAGCTGAAACGTCCCGACGACGTCTTCGGCCGATGGAAGTGAGTAAACCAATCGCGGAACGCGACGGCCGTTGTCATGACGCGAACCTGACGTTGGAAGGGAAATTCCGGTATGTACAAGACACTTCTTATCACTCTCACCGCCTTGGCTGTTTCCACCGGGGCTGTCGCGTCTGCTCCCGCCGTCAGGAAAGAGCCGCTGGATGCTGCGACCCTCGGCGCGATAAGATCGAAGTTCGGCCGGCTGATGGAACTGGCCAACAACCACGATTTCAAGGCTCTGCATGGGATGTTCTGGCAATCGCCCTCGACCCTGTTGGTGGCCAAGAGCGCGATCCCGTCCGAGGGGAACTGGGCCGGTTTTTGGGGCAACGAGGCGGTTGATCAAAAGCTGCATGATATCGGCAGCTCCGGTCCGGTCGTGCTCGAGCCAGATTATTCCAAGCTCAAGGTTGTCGGCCTGACGCGCGACGTCGCCGAGTCCTACGTGCCGATGAACATCACGGTCTCTTATGCGGGGCAGGACGGAACGGCCAGGCCGTTTCTAATGATCATCAATTGGCTTCGCGTCGGGAAGGACTGGAAGGTCGCTTCCGAAATCATTCTGCCGGTGCCGCCCGTCCCCGCCGCGAAGGGCTAGGCACTTCGATCCGGCTATGGCTGCGCGTTGATGAGCCCGCGTCCTAATCTCATCATGCTCTACGCAGCGAGCGCCTCCAGCACCGCGGCAGACTCGGCGACCCAACCAAAAATGCCACCTTGGGCCTTGATCATCTTCAGGCCCATCTCGTGGAATTCGGGGAAATAGGACGCGCAGCCGTCTGATATCACGACGCAGCGATAGCCGCGGTCATTGGCCTCGCGCACCGTGGTGTTGACGCAGACTTCGGTGGTGACGCCGCAGACCAGCAGATTCTCGATGCCGTATTTCTGCAGGATGTCGCCGAATTCGGTGGCGTAGAACGCGCCCTTGCCGGGCTTGTCGATCACGATCTCGCTGTCGAGCGGATAAAGCTCGGGGATGATGTCGTGCCCCGCCTCGCCGCGGATCAGGATCCGCCCCATCGGACCGGGATCGCCTATCCGCAAGGACGGCGCGCCGCGCTCGAGCTTCGCCGGCGGCGCGTCGGAGAGATCGGGCAGATGGCCCTCGCGGGTATGAACCACGAGCAAGCCCGCGTCGCGCACCGCGGCGAGGACGGCCGCGATCGGCTGCACCGCGCGGGCGAGCTGGCTGACGTCATTGCCGAGCGTCTCGCCGAAGCCCCCTCGCTCCATGAAATCGCGCTGCATGTCGATAATGACGAGCGCGGTCTTGCTCCAGTCGAGCGTGATCGGCGCCGGCTCCGCCGCGATTGTCCTCGTGTTCGCCATGACGCACGCCCCCAATGGGAGAAGACCCGCATTTGATTAAGCAAACCGCGTGCCATTGCGCAACGATGCGGCTGGCCCCCTGAACCGCCCGAAACGCCCGGCATCTCAATCTGTTGGGACACGCTCGGCCATTTCTCCGCGTCATCTTCCCAGGTCATCACCGGCACCTGATTTGCTGGCCGTTCGATCTTGCTGGCATGATCGTTGCTAGCTAAGGGGCCGGACGGGAGCCCGACCGAACGACGACAATCGTTCGCGAAATGACAGCCCATTTTAAATTGGCGGGAGGACAGGCATGAATGGACTTGGCGGCCTCAACAAGTCACCCAACGGCGTGGTGATCGGACTGGTGCAGCTGCAGCTGCCCGTGGTGGCGACCAAAGCCGATCTGGCGCGGCAGACCCAGCGCATCGTCTGGATGGTCGGCAAGGCGCGGCGCAATCTCGCCACCATGGATCTTGTCGTATTCCCGGAATATTCGCTGCACGGGCTCTCGATGGATACCAATCCGGAGATCATGTGCCGGCTCGACGGCCCCGAAGTCGCGGCCTTCCAGCAGGCCTGCATCGACAACAAGATCTGGGGCTGCTTCTCCATCATGGAGTTAAACCCGCACGGCAACCCCTACAATTCCGGGCTGATCATCGACGATCACGGCGAGATCAAGCTCTATTACCGCAAATTCCATCCCTGGATTCCGGTCGAGCCGTGGGAGCCGGGCGATGTCGGCATTCCCGTGATCGACGGACCGAAGGGCGCGAAGATCGCGCTGATCATCTGCCACGACGGCATGTTCCCGGAAATGGCGCGCGAATGTGCCTACAAGGGCGCCGAGATCATGATCCGCACCGCAGGCTACACCGCGCCGATCCGCGACAGCTGGCGCTTCACCAACCAGGCCAACGCGTTCCAGAACCTGATGGTGACGGCCAATGTCTGCATGTGCGGCTCGGACGGGTCGTTCGACTCGATGGGCGAAGGCATGATCGTCAATTTCGACGGCAGCATCATCGCGCACGGCACCACGGGACGGGCCGACGAGATCATCACCGCCGAGGTGCGGCCCGACCTCGTGCGCGAGGCGCGGATCAACTGGGGCGTCGAGAACAATATCTATCAGCTTTGGCACCGCGGCTATGTCGCGGTGAAAGGCGGCGCGATGGATTGTCCCTACACCTTCATGCAGGACATGGTGTCAGGCCGCTTCCGCCTGCCGTGGGAAGATCAGGTCAAGATCACCGACGGCACGTCCTGCGGCTTTCCCGCACCGACACGGATGTTCGGCAAGACCGCGAAGGCCGCCGAGTAGCCGCCCCGGCGCGGCTACTTGAAGAAATGCACGAGGCCGATGCTCAAGCCCAAGAGCAGCATCAGCGACAGCGTGACCGCTGCCGTCACGCGGCCGCCGACGGTCGAAAGCACGCGCACATCGACGCCGAGCCCAAGCGCTGCCATCGAGACGACGGTGAGGATCGCCGCCGTCTTGGTCACCGGCGCGATCGCGATGTCGGGCACGAGCTGGAACGAGCGCAGCGCGGCCAGCACCAGGAAGCCGATGATGAACCAGGGCACCAGCTTGAACGGGCTGATCGAGGTGGCCTTTGCAGCACCTTCCTTGGCGGTGCCGGCGGCCTTGCGCCGCCGCGCCACGAACAGCGAGAGGCCGACCACGATCGGGCCCAGCATCAGGACGCGCACCAGCTTCACCAGCGTGCCGATCTGGGTGCTCACGATGCCGGCGGGCACGGTCGCCGCCAGCACCTGCGGCACGGCATAGACCGTGAGGCCTGCGAGGATGCCGTATTGCGTTGCCGTCAGCTTCAAGAGTGGGATCAGCAGCGGCAGGCCGAGCACCATCAGCACGCCGAGAATCGCGGTGAACGAGATCGACGAGGCGATGTCGTCGCCATCGGCTTCGATCACGGGTGCGACCGCCGCAATCGCGGAGTTGCCGCAGATCGAATTACCGCAGGCGATCAGGATCGCGAGTTTGGTCTTGAGCCCGAGGATCCGGCTGAGACCATAGGTCACCGCCAGCATGATCACGACGGTGACGGCGATCGCGCCGATCAGGAGCCCGCCCGACGCCACGATGGCGGCGAAGCTGATGGACGCGCCGAGCAGCATCACCGCAACCTCGAGCAGCTGCTTGGCGCTGAAGGCAATGCCCGAGCGCCAGCGCTCCGGCGGCTCCCAGGCGGTACGGACCGCCATGCCGAGCAGGATCGCGACGACCAGGGCCTCGATATAGGGATGGTCGAAAACCCGCTCTTCGGCGGCCTGGATGCCGAGCGAGATGATCGTGACCACCCCGCAGAGCAGAATGCCCGGAATGAGCAGGAATATGCGCTTCAGCGCCCCCTGCTTCTGCCCCTGATCTTGTTCTTGTTGCGGCACGACATCCTCTTTTCGGAGAAGATTTTATGCGCCAGGGCGCCCCGCTTGGCTAATATCTTTTCGGACTGCCCCGATAGAGAGAAGTTATGTCCCTTAACCTGCATCTGCTTCGCCTGTTCGCGGCGGTGGCGAGAACCGGAAGTTTCTCGCGCGCCGCCGACCTCCTGCACATCAGCCAGCCCGCGATCTCCAAGGGCGTGCGGGATTTCGAGCTGCAGGTCGGCTGCCGGCTGCTCGACCGCACACCGAAGGGGGTGCGGCCGACCCGGGAGGGCGCAGCGCTGGCCCGCCATGCCGAGACGCTGTTCGCGGCCGAGCGCGCCGCCGAGGACGAGTTGCAGGCGCTGCGCAACCTCGACAGCGGTTCGCTGCGCATCGGCGCCAGCACGACGATCGCGACCTATATGATCCCGGAATATCTCGGCGTGTTTCACCGCGCCTTTCCCGGCATCGACCTGCATGTCGTAAGCGCCAATACCTCTGATATCGCTGCGCTGATGCTGGGACATGAGATCGAAATCGCCCTGGTCGAGGGGCCTGTCGAGGACGAGAACCTGATCAGCGCAGCGTGGCGTACCGACGTGATGGTGCTGATCGCGGCTCCGGATCACCGCTTCGCAGCCGCTGCGGGCGCGATCGACGTCCGCCTGCTCAACGACGAAATCCTGATCGTGCGCGAGCCCGGCTCAGGCACCCGCGAGGTGGTCGCGCAGGCGCTGGCCGGCCACCGGGTCGAACCGCAACGCACGCTCGAGATCGGCAGCACCGAGGCGATCAAGCAGGCGGTGGCGGCCGGTGTCGGCGTCGCCATCGTGTCGATCGCGACGATCGACGATCAGGTGAAGCTCGGGAAGCTCAAGATGATCCCGATCAAGGGCGTCCATATCGAGCGCACGCTCTGGCAATTGAAATCGCCCGGCCGGCTGGACGTGCCGGCGGCCGTCGCGTTCGAGGGGATCATTCGGGAGACCCGGGCCGCGAAGACGGCGCCGCGCGCGCCGTCGGCTAAAGCGCGGCGAACAGACCCTGCGCCCACGCCACGGCATGCTCGAAGCTGAACACGCCGGGCTCGAAATAGACCGCGCGCGCCAGCACGATACCGACCACCAGCACCCAGAACACGCTGGTGCCCGCGGTCTTCAGCCATTTCGACACACCTTCGCTCGCGGCCGAAGAATCGACCGCGGGAACCGGCTCGCCGAAGGGATCGAATGCGGATTGGCTCATCGTCGTACCATCAGGAATGTCAGGAGAATGTCGCGACGACGGGGGCGGAAGCAAGGGTCGTGGAATGCCTTTTGCGGCTTCAGACTGGAAGAACCTTTCGTTCGAGTGGGGGCGAGGAGAGTTTTCTTCTTCAGCAGCTAAAAATAGCCTCGCGGCCATCTTGCCGAGATCGCACGCTACAACTCCGTGTCGTCCCTGCCATAACCACGAATGCTAGTTGTAGCGTGACGCTGGAACGACAAATTCCGTTCACAACATCCGCCGCGGAGTATGGGTCCCTGCTTTCGCAGGGACGACAAGCTTTGCAATCAGCCGTCGGTTCCGCGCTGCGGCGCCACCCGCGGCAGTTCGATCCGCACGCTGGTCCCGATGCCCGGGGCACTGTCCAGATGGAGCTCTCCGCCCAGCCGGTTCGTGACGATGTTGTGAACGATGTGAAGGCCGAGCCCGATACGGCCGATGTCGCGGCGCGTGGTGAAGAATGGATCGAAGGCCTGCCGCAGCACATCACGGCTCATCCCGCAGCCATCGTCGGCGAACAGGATTTCCACCTGGTCCGCACCCGAGGCGCGCAGCCGGATCGTGATGGTGCCGCCCTTGCCGTCCGGAAAGGCGTGCGCGACCGCATTGACGAACAGATTGGTCAGCGCCTGGCCGTAAGGGCCGGGATAGCTGTTCATCGCGAGACCGGACGGGCAATCGACCTCGAGCGCCAGATTGTTCTTCGGCAACGCCGGACGCAGGTTCGAGAGCGCCTGCTCGGTCACCTCGCCGAGATCGAACTGGCTGCGGTCGAAATAGCTGCGATCGACGGCGACCTGCTTGAACGATTGCACCAGATCGGCGGCGCGCTTGAGGGTGCCGACCAAAAGCGCCGATGCGCTCTCGACCACCTCGATGAAATCGCTGAGGCTCGAGCGCTTCAGCTTGCCGCGCGCAGCCTCGGCGGCGAAGTCGGCGCATTTCTGCTCCAGCACCGAGGCAACCGTGAGGCTGGTGCCGACCGGACTGTTGATCTCATGCGCGACGCCGGCCACCAGCCGGCCCAGCGCCGCAAGCTTTTCCGCCTCGATCAGCGAGGCCTGGGTCTCCTGCAGATGATGCAGGGCTTTCTCGGCCGCGTCGCGGGCGGCGCGGATCTCGCGTTCGCTGCGCTTGCGGTCGGTGATCTCTTCCGCGGCAACGTTGACCCCGACGATGCTCCCGTTCGGCTCGCGCTGCGGGTGCCAATGCGTGATCCAGCATCGCTCGTCATTGTGGCCCGGGCGCTGTCCGTAGACCTCCACGCCGGTCACGGGTTCTCCGGTCTCCATGATCGAGCGAACGATGCCTTCGACCGCCGTGGCGAGTCCAGGCACGCAATCATGCACCGTGCGTCCGAGATGACCCTCGACCGAAATGCCGCAGATCTCGGTGAGGCGCTGGTTGATCTGGAGATAACGGCAATCGGGAGAGAGGTAGGCAAGACCGATCGGCGCAGTGTCATAGATCAGCTGCAGCGCCGGTTGTTTCGGGAACTGAACGTCCTGGACGACGGACGACCTCATGTCCTTCCCCCCGTTCGAACAAGTCTAGCGCTTCGGGCCCGGGGCGCAAATAGGCTCGGCCGAGCCGGAAACGGCGGTCTGATCTGTCCGGATTCGGCACGGATTGGGCGACAGCGGACTGGCGCTATACGGGCCGCCAGGCGTGGCGGCCTCAGCTATTCACTGCACCGTGCGGATGAAAATTCTCGATGAAGCGCAGCAGCACAAGCGCGCCGGTGTCGGCGTCGGCGAGTTCGACATGCTCGGCGGGATTGTGGCTGATCCCGCCGCGGCAGCGCACGAAGATCATGCCGATATCGGCGACGTCGACCATCGCCATCCCGTCATGCCCGGCTCCGCTCGGCAGCTCGAACACGGCATGGCCCTCGGCTGCGACCGCCTCGGCGATCTGCGCTTTCAGCCATGGCGCGCAGGGCACGCTGCGGTTCTCGTGGGTGACGTCGATCTGCAACGTGAGTTCGCGGCGCTTGGCGATCGCCTCGATCTGCCGCACGATGTCGGCGACCGCACGCTTGCGATGCATGTCGCTCTGCGAGCGGATGTCCATCGTGAACGACACCTTCCCGGGGATCACGTTGGTGGCGCCGGGCATGGCGCTGATATAGCCGACGGTGCCGACGAGGCCGGCTTCATCGCTCCGGCAAAACTGCTCGATCGCAATGATGCATTCGGCGGCGCCGGTCAGCGCATCGCGCCGCAGCGGCATCGGCACCGTGCCGGCATGGCCGGCAACGCCGGTGAGATTGGCGGCAAGCCGCGTCGCACCTGAGATGGCGGTGACGACGCCGACCGGCAGCGCCTTCTGTTCCAGCACCGGGCCCTGCTCGATGTGTAGCTCGACGTAACCGAGCAGCTCGCGGCGGGCGCGCGCCGCCTTGCCGATATGATCGGGGTCGAGCCCGAAGGCGACCAGCGCGTCACGCATCGACGTGCCGGCGCGATCGCGCGTGTTGAGCACGCTCTCGTCGAACGTGCCGGCCACCGCGCGACTGCCGAGCAGGGTCGACGCAAAGCGCACGCCCTCCTCGTCCGCGAAGCCCACGATCTCGATCGCGAACGGCAACCGCTTGCCCCGCCGGTTCAGATCGGCGACGCAGGCGATCGCGGTGATGACGCCGAGCGGGCCGTCCCATCTGCCGGCATCGCGCACGGTGTCGTAATGCGAGCCGAGCATCAGGGCCGGCAGAGCCGGCCGCTCACCCTCGTAGCGGCCGCAGACATTGCCGATCGCATCGAGATGCGCGCTCATGCCGGCCTCGCGCATCCAGGACAGGATGAGATCGGCCGCCTTGCGATGCTCGTCAGTGAGGAAGACGCGCGCCAGATGCTCCGGCGTCTCCGAGATCGCCGCGAGCTGATCGATCCGCGCCACGATGCCGTCGCCAAGGGAGGCCGGTTTCGCGGACGGTTTCTTCTCGCTCATGCTGTTTCCCATCAGTCCGACCCGCCACCTGGGCCCGGTTCACTCGTAGCAGGCCCGGTCCGATTGACCAGCCGGCAAATGGCGTCCTGACGCCGCCCCCGGCGGGGCTCGCATCGGCCGTCCGGGGGTTAGCGACTGCTTAACGGCATTGCATACAACGACGATTGATAGCTCATCAAATAGGCAACTCGGAATCTGCCGATTCCGCAGGCCGCCCATATTGATTACTATTCGCATTCATATTCAGTCGCTTACAGAACCATGACCGCCAAATGTGCTCTGGCACGAAGCTTGCGACACTCCGTCACGCGCCGCCGTTACGGCGGCTGCGACAAGGACAGGCGGGTCGGCCCCGCCGGAGGGAGCAGGCGATGGATTTTGGCAGGATTTCAAGAAGGCATTTATTGCAGGGAAGCGCGGCATTGGCGCTCGGCAGCACGCTCGGCGTTCGCCGCGCGGCGGCAGCGGAAACCACGGTCGGCTTCATCTATGTCGGGTCGCGCGACGACTACGGCTACAATCAGGCCCACGCTCAGGGCGCGGCGGCGCTGAAGAAGCTTCCCGGCATCAAGGTGGTCGAGGAAGAGAAGGTGCCGGAGACCGACGCGGTCGAGAAGACCATCGAGTCCATGATCAATCTCGACGGCGCCACGCTGCTGTTTCCGACCTCGTTCGGCTACTACAACCCGCACGTCGTCAAGATGGCGGGCAAGTTTCCGAAGATGCACTTCGAGCATTGCGGCGGCCTGTGGTCCGACAAGGACCCGAAGAACGCCGGCAGCTATTTCGGCTATATCGACGAGGCGCAATACATCTCCGGCATCGTCGCCGGCTATTCCACCAAGAGCGGCAAGCTCGGCTTCGTCGCGGCCAAGCCGATCCCGCAGGTGCTGCGCAACATCAACGCGTTCACGCTCGGCGCCCGGCTCGCCAATCCGAAGGCGACGACGCAGGTGATCTTCACCGGCGACTGGTCGATGCCGGTCAAGGAAGCCGAGGCCACCAACAGCCTGATCGACCAGGGCGTCGATGTGCTGACCTGCCATGTCGACGGACCGAAGACGATGGTCGAGAACGCCGCGCGCCGTGGCGCGATGGTGTGCGGCTATCACGTCAATCAGTCGCCGCTGGCGCCGAAGGCCTATCTCACCGGCGCCGAGTGGAACTGGGAAGCGCTCTATCCGAAATTCGTCAAGATGATCACCGCGGGCGAAGCGATCCCGAACTTCTACCGCGGCGGCCTGAAGGAAGAGATCGTCAAGGTCTCACCCTATGGCGAGATGGTCTCGGCGGAAGCCCGCAAACATGCCGACGACGTCAAGGCCAAGTTCATGTCCGGCGAGTACGCGATCTTCAAGGGCCCGCTGGTCGACAACAAGGGCAAGACGGTGATCGCTTCCGGCACCGACCGCGGCCAGCAGGATCCCGAGCTCGAAAAGATGGACTATCTGGTCGAGGGCGTGATCGGAGCCACCGCGTGACGACCGAGGCGGCGGAATCGGTGGAGGCGGCCGGCGTTGCTCCGGCCGCCGATCCCGGCTTCCTCCAACGCTACGGCGCGAGCATCGAATACATCCTGATTCCGGGCGCGGCGCTGGTCGGCGCGCTCGCGGTGTTCGGCGGCTTCATCGCGCTGTACGGCAAGAACCCGCTCGACCTCTATTTCTACATGTATTACGGCGCCTTCGGCACCTGGTTCTCCTGGCAGAACACGCTGACCCGCGCAGCGCCCTTGATCCTGACTGCGCTGTGCACGGCGCTGCCGGCGCAGCTCGGCATGGTGATCATCGGCGGTGAAGGCGCGCTGTTGATCGGCGCGCTGTCGGCGACATCGGCGGCGCTGGCGCTGCAGGGCGCGGCACCGATCGTCGTGCAGACCGCGATGGTGATCGCGGGCATGATCGGCGGCGGCCTCTGGATCACGCTGTCCGGCGGCTTGCGGCAATATCGCGGGGTCAACGAGACGATCTCGAGCCTGCTGCTGGTCTATATCGCGCTCGCGATTCTGAACCATCTGGTCGAAGGGCCGATGCGCGATCCGGCGAGCCTCAACAAGCCGTCGACGCGCGAGATCGGCGCCGCCAACATGATCGGCAGCATTCCCGGCACCGACGTGCATTGGGGCCTGGTGTTCGGCCTCGTCGCGGCTGTTGCCGCCTACATCCTGATCTATCACACCACTTTCGGCTTCGCCGCGCGCGTCGCCGGCGGCAACATCCGCGCCGCCAAGATCGTGGGGCTTTCCGTCGGCAAGCTGATCCTGACCGTCTGCTTCCTCGCCGGCAGCAGCGCGGGACTAGCCGGCATGATCGAGGTCGCGGCCGTGCAGGGCCGCACCAACGCCAACCTCGCCGCGGGCTACGGCTTCACCGGAATCCTGGTCGCATTCCTGGCGCGGCAGAATCCGCTCGCGATCATTCCGGTCGCGATCCTGCTCGGCGGCATCTCGGCCTCCGGCGGCCTGTTGCAGCGGCGGCTCGGCCTGCCCGATGCGTCGGTGCTGGTGTTGCAAGGCATCATCTTCGTGTTCGTGCTGGCAAGCGACGCGCTCTATGGGCGGATCGGCTTCCTGAAGGGAAAGTCCTGACATGGCAGATAGCTCGCTCGGGCTCTGGACCGTCCCGCTCGCCGTGTTCGGCGGCGCCATCCGCGTCTCGACGCCGTTCCTGTTCGTCAGCCTCGGCGAGTGCATCACCGAGCGAAGCGGCCGCATCAATCTCGGCCTCGAAGGCACGCTGGTGATGGGCGCGATGAGCGCCTACGGCATCTCCTATCTCTCCGGCTCGCCATGGCTAGGTGTGCTCGCGGCCGGGATCACCGGCGCCTTGTTCGGCGCGCTGCATGCCGGCATCTGCTCGCTGCCGCGGGTCAACGATATCGCAGTCGGCATCGCGCTGATGCTGCTCGGCACCGGCCTCGCCTTCTTTCTCGGCAAGCCGCTGATCGAGCCGACGGCGGCCCGGCTGCCGGCGATCGATTTCGGCTGGTGGAGCGACGTGCCGCAGGTGCGCGCGGCGCTGCGCATCAACGTGCTGTTCCTGATCGGCGTCGCGATCGCACCGCTGCTCTATTGGGCGTTCAGGACCACGCGCTGGGGCCTGTTGATCCGCACCGCCGGCGAAAGCGCTGACGCGGCGCGCGCGATGGGCCACTCCGTTCTGCTGATCCGGTTGCGCGCCACCATGGTCGGCGGCTTCCTCGCCGGCATCGGCGGCTCGTTCCTGTCGCTGTTCTATCCCGGCAGCTGGAACGAAGGGCTCTCCTCGGGACAGGGCATCACTGCGGTCGCGCTGGTGATCTTCGCGCGCTGGGACCCGATGCTGTGCCTGTGGGCCTCGCTCGCGTTCGGCGGCGCCGCCGCGCTCGGGCCTGCGCTGCAATCGGTCGGCATCACCTCGGGCTATCATTTGTTCAACGCCGCGCCCTACATCCTGACCCTGGCGATCATGATCATCACCTGCTCGCCGAAGCGCACGCTGACCGGCGCGCCCGCCGAATTGTCCATCACCCGATAGACGAGCGAGATCATTCCATGCCCGAGCGCTTCATCAAATCCGAGCCCTACGCCTGGCCCTACAATGGCGACCTGCGGCCGCAAAACACCGCGCTCATCATCATCGACATGCAGACCGATTTCTGCGGTGTCGGCGGCTATGTCGACAAGATGGGCTACGATCTGTCGCTGACGCGGGCGCCGATCGAGCCGATCAAGAAACTGCTCGCGGTGATGCGTGCGCAGGGCTTTCACATCATCCACACCCGCGAAGGCCACCGGCCCGACCTTACCGACCTCCCCGACAACAAGCGCTGGCGCTCGCGCCAGATCGGCGCCGGCATCGGCGATCCCGGCCCCTGCGGCCGCATCCTGGTGCGCGGCGAACCCGGCTGGGACATCATCCCCGATCTTGCGCCGCTGCCGGGCGAACCTGTTATCGACAAGCCCGGCAAGGGCTCGTTCTGCGCCACCGACCTCGAGCTGATGCTGCGGCTGCGCGGCATCGAGAACATCGTGCTGACCGGCATCACCACCGACGTCTGCGTCCACACCACGATGCGCGAGGCCAATGACCGCGGCTTCGAATGCGTGCTGGTCGAGGATTGCTGCGGCGCGACCGACAGGAGCAATCACGATCACGCGCTGAAGATGATCAAGATGCAGGGCGGCGTGTTCGGCGCGGTGACCAAATCCGCCGACCTGATCGGGGCGCTGTCGTGATCATCGGCGAACCGGCCGCCCCTTCAGGCGCGTTCGGCGTCGACGCCATCGCGATGACGATGCGGTTCGGCGACTTCGTAGCGCTCGACAATGTCGAGCTCAAGGTGCGGCCCGGCTCGTTCCACGCATTGCTCGGCGAGAATGGCGCGGGCAAGAGCACGCTCGTGAAATGCATCATGGGCTATTACCACGCCACCGAAGGCGACATCCTGGTCGGCGGCCGCCAGCAGACCATCGCCAATCCCAAGAATGCGCATGCGCTCGGGCTCGGCATGGTCTACCAGCACTTTACCCTCGTGCCGGCGATGACGGTCGCCGAGAACCTGGTGCTGGCGCGCGATGACGTGCCTGCCATGGTCGACTGGCGCAAGGAGAAGAAAGAGCTCGAGGCTTTCCTGGCGCGGATGCCGTTCAAGGTGCCGCTCGACGCGAAAGTCTCCGACATCTCCGCTGGCGAACGGCAGAAGTGCGAGATCCTCAAACAGCTCTATCTGAAGCGCCGTTTCCTGATCCTGGACGAGCCGACCTCGGTGCTGACGCCGGGCGAGGCCGACGAGGTGCTCGGCATGCTGCGCGCCATGGTGGTCGCGGGTGAACTGACCATCCTGATGATCACGCACAAGTTCCGCGAGGTGATGGCGTTTGCCGATGACGTCACGATCCTGCGCCGCGGCAAGCTCGCCGGCACCGGCCGGGTCGCCGATCTCACGCCGGACGAGATGGCCCGCACCATGATCGGCGCCGAACAGCTGACGGTGCAGCCGCCGCGCACCGGCGAGACCGGCGCGCCCCGGCTCGAGCTCGACAAGCTCACCGCGCTCGACGATGCCGGCGCGATCGCCGTGCACGGCGTGTCGCTGACGGTGAAGAGCGGCG
Organism: Bradyrhizobium sp. B124; assembly: GCF_038967635.1. NCBI lineage: Bacteria > Pseudomonadati > Pseudomonadota > Alphaproteobacteria > Hyphomicrobiales > Nitrobacteraceae > Bradyrhizobium > Bradyrhizobium sp. B124. The sequence continues at coordinate 8,313,986 of NZ_CP152413.1, read as the reverse complement.
AGATCGTCGGCATCGCCGGCGTCTCCGGCAACGGCCAGCGCCAGCTGGTCGAGGTGCTGGCCGGCCAGCGCGAATCCGAGGGCGGCGTGATCCGCGTCCAGGGCGAAACCTATGCGGCAAGCCGCGAGGAGATGCGCCGCCACAAGATGTCACTGCTGCCGGAGGAGCCGCTGAAGAACGCCTGCGTCGGCGGCATGAGCGTCGCCGACAACATCGCGTTCCGCGAGTTCGACCGCGCCCCGTTCGCGCGCGGCGGCTGGTGGCTGAACCGCTCGGCCTTCCGCGAGGACGCGGAGCGCAAGATCAACCGCTACAAGATCAAGACCCGCACGCCGGAGACCCCCATCGCGGCGCTGTCGGGCGGCAATGTGCAGCGCGCGGTGCTGGCGCGCGAGCTCTCGGGCGACGTCGAGGTGCTGATCGCCGCCAACCCGTGCTTCGGGCTCGACTTCGCGGCGGTGGCGCAGATCCACGCCGAGATCATGGCCGCCCGCAACCGTGGCGCCGCGGTGCTGCTGGTCAGCGAAGACCTCGACGAGCTGCTGGAATTGTCGGACCGGCTGGTCGTGATGTTCCACGGCGCATTCGTGCATGAGGCCCGCGCCAGCGAGGCCGACCTCACCGAGATCGGCCGGCACATGGCCGGGCATTAGGAGCTGAAGCGGCGGCAACGGCACCGCGCGCTCCCTCGCCCCGCTCTTGCGGGGAGAGGGTTGGGGTGAGGGGCCGCCTCCGCGTATACGGTGATAGCTGCGCTCGCGGAGACTCCCCTCACCCGGATCGCATTTCATGCGATCCGACCTCTCCCCGCACGCGGGGAGAGGTAAGAAAGAGACCCACACTCGAACCCGAACTTACCCGATCTCGAACGCGTCCGCGGCGAGATGCTTCAGATTGGCGTGCCAATGCTCGGCGATCTGAAGCCGGGTCGGCACCCAGACCCGTTCGTGCTTCTGGATATAATCGAGGAAGCGCATCAGCGCGGCGGCGCGGCCGGGACGGCCGACGACGCGGCAATGCAGGCCGACCGACATCATCTTGGGTCGCGTCGCACCCTCGGCGTAGAGCACGTCAAAGCTGTCCTTCAGATAGGTGTAGAACTCGTCGCCGCCGCCAAAACCCTGGGCGTTGATGAAGCGCATGTCGTTGGCATCGAGCGTATAGGGGATCACGAGATGCGGCTCGGTGCCGGCTGCCTTGATCCAGTATGGCAGATCGTCGGCGTAGGAATCGCAGAGATAGCGTAGCCCGCCCGCCTCCATCAGCAGCCGCAGCGTGTTGATCGAGGAGCGGCCGGTGTACCAGCCGAGCGGCCGCGCGCCGGTCGCCTCGGTATGCACGGCAATGGCGCGGGCAATCTCCTCGCGCTCCTCGTCCTCCGACATGTCCTTGTGTTCGACCCAGCGCAGGCTGTGGCTCGCAATATCCCAGCCCGCCTCCTGCATCGCCGCGACGACATCCGGATTGCGCTTCAGCGCCATCGCGACGCCGAACACCGTGGCCGGCAACTTCCGCTCGGTGAACATCCGCCACAGCCGCCAGAAGCCGGCGCGCGAGCCATATTCGAACATGGTTTCGATATTGGCATGGCGCTGGCCGACCCAGGGCTGCGCGCCCAGCACGTCGGACAGGAACGCCTCCGAGGCTCGATCGCCGTGCAGGATGTTGTTCTCGCCGCCCTCCTCGAAATTGACCACGAACTGCACGGCGACACGCGCAGCGTCGGGCCATTTCGGATCGGGCGGCGTGCGGCCGTAGCCGCGGAGATCGCGCGGATAGCGGGCCTCGGTCACATCAGATTTCCTCGAAACGGATCTGCTGCGCACCCTTCCACAACACGGTCTTGCCGAACGCGGTGAGGTTCTCCAGCCCCGAGGTCAGCGTGATGAAATGATTGCCGGCGAGCTGGCCCATCTTGCTGGCGAAGTGCACGCCGCCATAGGCGAGCAGGATTTCGGTTTCGCTGATGCCGCCCGGGTAGAGGATGATCTGGCCCGGCGCCGGATAGCTGGTGTGGTTCTCGTAGGACACGCCGAAATCGAGATCGCCGAGCGGCATCCACACGCCCTCGCCGCTCCAGCGCACATGGATCGCCTGACTCTCGAACGGCATCGCCTTGCGGAAGGCGGCGACCGTCTTCGGCGCGAGCTGCTCCTCGAAACGCGCGTCAAAGGTGAACTCGCCGGCGCGGACAATCAGTTTGCTCATCGAACTCTCGTGGGTGGGCTGGACGGGACGATGCCCCAACCTTTGACGCCGGCCCGCGCCGGACGCAAGGCCGATTCCGGCCCCAGATGCCGGTTTTTTGCCGCAATGGCGTCCGCGGCAACGCAGATTTGAGCAGGGTTGCGTTGCACCTCGCCTCCCGCTTTGCGAACCTCTCTGCATTCGCAAAGGAGAACGGCCGATGACGACAAACAGTCTGCAAGGACATGTGGCACTGGTGACCGGCGGCTCGCGCGGCATTGGTGCGGCCATCGTCAAAATGCTGGCGGACGCCGGCGCCGCCGTCGCCATCAACTATCGCGAGCGGTCGGCCGAGGCGGAGACGCTGGCGAAGGGCATCACCGCCGCCGGCGGCCGCGCCGTCGCTGTCGGAGCCGACGTCTCCGAGGCAGCCGCCGTCGCCCGCCTGGTCGAGCGCGCCAAAGCCGAGCTCGGCCCGGTCGACATCCTCGTCAACAATGCGGGGATCGCGATCGTCAGGGGTGTCGACGACCTCACCGAAGAGGATTTCGACCGCACCATCACGGTCAACCTCAAATCGGCGTTTCTCTGCACGCAAGCGGTGCTGCCGATGATGCGCACCCGGAAATGGGGCCGCATCGTCAACATCTCCTCCGGCGCTGCGCGCGGCGCCGGCGCGATCGGGCCGCACTACAACGCGTCGAAGGCGGCGATGGAGGGCCTGACCCGAGGCTACGCCGCGCGCCTCGTCAAGGAGGGCATCACCGTCAACGCCGTCGCACCGTCGCTGATCGAGACCGACATGATGAAGGGCCAGAGCGGCCTCGTCAGCCGGATCCCGATCGGCCGTTTCGGCACCGCCGAGGAGGTGGCGCAGGCGGTGATGCTGCTGGTCAACAATCCCTACATGACCGGGCAGACGATTGCGATGAGCGGCGGCATGGCGTTCAACTAGAGCGTTTTCGAGCGAAGTGGGTACCGGTTCGCGTGAAGAAAACGCGTCAAGACAAAAATCTAGAGCCCCGTTCCGATTTCAATCGGAACGGGGCTTTAGCGTCGTCGATGCCTTGACCGCGTTGCGGGTTTGCCCTACCGCTTGCGGCATGAACCGATCGAACCTCATCGCCAATTTCTGGTGGCTCGCCGACTGACAGGCGGCCGAACGCGTTCATGCATTTTCGGGGCCGCCGCATTGGGCGGCCTTTTTGTTTGGCTTCATCCAGCCCGCATGCGGTGTCCCCATTCAACCGAATGGAGATACAAATGACCAAACCGATCATCCTCACCGGCGACCGCACCACCGGGCCGCTGCATCTCGGCCATTATGCCGGCTCGCTCCGAAGCCGCCTGGGGTTTCAGGACAGCCATGAGCAGTTTCTGCTGCTCGCCGACATGCAGGCGCTGACCGACAATGCGCACGACATCGGCAAGGTGCGCAGCAACGTCATCGAGGTCGCGCTGGATTATCTTGCCGTCGGGATCGATCCCGAGGGAACCTCGATCTGCCTGCAATCGCAGCTCCCGGCGTTGGCGGAACTGTCGATGCTCTACCTCAACCTCGTCACCGTCGCGCGGCTAGAGCGCAATCCCACCATCAAGGACGAGATCCGCGCGCGCGGTTTTGGACGCGACATCCCGGCGGGTTTCCTGTGCTACCCGGTGGCGCAGGCCGCCGATATCACCGCGTTTCGCGCCACAATCGTGCCGGTCGGCGAGGATCAGGCGCCCCTGATCGAGCAGACCAACGAGATTATCAGGCGGGTCAACGCGCTCGCGGGCCGTACGCTGCTGCAGGAAGCCGAAGCTATCATCCCGCGCGCGGGGCGGCTGCCCGGCGTCGACGGACGCGCGAAGATGAGCAAGTCCGCGGGCAACGCGATTCCGCTTTCGGCCTCGCCCGATGACATCTCGGCCGCGGTGCGCGCGATGTTCACCGACCCCGATCATCTGCGTGTCGCCGACCCCGGCAAGGTCGAGGGCAATGTCGTCTTCACCTATCTCGACGCGTTCGACGACGATCACGACGCCGTCGAGGAATTGAAGGCGCGCTATCGGCGCGGCGGTCTCGGCGATATGACCGTCAAGCGGCGGCTGGAGGATATCCTGCAAGCCCTGATCGCACCGATCCGGACACGGCGCGCCGAGCTGGCCAACGATCGCGACCACGTCGTCGACGTGATCCGGCGCGGAACCGTGAAAGCGCGGGAGATTACCGAGCGCACCAGGCGCGACGTCATGGAGGGGTTTGGCTTGTTCCAGCTCTGAACGCCCGTCATCAAAGCATGGCAGGAACTGTGCTTGGCTATGGCCGTTGTCCGCTTGGCGAAAACCGGATTTGGAGCTTGTCGTGATCGATCCGAAAACGCTTCTCGAACGCGCCGCGCAGCTGGCCGATCAGGCCAAGGGCGAGGAAGATGCCGGCATCCGCGAGCGGCTGCTGCGCATGGCCGAGCATTATCGCGATCTCGCCGCACACGAGGCCTGGGCGCATGAAAACCCGCCATCGGTCGGCGCGCTCACGGGTGCGCTCGGCAGCCGCGCGCATTGACCTGATCTGCGATCAGCTCACGCGAATGCGATAGCCCAGCGACCGACGTGCGCCCGGCGCGATGTGCATCAGGCCAGGCTTGTCGGCGAACTCGCCATCGAACTCCGCGGGGCTGGCAAAACCATGCCACGGCTCGATGCAAAGGAACGGCGCGCCGCCGACCTTCGACCAGATGCCGAGCTCGCGGAAGCCGCGCCAGGACATTTCGATCGCCGGGCCTTGTGTGGCTGCTGCCGGGCCTAGTGTCGCTGTGAAGAGGATCGATGTACTTGCGACCTGATCGAAGACCATCGCGTCGTCATCGAACAGCTCCTCCGACAGCGCAAGCGTTCTGCCCTTGACCGGATTGGGTTCAGGCTGTGGCCGCATCAATCCATTCTTCAGCCGCCGGATCGGCGCAGGTTCAGTCTTGCCGAAGGTCAGCGTGTAAGCCTCCTTCGGCAGCCCCGGCACCAGCGGCCAGTTGAAGGCGGGATGACCACCGAGCGAGGCCGGTAGCATCTCGTCGCCGGTGTTGATGACATCGAAGGCGACATCGAGATCGGCGCCGTCTACGGTGTAGGTGACCTCGAGCCTGAACGCGAAGGGGTAGCGCGCACGGGTTTCCGCATCGTCGGTGAGCGCGAGCTTGCACGATCGCGGTCCCTGCTCCAGCCAGGCAAAGCGGCGATCCCGCGCAAAGCCGTGCTGCGTCATCGGATAGGTTTTGCCACGGTGGCGCAGCGTGTCGTTCTTCAACCGGCCGACGATCGGGAACAGGATCGGCGCATGGCGCGGCCATTGCGGGCCGGCCTGCCACAGCAACTCGGTTCCGTCGGCATTCCTGAGCGACGACAATTCGGCGCCTTGCGCCAGGATGGTCACGGCGATTCCATCGCCGCGCAGCGTATGACTGTCGCTCATGCCTCGCCTCGCCGGTTGCGCCATGCCCTGACACGAGATGTTCGATGCCGGCGAAGCCGTCAACCCCAAAGCGAAGGGGGCCGCCCGCTGCGTGGCGGCCCTCAAACCACAAGCCTAACCGGCGATCTTGGAGAAATCAGGCTGCCGCCGCTCGGCAAACGCGGCAAAGGCCTCCCGCGCTTCCGCGCTCATCAGCCGCTGCTGGAAGATTTCGCCCTCGCGCGCCATTTGCGCGCTGATCCTGGCGGGATCGCGCATCAGCGCCTTGGTGTGCTGGAGCGAGCCGAACGGCCGCTTCGCCAGCGCATCCGCCGCCGCGCGGGCCTTGGCGCGGAGATCCGCAAGCGGCACCACGGCATTGGCAAGACCGATGGAGACCGCGGTCTCCGCCTCGACCGGATCGCCGAGCGCGAACATCGCATAGGCGCGCGCATAGCCGATACGCTGCGGCAGCAGATAGGTCGACGCCGCCTCCGGCACCAGCGCCAGATTGACGAACGGCGTGATCAGCCGCGCGGTCGGCGCGAGGTAGACGAGGTCGCAATGCAGCAGCATGGTGGTGCCGATGCCGACCGCATTGCCCTGCACCGCGGCAACCAGCGGCCGCGTCGCCTTGGCAAGCCCGGCAAGGAAACGCGTCACGTGACGCTCGCCCTGCACGCCGCGCGACACCGCCGCGAAATCGGCGAGATCGTTGCCTGCGGTAAAGCTGTCGCCGTCGCCCTGCAACAGGACGGTGCGGATTGCAGAATCGCCTTCCGCGCGTTCGAGCGCGTCGGCCATCGTGCCATACATCGCGTTGGTGATCGCGTTCTTCTTGTCCGGACGCGCCATCGTCACGGTGAGAACGCCACCGTCCAGCGTTACGACCACTTCACTCATGTCTCACTCCTGTTGCTTGCTTCCTGATTGACGCGTTGTCTTGACGCGAACCGGTACCCGTTTCGCCTGAAGGCACGCTAGCCGTCCTTGTCCTTCGGAAATTTCTCTTGCAGGCTGGTCAGCCAGCGCGACACCACGTCGATCTCCGCTTCCGAAAACCCGTCCATCAGACGGTTGTTGATCACCCTGGTCCGCGTTGCGGCGCGCTTGCCGAGCTCCTGCCCCGCGGCGGTCAGATGGAGCCGCTGGCTGCGCCCGTCCTCACCGTCGCGCCGGCGCTTGACGAGACCCGCACGCTCCATCCGGTCGGCGAGCCCGGTCATCGCCGACGGCACGATGTCGAGCGCCTGCGAGACGTCGCCGATCAGCGCGCCGTCATTGCGCCCGAGGAAGAACAGCACGCCCGCCTGCGCCGACGTCAGATCGTGCGCGGCCGTCTCCTGCTCGATGGCGCGCTGCAGCCGCCGATAGGCCACGGTCAGAAGGAAGATCAACCGGTGTTCCGCTTTCATGTCGCTGTTATATATTTCGCGTGCGAAATATCAAGATATTTCGTGCGCGAAATATCTGGCGATTTCCGTTTGCCGTTTTGCGGCGCCTCAATGCACCGGCATCCAAGGCCCGTAAAATACGCAAATGAGCCCTCTCAACCGCTTTGATTGCGACATTTTGATCGCGACGCCGGACCGCTGCACTGCGCTCCAGCAGAAAACCCTTGATCGACAACGACCAAACGGGAAATCTTCCATCCGGGAGCCGCGGTTTGCATTGCGGCTCGGGCGGGGTCACGAGAGTGTCATGACGTCAGCGGCAAGTTCGGACAGGGACCGCGTTGTCCGCCCGAAGCGGCTACGCCATCTCAGCGAAGCCATGCGTTGTGAGACCGCGTTTCGCCTGATCCTGTCCGAATGCCTCGAGGAAGTCGCAACCAACCACGAGGCCCTGAGCTCCGGCGATCCCACAGCGCTCCACCAGACCCGCATTGCACTGACGCGGCTGAAGGCGGCGATCGCCTTCTACGGCCCGATGGTGGCGGACACCGAATGGACGCGGCTGAAATCCGAGTTGAAATGGCTGAGCGCCTATCTCAGCGCAACGCGCGACCTCGACGTTGCGATCGACAACAGCAAAGGGCTGCCGGAAGAGCGCATGCTCCAGACAGCGCGAACCGATGCGTTCGAAGCGCTCAAAGAAGCCTTGCAAAGCGACCGTTACTGGCGATGGTTCGACGGCATGTGGGACTGGGTCGGCAGCGGCCCCTGGAGCACGCGGCAGAACCGCCGTGCCGCGCAACGGCGCGCCGTGCCGGTCTCGGTCTTTCACGCGCGCCGGCTGGCGCGGTGGCACGGCAAGCTGTGCCAGAAGAGCCGCGGGCTGCAAGGGATGGGCAAGAACAAGCGCCACCGCCTCCGTCTCGCCAGCAAGCGGCTGCGCTACGCCATCGAGTTCTCGGAAGGCGGATTGCCCCCCGACGAATACGCGTCATGGCGGACCGTCCTCAAGCATCTGCGCAAGGGGCAGCAGCTACTCGGCGAATTGAACGATGACGAGGTCCGCCGCGCGCTGCTCGAAAGTGCCGATGCCCTCGCGCGGCGCGCCGACGAGCGCAAGGCCAAGCAACAGCGCGTGCATGAGCGCAAACGCAAGAGCCGCCTGCTGCGCCGCGCTGCAGACGTCTACCGGAAGATCGCCAACTGAAGCGCATCGGCGGCGGCGCGGATGCGGGCCGGAATTGATGGTTGCGCTAGAATTGATGTATAAAACATCACTTATTGGACTTGCCGCATCACTACTTGATGTGCATAAATGACATCCAAACAGACCCGACTCTCAATCGACGGCTTTGATCGATGATCACCGCGGCGCAGCTCCGGGCTGCCAGAGCCTTGCTTGGCATTGACCAAAGGCAGCTCGCCGAGCTGTCCGGACTTTCGGTGCCGACCATCCAGCGCATGGAGGCGAGCGAGGGCACCATTCGCGGCAATGTCGACTCGCTTGTGAAACTGATCGACGCGCTCGGCACGGCCGGCGTCGAGGTCGTCAACGAGGGCGCCGTCAGCAGCGGCGGCGGCCGCGGCGTGCGACTGAAGGCCGGATCCGGCTCGCCGAAGGTGCAGACATGATCCAGGCGGTCACTCAGCAGGTCTGGTGTGTTGCCGCACTGCTGGGAACGACCGCTCTCGCAATCGCAACGACCCGATCGCGCCGATCGACAACCATCGTCTACGGCGCGACCTTTGCGATTTCGCTGGTCGCATTGGCCGGAGCCCTGTTCTCGCTCATCTCCCACGCCAGCGCGACGGAACTGATACTGCCGATCGGCTTGCCGTGGCTGGGATCGCATTTCCGCCTCGACGCGCTCGCGGCATTCTTTCTCGCCGTGGTCAATCTCGGCGGTGCGGCCGCAAGTCTTTATGGCCTCGGCTATGGCAATCACGAGTCCGCGCCGCAGCGCATCCTTCCCTTCTTTCCGGCATTCCTGGCCGGGATGAACCTCGTTGTGCTGGCCGACGATGCGTTCACCTACCTGCTGTGCTGGGAATTCATGTCGCTTGCGTCCTGGGCGCTCGTGATGGCGCACCACCGCGATGCGGACAATGCGCGCGCGGGCTACGTCTATCTCGTCATGGCAAGCTTCGGAACGCTCGCTTTGTTGCTCGCTTTCGGCCTGCTGTCGGGAGCTGGCGGCAGCTACGGTTTTGCGGCCATCCGCAGCGCCCAGCACACACCGTCCGAAGCCGCCCTGGTGCTCGCGCTGATGCTGCTCGGCGCCGGATCAAAAGCCGGCCTGGTTCCGTTGCACGTGTGGCTGCCGCTGGCCCATCCCGCAGCACCAAGCCATGTCTCGGCGCTGATGAGCGGCGTGATGACCAAGGTCGCGATCTATGGGTTCATCCGCGTCGTGTTCGATCTGCTCGGGCCGCCAAGCTGGTCGGCGGGTGTCGTGGTGCTGGTCCTCGGCGGCGCGACCGCTGTGATGGGGATCCTCTATGCGCTGATGGAAAAGGATCTCAAGCGCCTGCTCGCCTACAGCACGATCGAGAACATCGGCGTCATCTTCGCAAGCCTCGGCCTTGCACTGGCATTTCAGGCGAACGGCCTCGGCCTGGCAGCAGCCCTCGCCTTCACGGCCGCGCTGTTCCACGTGCTCAACCATTCGTTCTTCAAGAGCCTGCTGTTCTTCGGCGCGGGCGCCGTGCTGACGTCGACCGGCGAACGCGACATGGAGAAGCTGGGCGGCCTGATCCACCGCATGCCGCTCACCAGCTTCGTCTTTCTCGTCGGCTGCGTTGCGATCTCGGCGCTTCCGCCGTTCAACGGGTTCGTCTCCGAATGGCTGATGTTTCAGGCCGTCCTGCAGAGCCCCGATCTGCCGCAATGGCTACTGAAGATCATGGTGCCCGCAGTCGGCGCCTTGTTGGCGCTGGCGGCGGCACTCGCCGCCGCTTGCTTCGTCAAGGCCTTCGGAATCACGTTCCTCGGCCGCGCGCGGAGCCCGGCCGCACAAGCCGCAGGCGAAGTCGATCGCTATTCGCTTGCCGCGATGTTCAGCCTCGCCGCGCTCTGCTTCCTCGCCGGCATTCTACCGGGTCTGGTGATCGACGCGCTCTCGCCGGTCACGACGGCCATGATCGGCCACCAGATGCCGCTCCAGGCGAACGACCCCTGGTTCTCGATCGTGCCGATCGAAGAGAGCCGCAGTTCCTACAACGGATTGCTCGTCTTTGTTTTCATCACGGCCGCGGCGTCGCTTGCGGTGTATTTCATCCATCGCTTTGCCTCGCGCGCGATCCGGCGCGGACCGGCCTGGGGGTGTGGCTTCACCGATCCGACACCGGCGGCGCAGTATTCCGGGGCGAGCTTCGTCCAGCCGATCCGCCGGGTGTTCGGCACGTTGGTTTTCCAGGCCCGCGAGCATGTCGACATGCCTTCGCCGGGCGAACTGCGGCCGGCCCGCTTCAGGGTCGATATGCACGATCTGGTCTGGGAGCGGCTGTATACGCCGGTGACTGAAGTCGTCTGGTTTTTCGCCGATCGGCTGAACCAGCTCCAGTTCCTGACCATCCGCCGCTACCTCAGTTTGGTCTTCGTAACCCTCGTCACATTGCTGCTGGTCGTCGCGATATGGTCGTGATCTCGGACATCCTCGTTCAGTTGGGCCAGATGACGCTCGTGCTGCTGCTCGCGCCGCTGCTGACCGGCGTCGTGCGCAAGGTCAAGGCCCGCCTGTTGCGTCGGAGGGGAGCGTCGATCTTCCAACCCTACCGCGACCTGCTGCGGCTGCTACGCAAGGAGGTCGTGCTCGCCGAAAACGCGTCCTGGCTGTTCCGTGTCACGCCCTACATAACGTTCGCGGCCATCTGGGTCGCCGCGGCGCTGGTCCCGACATTTGCGACCGGCTTGCAATTCAACTGGAGCGCCGACCTGATCGCGATCGTCGCCCTGCTCGGCAGCGCGCGCTTCTTCCTCGCACTTGCCGGCATGGATGTCGGCACCAGCTTCGGCGGCATCGGCTCCAGCCGCGAGGTGATGATCGCAGCGTTGGCCGAGCCAGCCATGTTGTTGATGGTGTTCTGCGTCGCGCTCATTGCCGGCTCCACCCAGCTGTCAACGGTCGCGACCTTCATGGCGTCGTCCGAAGTGGGACTGCGCGTCTCGCTCGGCATGGCGATGATTGCGCTCATCATGGTGGCGCTTGCCGAAAACGCGCGCATCCCGGTCGACAACCCGGCGACGCATCTGGAGCTGACCATGGTGCACGAGGCGATGATCCTCGAGTATTCCGGGCGTCACCTTGCCATGATCGAGTTTGGCGCCTTTCTCAAGCTGCTGCTGTACATTTCCCTGATCATCTGCGTGTTCTTCCCGTGGCAGATCACCACCGAAGGCGCGGGTCCGCTGTCCTATCTGGTGAGCGTCGCCGCCTACATCCTCAAGCTTGCGGTCGCAAGCTTCCTGCTTGCCGTGTTCGAGACCGCGACGGCGAAGGTGCGGGTTTTCCGTGTCCCCGAGTTCCTCGGCGCCGCGCTGATGCTCGGCCTGCTCGGCACGCTGCTTCGGTTCGTGTCACGGAGCTTCTGATGCACAACCTCGCCTTCGACATCGCCCATCTGCTCGCCGGCGGGCTCGTGCTGATCAGCTTCATGATGCTGTACCAGGACCGCCTGTATGCGCTGCTGAACATCTTCGCACTTCATGCAGTGGTGCTCGCGCTTTCCGTCGCCTGGCAGGCCTACGTGCAGAACGCACCGCATCTCTACGTGACGGCCGTGATCGCGCTGGTCTTCAAGGCGACCATCATCCCGGTGGCGCTGCACCGGATCGTCAAGCAGCTCGGCATTCATCGCGATATCGAGACCTCGGTAGGTATCGGCCTGACCATGCTGGCGGGCATGGGGCTCGTCGCCCTCTCCATGATGGTGATGCTCCGCGTGACCGGCGCCGCCGATCCGCTGGCGCGGGAAGACCTCGCCTTCGCGCTGTCGGTGGTGCTGCTGGGATTGCTCGTCATGGTGACCCGGCGCAACGCCGTGAGCCAGGTCGTCGGCTTCATGTCGCTGGAGAACGGATTGGTGCTGGCCGCGACCGGCGCCAAGGGCATGCCGCTCGTCGTGGAAATCAGCGTCGCGTTTTCGATCCTGATCGCATTCATCGTCATCGGCGTGTTCCTGTTCCGAATTCGGGAGCGGTTCGACACCGTCGACGTCGGCGCACTCGATGAATTCAGGGGAGAGCGGCGATGACTGCGGCGTCGGATGCGGTCGCCTGGGTTCTACTGATACCGATTTGTGCCGCGGCGGTGCTTGCGGCGCTGCCCGGCTACCGCCTGACCGCAGCGCTCAATATCCTCGCCAGTCTCGGCACCTTGCTGGCCGCGCTTTCGCTGCTCGTCATCGAGCGCCCGCAACCCAGCCCGTACCTGCTGATTGACGATCTCAACATCGTCTTCATCGTACTCAACACCTTCGTGGGCTTCACCACGAGCGTGTTCAGCGCGAGCTATATCGCCCACGAACTCGAGACCGGGCGGCTCACGCCGGGCTATCTGCGATTCTACCATGCCATGTATCAGGTCATGATGTTCGGCATGAACCTCGCATTCGTGTCGAACAATATCGGCCTGATGTGGGTTGCAGTCGAGATCGCCACGCTGACCACCGTCCTGATGGTCGGCATCTACCGGACCCATGCGGCGCTGGAGGCCGCCTGGAAGTATTTCATCCTCGGCAGCGTCGGTATCGCGCTCGCGCTGTTCGGCACGATCCTAGTGTACATGGCGGCACGGCCGGTCATCGGCGAGGGCCAGGACGCCATGGTGTGGACGGTGTTGATCAGCCGCGCCGCAACCTTCGATCCGGCATTGCTCAACGTCGCCTTCATCTTCCTGCTGCTCGGATACGGGACCAAGGTTGGCCTGGCGCCGCTGCACGCCTGGCTTCCGGATGCCCATGCCGAGGGCCCGACCCCGATCTCCGCCGTGCTCTCCGGCCTCTTGCTCAACGTTGCGCTCTACGCTGTGCTCCGCTTCAAGATCCTGCTCGCCGCCAATCCGGATGCGATATCGCCGGGCCCGCTGATGGTGACGATGGGGCTGACCTCGCTGCTGTTCGCAGCCTTCATGCTTTACCGCCGCCGCGACATCAAACGGCTGTTCGCCTATTCCTCGATCGAGCACATGGGCATCATCGTGTTTGCGTTCGGGATGGGTGGCCCGCTCGCCAACTTTGCCGGCCTGCTGCACATGGTGATGCACAGCCTCACCAAGTCGGGGATCTTCTACGCCGTCGGCCACATCGCACAGGTGAAGGGCACGCAGCGGATCGCCAACATTCGCGGCCTGACCGAAACCCATCCGGCCCTCGGCTGGAGTCTCGTGATCGGCGTGGTCGCGATCGCCGGCCTGCCGCCGCTCGGCATCTTCATGAGCGAATTTCTCATCGTCAGTTCCACCTTCGCGCGCCAGCCGCTGCTCGCCATCCCGCTGGTCTTCGGCCTGCTGCTTGCCCTCGGCGCGCTGATCCTGCGCCTGACCAGCCTTGCTTTCGGCGAGCCGCGCGGCAGTGTCGCGCCGGCGGATGCATCCTATTTGCCGATGTTCGCGCATTTCGCGCTGGTGCTGACTGCGGGCATCTACCTTCCGGGACCGCTGGTTGTCTGGTTCCAGCACGTCGCCAACCTCCTGGGCTAGCGCGAGGGAGAACGGGATATGCCGAAATTGATCGATCTGATCCAGGCGGGCCGCAAGGTCGAACGGCACTATCCGTGGCCACGCGCAGTGGTGGACGACGACGTCTGGCGCTCCGCCGCCAGCGCCCTCGCCGATGGCGGCTTGAGCCTGCTCGGGCTATGGGGCGAAGCATCGTGCGTGCATATGGCCATCCTCGACGACCGCACCTCCGATATCGGCGTGATCAGCCTGGATTGTCCCGATCGCCAATTCCCGTCGGTCGCGGCCTATCATCCTCCGGCGCTCCGATTGGAGCGCACCGTCCACGACCTGTTCGGGCTTCAGGCCGCGGGCACGCCGGATCCCCGTCCCTGGCTCGATCATGGCCGATGGCAAATGCGTTTCCCGCTGGGCGAACGTCTCGATGCATCACCGGATGCGGCGCCTTATCAATTCCTTCCGGCCGAAGGGGACAGCCTGCATCAGATTCCGGTCGGCCCCGTGCATGCCGGCATCATCGAGCCCGGACATTTCCGCTTTACGGCGAGCGGCGAGACCGTGGTCCGCCTGGAGCAGCGGCTCGGCTACACCCATAAGGGCATCGAAGGGCTGATGGCTGGGAGCACCATCGAGCAGGCCGCGCGGCTCGCCGGCCGGGTCTCCGGCGACAGCACGGTCGCCTATGGACTGGCATTCGCGCAAGCCGTCGAGGCCGCGCAGCAGATTGCCGTGCCCCCCCGCGCGCTGTTGCTGCGTGCGCTGATGGCCGAGCTCGAGCGACTGGCCAATCATCTCGGTGACATCGGAGCAATCTGCAACGATGCGTCATTTGCGCTGATGCAGGCACATTGCGCCGTGCTGCGCGAGTGCGTGCTGCGCGCGGCCGACGTTGCATTCGGCCACCGCCTGATGCGCGACCTTATCGTTCCCGGCGGCGTCGCACGCGACATCGCCAGCGACGGACCCAACGCAATCCGGGCCGCGCTCGACCAGATCCGCCGGCATTTCCCTGCGCTGGTCGAACTCTACGACAACACCGCCTCGTTGCAGGATCGCACCGTCACCACCGGCATCGTGACCCCGGCGCTCGCCCGGCAATTCGCAGCCGGTGGCTATGTCGGGCGCGCAAGCGGCCGCAACCATGACGCCCGACGCAGCCCCGGCTATCTCCCCTATGATGGTCTGCGTTTCGACGTCCCCGTTCTCAGCGATGGCGACGTCAACGCCCGCGTCTGGATCCGGATCCGGGAAGTCGAGCAGAGTCTTGCGCTGACGGACCAGATCCTGATCGGCCTCGAGGGCGGCCCCGTCAGAGTGTCGCTGCAAGGTGCGACCGAGCCTTGCGAAGGCATCGCGCTGGTCGAAGGTTTCCGGGGCGACATTCTGGCCTGGCTGCGCCTGAACGGCGATCGGATCGAGCGATGTCATCTGCGCGATCCGTCATGGTTTCAGTGGCCCCTGCTCGAGGCAGCGATCGAAGGCAACATCGTGGCGGACTTCCCACTCTGCAACAAGTCGTTCAACTGCTCCTATTCGGGGCAGGACCTCTGAGGACCGCAGGCGATGCGCAAACTTTTGTTCCAGAGCCTGTTTCGCCAGCCCTTGACCGAACAGGCGCCGCGTCCGGACGACACTGCGCTCGCGGAGCTCGCGGCCACGGTCGGTCGCACCGCACGACGACGCCTCGGCCGCAGCCTTTCGATCCGCGAGGTCGATGCAGGCTCGTGCAATGGATGCGAGCTGGAAATTCACGCGCTGAGCAATGCGTATTACGATGTCGAACGGTTTGGAATCCGGTTCGTCGCCTCGCCGCGTCACGCCGATGTCCTGCTCGTCACAGGTCCGGTCACGCAGAACATGCGCGAGGCGCTGGAGCGCACATACCGCGCGACCCCCGATCCCAAATGGGTCGTCGCTGTGGGCGATTGCGCCAGGGATGGCGGATGCTTTGCCGGCAGCTATGCGGTGGTTGGCGGGGTCTCGGCAGTTGTACCTGTCGATCTCCATATTCCGGGTTGCCCTCCTTCGCCGATGGCCATTCTGCGTGGCCTCATCAGCTTGATCGAGGTGGCGGAGTCCGGCACCGCGGCAAAATGAGAGCAGAGACGCGTTAGCGACCTGCGCCCGCCTGTAGCGGCCGGCGATCGCTAACCGCTGTCGCGCAGCACCAGCTCGAAGCCGAGATCGATGCGGCGCTCACCGCCGCGCTCCAGCATCAGCGTCGCCGCGGTGCGGCCGATCGCGTCACCATGCACGCTGATCGTGCTCAATGTCGGCGAGATCAGCTGGCCCATTTCGAGATCGCCGAGCCCGATCACGGCGACCGGCTGTGCCGACGCGGGCCCGTCGCGCAGCAGGCCGGCCTTGCGCAGCCCCGACATGAAGCCGATCGCATGCGCATCGTTGGCGGCGAACACCGCGTCGACATCGGGCAGGCGCGCATGCGCCGCCACGCTGCCGGAATCCTTGCGGTCGAGGATCAGCCGGCGCGGCTCGGCGAGACCGCTTGCCAGCGCCTCGTCCCGGAAGCCGAACCAGCGCCGCGTGCCGCGCGGATCATCGCCGCCGATGAAGGCGAGCTGCCTGCGCCCTTGTGCAACCAGATGCTTCGCGACAGCGACACCGGCCTGGTAATTGTCGAAGCCCGCGACCGCATCGATCGGGTTGGCCGGCAGATCCCAGGTCTCGACGATCGGAATCCGCGCATTGCGCAGCAGGCGGCTGCCCTCCTCGGTCGCCGGCGAGCCGACCATGATGATCGCCTCCGGCCGCCGCGACAGCAGCGCCGCCAGCACGCGATCCTCGCGCACCGCATCGTAGCGCGACTGCGCCAGGATCACGGAGAAGCCGAGCGGCTCGAGCTTGTCGGACAGACCCTGCACCGTGTCGGCGAAGATCGAGTTGGCGATGGTCGGCACCAGCACGCCGACCGAATTGGTCCGTGCACTCGCCAGCGCGCCTGCCACCAGGTTCGGGACATAGCCGAGGTCGCGCATCGCCCGCTCGACCCGCGCCCGGGTCTCCGGGGCAACCAGATCGGGCATTCGCACCACCCGGCTCACCGTGATCGAGGAGACGCCGGCGCGCTTGGCCACCTCTGAAAGGGTGGGCGCGGCACCGGTCGGGCCGGTCCCGGGGTCGGTCAGGTCGGAGCTCATGGGCCGGACCCTGCACGATTCCGGATTGCCAAGCCATGATGTTAGCGCTAGCATTGCCTAATGTTAGCGCTAACATGAAACAAAAAGGGAGAAGCGGCATGATTTCGGACGAGCAGGCCCAGGCCTACAAGCGCGACGGGGTGATCGTGGTCCCCGAGGTGCTGAACCAGGAGACCCTCGGCAAGGTCCGCGCGGTGCTCGCCGAGCTGGTGGCCGGCGCCGCTGCTGTCAGCGAGCACACCGACGTCTACGACCTCGAGCCGGGCCATACGCCGGAGACTCCGCGCGTCCGCCGCATCAAGGCGCCGCACAAGGTGCACCCGATCTTCGACGAGATCATCCGCAGCCCCGCGGTGATCTCGATCCTGACCAAGCTGATCGGTCCCGGGCTCCGGCTGCACGGCTCGAAGCTCAACATGAAGTCGGCGCAATACGGCTCGCCGGTCGAGTGGCATCAGGACTGGGCGTTCTATCCGCACACCAATGACGACATCCTCGCGATCGGCGTGCTGCTCGACGATTGCGATATCGAGAACGGCCCGATGCTGGTGACGCCGGGATCGCACACCGGCAGCACGATGTGGGATCATCACGGCGAGGACGGCTGCTTCGCCGGCTTGATCGATCCGGACCAGATCCAGGACGATATCAAGCGCGCGGTGCCCTGCATGGGCAAGGCCGGCAGCATGTCGTTCCACCACGTGCGCGCGCTGCACGGCTCGGCGACCAACACGTCGGACCGGCCGCGCAACCTGCTTCTCTATGAAGTGGCCGCCAGCGACGCCTGGCCGCTGATGGGCGTGAAGGACTTTGACGAATTCAACAGCCGCCTGCTGGCGGGTCCGCCGGTGGTCACACCGCGGCTGACCGACGTGCCGGTACGGATGCCGCTGCCGCCGGCCAAACGGCAGGGATCGATCTACGAGACCCAGTCGGCGTCGAAGAAATCCTACTTCACGCGTGCCGCCTGAGACTGACGACAATGCCCGCGGCAAGCCGCGGGCATTGCTGCTTTCAAGACATAAAAATCAAAATAACGGGGAAACGAATGACCGAGATGGCAACAGATGGCGCTCGCACATCGCGCCTGCGTGTGATCCTGGCCGCAAGCATCGGCTCCGCGCTCGAATGGTACGACTTCTTTCTGTACGGCACCGCGGCCGCATTGGTGTTCGGCGAGCTGTTCTTTCCGAAGAGCGATCCTGTGGTCGGCACGCTGCTGTCGTTCCTGACATTCGGCGTCGGCTTCGTGGTGCGGCCGTTCGGCGGCCTCATATTCGGCATCCTCGGCGATCGCTATGGCCGCAAGCCGGTGCTAGTCGCAACGCTGTTGATGATCGGCATCGGCACCACCGCGATCGGCTTCCTGCCGACTTATGCGCAGATCGGCGTCTGGGCGCCGATCCTTCTGGTCGCGATGCGCGTCATCCAGGGCCTCGGCGCCGGTGCCGAGTATGGCGGCGCGGTGATCTACCTCGTGGAGAACGCGCCGCCGAAGCATCGCGGCTTCTGGGGCGGCTTCGCGCCGCTCGGTGTCTCCGTCGGCAATCTGCTCGCCGCCGCCGCCTTCGCGCTGGTGACGATGCTGCCGCGCGAGGCCCTGATGAGCTGGGGTTGGCGCCTGCCCTTCCTGGCAAGCTTCCTGCTGATCGTCGTCGGCATCTTCGTCCGCATGCGCATCACCGAGACGCCGGTGTACACCCAGGCGGTGGTCGCGCGCGGCAAGGTCGAGAGCAACCCGGCGATGGAGGCGTTGCGCCGGCACCCGCGCAACTTCTTCGTCGTGCTCGGCGCCCGGATGGCCGAGAACGGGCTCGGCTATTTCTTCCCGGTGTTTGGCCTGAGCTACGTCATCAACACGCTGGGCGTGCCGAAAGCGGAGGCGCTCAGCGCGCTGATGCTGGCCTTCACGGTCGAGCTGTTTGCGATACTTGGCTTCGCGGCGTTGTCGGACCGGATCGGACGGCGGCCGGTCTACATGTTCGGCGCGCTGGCCGGCGTCGCGCTTTCCTTCCCGTTCTTCTGGATGGTCGGCACCAAGGAGTGGATCATGATCGCGCTCGCCTTCATCCTGGCGCGCGCCGTGGTGACGGCGGCAATGTTCGGGCCGCAGGCGGCGTATTTCGCCGAACTGTTCCCGCCGCAACGCCGCTTCGCCGGCTTTGCCTTCGCGCGTGAGCTCGGCTCGCTGCTATCAGGCGGCCCGGCGCCGTTCGTCGCCACCGCGTTGGTGGCGGCCTACGGCACCTGGTGGCCGGTTGCCTGCTACGCGATGTTCCTGTCGGCTTGTACGGTGGTTGCGATCTGGATCGGACCGGAGACCTATCAGGAGAACATCGCCGAAGACGCGAGCGAGCAGGCCGAGCTGCCCGCAGCGATCCCGGCACGGGCTTGATCGGTGGCGCAGCAACTGCGCGTCCTGCAGTCGCTCTGGGCGATGGAGCGACGGCTGGCGGATGAGGACGAATGGCCGCTGCAAACCCAGCTCGCGATGATCCGCGATGCCGCGTTTGACGGCGCCGGCGTGCGCTTCATCGATCCCGCTTTCGCGCGCGAGGTGACAGGCTTCCTTCGCGCGCATGGCATGATCTGGCAGGCGCAATGCTATCCGAAGAATGTTGACGATCTGAAGCCGGTGCTCGAGCTGGTGGCGGAGCTCGGCGCCGATCATGTCAACCTGCAGCCGGACATTCGGCCGCGCCGGATCGCAGATTGCATTCCCCTGCTCGAAGACTGGCGGCGGCTTGGCACGGAGGCCGGCGTCGCCGTGCATGTCGAGACCCATCGCGACCGCATGACGACCGACCTGCTCTTCACGCTCGATCTGCTCGACTGCTTCCCCGATCTGCGGCTGACCGCCGACCTCTCGCACTATCTGGTCGGCCGCGAATTCGCCTGGCCGATCGACGACGTCAATCATGCGATGATCCACCGCATCCTCGACCATGCCTGGGGCATTCACGGCCGCATCGCGAGCCGCGAGCAGGTGCAGATCTCGCTCGGCTTTCCACAGCATCAGGGCTGGGTGTCGCTGTTCATGGACTGGTGGGACTACGGCATCCGCTCCTGGCGGAAGCGCGCCGGGCCCGATGCGACCCTGACCTTCCTGTGCGAGCTCGGTCCCCCGCCCTATGCCATCACCGGACCCGATGGCAGGGAATTGTCCGACCGCTGGCAGGACGCGCTGGTCATGAAGGACATGATCTGGGCGCTGTGGGATCGCATCGCGAACGAGCCAAACGGCGCGGCATCGAGTTGATCCAGAGAAGCTGCGGCTGCATGCTGCGGCGAAGCGCCAATCAGAATGCCGTGACGCCCTTATGCGCGACCACCGGGTTCATCCTCCTCGACGCCTCGCCTGCGTCATTGTGCTCGCCATTGCGGCCTTTGCCGAGCCGAAGGCCGCCGCGGCAGAGCTGACGCTCGACGTCGCCGCCATGCCGCGAGTTGCGACCATCGACCCGCGCTTCCAGTCCTACAACATCGAGATGGTCGAGGTGACCGGCGGTCGATTTTGGAAACCCTATGCCGCCGCACGGCGGGGTGCGAAGCCGGACCGGTTCGCGGCGCGCACGCCGATCGATCTGCACGATAGCAGGCTA
Organism: Bradyrhizobium sp. B124; assembly: GCF_038967635.1. Taxonomy (NCBI): domain Bacteria; kingdom Pseudomonadati; phylum Pseudomonadota; class Alphaproteobacteria; order Hyphomicrobiales; family Nitrobacteraceae; genus Bradyrhizobium; species Bradyrhizobium sp. B124. Next base: position 8,293,538 of record NZ_CP152413.1, on the reverse strand, counting down.
CGCAAGCTCGCAGCAGCGCTCGCTCCCGCCTACCTTCGCGTGAGCGGGACCTGGGCCAACAGCACGTTCTTTACGGATTCCGACGCGCCACCATCGGCGCCACCGGCCGGCTTCAAGGGTGTGCTGACGCGACAGCAGTGGCAGGGCGTGATCGACTTCTCGCACGCCGTCGACGCCCCCCTCGTCACATCTTTAGCGATCAGCGCCGGCACGCGCGACGCTGACGGCCGATGGAGCTCCGAACAGGCCCGGCAGCTTCTCGCTTTCACGCGATCGGCCGGCGGGCAGATCACCGCAGCGGAGTTCATGAACGAGCCCGATCTGCCGGCCATCGGCGGCGCGCCCGAGCATTACGATGCCGCGGCCTACGGCCGCGATTTCGCAACGTTCCGCGCATTCATGAAGGACACCGCGCCCGACGCGGCGATCCTCGGCCCAGGCACGATCGGAATCGGCGTGGATACAAAGGCCCTCTTTGCGGTTTCAGCGGCGGGCATCGACGCGGTCTCCTACCATCATTATGGCGCGCTCTCGGCGCGATGCTCCGGCGATCGCACCGCAAGGCAGGCGTTGTCAGACCAATGGCTGGCACGAACCGGCAAGACATTCGCCTTCTACCAGGCGCTGCGCGACCGGCTCGCACCGGGCAAGCCGATCTGGCTGACCGAGACCGCGGAGACCGCGTGCGGCGGCAATCGCTGGGCCGCGACCTTCACCGATACGTTCCGCTATCTCGATCAGCTCGGGCAGCTTGCCAAGGCGGGCGTTCAAGTGGTGATGCACAACACGCTTGCCGCGAGCGACTACGGGCTGCTCGACGAGCAAACCCATCTGCCGCGGCCGAACTACTGGACCGCGCTGCTATGGCGACGGCTGATGGGAACCACCGTGCTCGATGCCGGCGTCGGCGAGCAACCCGGTCTCCACGTCTATGCGCATTGCGCGCGCGATCTGCCTGATGGAATAGCCCTGCTCGTCATCAACAATGACCGGCGGATGCGGCGCAAGCTGACGATGTCAGCGGCATCGCAACGCTACACATTGGCGAGCGAAAGGCCTGTCGACGGCAATGTTCAGCTCAATGGCCGCACGCTTGCGCTTGGGCCTTCCGACCAGATGCCCGCCCTGAATGGCGAGCCGGCCCCGGCGGGAGCAATCGTCTTCGCTCCCGCAACGATCACGTTCCTGACCGTTGCCAATGCGGGCAACACCAACTGCCGGTAACGATCCGACCGCGTCTACGCCGCGTCGCGACTGACGTCGGCGGATTCCGACGGGCGCGCCACCAGGTGACCCAGCATGATGGCGGTCATCAGCCGCTCCATCTCGAGCCATGCGGTGACATGCGACATGGTCGGCCGGCCACCGAGCGCGAGCTGATTGACGTCGTCGACCGCGGTCAATCCGCGCGGATAGAACTCGCGGAAGATCACCCGCTCGGCCAGGCCGTCGACCAGGCGGAAACTCAGGGTCTTCGATAGTTCGTTGAGGGCTTCGCCGACCAGCCGCTTGTTGCGTGAACCAATCGTCGAGAGGCGGTTGCGCAGCACCACCCACTCGAATGCCGGCTGATCCTGCGCGCGGCGCTCGCGCCGCGCTTCCTCCACCATCTTCGAATAGTGGCTGATGCCGGCCACCTTGAAGTCGTTAGGATCGACGGTGCCGAGCACGTCGAAGTCGAGGAAGCTGTCGTTCAGCGGCGTAATCAGCGTGTTCGCCAGCGAATGCGTGAACGTCGTCAGATAGGTGTCGTGGCCGGGGCAGTCGATGACGACGAAATCGTGCGACCGGCTGAGCCGCTCGACGATCTCGGCAAGCGCGCTGCGGCCGAGCGTCTCGACTTCACTGCTTCTGCCGCTCACCGTCTCGAAGCACATATGCGCCGGGATATCGAGATTCAGCGAGGTTTGCCGCGCCCAATCCCGCCGGTTATCGACGTAGTGCGTCAGCGACTTCTGCTTGTTGTCGAGATCGATGGTGGCGACACGCTGACCCGCCTTGATCAGCGCGATGGCGACATGCATGGCAATTGTCGACTTGCCCGAGCCGCCCTTGTTATTTCCGACAACAATTACTCGTGCGTTTGTCATGGGAATCCATACCGGACGCTTGAGTGAAAGCAGGACGAAATAGCATTTAATGAATGGATTCGAATCTCCCTGATTCGACGAATCTCGACAAGAGTCGTCGCACGATCATCGTGATCGAAATTGATGCGGCTGCGACAACATTGTCACAACCGCAATCCGAGCACGTATCGTGAACGCAGCGAGCGCCGCTGAGACTAGCGCCCCAGGGACCAGCGCCGCTGCGACTAGCGTCCCTGGAACACCGCGGCGCGGCGCTCGACGAACGACTTGATGCCCTCGGCCGCATCTGATGTGTTGAGCACGCGTTCGCGGATCTGCGGGATGATCGCAATTGCCGCCTGCTCGCCGGCTTCGATGAACTTGCGGCCCGCCTCTTTCGTCACCTGGATTCCAAGCGGCGCGTTGCGCGCGATGATCTCTGCAAGCGCCATCGCGCGCTCGATCTGCTGACCGGCCGGCACGACTTCCTGCACGAGGCCGATCCGATGCGCTTCTGCGGCACTGAACTCGTCGCACAGCAAGAGGTGATACATCGCATCACCCCACCCGGCGCGGCTGATGTAGCGGAAATGCGCGCCGGCCAGCGGCGCGATGCCGCGCCTGGCTTCCATCTGGCAGAACCGGCTGTCGTCGGCGGCAATGACGATATCGCCGGCCAGCATCATCTCGATGCCGACGGTGAACACGATGCCCTGCACCGCCGTGATGATCGGCTTCCGGCACCGCTTCGACAGTCCAAAGGGATCGACATTGCCCTCCGGCAGCGGCTTGCGGCTCGCCGTCGGACCAAAGAACTTCGGCATGTCGAGACCCGCGGTGAAACTGCCGCCGGCGGCACACAGCACGCCGACCCAGAGCCCGTCATCATTGTCGAGCAGCGTCAGCGCGTCGGACAGCTCAGCCATCATCTCCGGGCTGAAGGCGTTCTTCTTCGCCGGATTGTCGATGATGACCTTCAGGATGTGATCATGCCGCTCGTGGCGGACCCGCCCTTCGCTCGCGCTGCCGGACATCTGTTCCTCCCTGCTTTGTGACTGAAATTTTCTGGATGATGGTTGTCATTCAGATGCATGATGGTCATAATCCAGGAAGAGAGTCAAACAGGGGCACTGCGAAATGGGCCATTCCCAGGCCGACAAGGCTAGGAGCCGTGAGCGCATCCTGAACGAGGCTGCGACGCAGATCCGCGACAAGGGGCTCGACGCGCTCAGCATCGGAAGCCTGATGCAGCAGGTGAAGCTGACCCATGGCGGCTTCTATGGCCACTTCGCCTCGCGTTCCGACCTGATCGCCGCGGCGCTGGAACAGGCGCTGACCTTGGGTGAGGCGTCGGCGCGCGCGTCGCGCGATCCCGGCAAGCCGGTCAGCGTCAACGCCCTGGTGCGAAGCTATCTCAGCCGCAGCCATCGCGACTCGCCGAAGTCGGGCTGCGCGATCGGCGCGCTGATCTCCGATGTCGGCCGCGCCGATGAGCAGTGCCGCGCGGTGATGGAACCGCACATCGAATCCTTCATCGCCAAGGTCGCCGAGACGTTCGGCGACGCTGACGACAGCGGCGCAATCGTCGCGGTGAGTGCGATGGTCGGCGCACTCGCGATCTCGCGCGTCATCACCGATCCGAAGCGGTCCGATGCCATTCTGCGGACGGTGCGCGATGCCATCGTCGCGATGGCGTCCGACCAATGATTTCGCCCGCGCCGCGGGCACCTTGATGGAGTGAGCCATGAACGACCGATCCGCCCTCGAGCCGACCGCTGTGCAGGGAAGCGTGCTGATTGCCGGCGTCGGCGCATCCCACGGCCTCGGCGCCGCGATCGCGCGCCGCTTTGCGGCCGGTGGCTATCCCGTCGCGATCGCCGGGCGCAACGCCGAGAAGCTCGCCGCGACCGCGGCTGAACTCGCAGCAACCGGCGCCAGGGTCACCCATGTCGTGGGCGATGCCTCAACTGCCGCGGATGTCGCCCGCTTCGTCGAGGCTGCCGGGAAGCTCGCGCCGCTGGCGATGGCCGTGCACAATGCAGGCTCCAACCGGCCGGCGCCGTTCCTCAAGGTCACCGAGCAGCGCTTCGAGGAGCACTGGCGCGAACACGCGCTCGGCGGATTCCAGCTCGCACAGGCCGCGATCCCGGCCCTGCTTGCGCGCGGCGGCGGCACGCTGGTGTTCACCGGCGCCAGTGGCTCGTTGCGCGGCAAGGCCAACTACTCGCCATTCGCCTCCGCCAAGGCCGCGCTGCGCGCGCTGGCGCAGAGCGTGGCGCGGGAGTTCGGGCCGCAGGGCATTCATGTCGGCCATGTCGTGGTCGACGGCGGCATCGAGGGCGATCGCCTGCTGAGCATGCGCCCGCAATTGAAGGACGACCGCGGTCCGGACGGGCTGCTCAACATCGCAGCCATCGCGGACGCCTATTGGGTGCTGCATCATCAGCATCGCAGCGCATGGACGCTGGAGCTCGACCTGCGGCCATGGGCGGAATCGTTCTGACGGCACGGCGCCGTCGTCGTTCTCCAAAGGAAATGGGTTGCGATCCGCCGAAATCTTGTCAGGCTGTGCGACAAGGTCCGAGGAGATCGCAGCCCTATGCCGGGAGAAGGCCATGTCGCAGCCCACGCCGATCCTGCATCATTTCGATCAATCGCCGTTCTCAGAGAAAATCCGCATCATCTTCGGATTCAAGAAGCTCGCCTGGAACTCGGTACGGATTTCCCGGATCATGCCGAGGCCGGATCTGATGCCGATGACCGGCGGCTATCGCCGTACACCGACGATGCAGATCGGCGCGGACATCTATTGTGACACCCAGATCATTATCCGCGAGCTGGAGCGGCGCTATCCGACGCCGACGCTGTTTCCCGCGGGCCATGCCGGGATGCCCTGGGCGCTCGGCATGTGGACCGACCGGCCGTTCTTCCAGAACACGGTCACCCTCGCGTTCGGCTTCATCGGCGACAAGGTCCCGCAGGATTTCATCGAGGATCGCGAGAAGCTGCGCGACGCCAAGTTCGATGTCGCCGCCATGGCCGCGGCGCTGCCGCAGATGCGCGACCAGTTCCGCGCCAATGTCGACTGGATCGAGGCGCAACTCGGTGACGGCCGACAGTGGCTGTTCGGCGAGTTCAGCCTCGCCGACGTCAGCGCTTACATGAATGTGTGGTACGCACGGCAGAGCGTCGCCACGATCGACGAGATCGTGAAGCCCTTGCCGCGCCTTGCGGCCTGGGAGGAGCGCGTCCGCGCGATTGGCCACGGCGCGCGCACGGAGATGTCGTCAGCCGACGCGCTCGAGATCGCGGCGAAGTCGCGGCCGGAGTCGCCTGTTTTCGGCGACCCTCTGGATCCGAACGGTCGCAAGCCCGGCGACATCGTCAGCGTGATGCCGGACGACTACGGCAAGATCCCAGTCCGCGGCGAGATCGTCTCGCTGTCGGCGCAACACATCGCGATCCGCCGGTCCGACGAACGCACAGGCGAGGTCGTGGTGCATTTGCCGCGGGCCGGCTTCCTGGTCATCCCGGGCTGATCGCCGCAGCCTCGGCCGCAGGCCGAGTACAAGCGACCTGGAAACGCTGCGTTTCGCGGCGTGACCTTGTCAGGCCGCGAACAGGCAATAGCTCCACTGCATCTCCAACCGAAGGCTCCACAGCGCAGGCTTGCGGACATCTCCGCAGCAACACGACCTTTCGGCCTGCGTGCGATGGGTGGCCCGTGGCGGATGCTCCGCCACGCCGACAACTGGACTGATTGATGACGACCTCTCTCGAATTCGGGCTCGACACATTCGGCGACGTCACCAAGGACGCCGCCGGTACGCCGCTGTCCCACGCCCAGGTGATCCGCAACGTCGTCGACGAGGCGGTGCTGGCCGATCAGCTCGGGATCGATTTCATCGGGCTCGGCGAGCACCACCGGGCCGACTTCGCGATCTCCTCCCCCGAGACCGTGCTGGCGGCCATCGCCGCGCGCACCCAAAACATCCGCCTCGGCTCGGCGGTGACCGTGCTGAGCTCGGACGATCCGATCCGCGTCTTCCAGCGCTTCGCAACCGTCGACGCGGTCTCGAACGGCCGTGCCGAGGTGATCCTCGGCCGCGGCTCCTTCACCGAGTCGTTCCCGCTGTTCGGCTTCGACCTGCGGCAATACAGCGAGCTGTTCGAGGAGAAGCTCGACCTGTTCACCGAACTCCTGAAGCAGGAGCCGGTGAGCTGGCAGGGCAAGCTGCGACCGCCGCTCAGCGGCCAGTCGGTCTATCCGCCGGTCGAGCACGGCCGGCTGAAGACCTGGATCGGCGTCGGCGGCAGCCCGGAATCGGTGGTGCGCGCGGCGCATTATGACCTGCCGCTGATGCTCGCCATCATCGGCGGCGATCCCAAGCGCTTTGCGCCCTATGTCGACCTGCACCAGCGGGCCTACCAGCAGTTCGGCCGGACGCCGAAGCCGATCGGCGTGCATTCGCCGGGCTACGTTGCCGAGACCGACGCGCAAGCTCGGGAGGAGCTGTGGCCCGACTACAAGGTCATGCGTGACCGGATCGGCAAGGAGCGCGGCTGGCCGCCGATGAGCCGCGACGAGTTCGTGGCTGAGGCCGAGCACGGTTCGCTCTATGTCGGCGGGCCGGAAACCGTCGCCCGCAAGATCGCGGCGACCGTGAAGGCGCTCGGCGCTGCGCGCTTCCAGCTGAAATATTCGGCAGGCCCGATGCCGCACGAGAAGCTGATGACAAGCATCGAGCTCTACGGCAGCAAGGTGGTGCCGATGGTGCGCGATATGCTCGTCGCCTGATCGGCAAGAGCCAGCCACGCAAAGCAATCCCCCGGCGTTTGGACGCCGGGGACAAGTTGAAGATAGACCATGCGAAGCCCGGCTGCCCGGGACAATCGGATCAGCCCCAATCTTGGCTCAGAGATCGGGCCTTGCGGCGTGATACGTGAACGGGTCCGCCGCCCATCCTCGGCCGTGCCGCTCCAGCCAGCCGGCTGCCACCAACTTTCGACACGTTGGATTGACGCGCTGTATGGAGCCTTCCTCGCCGAAGATGCGCTCGGCAATCTGGCGTTCGGTAAGACCTGGTTGCTCGCGAATGAGGCGAATTATTTGTTGAGCTACCGTCATCGGTTGCCAAACGATCCATCGGTGGGGCGGGTAAGCATTAATGAACAGAATATGACATCGTACAAGAAGATGGCGCTCTTGTGAGAGCTGCTGCGTGGCTGAACAAAGCAAAACCCCCGGCGCTTCCACCGGGGGCTCTGTTAACTTGCAGTCAGATCAACCGGTATTACCAGTTGCGCTGAGCGCGGAGCAGCAGGGTAACCGTATTCTGGTCCTTCAGCTCGTAAAGAGCGGCAGGCTTGCCGATCGCGGCGCTGGGCGCCGAGACCGTACCAGCGTACTTCTGATCCAGGTGGGTGTAGGTCAGGTCTGCCGTGAAGGTCAGGTTCTTGACCGGGGTCCACTGGGTCTGGGTACCAATCTGCGCGATGTTGTAGTCGGGGTTGCAGGTCGTCATCACGCCGCCCAGAGCATTGAGGGTGGTACGAACCGAGCCGCCCACGCCACCGACGCCGCAGAGGAGGGTCTTAGCCGTATCGTTGTAGGTGATGCCGGCATAAGCACCGTAGATCGAGGTGTTCCAGTAGGGGCTCCAGTTGTGCACGTATGCACCGCGGAAACCCCAGGTCGTGACCAGCTGCTGCCCGGTGTTGACGCCACCGATGGCACCGAACACGCTGTCAGGAGCAACGCCGATACCAACGCTCTGGTACGCGCCGGGCAGACCGGTTCCACCATAAATGGTGTTCGCACCAGCCGAACCAGCGAGGTCCTGGATGTTGTAGCGCGTCGCACCGTTGGTATAGACGCCCTGGACGTTGATGGTATCGCCAGGTCCGGTCGGGATGTTCTTGATCGACAAGGCCAACTGACCAGCCCAGCCCCACTTGTCGTCCGGATGACCGGTCAACTCAGTGCCGCCGTAGTAGGCCGCGTGGTTGTCATGCGCCGCGAACGACGCCTGGAACAGACCCCAAGCCTGGTCGACGCGCAGCATCGCGACGAGGTCCGGAGAAATCGTGCCGGCGTAGTCGCTGGTGCCGTAAGCGCCACCCGCGAGGATGTTGTTCACGCCAGCCTGGTAGTAGGCCGTCTGATCCTGAGCCGACAGAGACAGCGACACGCCGTTGCCGAACTGAGCGGTGTAGGTGAACTGGTTCACACCAGTGATCGTACCGCCGCCGCCGACGAGACCGTCGAAGTTGTTGCCCGGATAGTTGGCCCACGGAGCCGAGAACTGCGAGACCGCCTTACCCATGGTGAAGCCGGCGAACTGGATGAAGGCGTAGTAGACGCCGACCGTACCGCCTGCAACCGCGCCGGAGTTGGCGTTGTTCGGAGCCTGAACCGCGCCGATCGGCGAGTAAACGGTCGCGCCGTTACCCTGTCCGGCGTAGGTGTCCGACGTCCACGAGAAGGTCGCATCGAAGAAGGTACGGACGACACCGTATTCGGTCGCCGTGCGCGTATCGATGTTCAGATCTTCACGAGAGCGCCAAGTATAGCCGTTGGTGAACCGGTTGTTCGCACCGCCGGCACCCGAGGTGTTGCCGGTGTGATCCGAGTTCGAGTTCACGACGACGTCGGCACGCAGGTAGCCGCCCAGCTTGATACAGGTATCGGTGCCCGGGATGTAGTAGAAACCGGGACCATACAGGGAGCAAATCTTCACGTACTCGACCGCTTTGGCCTTGACGGGAAGATCGGCCGCCTGAGCTCCGCCGACCGCGACGAGAGCCGCCGCCGAGCCGAGGATAAGGCTCTTAACCATCTTCATGTTAAACCTCCAAGTTGCTCTATCTCAGGGAAGGTTCCGGATCCGCCGGGTAAAACACCCTCAGGTTGGTTCCCTTTGTCCCTTAAATCCCCGCTCAGTCGCTTCGCGCCTTCGGACACACCCGCATGAACGCGAGGGACTTAAGCGAACCACCTAAAACGGGACGACCTTGGGATGCCCCCCTCCGTCGCAGTTCCATATGAGACAGAAGGCCCCCGATCACGCAACAAAAGACCGCTCGCGTTGAGCCGAGTTGCGGCTGTTTTCGGGCAAATGTTGCACAAATATCACGGGCATTTGAACTGCGGCATATCGACAAGCAATTGAAATATAACGCCAATATTTGAGATACCGCTAGCGGACACAAGTTTGGGCAACACCGGGTGGAACGGTGTGCAAAACGCGTCGTCCTGCCGAGAAAGCGAAAATCGGTGCCCGTTCCGGCACCGCTGATTCCGGCTCCGTGCACAATATTTCGGCTCGAAAATGCCGGTATCTGAACGACATAGCCCGCCCCAAATACCGTCGACTCGCGCCTGAAAGGGGCATTCCGATTGCTCGGAGCAGGCCGGAAGACGACGGACGGAGCGCCTCATATGTCCACTACCGGCGCTACATGTCACGGCGATGTCAGCGCACGGAATAGTCGATTTGTTCTCCGCAGACGCTACGCAGTGAAATATCTCCACTGCGCGCGTGATGCACTCACAAGGGGCGATGCGCTCCTATGCAGTCACCAGACTCGCATCTGACGAGAGTCAGGCGGCGCCGTGAAGCGCGGCGCGGTCGGTCGCATCGGAGATCGCCAACGACGAAGGCTTGGCCAGGAGTAACGCCGTACTCACTCGTCCAAGATATCGAGCAGATCATCGATCCGCTCGAACGGCGGTTCGTTTGTCTTGCCTGAATAAAAGACGCGATCGCCGTCGCGTTGTAGCGACCGTGCTCTGGATTTGGGCAGCCTCCCCGGGAGGAACGTCGCTGCGACGGCCTCCGGCCCGACGTCGAGCCTCACGATACCTCGCCGCTTGCAGTCGATCCTGAGCCTTGCCGCTGTGAAGAAATCCCGGCCGGCCGGCGGCAGCTTGCCGAAGCGGCGAGAGGTCTCTTCCTCCAGATCTTCCAGATCGTCTTCGCTTCGGCACCTCGCGACGCGGCCATAGATTTCAAGGCGCATGGATTCCGATTGCACATAACTCCGGGGCAGCAGGTCGGCGAGTGGAAGGTTGAGATCGGGCACCCACAGATCGGCGGAGCGGTCGTTCGCCTTCTCCGAAGCCTGCTTCAGAAGATGGCTGTAGAGCACCGGCCCGAAAACCTGCACGTGGCCGGATTGCCGCTCGGAAAGCAGATCTCCAGCACCTCTGAGGTCCAGATCGCGCTCGCTGATCGCGAAACCGGCGCCCGGTCTGCTGAACTCCTCGAGAACGGCCAACCGCTTGCCGGATTGCTCCGAGTTCGATTCCGTCAGCATGTACGCGAAGGCGCGCGTGCCACCGCGTCCTACCCGCCCTCTGAGCTGGTGGAGCTGTGCCAGACCAAACTTTTCCGGCCAGCAGACCACGATGGTGTTCGCCCGGGGAATGTCGAGACCGCTTTCCACAATGTTGGTCGCCAGCAACACGTCGGCCTCGCCTTCGACGAAGCTCATCATTCGATCGTCAATCTCGTCGGCCGGTAGCTTGCCATGCAGGCAAACGATGCGCAGCTCCGGGGCCACCGCCTGCACGCGCGCCAACAGCGGATCCAGATCCTGGATGCGCGGACAGATCAGGAAGCTTTGCCCGTGACGTCGCTGCTCGCGCAGCAGTGCAGCGGCAATGGCGGCGTCCGAAAGTGGCGCGATCTTGGTCACGACCGGAAGCCGATGGACCGGCGGGGATGCGATCACGCTGAGGTCCCTGAAGCCGGCGAGACCTGCCGCAAGCGTGCGCGGGATCGGCGTGGCACTCATCCAAAGCGTATGGACGCTCTTCGCCAGGCCCGAAAGCTTCGCCTTCTCCGCCGCTCCGAAGTGCTGTTCTTCGTCGACAATGACCAGGCTCAGCTTGGCGAATCTCACGTCCTTCGATGCGATCGCCTGCGTGCCGACCACGATCTTCATCTTTCCGCTTCGCAGGCCTTCCTTCGTCTGCTTCAGCTCCGCAGCCGACGTCGCGCGCGACAAGCTTCCGACCTCGATGCCGAGCGGGGCAAACCGTTTGCGGAACGTTGCGACGTGCTGTCTTGCCAGAACGGTCGTCGGCACGACGACAGCAACCTGCTTGCCAGACAGGGCAACGGCCGCCGCCGCGCGCAAGGCAACCTCGGTCTTGCCAAACCCGACGTCGCCGCAGACGACCCGGTCCATCGGATGACCCGACGCAAGATCATCCAGCACGTCCCGAATCGCCTTCGCCTGGTCGACTGTCGTGAAATATGGAAAGCGCGCGACGAACCGCTCATATGCGGGACCGGGAGCGACTAGCTTGGGAGCGCGCCGGCGGCGTCGCTGCGCGATGTGTTTGGCAAGCGCCTTGGCGGCAAGTTGAATTTCCTGCTCCGCCTTGGTCCGTCGCGCCCACCACGTGCTTCCGTCCGCCTTGTCCAATGTCAGCTTGCCGCGCTCCGCCGCATACGGCCAGATCAGCGCAAGGTCGGCGGGCGGAACGAGCATGGCATCATCCCCGGCAAATCCCAGCCTGATCATCTCGCGCGATGATCCCTTTCCCATGTCGAGGGTTTGCAAGCCATCGAGCACGGCCAGCCCGCGCGGCAGATGAACGACGACCGCGCCGCGCACCGGCACGTCGGGATGATCGAAAGCCGCACTCCAGGCTCTGGCCATGGGCTGCGGATGATGGGCCCGGCTGCCGAGCACGTCGGTCGCCGTGACGACGACAAGCGGCTTGCGGCCCGAACCGATGAAGCCGGTATCGAAGTCAGCCAGCAGCGCCGCTTCGCCACCCCGCCCCTTCGCCGCCTCGCTCCAATCTCCGACGCGCTCCGCCTTGATCCCGCTCATGCGCTCGATCGCGCGCAGGTCGTCCTCCACCGCCGCGACAAACACCAGCCGCGATCCGGCGCGCTGCGCGTCGGCGACAAATGCGCGGAGCGCCTTTCGCGACGAGGCGACCTTCGAGAAATCGGGCGTCGGGGTGAAGGCCGCCTTGCGAGGCAGCGCACTCATGCGCTTGGTCAGCCGCTTCCAGTCGACGGGGCCGAAGTAGTCGCGATCCGTCTCTCTGCGGCCGGCCGCCTCCTTGATCGTGCTCAGCCAGCTATCGGCATGACCCGCAACTCCGGCGTCCGCGATCCAGTGGGCGCGCTCACAATAATCCGGCAGCGCCGCCCGCTGTGCCCGCTTGCCTCCCAACGCAATCCGTTCCGACATCGGATCGATCAGCAGCTCCTGGGTGTCGAACACGACGTCGTGTTCGTAGGGATCGACCCCGACGATCCTGCGGATCACGCCACCGGAATGCTCGATCCTGTACGGCCCGAGGGCGCCGGCAGGAAACACTTCGAACGTCATTCCGTGGAACAGGACGCTTCCGGGATAGTCCGCCTCTTCGTCGAGATCGTATCCCAGAGATTCCAGACGATCCTTGAGATCCTGCTCGGAATAGCGCGCACCGACCTTCAGGCTGATGCTGAGGCGGCCCCAGCTCGCGGGCAGCGGCAACCGTTCCATGATCGCCTCTGCCGTCGACACCAGGAAGACCGGCTTCCTGCTCTTTGCAAGACGCCGCAACACCGAGCTCCGCCGGCCGGCGATCTCGTGCGCCGGCTCCAGCCCGTCAAACGGCAAGGTATTCAGCCTCGGGAACACCAGCACCTCGAGCGAAGGATCGAGCGAATGCAGCACGCTGCCGAGGCGCTCGGCCCTGTTCTCGCTTTCCGCAAGGAAGACGATGCCGTCGCGCCCGGACTTCTTCCATTGCTCGAGAAGATGCAGCGCCAGCATGCCGAGTGGCGAGGAGGAGGAGATCCCGGAACGCGTCAATCCCTTGCTGTTCTTCTTCGCGCCAGCAGCCGCGCGGGCCTTCTTGGTATTCGCCACGTCAAATCCATCGTTATGTCGAGAGTACGATCGCCTGGTGACAGGCACGTCAGGTCGATCGCGGCCCGCCAGCGCCCCCCGACGCCCGCGGCCAGCGCTCTCATTACAGTCTCGCAATCGCGTTGGATAGCGGCGGGTTCGGGATCAATTGCGGCATCGGGGGATGCCTCGCTCCGCGCCACCATTCTGATTGTAATCCAGCCTTCACATTGGATCGCGCCACCCGGGCCTCCGAGAATTCACCGGCCCGAAAAATCACCACAAGCCAGCTGCGCGTCGCGCCAGCTCAAATTGTCTAAGGGGTGTGAGCCACATCGGCGCCGATGCCGACGACGACGCGCAGGGCTGTTCGCTCTGCGCGGCGAACAGCTTCGATTGTCTTGAGACGTTCCTGCAAGGTCTTCTTCATCGCCGTCCCATTCACAAGCCATCGAACAAGACGTTCTGGACATCACTCGGCCGTCAGGCGGTCGCGCGGCGCTGCTGCGTCACGCAACAAAAACAGGGAAGGTTATCATGAAGACGAAATCGTTCGCCGAACGCGTGCTGGGCACGACCTCGCTGGTCGTGTTGTCGGCCGCCGCCATGATCGGAGCCCAGCAACCGGCTGCGGCCCAAACCGGCATCTACGGCGGCGGCAGCACGCTGTCGTCGCTGGCGCTGCGGCAGATCTTCGACTGCTATGCGGGCGCGACGCTGGCCAATGACGGCCAGGCGTTCTCGCCGAGCTTCTCGACGGCTGTGCCGAGCCCGAACCTGCTGCCGACCAGCTGCACCATGTTCTCGACATCGGTCGAGGGCCTGTTCGCGGCCGTCGGCTCCGGCAACGGCCAGCGCGCCTACATCGCCGACGATGCGCGGCAACTGTTCCGCGGCAGCCCGGACTCCGCGCCGGCCGTGGTGCGCAAGCCCTCGGCCAAGCCGCCGTTCCGCGACACCGCCAATTCGGCCTTCAAGAGCTATCCCTATCCGCGGCTCGACTTCGCCGCCAGCGACGCGCCGCTCGCCAGCTCGATTGCAAGCCTGACCACCATCTCGTTCAGCAATTTCGTCCCGTCGACCAATTGGCAGAACACGCTGCTGATCGGCGCCCTGAGCAAATCGAACGCCAGCTTCAACACCGCGGCCGGCGGCGCGCCGATCCAGGTCCCGGCCATGGAGGTCCCGGTTGCGATTGCGGTCAACACCTCCAATTCCGCCTTGGGCGTGACCTGGACCAACCAGTCGGCGCTGTCGCCGAACAGCCAGGCCGGCGGCGCGATCCAGCTCTCGGCCGCCCAGCTCTGCGCGATCTTCTCGGCGACCGTGACGGACTGGCACGACACCTCGACGCTGATCCCCGCGCTCGACGCCAACGGCGTGCAGCAATTCCAGCACTTCTACGACGCCAACACCAACGGCTCGCTGACCCCGGTCGCCTATACCAGCGGCCGGCTGCCGATCAAGGTGGTCTACCGTGCGGACGATGCCGGCGCGAGCTTCATCCTCACCAACTACCTCGCCAACCTCTGCCCGCTGCTCGACCCGACCGGCACCTACAACTACAAGAAGATATTCTCCGGTGTCGGCGTCGGCGGCAGCACCACCGCCAACCTGCCGTCGGGCAAATTCTCCCGCCTGCTCGACAACATCAGGGCGGTGAAGAGCTCCGACCACAGCGACCCCTATGACGTGGATGAAGACGAGGAACGTCCGGATCCGCACTGGATCAGCGCCTCGGGCAGCAACCACGAAGCGCTGAAGATCGGCACGGACCCGCGCTTCGCCGGCCGCATCGGTTATCTCAGCGCCGACTTCACGCAGCCCTATGCGCAGACCGTGACCGAGGAAATCGCCGGTACCACGATCTCCGCGGCGGCTCCGCTGTCGGCCAGCGTCCAGAACGAACGGCAGCGCCTGCTCGGCGTCTATCATCCGGGCCAAGTCGGCAGCAACGGAAGGGCACAGAACTTCGTTCCGCCGACGCCGAACAATGCCGAGCTGGCGTTCGCCAACCTGACCGCCCCGGACATCTCGAGCAGCTATGATGCCTGGAACCTGTATGCGCAGGTCTATCCCGCCGGCACCGTGGTTGGCGGCGTGACCTATGACGGCCTGTCCGTGATCGGCATCCCGCTGCAGTCGCAGACCGACTATCCGATCACCGGTGCGAGCTTCCTCAACGCGTATAGCTGCTACGGCGACACCGCCGGGACGAGGGTGCCCGCCGTGAAGAACTGGCTTGCCTGGTTCTACGGCGGATCGGTCACCGGGCTGCCGAACTACAATCCGGCAACCTCGAACGCCGACAACCCAGGCTACGATCCGAACGTCGCCAAGGTCATCCGCAACAACGGCTTCCACGAACTCGACGGCGTGTGGGCGACCAACGTCCTGAATGCCTACCTGACCTCGAGCGCGGCCGGCGGCTCGTCGACCGCGATCGCCGCCTACAGCACGTCGGGTACGCAGACCGACGGCTGCACGGGCGTCACCGGCGGCGCGAAGTAACACCCAATATGAGATCGTGATCCGGGACGACCCGGATCACGATTTCACGGAAGACTCAGCAGCCGGGCTCTTGATCGGGGCCCGGCTGTTTTCTGCCGGTCTCTCAGCCGGCCTCTCAGCCGATCTTGGCGGCGGCGCGGTGCGCCGCGGCGAGCTCGAAATAGTGGCTTCCCGCATGGGGGACGATCGCAGCGCGGTTGAGCAAATGCTGGACGCAGATCGCCGCGAGATCGTAGGAGCCGTAGCAGTGATGGGCGACCAGCGCGAGATGCTTGAGCTGCTCGGCGCTCATTGCGTCGGCCTTGGTGAAATCGCGGACATAGACGGCGTCGGCCTCGACCAGCTGATTGAACGCCTCATAGGGATTGACGCCGCGCATCGGCCAGATCATGCGCTTGTCGATCGCCATCAGGGCATGGGGAATGAAGCCCTGGCTGCGCAGCTCGAGGTCGATCTCGCCGAACACCGGCTGCTGCTTGTACAGCGGGAGAAACGAGACCTCGGTCTGGACGAGGACCGCGTCTGCGAGCCGCCGCCGCCCATTCTGGAAGATCGCAAGCTCCGAGCCCTGCACGTCGATCTTGAGGTAGTCCAACGCATCGATCTCGCCGATGTCATCGAGCCGGTGGGTCGCGATCTTGCTGTCGGCGAGGATGCGGCCCCATTCGTTGAATCCCTGAAAGTGCTTCAGCATCACGGGATCGGGCTCCAGCAGGCTGGTCATGCCGGGCGCGGCACAGATGCGAAGGCGGGCTTGCTCGCCGTTGCCAATGACGTAGGGCAAATAGGTTTCGAGCTCGCTCTTGCGGGCATTCAGCTCGGCCAACGCGCTCGGCTGCGGCTCGAAGCCGAACAGCCGGCACAGCCGCTTCTGCAGCAGCGGCACATAGGGCGGGACGTCGATCGGGTTGGCGCCGATATCGACCACCGCAGTGAGGCGTTCGGGTACAAGCAGGGCGCCCAGAGCATCAGTGTCGGCAGATGACGCTGATGGCGTGGACGCGATTGATGCGGATGACGTCATGGGACCTTACAGAGAGCACGAAGTGCGTCTCTGTTCCTCTGAACGGTGAGCTGAAGGGCATTGCGTAGCCCGGATGAGCGCAGCGGGATCCGATCCGCATGCGAACCCGGGTGTCGCTTCGGTCACCCGGGCTATGGAGATTGCCGACATGACCGCGGCAAGGACTGCTACTGCCCACCGCCGCGGCGACGGCGCTCGTCGTCGCTGCCGTTCGGCTTCTGGTTATTGCCACTGCCGCTATTGCT
Organism: Bradyrhizobium sp. B124; assembly: GCF_038967635.1. Lineage (NCBI taxonomy): Bacteria > Pseudomonadati > Pseudomonadota > Alphaproteobacteria > Hyphomicrobiales > Nitrobacteraceae > Bradyrhizobium > Bradyrhizobium sp. B124. The sequence goes on along the minus strand of NZ_CP152413.1, from coordinate 8,276,823 downwards.
CGGCGTCGCGTCATCACCGCCGCTGCCGCCATAGCCCAGCACCTCGACAATTACGATCGAAGGCTGGTCATTGGGCTTGTTCGGCGCCGGCTGCCCCGCCTGCTGGGTCGCAGCGGTTGCGTTGTTGTTGACCGCGGACAGCGTGGTGCTCGGCGTTGGCACAGTGGGCAGCCCTGCTACCGTAGTGGCCTGAACGTTGTAGGCATTGAGTACGACCGGCGCCACCAGCAAGACTTCGTTGCCGGCGCGAATGCCCGCAGAGCCGAGATCGATGGTGCCGCGCGGCGCAACCAAGGCGACGTTGCTCTTGGTCGGATCCTGCCCCGGCAGCGTGACCAGCGCAGCGATGCCGGCGCCTGTCACCAGCCCCTGCGGGTTGATGTAGCAATAGCCGTCAACGGTGCAGATCTCGCTGAGCGCAGGGCTCGAGACATAGGTCTTCGGTCCTGCACCGGCACTGATGTCGCCATTGGCGGTGAACAGGCCGACGTCGCCGCCCTGCTGGGTCATGATGCGACTCTGGTTGACCAGGATCGAAGCATCGGCGAAGGCCCGGATGGTGCCGCCGCCGAGCGTCAGGATGCCCTCCTGGTTCGGGCTCAAGGTATCCAGCGAGGAGTGGCCGACGGTGATGCCGCCGCCCGGCCCGACGATGTTGATGTCGCCGCCCATCTGGGTCTCGAGCACGGAAGCCGCGACGTTGAACCTGCCGGTCGCGATCTTCGGCGCCGCCTTGCCGTCGACGCTCAGGCTGTTGTCGGTGTAACCGTAGCCAGCCGGGAATAGCGTGGAGATCGCGGTATAGGCGCGCGCGTACTGGCCGAAATAGAGGCTCGACGGATTCTTGAAGTCCTTGCCCACCTGGATCAGGAAATCGAGGAAGGCGCGGTTGACGAGAAGCTGCTGCCGCGCCGGCGGCAGTCCCTGGAAGGTGACCCAGGCCTGATCGCGCGGCTGGCCGAGGACGGCGGCGATATCGGTGAGGAAGTCGATGCCGCCGGTGCCGGCATGCGCCGGATCGACGTAATCGGCGATCGCCGCCGCATAGTTGATGCCGGGCTTCACGCCGAACAGCAGATCGAGCTCGGCGCCCTTGGACGGCAGATAGGGCTTGAGGGAATTTGTCGGCAGACCAGCGAATGCGCCGCCGACCGCGCTGCCGTTGCCGAGCGTCGCGATGCCGCGTGTCGGCGTGTCGGACGCCGAGAACGGGCCCAAATCATGCCCGGCCTGCAGCACGAAGGTGCCGGGGCCATAGAGAAGATAGGAGCCGCCGACCAGATCGTTACCGGCAACGATGCTGGTGATGTCGGTCGCGTTGTTGTTCTGGCCGACGAAATTGAAGCTGATGTTGGCCTGCGGCGTGCCGTTGCTGGTTGTCGAAACGCCGCCGCCCTGGGCGATCCCCGCGTAGATGTTGTTGCCTGCTTCGATCCACGCCGGCTTGATCAGCGTCAGGCTGGCGCCAAAAGTGCTTACGGGGTCGACGGCATAGATGTCCTTGCCGGCTGCGATGACGACCGGCGCGAGATCGTTCGCATGCAGTGCCTGAGTAAGGGCGGCCGGTGGCAGCCCGAGCGGGCTGATGACGTTGGCAAGGTCCACTCCATTGTTAAACCCGACGTACTCGGTGATGCTGCTGCTAAGGTCCGGCATCACAAGGCCTGCCTCAAGGCTAATAGTTCCGGCCGCGACGAGGCTGACGTTGCCATTGTTGCTGGGCAGTACGTTGCTTACGTCCGTTTTGCTGAGCGTCAGATTTCCGTTGAGCGCCGTCAGGTCGAACGTCGCGGGAAGCAGCAGCCCGACAATCGAGGCGTTCGCGTTTCCTCCGAGGGTGATGACACCAGTACTACCATTGTGCACAAAAAGTCCGGTGATCGGCGGCGATCCGCCAGTCGACGAAACTGTCGGGCCTGTGAGATCACCGGTCGTGCTCGTCAGCGAAACGCCGCTGCCCGGGCCGTAGCTGGTGAAATAACTGCTCCAGGAGCCGTTGCTCGAGTTGCTGGCATCAGGCGATGCGCCAGGCAGATATACCTCAGCCCTCACCTGCACCCCGGCATTGAGCGGCAAGGTCGCGGGATCGTAGACATTGCCGAGCGTCACCGAACCACGCGCGCCGAGCGTGATGAAGCCATCTTGTACTGCGAGCAGCAAGGGCAGCGCATAGGTGCCGGAGACGGAACTCCCGTTGTTTGTGATCCCGAGCGTCGGCAGGCCTCCGTTCAACGGATTGCTGGTGGTGGCCTGGACCGCGCCGCCCACCCGGATCACGCCGGCGCCGCGGCCGACCAGGAAATCGCTGCTCAGGAGGTTGCCGCCGGCGGTCACGCTGAGATTGCCGCCGCCGTAATAGGTGACCTTGGGCGGATTGGCCGACGTGAAACCGCCACCAACCACGAGCGTCTCCGGCAACGACGCGCCGATATCGATGATATCGGCGCCCGCCGACAGCGTGACGTTGCCGCCGCCCAGCGCGCCAAAACCCTGGAAGAAGGTGGCGTAGTTAACCCAGGCCGCGGTCTGGCAGGCGACCGAACCGGCGGCGGCGCAAGCCGCGAACGGCGTCGACGTGCCGTTGGAGAGGCCATAGTGGATGTACCAGTCGCTCCACATCTGGCCGGTCGAAGCGCCGGTCACGCCGGTCTGGCTGCCATCTGCATCGATCGGCATCTCGATGCCGATGATCGACCCGCCCGCGGTGACGGTGACCGCGCCGCCGCCGGTGGCCCATGCCGGTGCGCTGACCAGCCCATTCGGATTAATGAAATAAGGCGCAGGCACGGTCGGCGCATTGAAATCGGCCGGCGTGGCGGTGGCGGCGCCGGCGGTGTAGACCGCGCCCGGAGCCACTTGGTCGCGCAGTTCGACATTGCCGGCCGCAGCGATCGTGATCGAGCCGGTGCCGGTGCGCACCAAGGTCGGGATGTTGATCGTCGTCGCGCCGACAGCGGGTATTGACAACCTGTTCAGATAGGAGGTGTGGCCGTCGATGGTCACGCTACCCGTGACTGACGGCGACTGAGACGACAACGAGATCACGGCGTTGGGATCGACCGGTTGTGCGTTGGCCGCAGTGAAGGCCGCGCCGCCGACAATGTCGTAGGAGAAGCTGCCCTTCCCGCTCACGGCCGCCGACATCAGCTGCGACGCCGATGTGGTGTTGTAGACCGTGCTGATAGTCCCCCCGACTGGATTGTAGACCGCTGGGTTGTTGGCGATCCGGTCGGCGGGAGGAACTGGATCTGTGGACGCCAGGTAGGTGCCCTGCAAGGTGTCGTAGGCTGGCGGCGGCGCCGGCGGCGTCACCGCGATGGCGGCAAGGACGCCGTGTGCGAAGTCAGCTCCGACCGCCGTCTCCAGGCTTACCGGGAACACCAAGTTGTTGATGGTCTGCTTGCCGCTGCCACGCAGATTGGCGGTGATGACATTGTAGAAATAGGCCGTCCACCGTGTGGCGTAATCTCCCGTCAATGCGACGGCGTTGCCGCCGACGAACCTGATCGTGCCGAGGCCGGCCGTCAGATTGTAATATGCCGTCGATGTGGTGGGCGCCGACGGGATCACGACGGTCGACAAATTCGGCGAAATGCCCCTACTCTGGGCGTACCCCACGAAGTCGGCATAGGACAGTACGATCCCGCCGTGCGCCGAAACGCCCGTCGACGGATTGATCCCGTTGACGTTGACCCCGATCAGCTCGGTCTCGTAGGCGCGGAACATCCTCAGGTATTGAGAATAGTACAGATTGTACTGATCCGTCACAGCCCCGATCAATGTCGGATCGCTCGAGGAAATGACGACCGGCTGCGCCAGCTTGAACTGCAGCGCGAGCGCGTTATAGGCGGCATCCGACAGCCCGAAGAATGCCGCGCTGGGCGAAGCCGGAGACGTCGGCAGGCCTGACCACGACCCGTTGGTCTTGACGAGGTAATCGGCTATGCCGCTTGAGCTGTATGCCAGATTGTTGCCGTCCGGGAACATGCCGAGATAGGCTTGGTAGAGGCTCGAATTGAGTTCGTTCGCATACAGCGAGGCCGCGTCGGAACCACCGAGATTGTAGTTGACAAAGAAGCCGTCGGTCACCGTCGCGTTGATGTTGACGTTGTTCCTCGCCTGCAGGAGCAGCGTTCCGGGCTCGCCGCCGGTCGCGGTGCGATACACCAGCGAGACGTGCCCGGATGCATCGACACTGCCTGCGCCCAGATTCCAGTTGCTGGCGACCGTGATGTTGCCCTTGTTGATGTCGAGGCTCGGATTGATCAGATCGATCTCGGGACGCACATGCATGCCGGCGAAGCTCGCTCCGCCTCTTGCCGGCGTCACGGCAAGGTTCTGCACGAAGCTCGCCAGCGTGGTCTGATAGAAGCCGACGTGATCGGCATTCGGCGCCGTGACGATGAATATCGTACCGGTCGCCAGCGGCGCCTGCGGCGTCGGCGCCACGATCGCATTGCCGTTCTGATCGGTCGTGTTGCCGTTCTGATCGGTGCCCGGCAATGGATTGCCGGCGGCATCGAACCATCCGGCCGGATCGATGATGCCGTCGAAATGCTGCGCGCCGGTCGAGCTGTCGGTGGTGCTCCACACCGCGTAGGGGTTGAGCACGACACCCTTGCCGATCGGATTGCCGCCACCATCGACCACGCCGCGGATGGTGCCGCGGAAATCGACGTTGACGGTGTTGTTGGTGAGGATCGGCGCGCGGATGATGACCGCTCCGCCGGCATTGTTGATGTTCGGCCCGCCGGGGCCGCCGCTGACGTCGAACAGGGCGCCCGAGGCGACGCTGATTGCGCCCGAGGTCGACATGTTCTGGTAGCCATAGGTGGCGTTGACGGCGCCGTTTGCGTCGGGCGTGCCGGTGGTGCCCAGCGTGATGGTGCCGCCGGTCTGCACCAGGCTGGCGGCGGCGTAAGCCGGATCGGACGGATCGCCTGCGACGTAGGACGCCTTGAGCACTGCGCTGCCGCCGATGCTGACGCCGCCGGCGGTCACGCCGCCCGCGGTGACGCCGGCGCCATAAAGCGAGATCTGGCCGCCGCTCGGCCCGCTCGCATCGATGGTGCCGTTGACGACCACGCTGCCATTGTTGGCAACCAGCAGCACCTTGCCGGAGTTGAGCGTCTGGCCGGCCTCGATGCGGATGTCGCCGGTGCCGAGCCGCACCGAGAAGCCGCCGCTGAATGCCGTGAGCGGCAGGCCGGCCGCCCCGCCGATGCTTCCTGCCTGCAAGGTGAAACTGCCGCCGAGATCCTTGAACGCGGCGCTGCCGTCGAGCGCGCCGTCGAGCGTCGCGGTGTTCGCAGCCAGGATCGACAACGATCCTGCAAAGCCGCGGCCTGCCCCCGCCACGCTGACGGTGGCGCCCTGCCCGACGATCACATTGCCGGTGGTCGAGGCGAGTTGCACATTGCCGCCCGGCGCGTCCTGGACCACGTCGAGGATCGTGATGCGCGAGCCGGACGCATCGATGAGGCCGCCGCTGCCGAGCACAACGTCGCCGGCGGTCGCGGTCAGGCTGACCTTGCCGGACAGCGCCTGGATCGTCGCACTGTCCGTGATCGCCCCCCCCGCGACAGCGAGAACGCCGCCGATATTGCTGGCGACACTGGCGGGCTTGGTGCCCGCACCGGTGACGAGGCTGATGTTGCCCAGCGTGCTCAGCGATTGCGTCGCGCCGCTATTGACCACGATTGCTGGCGCGGACAGCACCATGTTCGCGGCGCCAGCGCCGCCGCCCGCGAACGTCACCGTCGGCAGGTTCGAATATCCGGTACCGGCATTGGTCAGCGTCACTCCGGTGACGGCGCCGCCGGACACAGTGGCTGTCGCCGTCGTGCCGGATCCGCTGATCTTGATGGTCGGGGTGCTCAGGTAACCGTCACCCGGATTGGTGAGATTGATTCCCGTCACGTTGACGACGGCCTGCGCCGTCGTCGCCACACCACCCCCGCCGTTCGCGAAGGAGAAGGTCGGCATACTGGTATAGCCGGAGCCCGGATTGGTGACGGTCACGCCGACAACGCCCAGCGACGCGGTCAACTGAGCGCCGCCGTCCCCGGTGGCGCTATCGACCGAGATGGAGTCGACAAAGCCGGGGAAGCCGGAGCCGGACGAGGTGAGCTTGACGCCGGTGACCGCACCGTTGGCATTGACGATGGCCGTACCGGTCGCCGTGACCGGGTTGCCATTATTGTCGGTTCCGGACACCGTGACCGGATCGCCATTGCTGTAGCCCGAACCGCCGCTGACAACGGCAAAGCTGACCACGCCAAGCAACGCGGTGGCTTGGGCGCCGGATCCGCCGCCGCCCGAGACGATCACATCCGGGATGCTGGTATAGCCGGTGCCGGGGTTCGCGATCGTTACTCCGCCGATATCGAACAGCAGCGCCGCAGCCGCAACCGATCCTGTATCGAGCGTGCCGTTGCCGCTGAATGTAACCGCCCTGCCGGCGTTGAAATAGATCTGGCTGAAGCCGCCGAGGTGCTTGGTGCCGACGTCCTCGGTGATGACCTGTGAAGCATTGAGCGTAAGCGTACCGCCGGCGCCGGTGATGCCCGTGCCGGTCGCGCCACTGGTGTTGGCGAGATCGATGTTGGTGGCATTGACGGTGGTGTTGCCACCCTGGCTATAGAGCCCGGCGCTGTCGAAGGTCAGCGTGCCGATCGGATGCGCGGCATCGCCGATCTGCAGTCCGTTGGCGTCGTACAGATTGATCACGGTCGCGCTGCGCAGCCGGACCGAGACCGCATCGTTGAAATTCGCGAGTACCGCAGGATTCAGCACGATGCCGGTGCTGCCGCCGCCGATGTTGATGACCGATCCGGCGATGTCATAGTTCCTGGCGTTCAGGATGGCGTTGGAGGCGAGCGTGCCGCTGCCGCTGGTGTCGAGCGTCAGCGCATTGCCGCCGTCGATGACCGCGCCGGCGCCGATCGAGAAGGCGCCTAGCGGTGTCTGGCTGCTCGGCGGCGGACCGTTGCCCGCATATTGCCCGGGGACATAAATCCGGCTGACCTTCACCGTGTTGCCATTCGAGACGCGCAGCAGCGCGCCGTCGCCGCTGGCGAACACATAGCTGCCGTCGGACTGTTGCACCGGCAGCGCGCCGATCGTGATGTCACGGTCGGTACCGCCCGGCACTGCGCCGATTGCCCTGACGACGCTGCCGTCACCGATGACAAGACCCCTGCCGGTAACGAGATTTCCGTCACCGGCAAGAGAGACAAGAAGCAGCTCGGGCCCGGTCAACGGATGCGCCGCGTCGGTCAGGACCTCGAGATTGAGCGCACTGGCGGTGATGTTCTGTACGCCATCGACGACCTGCGCGGTGCCGCCGATCAACACCGATGACGCCCCAAGGCGGCTGATCTGATCGGCATCGAGCACGAGGTAGTTGACCGAACCGGTGCAGCCCGGCGCGCTTCCGGCGAGGCAATCGCCCGCCGGCACCGCCTGGTCGGCGGCGCGGATCAAGATGTTGCTGCCGCCGATCTGCACCTGACCGCCGCCGCCGACGAGGCCCGGCGCGAGATCGCTGGTGCCCGGCGCGAAGCGGTTGGTGCCGGCAAGGTCGAGCGAGTTGATGGCGCCGAGCACCAGCACACCGCCGTCGATCGGCAGCGGCGGCGGTGCTTTGCCCGCGGCGAGTGCCTGGTTGCGGAAGAACGTCGTGCCCGAGGTGATGTCGATGCGGGAGTATCGCGACCACACCGCTTGCGACTGCAACTGGAACACGGCCGATTGCGACGAACGCGCGCCGGTCAACGTATTGCCGAGCGTGCCGGTGACATATTGCGAGCCGTCAGCGCTGGAGGTACTCGCGACCGCATTCGGATTGACGTTGTTGGCAACCTGGACAACGCGGTAGGCGCCGGGCAGCGTTGCGTACATTCCCGACAGCAGCGTGTAGGTGCCGGCGGGGATGCCGCTGCCGCCACCGATGGTCACCGACTGGCCCGGTGCGATTCCGTTCGCGAACGGCTGCGAATTCCCGGTCGCCGATGCGCCGAAGGTGGTACCGGCCGGCACCACCAAGCCTGAGTAATATGGAGAGAAGGCGAAGTTGGGATCGAAGGCCGCCACGGCCGACGAGTAGGTCGGGACCAACGCGTAGACCTGGCGGCCGTCAGCGTAGGTCGGCGTGATGCTGCCGTTGGCGGGGTTCTGCTGGTAGGTCGTCAGCACATTGCGGCTGCCACCGGTTCCCGCCACGAACTCTGTCGCGTAGATGTCGCCGCCACCGTTCAAGTCGAGCACGGCGCCGGACTGGGTCGCCACATCAGTGCCGAACAGGCTGATCGACTTGCTCGGCGGCGCAGTCAGCACCTGAGGCACGATACGGTTGGAGTTAGGGGCGCCCTGATACCAGGTGGTGCCGTCGACGGTGTAGCCGTCGGGCACGGCCAGACCGGCTGCCGAAACCGAGGTCAGGCTGCCCGCGGCCAGCGTCACGCTCGCCGTCGGCACGAAGGTGCCCGAGGCAAAGTTGATGCCCCCCTCGTTGGCAATCGCCTTGATGAACTGGGCCGACACGTCGCTGCCGGTCCGCACGCCCAGGACGATGTTGCCGAGCGGCGCCCACAGCGTGCCGCCCTGCACGATGGTCTGCGCGCTGAGCACGATGCCTCCGCCGATCGAGAGCGGCGCCGTCGGCACGCCGTTCTGTGCGATCGTGATCGCGCTCGACGGGCCGGTCGACATCAGCAGGAAATCGGTGTTGCTGACCGGATAGATCTCGGCCGCGCGCAGCGTGAGATTGCCGGGAACCAGCAGCGCGCCGCCGAACACGGTCTCTCCCGAGCTCAAGCCGCCGTCGATGAAACCATAGTATTGCGGCAGCAACCGGATGGGGCCGGCGCTGGTAAGGTTGACGCTGCCGGCGTTGTCGAGCCCGATGCCGCGCTCGAGGTCGATCCATTGCGCCGTCACGTTCAGTGTGCCGGCGCCGGCGGTCGGGACGATTGACACGCCGCCGACCCCGACCCCGACCATGCGAACGTAGCCGGCGTTCAGATTGACGACGGACCCATCCGCATTCGCAACGTGCCCATTGCGCGCATAAAGGGTCAGGGCGCCGGGGATTTTGACATTGACCGAACCGTCGAACGCAATCTTGCCCGCATTGAGCGTCACGGAATCGAAGCCGCTGTTGCTCAGCGTATCGGCCCCAATGAATGCGCCCGGTGTGGCCGTCGCGCCCGAAGCTGGCAGGTTCGTTGCGACCACGCCGGGTTGCTCGACCACGATGCTATCCGGCGTCGGCGGGGCTCCGATCGCATTGTTGTTGATGACGCCAATGGTCAGGCCGCCGCCAGCTGCAAGCGGCGCGCCGCCGGCCGCATCGACGGTGCCGGCAAAATAGACCGTCGTGCCGGAGAGCTGCAGGCTGCCGCCATTGCTCCAGGCCGCCTGCCCGACGAAGTGCGGTCCGAAACCAGCCTGCGGCACCTGGATCAAGTTGCTGGCTGCGGTCACGGCTGCGCCCTGCAGATTGAACTGCGCGCCCGGCTCCGCCACCACGGTGGTGGCCAACAGCGAGATGGTGCCGCCATCGCGCACCGTGCCGGTGGAATAGGTTTTCACCTGCGGATTGGGCACGAACACGCCGCTCACATCGAGCACGGCGGTGGCGCCGATGCGCACCTCCTGGCCTGTTGCGGTAATGGTTCCTGCGGGCGCAACGATGCTGCCGAGAATATCGGCCGTCGCAATCGGATTCAGTGTGACAGTGGCCAGCGGATCGGTGACGATGGCAGCGCCGCGATCAACCAGCACATTCGTCCCGGCCAGCGACAGGCTGACCGCCTTGCGCAGGCCGTCGGGCAACAGTCCGAGCGATGCGAAGTCGCGCACCCGCGCGCCGGTCGGAATCTGCGCCTCGCGGCCCGAGAGCAGTGCGGTCGGCTGCCGTTGCAGCAGCAGCTGCGTGCCGGCGGTAACCGTGGTGCCGCCATAGATGTCGCTCAGGGTGTATTGGGAGAACCCGCCGCTGGTGAAGAACGACGGCGGCAGAACGAGCTGGCCGGCCTTCGCATCCGTTACGATGAAACCCGTGACCGGAGATCCCGTGTAATTCGCGATGGCTCTTGCTGTCGCACTCGAAGCGTACGACGTCACCTCTGCAGTCCCGCCATCGACCACGACGGTTGAGGCCTTCAGCGTCAGCGTCCCTCCGCCATCGAAGCCGCCCGCGTAGATCGTGCCGCCAAGCAGCACGTTGGCCTGATCGGGATGGCTGAGTGTGCCATCGGGTTTGGTGCCGTGAGGGAGAACGTTATAGGGGGTGGTTCCCGATTCGCTCCCAGTGACGACCTGGCCAGGAAAATCTCCGGCATAGGTCATCAAGGTCAGGTTGCCGCCCTTGCCCACCGGCAGGCCGGCGGCGCCGGTCTTGATCTTGCCGGTGGTGTCGACATAGCCGCCTCCGGACAAGTCGACGATACTCCCGGGCGACAACACGATGCTCTGGGTGACGTCGGTGAAGAGGCCATCGTTCACGGATGGTCCGTTGCTGGCGGCGATCGTGGTGATGCTCACAGTACCGCCATTGACGTAGGCGCGCCCTTCGAGTTGGTCTGTCGATAGGCCCGTGTCGTTGACCCAGCGGCCGCGCACGTCGAGCACGGCATGCGGCCCGATCACCACCGCGGGTGCTGACGGCTGCTGCGGTCCTCCGCTGGCGTAGGTGAAGCCGGTAAGGCTGATCTGGCCGGCGGGCGCGCTGAGAGTACCGTCGACCGTGGCAACGCCGTCGAGCGCGATGCTGCCGCCCGGGCGTACCGACAAGGTCGCATTGGTCGCGACGTCGAGTCGGCGCGCTCCCTTTGTCGAAATAGCGCCCAGCGATGCATTGGAAAGCACATCGGTGAAGATCGGAAACACGCCGTTGGCGAGCGCCGGCGACCAACTCGACGCGTTGGCGAAGTTCAAGCTGCCGAGGCCATACGGATCCGGCCCAGCATCGGCCTGCGACGTGAGCACGACATTGTTCTGGTTGGCACTGCCGGCCCCCGATGGAGCCGCGAAAGTGATGCTCAGCGACGCGCCCTTCGGCATCTGGTCGGCGGGCGAGAGATTCGACGATCCCGCCAATGCGCGCTGGCGGCTGCCGGCCACCACATTGCCGATGATGTCATTGACGATCGGATTGATAGCCGCGACGGTGACCGAGCCGGCATTGGCGCCGGTGATGTAGCTCGCCTCATAGTGCGTATTGCTGCCGCCGCCCCATGGACTGAGATAGATTTCGGTCAGCTTCGTATCGACGACGCCGTTGACCTTGTGCAGGACCGTGAAGCCGTTGCCGATGCCGACATAGGCGATGGTGGGATCGGCGCGGCCGATGTCGTAGATGCGCCCGTCGGCACCGAGCAGGCGGGTGGTGCTGATCATGCCGCCGGTGTACTGCACATAGCCGGCCGACACGTTGATGGCCGCACCCGGCTGCTGCACGACATTCTTTCCCGACGTCGTGAAATTGCCGCCGACGGTGAGGACCTGGTCGATGCTCTGCGGGATCAGGCCGACATAGCCGGCCGCGTTGAGCAGCGGCGAGCCGACCCACTGCACGCCGTCGGCGCGTGTCCCGCTGAGCCGCGCATCGATGGTGACGGTCTTGCCGATCAGGGCCTGGGCGAGCGGGCTGTCGGCCACCTCGGCCGCGGTGACGAGGATGCTGATCTGGTTGATCGACATCGGCAGCGTGACGCCGGCGATGCCGGAGAGATCGATGGTGCTGCCCTTCTCGAGCAGCACCGTGCCGATAACACTGTCGGCGCCGATCGTCAGCGCGGCGCCCGGCGCCTTGATCAGGGCACCGGCGCCGCCCGCGCCGGTGCCTTGCACGTCGACACTGCCCACCGCCGTGATGTTGATCTGCGGCTGCAGCACTGTCTGGAAATACGGCGCGTTGCTGGCGCCGTTCGCCGACGTCGGTGTATTGAGCGTCGCGGTCGGCAGGGTTCCGCTGGTTTCGTCCGGCAGGATTGTCGTGAGACTCGCCGATCCCAGCACGATATTGCCGTCGGCGCCGGCCGCGCAGCCGCCCTGCAGGCAGGTCGTGCTCAGGCTGATTGAGCCTGTGCGCGTCGTGCTGGTGGTGGCGACAATGCCGCCGAGCTGATTGATCGATCCGCCCGCCAGCGTGACCGCGCCGGAACTGGACGAAAGCAAGCCGGAAGCGTCGTTGGTGACCACGCCGCCGCCAGCCAGGACCCGCATCGCGGTCTGAACGCCAACGGCAGTCAACAGCGGCGTAACGAGGGTGACGGAGTTGTCGGAGGCCAGGATGATCTGACCATTCCTGGTGATGATGGCACCGGCGTTGCTAACGCCGCCATCGGCCAGCAGCGCCACATAACCGCCGTCACCATTCGCGCTCAGCTTGCCCGTGGTATCAATGATCGCGCCAGGCTGGACCACGACCTTTCCACCGCTACCCTGGTTGAAGATCGCGGCTCCCGCAGCGTTCTTGATGGTGATATTCGCGCTCGTCGGGACATCGCCCAACAGCGAGAACAGCCCGCTCTGCAGATAACCCTGATAGTTGCTGCCACTCAGCTTCGACGGAAGGTCCAGCGTCGAGGCGATCAGGGTATGAACGTTGATCTGGCTGGTGCCGCCGAAGATGATGCCGTTCTGGTTGATCAAATAGACCGCGCCGTCGGCCCTGATCGATCCAAGAATCTGGCTTGGCACACCGGTCGATGCGATCTTGTTCAGCGCGGCCCAGTTCGCGTTGCCCTGCTGGTTGAAATTGACTGTCGTGTCCCTGCCGACGTTGAACGATTGCCAGTTCAACACCGCCTGGGCCTGGGTCTGGTTGATATTGACCGTGGTCTGGCTGCCGCTGCTGGTCTGCGTCGGCGTGTTGGCGCCGACCCAGTTGGTGACGGGATTGGCGACGCCGGAAGCGGCCAGGCCACTGTTCGGCACCAGGCCGCCGGCATTGAGACCGTTGGGCACCGTACTCGGCGCGCTCACCGCAAGGCCGCGCGCGGCGCTCTGGGCCGCCTGCAACGCCTGGATCGCCTGCGCGGCGCGCGTCATCGACGCTTGCGAGTTCTGTGCGGCCTGCTGCGCCTGCTGTGCGGCGGCCTGCGCGGCGCTGACCGCCGCCTGCGTGGCCGCGGTGCTGACGCCACCCCACGTGCCGAACGGGCGCGCTGCCGCAGGCGAGCCCATTGCAATCGCGATCGAACTTACACCTGCGAGCAACAGGCCACGGCGCGAGGTCGAGCGAGGGAGCGAATGCATGCGGGCCTTCCAAATGCAGCAGGCGATGCGAACGATCGTGACGCAAGAAGGCACCGGCCAGCCTGCAATCAGTTGGCCCGATGCCGACAACTCGATGAAGGGCACGCAACTCAGCCGGCGCAGCCGCCCCCAAGCGGACACGCCCGACAGTTCGGGACGCCTCTCCTGTTCCTAAGACAGTTTGAGACGGGCTAACGCGAAGCGATTTCGCAAAAAAGTTTTAACCCTGCGGTGGAACTCAACCTCGGCGCGAACCAGCGCATTCACCGAGCCGGCCAAAAACAACGGCGCGTCAATTGGTTGGCGCTGCCGTCTTGGTCTGCCGGATCGGCCGCTCGGCAGGCTTCGGGGGCTTCGCCGCACCGGTGAACAAGGCGAAGTCCACCGAGCGCTCGCCCTGTTTGAGCACAAGCCGGCGCGGCTCGATCCGCTCGACCTTCCAGCCGCTCACGTCGTCACCCGTGCGGACGCGCAGCACCTTGTCACCCTTGCTCGCCGCCCGAATCGCGGCGTGACCGTCGCCGTTCTCGCTGACGATGCCGAGCACCACCACGCTCGGCGGCGGCGGTGGCGGTGGCGGCGGTTCCTGCCGCGCCACCGGCGCGACCGGCTTCGCAGGCGGCCGCCGCGCGGCCGAGAACAGCGGCTTGTCCCTGGTCGCACTCAGCTGTTGCAGCGGCTGGAGCTCCACCGGATTGTCGGCGACGACCTCGCCACCTGCTGGAACTTCCGCAGCGCGCGCAAACGACGCGCAAAGACAAAGCACAGCGACCATCAACGACTGCAATGCGATCGACATCTGCCGGCTGTCCATTTGTCTGCGTGTAGTTGCGTGCGTCTATGTGCACCAGCGTCGACGGATCGTCATCCGCGCGTGCAACTATCAACCTGCGCCAGCAGCGTGCGTGTTGCAAGCCTTCTCGTTGCACGCGGCGCGCAAGGTGTCGCGCATCGCAGCGTGTATGCGTCAAATCTGTGAAGATGAATCACAGCCGGGCATTGTCGCCATGCACGTCGCGCGAGAGCTGTTGTAACGACGGCGTCATCCAAGCCGCACACACTCCAAGCGTGCAGTAGACGGTATCCAGCCGACGCTGCGGCTTCCGTCGACACCAAGATCGTCGAGACGAAACACCGGTATCAAAGACGTGGCGTCATGCGTTCGAGTCGCATCCGTGCCGGCCTCATGCCGCTGCTGCTCGGCGCCCTGTTCCTGGCGCTGGATTGCATTGTGACGTGCAGCACCGGGGCCGGACAGGCGCTCGCCGCGTGCGAGCTGCGCTCGCGCGGCGGTGTGATCAAGCGCGTCGTGCAGATCGAGCTCGACAACGTTCACCTGCGCCGCGACAATCCGAACGTTCCGTCGGACCTCGAGCAGATGCCACATTTGCGCGATTTCATCACGCGCGGCGGAATCATCGGGAGCAATCACCAGACCTCGCCGCTGGCCCAGACAGCCACGGACGCGCTCACGATCCTGACCGGTTTGCATGGCGACCGCATGGGCGTGCCGATCGGCGACAGCAGCGCTGCGTTCCGCAGCGACGGCAGCGTTGGCTTCGCCAGCGCCTTCGCCTACTGGACCGCGAACAGCAGCGACGGCAAGCCGCTGATGCTGGCCGACACCGGCAAGACCGTGCCCGCGCCCTGGGTGCCGTTCACCGCCGCCGGCTGCGACGTCGGCGCGTTCGCAACGACAGGTCTGACGCTGCAGGAGATCGGCCCCGAAATCGCGGCCACGCTCGGCGCGTCCGAACTGCGCGCTGCGGCCGGCGATCCGATCAAAGCGCACGCCGATCTGCTCGGCATCGCCATCCATTGCGCCCGCGGCAGTGCATTGTGCAGCAACGCCAATGCGCGTCCCGATCTGCTGCCCGATGAGCCGGGCGGCTACGCCGGCTTCAGCGCGTTGTTCGGAAACCGCAATGTGCAGCCGGTGATCTCGCCGGACGGCCCGGTCAAGGATCTTGGCGGCGACATCATCGACGACGACGCAGGCCACCCCGGCTTTCCCGGCGCGTCGGAGACAACGGCCGCCCAATCGCTCGGCTATGCCGCGGCGATGCTGGAGGCCGGCGTCCCGGTGATCTATGTCGGAATCGGCAATGCGCACCGGCCGGCCGCCGCGCGCCGGCGCGCCCTCGGCCCCGGCGAACGTGACCATGTCGCAAGGCTCGCGGCCGACGATGCGGCCTTCAAGGCCTTTATCGACCGGCTCGCGGCAAGCGGGATCTCCACGCGCAACACGCTGTTCGTCGTGGTGCCCACAGGCAACGACCGCTTTGTCGGCGGGCCACCCAGCCCGCCGGCGTGCGATGGCGTCGCGGTGCCGTGCAGCTACGGGCCGACCGGCGCGATTAGCATCGCCATCGATCGGCTGCTCGCGACCGAGCGGCGCAACGTCACCGCATTCAATGTTCAAGCCGGCAACACGCCGCCGTTCTACATTCGCGGCAATCCGCTATCCACCGATCCGCTGACGCGCACGCTCGCGCAGGACGTCGGCAAGCTTGGCATCGTCAACCCGGTCACCGGCAAGAGCGATCGCCTGACATCGATGGTCGCGGACCGCGCCCAGATGCAGCTCATGCACATGGTCACGGCAAGCCCCGCGCGCACGCCGCATGTCCTGATGTTCGCCGATCCCGACTACATCATCCGGACGGCCGCCAGCCGCGCCGATTGCGCACAGCCGCCGGCCTGCATTGCGGTCAATTCCGACACGGCGTGGGTGCGCGGCGACATCGCGCAGATTCTCGGTGGCAGCTGGTTCGGCATGGCCGGACCGGGCATAGCTCACCGTGGCGAGACACCGGACATCCTCTCGCACCACGCGGACCTGCGGCCCACCATGCTGGCATTGCTGGGCCTGATCGACCGCTACATCCACGACGGCGTCGTGCTTGTGGATGCGCTCGAAGCGAACGCGCTGCCAGCGGAGCTCGCAATCGATCGCGAGACCTACAGGGATCTGGCGCGCGCCGCCAAGACGATCAACGATCCGCTCGGCCAACTCGGACGCAACGGCCTTGCCCTTGCGACCCAAGCCATCAAGGGCGGCGACGTCGGCTATCAGCGCTATCTCGACACGATCGGCGCGATCACTGCGAGACGAGGCGCCCTGACACGCGAGATCAACACGCAACTCGATGGCGCGGCTTTCGGGCATCGACCGCTCAATCCGCCTTACGCCCGCGCACTGATCGGTCGCGCCGAGGCGCTGGTCAACGAGGTCGAGGATCTCGCCGGCAGCAGCCTGGCTCCTGCCGATCGTCCCTGGAAGGCAGCAAGCGATGCGCATTGACAACCGATCTGCCGGTGACACCGCGGCACCCCCGCGAGGCGGACAAGAGGGGCCGGTCGCGCGACGTCTCCAACCGTCCTGCCTCCCGCGCATGGCGTCGGTTGGCGCCGTGACCGGCACCTGGCTTGCGCTCGCCGGCCTGCTTGGCGGCTGCATGATGGACAAGGGCATCGACTTGCCTGGCCGCGACCAGGTGACCGACCCGATCCGCGATGCCGACTTGCGCGCGCGCTGGAACGGCCCGGTCGGCGGGACCTCCTCCGCCGTAACGGCATCCGCGCGCACGCAGCCGATGGTGTTTCCCGGCGCCGATCAGGATCTCGCGCCGGCGCCCGCGCAACGAGACGCCGCCACAACGGCGACGACCCGCCTGGCGAACGCCGTCGACAGCGACGTCGTCAGCGAGGGCGGCGGCATCGAGCTGAACTTTGACAATGCCGATATTCCGACGGTGGTGAAATCCGTGGTCGGTGACAGCCTCGGAATGAACTACGTCGTCGACCCGCGCGTGCAGGGCGTGATCACGCTGGCCTCCGCACAGCGGATTCCGCGCAAGGACGTGTTGCCGATCTTCGAGAGCGTGCTGCGAATGTCGAACGCGGCGCTGCTGCGCGAGGACAATCTGATCCGCATCGTGCCGCTGCCGGAGGCAGCTGGCGCCGGCGTCTCGGTCGTCGGGGCCGGACAGCCCGGCTATGGCGTCTCGATCGTACCCTTGCGCTTTGTCTCTGCCGCCGCGATCGGCAAGACCGCGGAAAGCTTCCTGTCGCGACCCGGCGCTGTGCGCGTCGATCAGGCCCGCAACGTGCTGTTGATCCAGGGCACCGCCTCCGAGCGCCAGGCGGCGCTCGGCGTCATCGGCACGCTCGATGTGGAGTGGCTGCGCAATCAATCGGTCGGGCTCTATCCGCTGAAGTCGACCGCGCCCGAGACCATGATCCGCGAGCTCGAGAAAGTCTTCGACACCGCCGACGGCGGACAGGGACAGGGCGTGATCAAGTTTCAGCCGGTGTCGCGCATGAACGCGGTGCTGGCAGTGAGCAAGAACAGCAAGGTGCTGGAACGCGCCACCCAATGGGTGCGGCGGCTGGACCGCTCCGATCCCACCGGCACGACGGTGCGGGTCTACAGCCTGCGCTTCGGCAACGCGCGCAGCATTGCCCGCATCCTCAACGAGATGTTCGTCGGCCGCAGCTCGCAATCGGCCGGTGACGGCCAGACCAGTCCGACCGCGCCCGGTCAGAGCGGAACGACATCGCGGATCGACTCGCTCGGTGCCGGCACGCTCAGCAGCAGCAACAATCCGACGACGGCCACCCAGGGCGGCACCGACAATTCCGGCACCGCCAATCGCAACGGCGCGGCCCAGGTCGGATTCTCCGATCGCAAGGACGACGACCAGGATACTGCGGGACCGGGCGGCGGCGGGACCGGGCTGGGCTCGCTTCCGCGCGGCATATTTCAGAATGTTCGGGTCACCGCCGACAAATCGACCAATGCGATCATGGTCTATTCCAACCAGGAGGACTATCTCGTGATCGAGCGGGCGATCGAGTCGCTGGATCGGCCGCGGCTGCAAGTCGCCGTCGATGCCATGGTCGCCGAGGTTACGCTCACCGACCAGCTGCAGTATGGCGTGCAGGCCTATCTGACCAGCGCCAACGCCGGCGCCGGCCCCGACAAGGGTTCGGTCGGCCTGTTCGGCGCCGCGCAATCCGCCGCCCAGACCGCGCTGCTCGCACGGGTGCTGCCGGGATTCAACCTGCTGCTCGGTGCCGAGGCCAACCCCAAGCTGGTGCTCAACGCGCTGTCCACCCTGACCACCGTCAAGGTGCTGTCGGCTCCGTCGCTCGTGGTCTCCGACAACGAGCCGGCGATCCTCGAGGTCGGCGACCAGGTGCCGATTTCGACCGGCAGCACCGTCACCGGCCTCAATGTGGTGAGTAGCATCAGCCGGCAGAACACCGGCATCATCCTGAAGGTTCTGCCGCACGTGCATCCGAACGGATCGATCGAGCTCGAGATCGAGCAGGAGGTCTCCAATGTCGTCAATCCGGGCGGCGCGAGCGCCCAGAACCTGACGCCCACCATCTCGCAGCGGCGGATCCATTCGACGGTCGGCACCAGCAGCGGCCAGACCGTGCTGCTCGGCGGTCTCATCAAGGAGGACGACGAGCGTTCGGTGGCCGGATTGCCCGGCCTCAACCAGATCAAATATCTCGGCGACCTGCTCAGCCAGAAGAGCGACACCAAGCTCCGCTCCGAGATCATCGTGTTCGTCACGACGAAGCTGGTGCGCAACGGCCACGACGCCCAGGTGGTGGCCGAGGAATTCCGCGAGCGTCTCGACAGCATGCGGCGCGCACCCTCGACCTTCGATGCGCCGGGCGCGGCACCGCCATCTGTCGCGCGCAAATGAGACCGAGGCCGCCGATGGCGATGGTGTCATCCATGCTGCGGGTCCTGGGAGCGGCCATCTTCGGCACGGCCGCGACCGCCGCCGAGCTGAGCAGCGTGGCTCTCAAAGGCGACGTCACCATCATCGCGCTCAGCGGCGATGTCGCCCAAGGCGACACGGAGGCTGCGGAAACACTGATCAAGGCGGCCAATGACGGCAACCGCCTGATCTCGGCCGTACGGCTCGATTCACCGGGCGGCAGCCTCGCCGAGGCGGTCAAGCTCGCCGGCCTGATCCGCAGGGCGAAGCTGCCGACTATCGTTGCGGCCGGATCGCGCTGCGCGTCGGCCTGCTTCATCGTATTCGCGGCGGGAAACGAGAAATTCGCCAGCTATGAGGCCGCGATCGGCGTCCACGGCGTGTCCGATAAATTCGGCCATGAGACCGCGCAAACCGAAGAGGCGACCATCGCCATGGCGCGCATCGCAAGCGGGTTCGGCGTGCCGCCGCGCATCATCGGACAGATGCTGGCGACGCACGCCCACGAGATCGCGTGGCTGACGCCCGACGATCTGCGCGCCATGGGCGCCATCATGACCGATCGGCCAGGACGCCACGCCCCGCCGCCAACATCGCCTGACGATCGCTGGCTTGCCGGGCTCGATCATCAACCGGAAGACGGAACGACGAGATCGCAAGGGGCCGATCAGCGCGCGCACGAGGCCGCGGGCAAACCCGGGGCGCACGCGTTGCCATGGCAGAAGAGGTAAGGCGGTGTCATTGCTCGTTGCTGGCGGCGCTGGTCAGCTTCTCCAACGAGATGTCTCCGGCAGTCCCGCTGCCTCCCTCCTGGCCATCGGAGCCATAAGAGAGGATATCGTAAGCATCATGTTCGCCGGGCGCCCGATAGATATAAGGATGGCTCCATGGGTCATTTGGAACCATTCCGCCCTTGAGGTAGGGACCGTTCCAGTTGGCAGCGCCTGACGTCCGCTGCACCAGCGCCGTGAGCCCCTCCGCAGTCGACGGGTAACGGCCGGTATCGAGCTGGAACAGGTCGAGTGCGCTCGCAAAGCTCCGCATCTGGATCTTGGCGGCCTTGACCTTCGATTCACTCAGGTAACTCAGCACGCGTGGGCCGACCAGCCCCATGATCAAGCCGATAATGGCGATGACAACCAGCATCTCGACAAGCGTGAATCCGCGCTCGCTCTGCCGCGTCGCGTTCCGGCCGATACGCCGCGAAGTCAGGATCGCATTTTGCTTCGGCATCGTTGTTTGTCCGGTGAGCTTCAAGGTCGAGAGCCGTCACGGTTGTTGTCGGCGCCCAGCGAATAATTCCGGGCGCCTCGAAGAGGCGCCCGGTCGCGTCATGTGCTTGACACTGTCCTGGCGTGGCGCAACCGGGATTGCGCCACCCGCAACCGCGTCGCTTTACTTGGCGCCGCCGCTGGCGCCGTTGGCAACGTTCAGGCAGCCGTTCGCCTGGGTGGCGGCCGCGGCGGAGATGGCGGTCGTCAAAGAGCCCCAGTACTGCTTCTTGATGTTCTGGGCATAATTGACCGGAACCAGGTGGAAGCCTGCGTTCTGGACCACCGCCGAGACATCCGGATCAAAGTTGCCATCGCCGGAATCGGCGCCGGCAATGTAGGTCGTCAGGAAGTTGACGAGGTTGGTGACGCGGTTGGAGTCGGCCTGGACGTTGTAGCAGCTATACAGGTCGAGGAAGGTGGTGCCGCTGAGCGGATAGGCGTTCAGCCTGTTCGTGAGCGGCAGAACCGGCAGGCCCGTCACGGTCACGCCGGACTGGGTGACGGCGCCGAACACGTTGGCATAGATGTTGTAGTCGTTCCAGGTCCAGGTCGTGGACGGCGTCTTGAGCCTGGTGTCACCCCATGCGGCGTTGGCGCCAGCCGGCGTCGGCGCGATGAACGTCAAGTTCGCCGGACGGGTGGCCGGCGGGGTCACAGAGTTGTTCGGAACGTAGGTCCCCGCGCTGCGGAGCTGCTCGTTCTGCAGCGCTGCCGAGAGCGGCGCGGCGATGGTCCCAACCTGGGTGGTGTAAGGCTGGGTGAAGTCGGCGCTGACATATCCGATGCGGCCTGCATTGCCGCTGCCGGTGCTGATCGCCGATGCCACGCCACCACTGCCGGTCGCGGGGACCCAGGCGTTTGTCGCCGTCGTGTTGTTCCAGCCACCCGCGCCGCGGACGGCGTTGATACGGGTGATCAGGTTGCTGAAGGACGTGCTCGGCAGGGTCGTGGTGTTGAAGATCGAGGTGTAGCCGAACGCACCGGTGGAATCGAGCAGCGGGCAGACCGCCTTGAGATAGTTGGTCAGGATGAAGCTCGTGCCGCTGCCATCGCCGCGGTACACGATCTTGATCGGCAGCGACGAGCTCGAATAGGCCTGCAGCGTTCCCCCGCTGTTGGCGTTGGCGTAATTGAAAGCCGCGAGCTGCTGCGTCCCGGTCTTGTCCAGGTACGGGATCTTGTTGGCGGTGACATCGTTCCAGTCGGTGACCAGACCGGTGAAGATCGCGCACAGTTGCCCCGTGGTGAGCTGGATGGCGGCGCCCTGGTTGGCCTGGGTGCCGGGCGTGGTGCCTGCGCCCGCGACCGACGAGTTCACCGTCATCGTGCTGGTGTTGACGCCGATCGCGACGTTGACTTCGAAAGCCGGGATCTGGATCGGATTGCCGTACACGGTCGTCTGATAGGCGACCGACGCCGTCGAGGTACTGTTCAGCGTGATCTGGGTCAGCGCGCCGCCGGTGGTGGTCCAGCCCTGCGTCGGGTTGAAGCTGACCGACGATGTCGTGAGCGCCGCCAGGGTGCTGCCGAGCGGCGAGTCCGACAGGCCGATATCGACGCGCGGATAGGGATAGCTGCCGAACTTGGTCGCCGGGCTTCCCGGATTGGCGAGGTCGATCATCGCGGGTTGGTTCGCGGGCAGCGGCGTGGCGATCGAAATGTTGGCCGACGCGTTCGGCGTGACCGTGCCGTTGTACCACTGCCGCGGATTGTTGGTGATGAAGCCGCGCACGCCGTTGCCGCTGCCGACACCGGCATACATGCCTTGCACCGGCACGCTCACCAGCGTGCAGGTGGTCGGCAGTTTGCCCCGGGCCGGGAAGCTGGAGTCGAACGCGAAGCCGTCGGGATAAGTGGTGCCGGAGCCGACGATGCCGCCCATGTAACAGTCGAAGATCTGCCGGAAGGCTTCCGAGGCGAGCGTGCTGCCGCCCGCGTAGATACCGGCCGTGGCGGTGGAGGCCTGCGCGTTCGCGGGCGTGATGGTCGAGGACGCGAGCAGGGCGAGCACCGAGGCGGTGCCGAGCATGTATCTGGACGATTGCATTTTCATTGCGCTGTTCCTGTGGGGTTGATCACCACCGGCACATCGTCATCGCGTCGTCATCAGAGCGCAAAGTAATCTTCAAACAAGAAGAAGTTTATTTTGCCACTCAATCAAGATTTGTTGGAACAAATCTACGATCAAGAAAGTATCTCTGCCGTCGACGTCATGTCTCCGTCGCCGATGATTGACTTCACGTCTGATAGACAATTCGACGATCGGCTTCGCGCAGGGATTATTTTCGATGAGCATCCGAAAAACATCTTGGCAATACCACATCAGATGCTCTATGGACTCCTCGTCCGATGGCTCGCCGTATGATCGCAAACTATCGATAGAGCAATCTCTGCGGGCTTTCATTCAAGCGAGGCCTCCCACATGGAAGACAACTCGAGCGGACGTCTTGCGATTCGTGTGGGGCATGGCGGCCATGCAATTTTGGCGCGCCCGCTGACAAATTATCCGGCAACCAACTTGAAGCGGGCGCAAGCTCTGCATCAAGAGGGCGTGGCGCACGCACGACAGGATCGCTGGCGCCAGGCACTGCGCGCATTCAACGAAGCCGCGCGGCTCGCGCCCGACCAGTCCGGCTTCAATTATTGCAAGGGCGTTGCGCTGTGCCGGTTCGATCGTTTCGACGACGCGCGCGAGGCATTCGCCGCGGAACTCAGGGTGACACCGACGCATGCGCCGGCGCTTGCCGAAATCGGCACCTGCCTTGCCCGCACCGGACGCACCCGGGACGGCATTCCCTATCTCCAGGATGGGCTGCGTCTGCTGCCGAACATGCCGCTCGCACAATACAGTCTCGGTCTCGCGCTTCTGACCGAGAACCGGCGCAGCGAGGCGCTCGCGGCGCTGGACAAGGCGATCGAGCTCGATGCCGGGTATGGCGAAGCCTACCGTACCCGCGGCCTCGCCTATGTGATGGACGGACAGTTCGACAAGGCGGTCGACGATCTCCGCGCCGCCTCAACGATCGACAGCGACAATTACAAGGCGATCATCGAACTCGGCATGAACTTCGGTGTCGCCGCGCGCGACCAGCAGGCGGCGCGGTTGTTCGAGATCGCCGCCGAGAGCGCGCCGAGCGTCGCGCTGCCGCAATATCTCTATGGTCACTTCCTGATCAATCATCGCGCGTTCGAGCGCGGGCTCTCTTATGTCGATCGCGCGCTCGCAATCGATCCCCTGCAGGCGGAGCATCATGTCGGCCGCGGCTTCGGATTGCTCGGACAGGGCCGCATCGAGGACGCCGTCGCAGCCTATCGGCGCGCAGGCGAGCTCGATCCCGGTAGCGCCGGCATCGCCGGAACCCTGCTGTTCGCACTTCAGCACAAACCAGGCGTGACCCGCGAGGAGCTGCTGCGCGAGCACAGGCGATGGGCGGTGCTCTACCGGCCGAGCGCGCCGTTCAATCGCCTTGCATTCGCCAACGCGCCGGATCCGGCGCGCAAGCCGCGGCTCGGCCTGGTGTCGGCGGACCTACATCGCCATGCGGTGTCGTTCCTCGTCCTGCGCGCCTTCGAGGCGCTCGCCGCACTCGGCTACGAGATCTTCTGCTACAAGACCGACAGCAAGCGGCAAGACGACGACTTCAGCGAACGCTACAAGGAGATCTCGCTCTCCTGGCGCGACGTATCCGGGATGGACGACCCGGCGCTGGGACGGCAGATCGCCGAGGACCGTGTCGACGTCCTGTTCGATCTCGCCGGCCACACCGCCGGCAACCGCCTCTCGCTGTTCGCAATGCGCGCGGCGCCGATCCAGCTCAGCTGGGCCGGCTATGTCGGCACGGTCGGGCTCGATACCTATGACGGCCTGATCGCCGATCCGGTCGAGATTCCGCCGGAGCACGACGCGAGCTATGTCGAGCGCCCGATCCGCCTGCCCGACTGCTATGTTTGCTATCACCCGCCGGCGAAAGCCCCCGACGTGCCGCCGCTGCCAAGCTTGAGTGGTGGCCGCTTCACGTTCGGCTGCTTCAATCGTCCGGCCAAGCTCAACAGCGAGCTTGGCAAGGCCTGGGCGCGGATTCTCGCGCAAGTGCCGGACTCGCGCATCCTGATGGTTTATGGCGGTCTCGGCGAGACCAGCACGCGCGACGCGGTCTACAACGTGCTCGGCCAGGGCGGCGTTCCGCGCGAGCGGGTCGAGCTGGTCGGCGAAACCGAGCAGGACAAGCTGCTGGTGGCCTATGGCGAGGTCGATATCGCGCTCGATCCGTTTCCTTATTCTGCCGGCGTCACGACGCTCGAGGCGATGTGGATGGGCGTTCCGACCGTGACTTTCGTCGGCGACACCTTCGCCGGCCGTCACTCGGCGGCCCACCTCACTGCAGCGGGGCTGGGCAGCTTTTGCGCGCACAGCATCGACGACTACGTCGCGATGGCAGTTGGCTGGACGCACCGGCGCGATGAACTCGCCGAGTTGCGCCGCACCCTGCGCGACCGCGTAGCCGCCTCGCCGCTCTGCGACGCCCCGCGTTTCGCCGACAATCTCTCCCGCGAACTGATGAAACTCTGGGCGGAGTGGTGCGAGGCCCGCGCGAACGCGGTGGCCTAGCCGCGATCGCAGGTGAAGCGGACAAGGGTGCGGTCCTCTGCAGTATCGCGAAGGACACGCAGGTCGACAGTCAAAGGGTGCGTCGATGTCGAAAGCAGGGTTCAGCGAAGCGCAGACGATGCGTGCAGGGCTGGCGATGCTCGATCAGGCTTCATCCGGGCGGCGCGCGGAATTCATCCAGACCGTCATGGACCGCGCCATCGCGCTGTTTCGTGACGGCCAGCTGGACAGCGCGGATCTGCTGCTCGAGACGATGGAGCAGGAACCCGAGGTGCGGTCGCACGTCCTGCATATCCGCGGCGTGATCGCGCTGCAGCGGAACGAGGACGAGCGCGCGCTGGAGCTGATCGAGGAAGCGGTCAGGCTCAATCCCGCCGACGGCGAGGCGCATGGCAATCTCGGCGTTCTGCTGCTGAAGAGCCGCCAGTACCCGCAGGCGCTGGCCGCCTACACCGCCGCGCTGACGCTGCGGCCGGACAATGCGGCGGCGCAGCTCGGCCTCGCCCGCGCACTGGCGACGCTCGAGCTGAGCGATTTCGCCGACGACGTATTCCGCGACCTGATCAGGAGTTCCCCCGATTACATCGATGCGATCGTCGATTTCGGATGGCTGCTCAGCGACACCAACCGGCACGACGCGGGCATCGCGTTGCTGCACGACGCGCTGGAACGATATCCCACCCGTACAGAACTGCGCACCGTGCTCGCCGTCTGCCTGTTCGGCGTCGGCAACTGGTCGGCGGCCTGGGCGGAATATGAGGGGCGGCTGTCGGATCCGCGTGTCAACAGGCATCTGATCTCGACCGACCGGCCGCGCTGGCAGGGTGAGGATCTTGCCGGCAGGACCATCCTGCTGCAATCCGAGCAAGGCTTTGGCGACACCCTCCAGTTCGTGCGCTACGCACCGATGGTGAAAGCGCGGGGCGGCCGCGTGATCCTGCGAACGCCGCCAGTCTTGCTGTCGTTGATGCAAACCGTCGCCGGCGTCGATGCTGTCGTCAGCGACGCGACCGCAGCGCCGGCATTCGACGTCCACCTGCCGCTGCTGTCCTTGCCGCGGATCTTCGATACCCAGATCGACACGGTTCCGGCGGCAGCTCCCTATGTCACCCCCGATCCGGATATGGTCACGCGATGGCGCGAGCGCCTCGGCGGCAACTCCGGCCCCGGCATGTCCGTTGGCCTGGTGTGGCAAGGCAATCCCGGCCATCTCAATGATCAGCGCCGCTCGATCCGGCTCGATCTGCTGCGCCCCCTGCTCGACTGTCCGGGTGCACGATTTGTCAGCCTGCAGATCGGACGCGGGCGCGAGCAGCTCGCCGACTTCGACGATCGCATCCTCGATACCGGTGCGCAGATCGATGCGGCATCCTTCGCCGATGCCGCCGCGATCATCGGCAATCTCGACCTCGTCATCTCGATCGACAGTGCCATCGCGCATCTGGCCGGCGCGATGGGCAAGCCGGTCTGGATCCTGCTCGCCAATGGCAGCGATTGGCGTTGGCTCCGCGATCGCAACGATACCCCGTGGTATCCACAAGCCCGGCTATTCCGGCAAGCAAGACCGGGCGATTGGGCTGAAGTGATCGGACGGTTGAACTGCGAACTCAGGTCCCTCGCCGGGGCCGGGTCTGCGTTGCCGGCGGAACCGATCGCGGACCCGATCACGAACTCCGCGCTCAAGATGACGGTGCCCCATGACGAGGGCGACGCGCTGGTATGCGATGCCCTGTTCGTCGAGGCGTGCCGCCAGCATCGTGCAGGCAAACCGGATCGCGCAGCGAAACTATTCGAGCATGTCCTTTCCCTCGACCACGGACACATCAACACACTGTGCAATCTCGGCGCGATCGAGCTCGGCTTCGGCCATCATGAGCGCGCGTACACGCTGTTGCAGACCGCGGTGGCGGCGGCGCCCAATCTGGCGCCGGCGCGCATCGCGCTCGCCGACGTGCTGATCGCGACGCACAGGACGGAACAAGCGGTTGCTCAGTACCGCAAGGCGGTCGAGCTTACGCCAACGAGCGTCGACGCTCACGCGGCATACGCAAATGCGCTGCGGAAGCTTGGCCGTGATGAGCAGCCGAGCGGCATGCACGCCGATATGGTGAAGCGCCAACTTCATCAGCACTACCGCAAGGCGCTGGAACTCGCCCCCGCCAGTGACGCACTGCATGCGCAGTATGCACTGGCATTGTGCGAACTTGGCGATCTCGATAACGCCATGCCGCATTTCCTGGCAGCGACGAAGATCAATCAGCAGCAATCTTCGGAATTCTACGAATCGCTTGGGCGCGCATGCGCCGCACGCGGCAATTCGCAGGGCGCCGAAATCAGCCTGAAACACGCAGTTGCACTCGATCCGCGCCGCGTAACCGCCCATTGTGCACTTGCCGACGTCTATCTCATGCTCGAGCGACCCGATGAAGCATCGGCAAGTTTCCATGAAGCGCTGGCGATCGATGCCGCAAGTACGGCCGCGCTACACGGACTTCAACGGACGCTTACAGCGCAGCGGAACACAGTCATCAACGGACTATCGTGACATGCGTTGCGTTGCCGGTGATCGCGTTGTTGCCCGCGTCGCAGCCGATGTCTGCGATAGACTTGGGGAATGCGCAATCACACCGGACAAAAATCAATTCTGCATCATCGACTGTGACGCGGCATGTCGCGACGTGAGCACTCGTTGTGGTTTCATTTCCATGTCACCAACCACAGATAGAAGTGTCGCGACCGACTTGAAATGTGACGATTGCCGCGGTTGGGGATGGGGCCCCTGCAATGAGCGACACCAATCGAACGGCGTTGCTCGCGCTCCTCGTCACAAGCTACGACGATCTCAAACAACGTTTGACGCGCCGGACCGGGTCGGCCGATCTCGCCGACGAGGCCTTGCAGGATACGTTTCTGCGCTTGAGCAAGGCAGACGGCATCGGACCCGTTCGCGATTTGCCAGCATATCTGTTCCGCGTGGCGATGAGCGCCATCAGCAATCGGCGCGTTGCCGAACGGCGCCGTCGCACAGTGCCGCAAGCGGATGCGCTATTCGATCTACCGGACGATACTCCCGGCCCGGACCGCATCATCGAGGCGCGATCCGAGATCGGAGCGCTGCGCCGCGCCATCCAGGAGCTACCGACCCGTCGCCGGGAGATCTTCATGGCGATATGTGTTGAAGAAGTACCGTTGCAACAAGTGGCAAAACGGTTTGGCATCAGCGTGCGCACGGTCCAGGTCGAGATCAAGCAGGCGCTGGTGCATTGCGCGGTGTGCATCGATCGGAACGCGCACATGCCGCGGGCTGCGTTTCGGCGCCGATTTCCATTCACCGAGCGGGAGCGCGCGGCGCTGCATCCAGCTGGCGATGGCGATACGGTGCTCGACCGGCGATTGCCCTTGGGCGGCAGCAGGTGATGCGCAATGGCAAGACAAATCCATATCGTCCGTCGTGCCGAGGTGGCCACATCGCGCCCGGCGCTTGAGGTGCAATGTCTTCACCACGTTCGGCAACGCTCTGCGCGACGATCACGCGGCCAGCAGCCGCACGGCATAGTCGACCAGCTGTGCAGGCCGGTTCAATCGGAGTTGCGCGATGCTAGCGCATGAGAGCGATGCGCCTGCGACACCGGCCGCACCGCCGGTCGACTTCATGACGTATCTCGCCGGCAAGGGCGCATTGCGCGACAGCCAGAAGGATGAAGGGGCTGCTCGCCCGCGTCACGCCGACGGATCAGCCGGCCATGTCGACTGGAGCGCCATCTCCAAGCTGACACCCTCGGCGCTGGCCGACGAGCTGGCCAGCTTTTACCGATGCGACCGGGTTCGTCGCGACGATCTGGTCGACGGGCGCTTTGCCGGCGGCGAGATGTCGACCCGCTTCCTCAAGGAGGAGCGCCTCTTTCCCTACGAGGGCGCGGCCGGGACGTTACGTCTCGCACTGGCCTCCCCGATTGACGATGAAACGTTGCGCGCGGTCGAACTCATGCTGCGCCGGCCGGTCGCGCTTGCGGCAGCGACCGCCGACGATCTGGAAGCCGCATTGTCGCTACGGCTCGAACCCGATCAAACAAGCGACGCCCCGCAGCCCGGGACGGCCGGTGGCGAGGACGATCTCGACAATCTGCGCGACCTCGCGCGCGGTGCGCCGGTGGTGCGGGCGCTTGACGACCTGCTCCGCCTGGCCGTCGAGCAGCGGGCGACCGATCTGCACATCGAGCCGACCGGCAATACACTGCAGGTTCGCCTGCGCGTCGACGGCATGCTGAAGAACGTGCCGGCACCGCCGATGGCGATGGCCAAGGGCATCCTGTCACGCCTCAAGATCATGGCCGGCCTTAACATCACCGAGCGCCGGCTGTCGCAGGACGGGCGCGCCCACATCCTGGTCGGCGGCAACGAGATCGACCTGCGGGTCGCCACCATGCCGACGATGCACGGCGAATGCGCCGTCATTCGGCTGTTGCGCAAGGGAGCCGGCCTGGTCTCGCTCGACCAGATCGGGCTCAACGCGCATCACGAGGCGGTTCTGCGCAAGGCGTTGCTTGCACCATACGGAATGGTCATCGTCACCGGCCCGACCGGGTCCGGCAAGACGACGACGCTCGCGGCATCGCTTGCCGCGATCAATGAACCCACCCGCAAGATCCTGACCATCGAGGACCCCGTCGAGTATCAGATCCCGGGTATCACCCAGACCCAGGTGCATCCAGGCATCGGGCTCACCTTCGCATCCGCGCTGCGCTCCTTCATGCGGCTCGACCCCGACGTCATCATGGTTGGCGAGATGCGCGATGCCGAGACCGCCCATATCGGCGTCCACGCTGCGCTGACCGGCCATCTGGTGCTGACGACGCTGCACACCAACACCGCCGCGGGCGCCGTGACGCGCCTGATCGACATGGGAATCGAGAGCTTCCTGCTGGCATCGTGCGCGCGGGTGATCGTGGCGCAGCGGCTGGTCCGGATCCTGTGCGACCACTGCAAGCAACATTACACCCTGTCGGCAGCGGATATCGCGGCGGATGAACGCTATGCGGCGCTTGGCATCGAGGCTGGCGAGGTGGTCTGCCGGCCCAAGGGCTGCGATTGGTGCAGCAACACAGGCTTCCGCGGACGCAAGGGCGTGTTCGAGATCATGGAGATCGGCGCGACGCTGCGACGGTCGATCGGCCCGAAGACCGATGCCTCCGAGCTCGAAGCCGTGGCCCGGCGCGCCGGCATGATTTCGATGACGGAGGATGGTGTCGCAAAATTGCGCGCCGGACAGACCACGCTCGACGAGATCTTCCGCCTGACCATGAGCCTGTAGGACGGTCATGCCGCACTACCGCTACCGCGCATTGACCAAGGCCGGCGAGATCATTCTCGGCGACGTCGACGCGCCCTCGCGCGAGGAGGTGCTGCGGCGCATCGAGTATCTCGGCCACCTGCCGGTCGAGGCCGAGATCGCAGGCCGCAGCGCGCTGCGCGCCAGCGTTTCGAGCGGGAGCCTGCCCCGGCAACGCGAGCTGACCACGTTCCTGCGCCTGCTGGCGCTGCTGCTTCGCTCCGGACTGACGCTGGAAGCTGCGCTCCAGACGCTGGAGGAAGACACCAACAAGGCGGTGGCCCGCTTTGCCGGCGGGCTGCGCTCCGCGGTCTCCGGCGGCGACGGCTTCGCCGAGGCACTCGAGCGCCACAACCAGATCATCGAGCCAATCTACGTCGCGATGGTGCGCGCCGGCGAAGCGTCCGGCAAGCTGGAAGTGGTGCTGCGGGCGATCGTCGAGGACCGGACCCGGCGCGAGCAGTTGTCGCAACGGATCACGTCGGCGGTCCGCTATCCGATGTTCCTGGTCGGGTCGGCGCTCGTCATCCTGTTTTTCTTCCTGCTCTATGTCGTGCCGCAATTCGAGTCGGTATTCAGCGAGCTGCGCGGACGTCTCAATTCCGGCGCGGCCTTTGCGCTCACGATGTCCACCTGGCTGCGCGCCCATCTCGACACGTTCCTTGGCGGCTGCGGCGCGGTGCTGGTGCTGGGTTGGCTGATCCTGCGTCAGCCGGCCGCGCGCGCATCGCTGATGTCTTTGCTCGCGACCATTCCCGGCATCTCCGGCCCGATGCATGATCGTCGCACCGCCCGCTTCATCGGGACGCTCGGGCTGCTGGTCGAGAACGGGGTCGCCTTGCCGACCGCGCTGAAGATCCTGCGCGATATCATGACCGAGCCCCGCTACGCGGCGGCCGTCGATAAGGTGCACGAGCAGGTGCGCAACGGCCGCCGTTTTATCGAGGCACTGGCCGAGAGCGACCTGGTGCCGCCGCTTGCGGTCCGCATGCTCCGGGTCGGTGACGAGACCGGCGACCTGTCGGCCATCGCGCAGCACGCCGCCGATCTCTATGAGCAGCGGCTCGCCATCGGCCTCGACCGGCTGATGGGTGCGATCGGACCGATCACCATCATCGCGGTCAGCATCGGTATCGGAACGCTGGTGGTATCGATCATGAGTGCCCTGCTCAGCATCACCGAGCTTGCGATGTAGGGATGGCTGATGACGCGCGCGACAATCACCGGTTCGACGGCGGGCTCCACCCTGATCGAGATGATGGCGGTGATGCTGATCATCGCGATGTTGGCATCGCTGGTGGTGACGATGGTTCCGGGCACCGGGCGCGCCAGCCTGAAGGCGTTGACGCTGCAGACCGCAGCGCTGCTGCGACGCGAGCGGCTTGCGGCAATTCTCACCGGACAAAGCCGCCGCGTGTCGCTCGACGGAAATGCGCGAACGATCGTCGGGCAGGCCGGCACGATTGCGATCCCTCGCGACGTCCGGGTCGATGTGATCGGCGTGAACGAGCTCTGGTCGGGACGACAGGCGGTGGTGCGGTTCGAGCCGGACGGCGCTTCGACCGGATCGGTGCTGAGATTCTCGTGGGAGAATGTGCGCTATGAGGTGGACGTCAACTGGTATAATGGCCGCGTTGCGGTCGATCTGCCCTGATCCTCGTTCGGCATGTGCGGGGTTCACCTTGATCGAGGCGCTGGTGGCATTGGCGCTGCTGCTCGCGTTCGTGTCGGTGCTCGGTCCGCATCTGTTCTACGCGCGCCGGATCGCGGACCGGATCGACGGCCGTATTGCGGCACAGGTCATGTTGCGCACGATCCTGGATTCGCCGGTCGACCGCTCGATCCTCGCCAATGGAACGCGTGACGGCGAGACCGCCGGTCTGCGCTGGTCCGTCACATCGGAGCCCATGTTCGTCGATGCCATGGCCGTGCGGCGGGATGCGCCGGCCGCAGCCGCACCGGACAAGAAGGAGGAGCCCGGCACCAAACGCCTGAACTGGATCGCATATCATCTCGTAGCGACAGTGTCGTGGGCGCCCGGACAGACGGTCAGCGCGGATACGCTGCGGCTCGGATTGGGAGCCGACGAATGAGCGCAGCGCTTCGAAGCGGGCTCCGTGCGGCATCCGGCTTCACGCTGATCGAGGTGCTGGCCGCGCTCGCGATCGGGTCTGCGGTGATTGCCGCAACCGCCGTTCTGATCAACAACGTTGCGCTGAATTTCGACCGCAGGACAGGTCTGGTGGGAAAGACCGATCAGTTGCTGCTCGCGGTCGACCGCCTCACGGCGGACATCGGGTCCGCCCGGCAAATGAAACAGGGTGACGGCGCGGACGCGACGGCCGCCTTCAACGGCGATGCGAACCAGATGACGTTCGTCACCGGAAGCAGTGCGGGCGGCGGCCGGGGTGAGGAAGTGGTCAGCCTGCAGGTCGAGGAGACGGATGGCGTCAACCATCTGGTCCGGCGCCGTGCTCGATGGCAAGGACAACGCACGCCGTTTGCGAGCGTCGCACTGCAGGACCCCGTCGGTGTGATCGAAGGTCAGGTCGACATCGCGTTTGCATTCGGAAGCACTGGTCCGGACGGCACCTTGTCCTGGAGCACAACATGGATCGGGCAGCCGCTCTTGCCGCGCTTGGTGCGGCTGACCGTTCGAGACCGCGCGAGCGGGGCCGATCTGTTGCC
The DNA here is from genome assembly GCF_038967635.1 of Bradyrhizobium sp. B124. Classification (NCBI taxonomy): domain Bacteria; kingdom Pseudomonadati; phylum Pseudomonadota; class Alphaproteobacteria; order Hyphomicrobiales; family Nitrobacteraceae; genus Bradyrhizobium; species Bradyrhizobium sp. B124. The sequence continues at coordinate 8,243,916 of NZ_CP152413.1, read as the reverse complement.
CGGCGTTCAGTTCACGCTGCGCGCCGACGCGCCGATCGGCTGTGCCCAGCCGGGAGCCAACGCCGACTGCGTCACCGGCAAGTCCGCACCGCCGAAGGAGACGCCGGCCAAGGATCCGCCGCCAGGAGCGCGCCGATGAGCAGCCTTCGCACCCAACGCGGCATGGTCCTGCTCGCTGTGCTGTGGGCGATCGCGCTGTGCGCCGCCCTCGCCATGGCAACGTCGACGACGTTTCGCAGCCTCGCCGGCATCGTTCGGATCGACCGGGAGCGTGTGCAAGCCGACGGACTCCTGACCGCGGGTCTCGAGGCCGCCGCCGGTATTGTTGCGGCGCTGCGAGACGCCCCGCCCGCCGAGCGCACCGCTACGCTGACATTCGCGACCGGATCCGTTCAGCTTACCATCAGCGATGAGGGCGGCCGGATCGACATCGGAAAGGCACCGGTCGAACTGCTCGCCTCACTGCTCCGCTATGTCGGTGCCGAGGATGACGATGCCGGCATCGTCGCGCAACGGATCGTCGCGCTGCGCGACATCGCAGGGCAAGCGCGATCGAACGATGCGCAGCCGCGGCCGGGCGATGCGGCGAAGCCACCGGCACCCGGTACACCTGACCAGCCGGCGGCAGCGCCCGCGCCGTTCACCGACATTGGGCAGATCGCTGATATCCCCGGCATGCAGCCGCAATGGATGGCAGCGATGGCGCCCCTGATCACCGTCTTCGGCAGCGACGGCGTCAATCCGCTCACCGCGCCGGTCGCGGTGCTGCGGGCCTTGCCGTCGTTCGATGCGGAGCATCTTGATGCCTTCCTCGACATGCGGAGCTCGCCGTTCGTTGATCCCGAGCGGCTCTCCTTCCTGCTCGGACCGGCGCAGAAATACCTGAAGGTTCCGCAGACGCATGTGGTCGCGGTGGACCTCGTCGCCGGCACGACCGGCGGATACAGCGCCGCAGCCAGGGCGTTCATCGTGCTGCTCCCCGACGACAAGCAACCGTATCGGGTCCTGGCCTGGACACCGATATCGCGGTTCGCAAGGACAGGCGTCGTCGCATCGCTGGAGGCGCGCTGATGAACATCGAATTGATCATGCGGCGCTGGATCGACATCCTCGCCCGTCTTTGGCTCGGCTGGCAGGAGCGCCGCCGCGCCAGGCACTGGTTGAAGGTGACGAGGGTCGGCAGCGACTGGGTCGTTGAAGACGCGACGAAATCGGCGAGATCGACCTTCGCGGCGGGGGCTGCGGAAAATGCGCTACCGGATGAGATCATCCGCGCCGCACAGAAATCCTTCGTCATTCTCGAGCTTCCTGCCTCCGATATCGTTTCGCGCGCGATGAATGTTCCGGCGCAGGCACGCGATCTGCTAGCCGGCATCGTGCGCAACCAGATCGAGCGACTGTTTCCGTGGCGGGCGAGCCAGGCCGCCTACGGCTTCAATGTGGCAACCAGCGCGGATGCAAACATCCTCAATGTCGAGATCCTCGCCACCTCGCGCGCGACACTCGATGACGCGTGCGGCCAACTCGGCGCGTTGGGGCTGCGGGTCGACCGGGTCGTCGCGGGCAAGGACCGCGGTGACGGAACGGTCACGCTGTGGTCCCGCCTCGCTGAGGCGACCGACAGCAATCTCTCGCGGACGCGCCGAATGGTCGTCGGGCTGATGGTCGCTGCGGTCTGTCTGACGCTAGTGGTCAACGTCTCGGCCTTCATGAACGCTGCATCCGCGGACAGCGAGAGCGACGAGATCGGATCGCGCCTTGCGACGCTGCAGCGCCAGATCAAGGGCAATTCGTCGAAAGAGGCGATCGCCTCGCTCGCGCCGGCCGAACGCGCGCGCGCCCTGAAGGAGACATCGCCGGTCGCGGTGGTCGTCGTCGAAGCACTGTCGCGCGCCCTCCCCGACACGTCCTATCTGACGGAACTGAATATGGACGGTTCGACGCTGCGCATCGTGGGCCTCGCCGGCGATGCACCGTCGCTGATCGCACCGCTCGAGCGCTCCGGACATTTCAGGGATGTGCATTTCTTTGCCCCGACAACGCGCAATGCCGACGGCGCTCGCTTCGTGTTTCACATCGAGGCACGCGTCGAGCCGCATGTCAGGATCGATGGAGAGTGAAGCGTGCTGAAGGCGAAGCTGAACCTCAACTTCGACATCAACCGCGAGCAAGTTCTCGCGACCGGCGGTTTCTGCGCGCTGCTGCTGATCTGCGCGATCGCGATTGCGGGCGCGTTGCAGGCACGCTCCAGCGCCCTGCAGCACCTCGCCGAACAGCGCGACGAACTGGCGGCGCTCGAGCTGCGTTCGCGGCCGACCGCCAACAAGCGTACACAGACCCAACGCCTCGCTGCGCCGGCGGCGGCTTTCCTCGATGCGCCGACCAGCGGCCTCGCCACCGCGCAGCTCCAGGCTTATCTGTCCGAACTGGTGCTGAACCAGCACGCAGTGCTGGTCTCGTCCGGGATTCCCGCTGATCGCGACGACAAGAACGACGCCATCAGGCTCCAGATCTCCCTCAATGCCACGCTGGCGGCATTGCAGACGTTGCTGTACCGGCTTGAAAGCGGCGCGCCCTATGTGTTCGTCGACGCATTGCTGGTGCAGCCGGGGGGATCCACCGAGCGAACTGCCGGTGATCCGGTCCTGAAGGTCACCCTGACGGTGCACGCTTTCTGGCGCCGCCGGACGGCTTGATCGATCGCAACCGTGCAAGAGCGGGCGAACCCGAGGAAAGCTACTCGGCCGCTGCTCTCAACTGGCCCCGGAAGTAATCGATCGTTCGCTCGAGGCCACGGCCGAGATCGATGGTCGGCTCCCAACCGAGCACCGAACGCGCCAGCGAGATGTCCGGCTGCCTCTGACGTGGGTCGTCGGACGGCAACGGCGCGAACACCAGCCTGCTTCTTGATCCGGTCATGGCAATGACCTGCTCGGCCAGCTCGCGGATGGTGAACTCCCTGGGATTGCCGATGTTGATCGGCCCGGTGAAATCGTTGGGCGTGTTCATGGTGCGGATCATCGCCTCGATCAGATCGTCGACGTAGCAGAAGCTGCGGGTCTGGCGGCCATCTCCGTAGATGGTGATGTCGTTGCCGCCGAGCGCCTGGACGATGAAGTTCGACACCACCCGACCATCGTTGGGGTGCATACGGGGACCATAGGTATTGAATATCCGCACAACCTTGATCCGCAGGCCGTGCTGGCGCCAATAGTCGAAGAACAACGTCTCGGCACAGCGCTTGCCTTCGTCATAGCAGGAGCGCAGCCCGATCGGATTGACGTGTCCCCAGTAGGATTCGACCTGCGGATGGATTTCCGGATCGCCATAGACCTCCGAGGTCGAGGCCTGGAGGATCTTGGCCTTCACGCGCTTGGCAAGTCCGAGCATGTTGATGGCGCCGTGGACGCTGGTCTTGGTCGTCTGCACCGGATCGAACTGGTAATGGATCGGCGAAGCGGGGCACGCCAGATTGTAGATCTGGTCGACTTCGACATAGAGCGGGAACGTTACATCGTGGCGCATGATCTCGAAGCGTGGACTGCCGATCAGATGCGCGATGTTGGCCCTGCTGCCGGTGAAGTAGTTGTCGACGCAGAGCACATCGTGGCCCTGCCCGACCAGCCGCTCGCACAGATGCGAACCTAGAAACCCGGCTCCGCCGGTCACCAGCACCTTTGCCACGTCACTCTCTCTTCATGTCGGGGCTTGAAGCCGGTTGCCAGACCCACGCACGCCGAGCCGCGGGAACATAGCCCGCGACATGCGAGCAATCGCCGCTCTGCGAGCCGAACACCGTCCACTGTGTGATCTTCCAGACTTCGTTGCGGCGAAGCGACGCGCCGGCAAGGACACAGCTATTCCAGGGAGCAACCACGAATTGGATATCGTAGCAGCCCGGCACGATGCGCGAGACCGTGTGAAATCGCGAAGGCGGCAACGCCCCGGCAAACTGGTCCGGCCCCCATTGCCCTGCCCCGCACGGCGAAATGTAGAGGTGCTGCAGCGGCGTGTTCGAGGCGTTGACGATGGTGAATTCAGCCGCGTCCGCAGCAGACGAGAGCATCGCCGCCATCGCCGTCACAACGAGCCGTTGATAAGATGAGCGATGCATGTGAGGCGAACGCACTGCGGACATTGATTGCAGCTGCCGCGTGGCAGGCAATGAAGGATAGCATCGCGCCATTGCAGTTTTATGGCGTTTCCCGTTGTAATTGTCTCGTTCGCAATGCGATGCGTGAATGCCTGCGCAGTACCGAGCGCTCGCGGCGGGCCATCCGGCAGAGCTTGCGGTACGCGAGATGAACTGATGGGACTTCGCACAGGCTAAACACGCCTGGTGAACTCCGACGATTCACGCTGCCCTAACGTGCAGAAATTTTTCTGAGCATGGATCGGATTTCAGTTGAACAATCCAGCGATCGCAAACTTGAGAACCGCGCTATTTGCGTCCCATTACTTTCGAGTTGACGATGCTCGTTACATCACTGGACAGTTCAATGCGCATATGGCGAGTTGCCTGCTCTTGCAAGCCAACGAGGCGGTGTGGGCGGGCGACAAGGCGGCCGAGCGCCGACTCAAGGGGTTGATCACCAGCGAAGTGCAGATGATCGAATCCAAGGGCGTCGATCCAATCCGCCTGCGCAATTTTGTTCGCGCGATTATGTCGTCGAACGAGGGCTGGGTCGTGCCCGCCGGCATGGACGAACGCCGATTCGTCGTTCTCGACGTGAATCCGCGTTGCGCCCAAAATCGCACGTACTTTGCGGAGATGAACGAGGAGTTGAATAACGGTGGCCGCGAACGACTGCTGCATGACTTGCTCACGTTTGACCTAAGCCAAGGTGACCTGTGGCGTCTGCCCCAAACGAACGCACTGCTTGAGCAGAAAATTCGATCTCTCGATACAATCAACGACTTCTGGTTCAACCGCCTTCACGAAAGCGACGAGTGGCCTTCGCTGATCAGGTGCGACGACCTTCACGCCGAGTACATTAAATTCGCTCCTCAGACCGGCGTCGGACGCAAGCGTGGCGCCACCGAATTTGGCAAGCGCCTTGGAAACTTGGTCCCAGGTTTGCGCAAGCCTCATCCTTCGCTTGAAGTTTCACCTGGCGTAATAAAGCGGACTTGGTGCTACGAGTTTCCGATGCTAGATCAATGCCGATTGGCGTTTGACGAGCTGCTTGGCCAGCCCGTCGATTGGCCGGCGCTTCCCTCGGGAGAGAGCGAGCGCCGCCGGTGTCGGACTTAGATGATGCCGCGCCTGTCTAGGACGACTGCCGATTGGGATGCGATGGTTCGGCCGCGGTATCGCGGTAAGTGAACGCCCTACCGAATAGCCGCAGCAATCGTATCGCGTCGCCGTGGCGCGGATCCCTCACCGACCCGGCTGACCTACGGCCCAAGCGCCCCCCCCAAAATCCTCCAGCGGCAGACTTCAGATTCTGGGTTGACACGGTTGACGCGCGACCTTCGTCAAGTTGACAGGGTTGTCAGGTCAGAAAATTCCGGCTGCGGCTGGCGAGTTTTCGGGGCGCGTTTGGTCCGTAGGGGTTGGGGCCTCGGGAGGACCCAGAGGGCCTCCTGGCAGATTTGCGCAATACATATAACAACATCGGCAGACAAAGCGGACCCGCTGTTTACGGCGCGACCCTTCGTGCAATTTGATAGTGCGTAATCCTGCAGGGCAGCCAGCCCGAACATCTGTTACTGAGGGCAATTCCGTTCGCCTTGCCCCTGTCATGTAGGACAAAGCACTGGATCGCCCGGTGATCTTCGGCTATCGGATGCCATGGTTGAGTTATCGGCCCTAGCAAAAAACATGAACAGTTTGCCGAACGGCGCGCCCAAAGAAACACGACGTTCAAGAAGCCCAGTATTTGCGAGACGAATCACGGTACCCAGCCGCCCCAACTGAAACCGCCCAAGGCATAGACACAGTAACTTGACCCATCGTGCCACTCCAGTTAGCTACAGATTTTTTGGCTTAAGGCCTTTGCTTTTTGCGCGGCTCATCTCGCCGGGAACTTATCAAAGGAACTCTGGTCAATTGAAATGCCCGGTTCGCCTGTTGTCCTTGCGGGATTGGATATCGGCGCTTGTAACAATCGTGCTTCTTGGCGCGACACCGGGTTGGGCTGCTGACTCCAAGCCCCTCATCGTTGCGGAGAAGAGCCGTGCTGTCGCAAAGAAGGACACCTATTTCATCCTTGTCCTCGACCTCAACCCAAGCATCGAGGAACTCAAGAAGGACGGAGCGGAAGCTCCGGCCATCATGGCGGCGACGGCGACCGCATATGCGCGAGAATTCCTCGCGAAGGCTGAATTCGCCGAGCTCCCAAAGGTCGTTGTCTATTTGATCGCCGTCGACAGCATGGACGAATACAATCGGGCGAACTTCAGCGGCATGAAGCGCTTCGGCACCATTACATTCGAGCGTAATAATCGCGACGTTGTCCGCACCGAAAACAAGATCTCCTTCAATCCGTAAGGGCGTTTCAAATTAACACCGCTGCTCCGGCGAAAGTTTTCTGCGACCATGAAAATGACCCAGGTAAAGAAGAACGTTGTAACGACGATATTGATCGTCGTGGGTTGTGCCGTCGTTGCGAGCGGCTATGAGCTGACGCGAAAGTATATCAACACTCGCATTGATCGAATATTGGCTCAGAAACTCCCGGCGATGGTGCCGCCCTCGCCTCCGAAGACGGTTGTCGTTGAAGGGCAGCCGGCTGGAAACGCGCAGCTTATCGCGAGCATCGGGGCTCTTGACGCGCGTATCAAGGAACTTGAATCGCTGTCATTGGCGACAAATTTCGGAAGCAACTCCGATCGCCCGCCCCTTGTCAGCGATTACCGCGGCGTCGGCGCCCCGGTGTTTGCGTTGTTCGACCGGGTCGGTCCGTATCGCAAGAATGGTCTTTTCGAGATCTATGGAGCAAGCCTGCGCGAACGCCGCAGCGGAGCAATTCGGGTCAGTGAGGCCGATCTCGAAATCACGCACGACGAAGCCTGGGTCATCTGGTCACCGGACTATAGTCCAGCCCGCGACGCGACGCATCTGGAGGTGGATTTCGCAGCGGTTCCCACTGCGGGAAAGCTCACCATTGGCTTTATTGGCAAGGACGGTCAGGCCAGCGCCTATACGATCAATCTTGGACCGCCCACCCTCGCTCCAACAGGGCTTCTACCTCCGCTGCTTCCAACGGACATCGTCGCAAAGGCGAATGCGGCGAACTCAATTGGAGAACCTCATCCGTCGGCAAACAAGGTGATTGCTCCACTGCCGGCAAATCTTGTGCTGCAGCTTCGCAATGGGCAGCGCGACCAGATCCAGCAGTGGTTTGTGAAAATAAATGGCGCAGCCGGGACAACGGTACGCTTCAAAAGTCTGGCGTTGATCCGGCCAATGCCCGCCGCCACCACCATTGGCGTCACGTTATCGGGGCGCGTGTCGGGAGCAGATATTCCCCCGGAAACGCCGATCGAACTGCTTGACGATTCCGGCCGGGTGACCAAACAAACGCTCGGGGCCGATGGCGGCTTTGCCTTTAAAGGCATCGATCCCGCGCAACCCGTCTCGCTGCGCGTGCGGTATCCGCAGCTGGAGCACTTCGCGACCCTCGGAAGGTGGTTCGTACCGGGTTATAGCCGGGACGACATTTCGATCGACATGAAGCCACACTACTTCAACAGCGATGGACACGCTCCCGATCCAAAGACAGCACGATTTGTGGGACCGCGCGTACCTTCGCCAGACTCCGCTCTCTATGAACCCCATTCACGTCAATATTGGCCCGGCGGAAGCCAGGTGCAGGAATACGATTCGACGACGTTCACCAACAATCACGGCTATCAAGATCGCGACCGTTTTTTCGATAATCCTGATAAGTGCGTTCGTCTGGCGAGCACTGGCGGCAGCGATATGGTCGCGCTTCAGGTTCGGGCCTTCGAGAAATTCAATATCATCCTTGAGGAAACGCTCGGCGTTGCGCTCGGCAGATGCGTCGAGGTGATTTCAGCCGCCACCGACAATGGCGACCTTGGTACGAATTATCCTCGCATTCGTGACTATACGTCTAAGTTCAATGTCGATCACACGCTGGTGTCGATGGCTTCCGGTCTGGTCTATCAGGTCAACCCGCAAATGCTGCACGATGGCCTTGGCTTCGATCCGGAAAATAGCGCCTTGCCGAACTTCTACTATGACAAGAGCGGATCCTTCACTTTTCGTGCGGCATCCCCCGTCTATCCGGTGTTTATGAGCAAGCCAACCCATCCGGAGTACGTCAAGGGCATTCCGTTCGGCTACACGTTGAGTGTGCCTTTTGACGTGATGCCCGATCCCGGCAAGGAGGCTTTTCGGTACTGGACAGAGATAGTCAAGTACATCGAGCAGCATCATCCTGGCCAGAAATTCATCTTCCACACCGGCATCGACCAGGCCCAATGCCGCAAAGGCTGTGAGACGACATTGACGCTTGCGGATGGCAGGACTGTCCCCGTCGGCGCAAAAATCTATGCGAAAGACGTGACCGAATACTGCCAGAAAAACAACTATCAGTGCATCAATCCGACCTTCTCGGATGCCTACGGCGAGATGCCAAACCTGCTGACATTCGAATTCGACGGTCACTATTCGCCACTCGGTCATCAATGGCTGGCTCAGCAGTTGACCGCACCGTTGGCGGATATCTTGCGTGCGCCTTCAAGATGAGAACATGGCGACCATCGCAGACCGCGGCTCGGGTAAGCACCCGGCTCTTGCTCTGCATTGCGCTGCTTCCGATCGCGGCGAAGGCAGCAGAGCCCGATCCTGTCGTTCGTCCGCTTCCGTATCCATTTTCCCACGTCGTGAGCTTCATCAGCGATGTCGATGAGCAGCGTCCGTGGCACGGGGCAGCGATCCACCGGGTCTTTAACGAAGATCTCGGCTTGACGATATCGGACTCGCTGTGGCCGCAGGGCGGCACTCCCCTGACGTCAGCACTTTTCTTGGGACCAGGGCGACTAAATCGACGCAATTCAGGCGCCGGCAGCGAACCCACCTTCGCGTTGTTACTCCGCCAATGGCACCGTGGTAACATCGATCATTTCCACGGTTGGAGCGAGGACGGAGTTCTACAACTACAAAATCAGATTGATCCTCCCCTTGCGCTGTCTGCCGTCCGAACCAGTCAAGAACTACCCAAGGTTCCCGTCGCTATCTCCGGTCAAGAGGCCCAAAGTGTTCGATTCTATTTTTCCGCAAAGCCGCCAGCCGATTTGACGATCGCCCTGCACGATACCCAGGGCAATAACATGTCTTTCAATTCGGGCTCTATTGGCCGAGGAAAAACGGTCCAAGTCAAAGTCGGCAAACTCGGGTGGATCGTCGAAGTCATCATTCCATCCACCAATTCCGGATCGACGCCGCTGGCGATCAATCCAATGCTTATTGATCGTGTAGACTTCATCGCTCCCTCTTGCGCGGAGGGCTGTCCCGTAAGCCTCATCCGGGTGGAGCGCGATCATTTCAGCCGGCAGATCGTGCTGGACCAAATCCCATGGCTGAAGCGCTGGAATATTCGGCCCCAGATAACGACATCGCACGGTGGAAACACTCTGATTTCAGGGTTTGGAATTGAAGGCGCAGCACTCGATCTCCCCCGAACGCCTGGCACCGTCTTTACCGACCCCGCAACAGTGGTTCACCGTGAAGCGATGGCCGATCGCATAGACACGTATGCGTATTACTCCGACTTGCTCCGCGAACTCTCTGTCCGAGGCGTCTGGCCATACTTCCCGGCCCACGGAACGGATCAGTTTAGCATCGTGGTTTCTGCCAGCACAGCTTCCGACCTTACGAATTTGACCACGACTTACAACGGCCTCTACGATGTTAGACGAACATCAATATTTAACTTCGACCCTTCGAGTGTCCAAGCTTTTGCGGACGGTATGCGATTGACCGCGCCGGAAATGTCAGAAGAAGATCGCCGTTCGCTGTATTGCGCACCCACTTGCGATATCTCTCAAGGCGATGCGCTGCCGGTACTGTTGAGCGACAGCCTTTATCTGATCAACAAGGGGCAGAGAGTAAGGCATTTTTGGTATACGCACTTCGGGTCAGGCGGCTCGGATTTTAAGGCCTCGCAGGAAGAACCGCTCACACCTAAAACACTGAAGTGGATCAGAAGGCTCGCCAACCAGGTCTATAATTTTGACGGAAGCGTGAGCCTCGATCGGCGCCCGTGGTCGCCGCCTGCGAATACCTGGTTCGGCTACCAGATCATGCAGGCGGGAATTAAGCCCAACCTCAAGGTCGGCGCGGGCGGATCTTCAGTCGAAATCACGCCTTGGGAAGATCCCGTCACGCATGTCACTGTCCCGGATTTGAAGGCAGGAACGCGCGACCTGCATGGGCTTACACTCTATGTTAGCGATCCAGAGCAGGCTTCGGTCAACGTCGGGGGCAAATCCGTCGATACCTTTACCCGCAACCCACCCGATGAGACCGGCAAGCCATCGATTACGATCGTCGGCGATAACGCCCCAACGCCGATTATCGGAAAAGTTGCGTTGCAGGACCGCGGCGATGTCAAAATCCGCTCCGGCAAATTCGTCGACGTGACGCCGGCCAACGACTTCGTCAGCCTCGAAGCCGACACTGCGGGGCAAGCCGGGATCGTTTTCAAGCCCTGGAGCCTCGATCTCTGGAACACCAGTCATTTGCATTTTGCAATCCGGAAACGTTTATCGACGGCCGGTAGTTCAGCCGCATCTTCCGATGCCGCGTTGAAAATCGAAATGCTGATGGAAGACGGCGGCGTCGTAACGGCTCTGGAATCGGCACAGCCGCCAGCAGACCACGAAGGCTCGAGCGTCTGGGTGGTCCCCCCATTGACGGTCCCGGACCAGTGGCGAGCGCACACGCTTGACATCGCGCGTCTCGCCTGGCCAAAGCCACTGGCAAACCAGCAAGACTGGCGGAGGCCGCCATTGCCGCTCGGACGGGTTCGGGAGGTGCGGATCTCGCTGGCTAATGCGGCTCCCGGCGAAGCCATCGACATTCGTGACCTCAAGGCGCTACGTCCCTCAGGTAACGGCGAGGCTCCGGACGGCGGAAAGCTCATTGCCGGCCGCGTCACGCGCGACGGAAGCGCTCCGCTGGCCCTGGTGCCGGTACAACTCACCTCCTCGTCCGGCGAAGTCGTCGACACCACCACAGACGTGGATGGATACTATTTCTTCTACCACCGAAAGCGGGAAGAGCAGCTTACGATCCGCGCGCTCGGTTCCAGCGGATTGTCGTGCTTCCCGCAGCAAGGCCGTAAAATCGAGGTTGTCAAAAACGAAGCGGAACTCGACATCGCGATAAACGAGTGCAGGCATTAGACCATAGTAGCCAATTTCACTCCATTTGCCTGTTTGGTCCGGTGGGTTGAGCCGCCCGCAGCTCAAGGACGACCGGCACGCGGGGCCGCCGACAGGATAGGCCCTGTATTCAGTCTCAGTTGACCGCCAATAAAATAGGGGATATCGGCCTCATTCCAGATCCCGACCGGAAAGCACGGAATTGGGGCCGTTTTCCCGCATTCGGCTTTTCGCTAGGGTCGCCGGGGCGAGACCGCTCGCAAACGTCTTTTCAGTAGAGAAATGGCTCTAAACTCGTTCAGCTTCATCCTCATCACCTTTGCGGCGATTCTGGCCTGCCGCTTATGTGCGCCGCGGCTGATGCGCGAGCTCGTGGTCCTGCTGCTGAGCCTCTATTTCCTCGCAACCTTCATCACGGAATGGGACCAGCTAGCGCTGCTGGCCGCATTTTTGGCCATCGTTTATCTGTTGGGCGTGAGCAAGGCTGCGAATGCAAGCTTCTGGTCGATTGCCACGTCGTTTCTTATTGTCGCGCTGTTTTGGTCCGCCCTGTTTCTATTGAAGGATCCCAACCTTCTCGGCGCCGTCAATCCATTCCATGCCCATCCGGTAAAGCTTATCGGCATTTCCTATATCGTATTTCGGGCGATCACGTTTGTGCTCGAAGTCGCTCCCGGCGACCGGCTGCGTCCGCTGACGTTCCTCAACTATATGATCTTTTTTCCAACACTTCTGGCGGGCCCGATTGAGCGATTTCATCGATTCAATGAAACAAGCAACAAGCCCGTGCCGCTTGAGCCAGCAAGCTTCGATGCCCTGAACCGGGTGCTCAACGGTTTTATCAAAAAGTTTGTCATTGCCGACAACCTCATGGATCTCGGCATCTTTTCGATGATGCCGCACGTAAATGACCTCTCAACTCCTGTTCTCTGGATTGGCGCGATTTCCACGCTGGCACTGCTGTATCTCGATTTCGTCGGCTATTGCGATATCGTTATCGGAGTATCTGCGCTGATGGGTTTCCGGATCGTAGAGAACTTTAACGCACCATTCGCCTCACGTAATTTGCAGGAATTCTGGGGCCGCTGGCACATGTCGCTCGGCTCCGTTATCCAGGATTACGTTTTCTCGCCGCTCAGCAAAGCCGTCTTTGTCAACGTACCACGCGAGAAGCAGATGTACGCGATCGCGTCGATCTATGTCGTGACCATGGTACTCGTGGCGATGTGGCACGGTACGACCATCGGGTTCCTGATTTTCGGAATACTCCAGGGCGCCGTATTGTTTGCAATCCAGATCCGACGTGAATTTGCCCGCGCCAAGGCAAAAGCACGCGGCGTACGGTATGCGCCGTCGCAGACAGCACTCAGTCTGTGGACCGGGCGAATTTCGACCTACGCCTTCGTGTCGCTAACAATGATCTGGTGGCAGGGGTCGCTACCTGACGCGATCACAACCTATCAACGGCTGGTCGGGTGGCACTAATGCGATCATTGCAACCAACGATCCTACAAGTCGCCGTTATCGTCGTGAAGATCGTCATCATCCTGTATTTCATGAACTCGAAACTGGCGATCTTTGCCTACCAGAATTTCTGATGCCGGCGGATCCAATGAAGAAAGCTTCTCCGCCAAGTCTGCAACGGCTGCTGCTCGCTGTACTGATTGCCTTTGTAGCGATTGACGCGGCGATCGGGTACGCCACCAAGACGACTACTTTTCTGGCAGATGCCGTCGACATTCAGACACCCGCCACGCTTTACGCGAAGCTGGATTATTTCCGGGAACTAAGGGGACGTCGCATCGCATTCGTGGGCGACTCCGTGGTCTACGGTCGCCGCATGGAGGAAGCCGGCGACGCGAACTGGCGGCAGCACACCATTCCCGCGCACGTCGGACAGATCCTGCACGAGAGGTTTCCTCAACAGCCAATTTCGATCATGAACCTTGCCATGAATGGCGGCTTGCCGACCGATATTGAACAGGTCGTGCGGCTACTCTCGCCGCTCAAACCTGATTGTATCGTCGCGGATATTAGTCTTCGCGCCTTTTCAACCGACTTTTCACAGGAAAGCAATCGATACAGTCGGCCGTGGCTCTCGACCATGGTTATCGACAGCTCCTTTAATTTGCATGACGACGATACACGCCGGGCGTGGACGTCGCGGACGGAAACCACGCTGCAGGACTTCGCGCTCAGTCATTGGCGGCTTTACCGGATGCGCGATTTTGTTCAGTGGCGCGTTTTCGACGGAGAGCCTTCCGGCGTGATAAGGCGTTTGCGCGATCGGCTGGATCGCCAACTAGGAAGACCACCGGCGGAAGCTGATCCGCTCGATGATATCTTGCTGACGATAAAGGCAAAGAACAGATATGGCGCGGTCACCCTTACAGATGACAACCCTCAGATCGCCGCATTGAAGCGAACGCTTGATGGCCTGGCGTCGAATGCGCAATGCGCTGTATTTTTCTATGCGACAGAAGAAAAAGGCCAACTCGCCGAACTGATGGATGCGCAGCATTATGAGAAGTTGCAGGACGCGCTTACGGCGATTTTCCTGCCCTACCAGAATCGCGGAATTATGTTCCTGCCGCCCCTCCCCGACATCGGCAAGCAGTACTATCTCGACTACGGTCATCTAAATGATGCGGGGAACGCAATCGTCGCCAGAAATATCGTTGAGAACGGCCTAAGCCAATCCATCCCGCAACTGCGGAGGGAGCCCTGATGGCAAGCATGAACGTACGGGCCGACAATCGACCGCGAATCCGGATCCGGGGGTTTGGGTTTCACTTTCCGGGCGAGCCGGTGGAGATCTCGACGCTGCCTCTGACGGCTGATGAGGCCAAGCGACTTCCGCGCCTTGGGCAACAAATTACGCATATTTCTACCGAGGACTCGACGGCGCTTATGGTGCACGCGGGCCGTGATGCGCTGAGGCAATGCCAGATTGCACCGGACGATATCCGCATGGTGATCTCGGCGCCCTCACTGATTACATCTTACGGTTTGGAAATTCCGGCCGTTGCCGTCCGGGCTGCGCTTGGATCGAGCAAAGCGGAATGCCTTAATCTGGCTCAGGGCTGTGTCGGCGTTCTCCGAGGAATTGATCTGGCGGTGCGACTGCTCGCAGCAGATCCTGACCGCGGCGACATTATGGTCGTTACCAGTTGTCGCGCGTCGTCTCACACCAGAAATATGAATCACGGTGCGTTTTTTTGGGGGGACGCCGCGGCGGCGATTGTCCTGACGGCAAGCCAGGGTCCCGGCCTTGAAGTCGCCGGCTATTCCGAGTCGTCGAGTAATGAAGACTGGGGAGCGATGCGCATCGATTTCGGCGACGCGCCCGGCGGCCAGCCAAGTGCTGACGACCACCTGATCAAGGTTCATTTCGAGAATGCCGAGGCACAGATCAACTATGTTCGCGGCGAACAGCTGCATTTCGCTGCGGTTACGGACGCGCTTCTTGCGCAGCAAGGTTTGACGCAGCAAGATATCGAGGCGATATTCTTGCCTTCGACCGGGAAAAACCGCGTTCCCATTCTTTTTAGCGAACATCGCGAACTGCTGACGCGTCTTCAAACAGACTTCCGATTTGCCCATTTCGGCGGCGTAGATCCGATTTTTGCGATTCGACAATACCTCGAACGTCGGCAGCCGCCCGCCGGCGCATGGTTGATGGTCGCCTCTCCTGCTTTTGCCGCACAATGGGGCGGCCTGCTGTTTCGAACACCGGCGTGATCTCGCGAAACTTGCGAAAGACGTCTCGCCTGATAACATGCCCGAATGGTTTTGGTATTTAGCCGTCTCGCCCGGGCGGCATGAAAAATGAGCTGGAGTTTCGATGACAGAGGCGGAAATCTATGAACGCATGAAGCCGGTTTTCGCCGACGTCTTCGATGATGACGGCATTGTCATTAAGCCAACGACGGTCGCGGCTGATGTCGATGGCTGGGACAGCCTGGCCCACATTCGTCTCGTCGTAGCGCTCGAGCAGGCATTTCACGTCCGCTTCACGGCCGCCGAGGTATCATCGTTCGAAAACGTCGGCCAGGTGGTCGAAAGCATCATTAAAAAGGACGGCCGATAAGTTGAAGACGGATTCACCGATCAGTCTCGTTGACATAGCCGAGCTTAGCTCCGCGACGGCCGAATTTGATTTCGTTGTCGGCGAAACGGAGCAACAGGCGTTTGCGAGCATTTCAGGTGACTTCAATCCCCTGCATCTTGATCCGGAATTTGCGCGTGGCCGCGGCCTTAAGGGGTCTGTCGTGTATGGCGCCATGATTGTCGCCCAGATTTCCAGGATTATCGGTATGCGACTGCCAGGAAGCGCGGGCATCTGGAGTTCGCTGAAGATCGACTTTCGCGAACCGCTATATGTCGGAGAGGCCGCGCACATTTTTGCTGAGGTCACGCACTATTCAGAAGCCGCACGTAGCCTGTCGCTCAAAATAAAGGTAGCGTCCGGTGAGCGCACCATCGCGACGGCCAGTGCTTTGGCAACGCTGCATCTCTCATAGTTGACTTGCATGCACCGGGCCGCTCGCTGCACGTTCCACGTCGATTAGAGCCGCCCTGAACCACCTCCGGAGGAAGTGTGAGCGGTCTTGTTGTCATCACGGGCGCTACAGGCGGGATTGGTCGATGTGTCGCACGACAACTCGGCAGCCAGGGACTGGTGCCGGTCGTTGGACATCGTCGGCATAAAAGCGACGAGGCGCGCGCGATCGCGGAAGCGTGCGGGGGACTGTCAATTGCCTTTGACATGGCCGACCCGTCATCGATCGATCATGGCATCGCGCTGCTGGCCAAGGACGGCCGCCCCGTTGTCGGCGCGGTTCTCGCAGCTTCTCCGCCCCCCGTGGTTGCTCCGTTCGGCAAGATTTCTGCTGCCGATCATTCCCTGTTCTGGACGGCAAATGTAGTCGGCCCGCAATACCTGTTGGCCGAGCTGGTCCGGCAGTTTTTCAGGCCCCGAAAGGCCGGATCCGTCGCCGCGGTGTTGACCGGGGCAATCGGGGTCCCGGAGGCCGCATCCGCTCTTCCGAAGGTAATGAGCAGCATGGGTGCCTACAACATCTCGAAATTCGGCCTTCTCGGTGTTATAGCGCAGCTCAATTCAGAATTTCCCTGGCTCCGCGTGTCCTCGGTTATGCCAGGATTTACCGAGACCGATATGCTGAAAGTCTTCGACAAGCGTTTTCTCGACCAACTGCGCCTGCAAGGTGCATTTACGAAGCCCGAGGATGTCGCCGTTGAAATCGTTGATCGTCTCGCGCTGAGCGCAATCAAGTGAGCCTGCCATGAATTTCGACCTATCGTTACTGCCCTGGCTCCCGCCCGCGCCTGAGAGCTTCAGGCGATTGTGCCGTGAGATCGATGGCGCCCCGGCAAATGGGGCCCACGCGTTGCGGGCGTTGTCGCAGCACTCGCTCAATGAGAGCCAGTTGAACGTTTTGGCACGGACGCTGGGTGAGGTACGCGAAAAGCAGGGCGGGCAGATTGCCGGCTTGCAGCCATTCAAGCTGGGCCTGGTCAGCAATGCCACGACTAAACTGATCGCACCGTCGCTATGCGCAAGCGCATTGCGATATGGCGTGGACCTTCGCATCGTCGAAGCAGAGTTCAACCAGGTGATGCAGGCTGCGACGGAATCCGACTCCAAGGTCATTAAGTCGGAGCCAAATGCGATTCTGTTGGCGCTGGATCATCGGGCTTACGAAGACCTGCAGTTTGGAATAACAGGCAGCGTCGAAAATGCCGTAGCTTATTTCAACACGCTGCGCGATGCTTTCAGGCAACGGTACAAGGGAACGCTCATTTTCCAGACCGTCGCCTGCCCGCCGGAACAACTGTTCGGAAGCTTGGACGCGAAACTTGAGCTAACCCAACGCGGACGGATCCAGCGCTTCAATCAGGATGTTGGTGAGACGCTTCGTCAAAGTCCCGACGTGATATTTGACGTCTGTGGCCTTGCGCAGAATCTCGGCGTTCAGAATTGGTTCAATGCCGCTCAATGGCATATTGCGAAGCTTCCATTCGCGCAGCAATATGTACCGATCTATGCGGACTATTGCGCACGGATCATCGGTGCGCTCGTGGGCAAGTCGCGCAAATGTCTTGTGCTCGATCTCGACAACACCCTGTGGGGAGGTGTGATCGGCGATGACGGCCTGGACGGTATCGTGCTTGGACAAGGTTCGGCCGAGGGCGAGGCGTTTCTTGCCGTTCAGCAAATGGCGCTCGACCTTCGCGACCGTGGAATTATGCTCGCGATCAGCTCCAAAAACGACGAGCGCGTCGCTCGCTCCGCCTTTGCCGAACATCCAGAAATGCTGTTGCGGGAGGAACATATTTCCGTCTTTCAGGCCAACTGGACCGACAAGGCGAGTAATCTTGAAGCGGTAGCAAAAGCGCTGAATATAGGCCTCGATGCTCTGGTCTTTGTCGACGACAACCCGGTGGAACGCGGCCAGGTTCGACAAGCCCTTCCCCAGGTTGCGGTACCTGAGTTGGGCGAAGATCCAGCGCTGTATCCGCACTACGTGATGGGCGCAGGTTATTTTGAAGCCGTAGCGTTTTTGGACGAAGATCGTCAGCGCGCGGCGCAATACCAGGCCAATGCGCAACGGGCATCGTTGCAGAGCCAGGCCCGTGACCTGAATTCATATTTGAAGTCGCTGAACATGGTGATGACGATCGGCCCCTTCGACAACGCCGGTCGTAGCCGGATCACGCAGCTCATCAACAAATCCAATCAATTTAATCTCACGACGCGGCGCTATACAGAGGCCGATATCGAGCAACTGGGCGGCAATTCAGACGTACTGACCTATCAAGTACGCTTGGCCGATTCTTACGGCGACAACGGCATGATTAGCGTCATTATTGCACGAGCGGATGGCGTTGGCTGGACGGTGGACACATGGCTGATGAGCTGCAGGGTGTTGGGGCGCGGGGTCGAACAGGCCGTCCTGAACGAACTTGTCGCGCGGGTCCAGCAATCGGGCGGCAAAGAGCTTATCGGTATCTACCGCCCGAGTGGCCGAAACGATATGGTGGCGGACCACTACCGAAAACTTGGCTTTGCCCAGGTGGAGACGAAGCCGGATGGCAGCTCCGTGTGGTCGCTTGAACTCATCAACTACCAACCCAAAGATGTGCCGATGGCTATCAAGCGTGCGGGCACCGTCGATTGATGATACTAAAGAACAAGATCGGCCCGACCTAATGAAGCATCAATTTATTGTCGCTGATCAATACGCCAGAGTCGGTTCGTTCAAACGTAATTGTGCCGAGCCGTTTCATTCCGGCAAAATTTGCGTTTCTGTACTCGTCCATGCTCTGTATGAAAACAGGATAAACCGTCGTCTGCTTGATTTGTTTGTATTCGGGCTTGGCTAGGTAAGCTTTTGCATATTGGGCTGAAGTCGCGACGACGACCGCGGTACTATCGGGACTACGCTCAAGTCCCTCGCGCACGTTTTGAAAATTTAGCAGAATTATGAGTTTATCGTCACGAACCGCGGCGGCTTGATCTTTTTCATCTAGCGTAAGCCCGGAAGTGGCCCCTTGCGCCTCCGCAGCAGTTGCACTGGCAACGATCCATCTCAACGAACCCGCACCGTGCCCATCTGGCGCGAACAAGGCCAGCGTGGCCACGGCCAAAGCCTTTTTAAAGTAGCAGTTCATTTCAATCGCTCTTTGGTTGCGGCCAGATCTCTCTGATGGCCTGGGGTGTGTCAAGTCCCTTGTCACGTTCGTAGCGTCGGCTTAGACACATAAAAGACATTTAATAAGGCCGACCGATGGCATTCGCTTCCGGTTAGCTTGGTGTGCCTCCAGGGTTGGGGAAGATGAAGCGTTCAATCACGATCGGGATCGTCACCCTAGTGGTGGCTGTGGCCCTTGTTGGCGCCGTTGGGTTCCCCATTGCAAAGCATCAATGGTTGCGCATCAAGAGTGTGATTACGGGCATCCACGATGTGCAAAATGAGCAGGCCGCCAGGATCGAAGGAATTTCCAAGGAACTCGCTGCAATTAGAACACAACTCGCTCCAGCTAAAGCACAATCGGAAAAGGCCGATAGTCTCGCACATGATCTGGCAGCGCTACAATTTCGCTTCGAGCGTTTGGCTGCAAGCGAAAAGCTTTCCGTAGCGAACTCCCAAAGTGCAGCGAAGTCGCAAAGTGGTGCCAACGAAAGGTTGGCTTTCCTAGATCCCGTCGATCTGTATCAAAAGGCCGGCCTGGTAGAAGTGTATGGTGGTGTCTTTACCCAACGCCGTATTGGTCCGATTCGTGTTGATGCTGCAATCCTGACCTCCGAGCAGCAAGTTGCGCGCCTGATCTGGTCTCCCGATCGTTCGGAGCCGGCAGATGTTGATCAAATCAATGTCGAACTGTCGAACGATACGCTCGACGCAGGACAGATCTCGATTGCAGTGGCACTCGACGATAATCGTGTCTTTGTGTGGCAATCTCGATTGGGGGATGACGGGCTTTCGCAAGCCGCGCCCGCAGGCGGCAATGAGCCGGAAGGTGTCGATGCGAGTATCGCGAATGGAACACACCTATCGCTGACTGAGACCGCACACCATCGTCTGGTTGGATCGGTTCCGCGCGAACTTCACGATGCACTATTGAGTAGCGGGCAGGATCATCACATTCGTCGTTGGATCCTGACTATTGAGGGAATGACGAATACCGCTTTTGCGGTTCGCGCCATAACGTTCACGAAGAGTGGAACAATCTTTGATCCATCCGAAGCGGCAAGTATTTATGGCCGGATAACCTGGGCGGCACCTGAACCTGGATCGTCACTGGAGCTGGTGTTTGAGGATGGCCGCCGACGCCATGTTGAGCTTTCGCTCGACAATGGCTTTGGAGTTACGGACTTGCCACCAAACCAGCCCGTCTCGCTCCGATTTCGTTTAAAAGGAGTTGAGTATTATGCGAGCTCCGGGCGTTGGCTTTTGCCGGTAGGCCAAATCCATGTCACGATCCCCGTGGGACCAGAATTCCCCAATCCAGCGCACTTGCCTCCCAATCCGAAGGCGGTCAAGCTCGAGGGGGGCTTTGCTACGGTCGAAGGCGTCCCCAGCTATTATCGATACGCGCCGCATCGCGTTACGAGCTGGCCTGGCGGAGGTTCTGTTCAGGAATTTGCCGGGATCAGTTTCGCCAACAATTTCGGGCAACTGGATCGAGACCGAGTATTTGAAAACAGAGATCGCTGTTTGCGTATCTTTGTTGTTGGCGGAAGCGGTCTCGTTTCACTGCAGGTCAAACCTGGTGAAAAATTCAATCTCGTTGCCGAGTCAGAGCTAGGCATCAAGATCGGGCGCTGTGTCGAAGTAATCTCCGCAGGGCGAGACAACGGAAATCTTGGCGCAAACTACAGAGCCATACGCGACTACGGCATGAGATTCGATCCCGACATCATCGTGTTCGAGCACAATGCCGCCTACGCGTTACAGTTGAACGCCGCTCTCATAAAGAAAAGTCTCGGCTACAATTACGAACATAGCCCGCTCGACAATTTTTATTTGGACAAGGGAGGCCAACTTGCATTCCGGAATTGGGATGCGGTCTGGGCGCTCGATGCGGTCGCGCCTGATCCAAGCCCGCTGCTCCCGGGTCTACCTATGTACCAAGCCTTCTCGATTCCACGCGAAGACTTTATTCCGGAGGCAAAGGCATCATTCGATCTGCTGCTGGCAATCATCAAGAAATTGAAAAGTGATTTCCCGCGGACCCATATTGCGATGTTAACAGCTCTTGACCAGGCAAACTGTCGCAAATCCACGACATGCGCCAACAAGATAACCCTGCCGGATCAGCGAACCGTTCCCATGGGCATTGAGCAGGAGTTGCAGAATTTTTCAGCGCTCTGCAAGGAAGCTGGAATCAGCTGCATTCAGGCACCCGCCCCTGACGGCTCGGTTGCAGGACATGAACCGCTCCAATATGCGGACGATGCGCATTTCTCTGTCCATGGACACCAATGGCTGGGACGTCTGCTCGCCGACGGCCTTGAGACGATCGTGCGCGACGAAGGGCTGGCGGGAAGCAAGAGGTTTTGAACGTGCGATCTCTGATTCTGTGCACGATCCTGTGCACGAGCCTCTGCGGCTCAGCTGACGCAGCGAGCTCTGATCTTCGCCGGTTGCCGTTTCCCTTCGGTCAGATGGTCACCATCTCCAGCGACGCCGACTACGAGGCGCCATGGCACGAGGCAGCCATTCACAGGTTCCTTAACGAAGATCTAGGACTACCCATTTCCGATAGTGTCTGGGTGAGCAGCTCCAGCGGACTACCCGATGTGGGAGCCTTTTTCGACTCTTTCAGCGGATTGAATAGACAGCCTTCATTAGTTGACAACCTGCCTGTATTCGAACTGCTTACTCGAGAATGGCACCGGGGCAATATCGATCATCTGCATTCATGGTCGGATGATATGGTGCCTCAGTATAAAGCAACCTTTCCAGAGCCGGTGAAACTCTCGAGCAGTTCGACCGAGGTTTCGCTCCCCGATGCTCCGTGGTTGAAGAGCTTCGAACATCGCCGAGGCTATCAGCAACTTCGGCTTCTGCTGGATGGAACGGCGCCGCAGGATCTGACCATCGAAGTCCGCTTTGCTGACGGCACCTCATCAAACTATACCAATGACGTCATCAGAAGCATGGAGAGCGACGGCGACGCCAAGACGCAGACGCCTCACACCATAACGCTGGTTTTGAATGAAGAATGGCCTCTTGGTTCGCGGATCAACGACGTCTCCGCACCGTTACCGGCCGTAACCGCCCTGCTTCTGCGCGCTCCCTCTTGCACCACCGGATGCGATACCAGGATTGCTGGAATCGAGAGGGACAATTTCAGCCGCTATTCGGTCTTGGCGCAAATTCCATTTCTTGAATACATGAACATAAGGCCATCAATAGCCACTGGACACGGCGGGGTCACGTACCATCCAGACTTTGAAGGTCCCGGACCACACTACCACCGCGGCGACCTTCTCGATCAGGGGCCGGGGAAAGATGTGGTGCGCCACGACATGGAAGGATTGGCCGCCAGAAAAGGAAGCGACGCCTATCACGCGGACATCCTGAAAAAATTGGGGATTCGCAGTGTCACGGCGATCTACAACCCTCCCCATCAGGAAACCGTCAATTTTGCTTCGCAAATTCCTGCCGCATTCGAAAGCTTCGCCGGGTTCTACGCGCTTGTAAAAACACATGGCGATTTCGGCGCTTTAGGCAGCCCCCTCTCCGATGTTCCGAAGATGCTGGCCGAACACGACCCCGCTATGGCTGACTTCGACGCGCAGCGTTTTTTGTGTCGCGAGAATGTCTACTGCCGGCAAGCAGACCAGGGATCAACGAGCGGCGGGCTCATTGCGTTGAGCCTGGCCCTGGTCAGTAAGGGTCGTACAGTCGAGCACAATTGGTATACCCATTTCGGAACCACGCGCTTCGATCCGACATTCCACGCAACGACGGAGTCACCTTTCGGTCCGGCGACCATGGCCGCTTTCGCAGAGCTCTCAATGCACTACTACGATCCCACCGCAAATCACCCGTTCGGACAGCGGGTCTGGGTTCCAGCGGCAGGCGTATGGGCAAATTACAATATTCTTCGCACCGGCATCGGTGACCATCTTACCGTCGATCCGCACACGTCTGCCGTTCAAATTAGATCTTATTTTGACCCGGTACTTGGAACCGTTTTTCCTGATCGTGCTGCGAGCACGCGCGACCTGAACGGACTTACTGTTTTTGTGAAAGATTCCGGCGTCGCCACGGTGTCCATCGATGGCGAACCGATTACTCATTTCGTCCGCAATCCAGCCGACGAGTCAGGGCGCCAATCGATCACCGTCGTAGACGACAATACGCCAACAATTATTCTGGGAAAGGTAGCGCCGGAGCATTCTGCTCGCATCTCCTCGACTGGGGGACAATACGAATGGATCTCGGGGCAAGAATCTTCCGGACCCTCCGCATTTGCCAAATTAATTGCGCAATCAAACGTCGCCTCGGTTAGCTTTGATATGAACTCGCTGTCGGTGTTTAACGCCACGCATATTGCGTTTTCCTACCGCATACGAAGGGATGACGGGGCCGCTCCATCAGGCCACGCCTCGATTGTTTTTAAGCGAGCAGACGCAACACATGTGGAGTTTACCGACGTTATTCCGCCAGCACTGGCACCCGGCAATTCCTATGCAATTTTTGATCAGCACAATTCTGGCCAGCAATGGCAGTCGACGACGATTCCTCAGCATAGCTTGCGATGGTCTGAGGATTGGGTTGGGCGGCGCCTACCCCTTGTTCTCGGAAGAATCGAAAGCGTCGAGGTTCAATTGAAGGATGCTCGCCCCGGCGACATTTTGGAAGTTGGCGACTTGAAGACACTTCGACCCAGCGCGAACGGAGTTTCCCAGAACCGAACCGTCGTGGCCGCTGGTCGTGTGACGGGACTTGCCGGCAAGGCAGCTGCTGGAGTGACCGTCACCGGGGATTTTGATGGTTTAAAAAGACAAACGGTTACCGACGCTGCGGGTTTTTACGTTTTTAGCGGCGTCAAACGGGGTTCAATAGCGGCCATAAAGGCGGGATCTTGCGCTCCAACGCGCGGCGATCTTACAGAGTTAGAAACGAACGAGGTAGAGATCGATATAGATCTCCGTTCTTAGCTGGGCTTCTCATTTTGTCACCCTTATCGGTTCAACGCCGATTCACACTCAGCCAGCTCACGCGACTCATCAACGATCTCGCTGACTGTGGCCATTGCAATCGTGGCCATGGCACACTCACCCGGAGGACACCGGAAAATTTGTAAACGGCACAGGCGATTTGACAAGGCGACGACCTCCAAGAAGGCAGGGTATCTGCGAAGCAGTGCCGACATCAAACCCTGCTAGCCGTCAGCCGCAGCGACCTCAGCCCTGTTCCTTTGTCTCTCCAAAATCGAACATGCCACTCAAGAGTTCGAGAAGTAATCCTGACAGGTCGAGGGTATCCATCGCACTCACCATCCTTCTCGGTCTAGATGGTGCCGATTAGGTTCAGATTGCTTAATTAATCAAAGACAGTTGATTGCCCTGAGGTTCGGCGCTTCCTACCCCTCTTCGGGCTTCAGCTCAGCTATTACCACCGGAAGCTTTGAAGCTTCTGAACGAACCCGTACAACGTTGCGATCTCGTGCGGTTCGCAGTAGCGCTCGCTGGTCTCGCTATGGCCGCCGTGTCCAAGCAGATCGGCGCGATCTTCCTCCGTCACCAATTTCTTCTTGAGTTGTGCACCGAACAGATGCCGCATCCCATGAACCCCCAAACCTTCCTCCGTCGCGCGGACGGATACGGTCACCCAGCGGTGATGCACTGGAAGGCGAGTAAAGATCAGGGAATAGCAGCTTGTAGCCGAGCACCTTAATCGCCTCGACGTAGGCGGCTAAATTCAGCCGGAGCACCTCCGCATGCAAGGGGGCGTTGCGCTGCGACTGAGGGATCTTGATTCGCCTCCGTTCGTTCTTCTCAATATGGAGATAGGGAATTTCGCCATTGTCGAGGATGACGTCATCCACCATCAACCCGCACAATTCTTCGCGGCGACAGCGGGTGTAGTAGATGAGGATCGGTACGAAGTAGAGAGCGCAATGAAAGATCTGGTTCAGTCCGTCAGGACCCGGCTCTGCCAACGCGTTCCAACCTGCACAACTGTGAAATGGAGGTGTGCCGAAGATCGCCGCAGCCTGGTCAAGCGGCAACTTGGCCCTCTCGTCCCGTGCGCGCTTCTTCTTATCCTTTGAGCGAAGCGCAACGAGTTCGATCTCGGCGAGTGCGTCAACCCCGCGCGCAACCGCGTGCCGGAAGATCTGAGCAAGGAATGTAAGGTGACGATTGAGCGTGTCGCCGGCGATCCCACAATCCTTCGGATTGCGCTGCAGAGCGATAGCGCGCAGCTCGGCGATAGTCCGATCATATTATCGTTCCCCGACTTGCCGTAGTACCTGTAGACCTCTGAACGCACGAAATCGACGCCTGCCGTTGGGTCTTGTCATCCCAATGGTCGTCTCTGGCATTATGCAGGATGACATCATCGGCGAACTTCGAGAGATCGGTCATCGGAACGGACTGGGGGAGACGGCTCGCAGCCTTCGGTGGATCGCTGTGGCGGACATGGCTGTCCGCCTCGGATGGCAAGACCTGCTGCGGTGGATCGCTTTTCGACAGAAGTATGCGATCCACGAAGCCTTCATCCTCGACGCGATCACCCCCATAGCGTCGGTCGATTTCGGCCAAGGCGAGCTTCATTCCGCGGAAGTACGTCCCCCGCGCAACGTCGATGTTCATAGCGGTCGGGCTAGCATCACTCGTCTCGATCAGGTGCTGAGGATATGGCGATTCATCGGAACCAGATCATTCGTTCGGAGCATGGCCAAATGATTCTGCACGGCCTCGATATCCGCGTCAGAGAGGCCGTCAGCCCCCATCCGGATCCGATCCTCCGCTCGTACAACCGCCGTAGAGCCCTGCGCGTCCAACAGGGCGTAGGTCCAAAACGCCCGGCTTGTCGTCCATCCGCGCCCGTTCCGGGTCGAACCCGCGTGCGCATTTTGCGGCAAGTGCAACGCGCTCCAGCTTCGCCAGATGTCGGCTGACGACGCCCTGCAGCATTGTCTCAATTTGGGACGGCGGCAGGTGCAGGTTGGCGTCTTCGGCGAGCATCGCGGGCATGTTCCAGGATCAGGTCAAGCTGAACAACCAGCCGACGCGCCACCACGCAGCTTGTCGTTCTCAGGCTCAGAAAAAGATGCGGACGGTTCAGGAAATTGGCAAGCGCGCGCGGCGGTCGTCGCCGCCAGCAATACACGGCGTCACGGCGAAAGATGCGGACAGCCATCGCGAAATACACCCCTGTGCGGCAGTCAGGTGTCGCAGAGCTGTGCAGCAGCTCCCTAGCTAGGCCGATTTCGTCAGTATTTTCAGGCCGGTAGGACGACCTGGCTGGGGCGGGAGGGATCGAACCTCCGAATGGCGGAATCAAAATCAGCCGGGAAATGCAATAAGATCAACGTCTATTCTGAACTTTCGGCGAAATACGGGCCCAGCAAGATCAATTGGTTACGCCGCGGTTCAGAACGCGAGGACGCGCTCTCGAAGCACATCCTACTCTCTCTCTAAGGTGTGAAACGGCGAGACACGACCGAATGCTTGCTAACCGCCCAAGGAGCGGTGCCAAGGACTAGTTCCTTCCCGGCGTCTCGATGAAGCTCAAGCCTGCCTGCAGCCAATCAGTTTCGAAGTGTCTTTGCTCGTTCAACTGCTCGCAAGCGTGCGGCAAAATCCAAGGGTCGCGTGCGAGATACAACTGGGCGCCTGAGCACTACCTGGATCGTAGCTCACCTTGGCGCACTCGACTGGGTTGAACCATTTCACAGTACCTGTCGGCACGTCGCTCCATCCCTCTTGCAGTGACGGACACGGCAATGCCATTCCATCAAACTCGCCAATGGTTTAGCCTTATTCTTGGCTAATTTCGGGCAAAGCCTGCAGTTCGCTGTGTTGGTCGAGGATCGATCCGTGCGTATCACGATTGTAGCGTTCGGAGTCGTTGGCCTATTCGGTATGGGCGCTGTTGCAGCCTTGGGGAGAAATCCCGCCCCCGCAGCGCTCACGATGGCCTCCTACCCCGTGGCGGAGACGTCGGGTAAGGGCGACCGCCTTCCATTGAAAGCCGAGCCAGAGACTACCGGCGCGGCCGTCGCGAATGAACCCGCGCAAGCGCACGGGGTTGCTGCGGTCACAATCGATGCTTCGTCCGCAACGACTGCCGCCCCCACAGCGCCCGTCCAGGTCGCTGTCACGCCCCGTCAGAGCGAACAGCGGAAGGAGCCGTTGAAGATCATTTCTCGACATTGGCATGATCCCGCAGACACAAAATACCAATTGACGAAGCGTAAAGCGGCTGCCGAAATTAGTTCACCGCCGGTACGGGCCGACACGCCTCAACAGGCCAGCGAGAAGAAAAACTGCAGCCGGAGCGGGTTGGACACCGTCCTGCGGTCAGTCAACCTAAAACCGCGCTGCGCTACATAAGAGCGAGCTGAAAAGCGATCCGGGCGCGGGGAGCATCGAGGCCGCTTATTTCACTTCCAGCAGTCGGGGCATGGGCCCTGCCGGCTCGGGTTGCCCTGTTGCGGCCGATAGCCAGCGAACGAAGGACACGATCGCGACGACAGCGGCCGTTATCGTCTTCTGGCCCGCTGCGTTCCTGGTTGGCGGCGATAAGCTGACCGCGGCCGAACTCGGTCAAATGAAGGGACAGATGGTCGCCATCGAACAAGCTTCCGTCGCCAAGAAGTGCAACATCCAATTCCAGAACAAGCCGCCGCCTGGACCGACCTAGTGTGGTTCGCGTTTCCACATCACGTGGAGCACCGCCGGTCTGAACATCGCACCAGGGCCGCGACGAGCGGAGCGGCCATGGCCATATTGCTTTGTCTTGCCGCCCCGGCAGCCGCAGAATGCGGAGAACGTGGCGGCCCTGGTTATCGTGCCCCGAATGGAAAGTGCGTCGGATGGGCCGAGATGGGCCGCGTAGAGCCCGACGTGCTGCCTCGTCCAGCCTACCTTTCATGAATGAATTTGATGCGATGGCTTCAACTCGCCTGTCCGCAAACCGGCCGCATCTGTCTTCATTGGATGCACGGCCAAGGATACGACTTCCGTACGCTCGCAAGTCGAACATTTAAACGTGCGCTCTTCGAATCCACTTTTGCCGGGAGATACGCGCGCCAATGCGATCCGGTGCTTACATACCGAACACATTGGCCGCGCGTTGAGAGATGCAGTCATCTCTTTGTAACCCAGGCCCAGATGATAGACTTTTCGGAGCAGGTCCCTTTGCAACGCAGTCGAATTCTTTACTGAGCGTGAATCGCACCGTGAAACGTGCGCCCTGCCCCGAACGATTTGCGCCGAAAAACGTCTGGCCGCCGATTTGCTTGGGCACGGCCGCACCTCCTCGCAGGCGGCCAGAGGAACGGCTGGGTGTTTGGCGTCAAACTCGATGCCAGCGGTGCTGCATGCTGACGACATGGCACAGACGTTGCTAGTAGGTGCAGCAATAGCGAACGAGTGCTGACTGCACACAGATGAGACGACCGATGCTTTCCTTCAACTCACGTGCCCCGCTCCTGAGATGAAAAACTCCCTGCTTGTGACTTGGAGCGTCGCCGCGCTTAGTGCGGCGGCACCGACATTCGCCGCGGATCTCGCTGCGCAGTCCGTATACACCAAGCCGCTCTGTGCCGCGAAAAGAGATCAGCTAGCACAAAGAGTGGCGCAAGGTCGGGCAATAGTTTTGCAGAGTGATATGGTGCTGGGCTTAGAATCTCCAGCTCCTCCGATCAAAGTCGAAAAATGGCTGCGTGGCCAGCCCCTTGTAAGCTTCCAGCCCGGAACAGTATATATCGTCGAATTCTGGGCAACTTGGTGCAAACCGTGTGAGGCGGCCCTGTCCCATCTGGTGCAGTTGCAAGAGAAATATAAAGACGGCGGAGTTGAGGTCCTCGGACTCGCAGCTCTTGAACGCGCTCAAACAGCGGACGAGGCCCAAAACAAGTTGGACGCATGGTTGACCAAAAAGTTACCGAATCTCAACTACCGGATCGGGTTCGACTACACACGCGAAATGGAAAAGCTTTGGTTACGTCCCAGCCGTTATGTCGGGATTCCCACCTCGTTCGTCGTCGACCGTGACGGCCGCATCGCCTTTGTCGGTTTGACGATGCAACTCGATGACGTTCTACCCAAAGTTCTGACCGGCAGCTGGCGCACCAGCGGTGAAGCTAAAGCCGCCGAGACAGAGCGGATCGCCCAAGGCAAGCGCATAATGGACGAAACGGCGCGGAAGAAGCGCTGACGGATACCACGTCGTGATCCCGGTTTGGATCTGCCACTAACTGCAGTAGTCCGTCCGCGCCACGCTTGTGCTCAACAGGTTTTCTCGGGCCAACGGCGGCAGACCCGTCCCTACCCGCAGCCTTACCGCCAAGTACGGCGGCTTGCGCGACGAGAACGGCTCGATAACCATGGCTTGGTCGACCAGGCTGGCAAGGTCGCAATTGCGTCGCGCCTCACAGTTGCCCGCCAGCCGACTGGATCGAAAGCCATATCTATGCGTTAACTCATCCAGCCCAAATGGGAGGTCAACCAATGATTAACGACCGAAACCGCCGGGCGCCGACAGCAGCAGAGCGCGAAGCCCATAAGATATTTAAAGCGGTCAGGACGAAGGAAACTATGACCGAATACGCGAAGGCGCAAAAGGCACTCCACGACAATCGAGAGCGCCTAAGGGCGGAACGGCTGGCGCGGGAGGCTGAAGCCGCCAATCGCACAAAAGCAGGTTAAAGCGTCCATCTGGATGACCGCGGAGGACCAAGCTTGGACCTCTGCTGGTGGAGGGTGAAATGGCCCTGCACTTTCGCCGCGTGGATACTGCTGAGGACCTGGAAATTTGGATCGCAAGCAGCGACGACTATTCATTCGTTATCAGCAGCGAGAGCCGAAGTGGAGCTGGCCTACATGGAGAGCCCGGTTTTGTTGCGTCATATCGCCCAGACTTTCTGAATATGCCCGCGGCTCAAGTGTCCGGATCGCCCTTCAGCACGTTCGCTGAAGCCGAGCAGGCCTGCAATGCGTTCCTGGGTCGCCTCATTATCGAGGGATGATTACCGGAGCCTCCCGATCTCAAAAAGGACCGGCGTCGATCGGGATTTTAGCGCCAATAGTTTTGCGGGGCCAGAAAACGAAGTGTGGCAGGATCACTGACTTGTAGCTGGCCACCGTCGGCGCATAGTCCCCCGATGATCGAGCAGCGACCAGCTTTCATGGCTTGCAAGAATCCCGGCACCGGCTGGAGGATCGATATTCTATGGCCCGATGGCGAAACGGAAGTTATCAAGGGCTTTGTTACGGAGCATGACGCGACCAAGTGGATTTCTGAGCACTCGACGACGTGGCAAGAAAATCCGGACCAAACGCGCTAGACGATTGGCCCGCGATTGGTGATCGCCCCCCACAGGCGACCAATTCCTAGCGGCTTCTCTCCGCACGCGATCGGCGCCATCATCTGGCTATGCACCAGCGTCGATCCGCGAAATGGTCTGGCCGCTGCCCGCCGGGCAGTCCGGCCGATTGGCTCGCGGACCGCCACGTTACCGCAATATCCAATGCCACGGCCGTTGCCATCGGTCGGTTTCGGGCTGGACGCCCTACCCCGAGATCAACCGTGGTCGCGCATCGGCTGGCGCTTGGTGTGCACGGTTTATGGCGCCGCAGGCGCGGGGAACATCGTTCCGAATTGCCATGACAGGGATCGGTCACGGGGTGCCATTCAGTGGGGTGGAGGTCGTGATTCCCCGCCGATGAAACTCACTGCAGATCGTCCTTATGCCCGTTCCGAGAATCCGCGCGCAGGCTCATGGAGCACGCTCGAGCGTTCGAGCCGGTCCAGGACCGCCGTATCTACATCGAGAAACTGAGCGGCCTTTTCTATATCGAGACAAGGGTACGCCGGCCGAATATGGCGCCGGCCTCAAGTACGCCCTAGATCAGGACTGAGATCCACGAGAGCGGGACCTACCTGAAAATCCTGCAGGCCGGGAACGACCTGTTCGCGTAGCCGTAGGCTTTGGCCGGCGTTCTTCGGCTCGGTAGGACGAACTGAAAAGCCTATTCTAAGCACATAAATTTCAATAGCCATCTGTTCTTCCGGTCACAGCCGGAACTATTTTTGGCGCTCTGTGCACTTTTGTCCCGCAACAGAAAAACGGCCATTGGGTATCGCCCCGCTGAGGCACGCGCCATCAACGAGCACAAGTAAATCGCATCCAACTAAATTGCCATTTTTTTCCGATGTTGTTCAGTTCACGCTTGCCTTAGCTGCGGTTCGGGTGTGCGATTAGGTCGACCAATCTCGACTGACGCGGGACTGGCCAGGTGGCTCCGGTGACCGACCTTACAGGTCCCCCACACACAAGGTTGCTGGGGCCGCCTCATTTGGCGAAAAACATACTCCGAATCTGACGGTCGCGGCGAAGTGACCGTCATCGTGGCGTAGATTCTTGCGTGTAATCGGTGACGGTCGGCGCGAAAGCACCTCCGATAACATAGGGGGCGTAAATGGTAGAGCGAAAGATTGCGATGCTGCGCGTGCACGAGCAAAACATCGAGCGTTACCAAGGCTTGCTGCGTACCAAACTTAGCGACGTCGAGACCCACTTCATCGAACGGCGCCTATCCGAAGAGCGTTTCGCGATCGAGATGCTGAAATTTATGAGTCGCGGGGAAACGCCCGCGACAGATCATCTGTTCGCATAAAGACGCCCGTATTCCCGACGTAGTAATCCGTTTTGCGATTTGAACCTTTGCACGCTTTGTGCTGGCTCGTCGCATGTCGGGATTTCGTACATCCATCCCGGAGCTAGACCTGCGCCGCCAGCGAGTATTTTGAGCTTAGCGGCGTTGTTGTGCGGCAGGCTTTAGGCCATGCCGATCACCGAAAGCCGATCGAAATCCCGCCCGAGGCCGCTCGCCAGTTCGCAGCGGACATGAAGGCCTATCATTCTGAACGGACGACGTCCGACGCGACCGAATCGCGGTCGGCACCAGGCATATGTTGCTGGAGCATGCCGGCCGGCACCAAGCTGCGGTTGAGCGAAGTCAAAGAACTGTTTGAGTTGATGCGATGAAAAGATAGCGGTACGACGACCCCACCTCGTTTAGGTGGACGGGATGAGCGAGACTCGCGCGTGGATTTGACAACGCGAGGGACGCTCGTTCCATGCATCAAGACAGACATCAAGACAGGCATGATGCCGCCTCCTATCAGCGGATCGAGGTGATCACAGGGGAGAGGCGACGGCGCAGTTGGAGCGATGCGGAGAAGGCGCGGATCGTGGCCGAGAGCGCCGATCCGGAGACGAGAATTTCCGAGGTGGCTCGACGCAACGGGGTGAACCGGGGACTGCTCAGTGTGTGGCGGCGCCAGGCGCGGCTCGCGTCGAGCGAAGCGCCGCAGTTCGTGCAAGTCAGGCTCGACGCCGCCGTCGAGGCGCAGCCGAACGCGATCGATAAGGCGCATGTTCTGACGGATCCGGCCGAGCGGATCGAGGTGATGATCGCGGGCGCGACGGTGCGCGTGCCCGTCGGCGTCGACGCCGCGACGCTGGAGCGCGTGCTGGCGGCGGTGAGGTCGACGCGATGATCTCTTTCGGTCCAATGGTCCGTGTGTTCGTCGCGACGCAGCCGATCGACTTTCGTAAAGGCGTTCATGGCCTTGTCGCGCTGGTAGCGGAGGGATTAGGCGGCAAGCCCTACAGCGGTGACGTTTATGTCTTCCGATCGAAGCGATCGGATCGTTTGAAGCTACTGGTTTTTGACGGCTCGGGAATGGTTCTAGCGACGAAGTGGCTGGAGAATGGGGGCTTCGCCTGGCCACCTGTTCGCGAGGGTACGATGCCGGTGACGGGGGCGCAGCTGGCGATGCTGATTGAAGGTCTTGCGGAGTGGTCGCGTGTAGTCCCGAAGGTGACGAAGCGGCCGACGAAGGTTGCCTGAAGCGTCTTGTTTTGCTGGCGATTGCGAGTGTGTTCGTGTAGCTCTGCGATATGGCGCTTCGCCCCGAAGATCTCCCCTCTGACCCTGCGGCTCTTGCCGAGATGGTGCTGGCTTTCGAAGGCGAGAACGATGATCTGCGCGCAGAGATCGCCACGTTGAAGAGCCTGATCTTCGGCGCACGATCGGAGCGCTCGGCGATCGTCTGCGCCGAACAGATCGCGTTTGATCTGGAACGGACCGCCGGCTCACAGCTCCCGGCCAATGACGACAAACCGGACGCGCCGCGGCCGGAGCGGCGCAAAGCGAAGCGCAACATCGGCGCGCTGCCGGCGCATCTGCCCCGGGTCGAGCGGGTGATCGAGCCGGCGTCTACGCTGTGCCCGTGCTGCACGGGTCAGATGCATCGGATCGGCGAGGAGAGCAGCGAAGCGCTCGATCGGGTTCCCGCGTGGCTGCGTGTGCTCCGCACGATCCGTCCAAAATACGCCTGCCGCTCCTGTGAGGGCCCGATTGTCCAGGCCCCGGCACCGGCGCGGCTCGTCGAGGGCGGCATGGCAACGACGGCGCTGATCGCGCATATCGCCGCGGCCAAATATGCCTGGCAATCGACGCTCTACCGCCAGACGCAGATCCTGGCGGGTCAGGGTGTCGTCGTCGACCGTCAGACGCTGGCGCGCTGGATGGGGAGCGCGGCGTGGCTGGTCAGGGGCCTCTACGATCTGCAACTGAAGACTATGCACGGCTTCGAGCGGCTGTTCTGCGACGAGACGCCGATGCCAGTGCTCGATCCGGGACGCGGCCGCACGAGGATCTGCCAGTTCTGGGCGCATGCGACGGACGATCGGGCGTGGAAGGGGCCGGCGCCGCCGGCGGTCGCCTACGTGTTCGCAGGTGGTCGCGGCAAGAAGGAGATCGTGGCGCAGTTGGCCGGCTTCGAAGGCGTGCTGCAAGTCGACGGCTATGCCGCCTACGCCTCGCTGGCGGGCGATGCGAAGATGTCGGGCCAGATCCAGCTGGCGTATTGTCTCGTTCACGCGCGCCGCAACTTCGTGAGGGTGCACAAGACGACGAACTCACCCTTCGCCGCGGAGGTCATCGAGCGCATTGCGGCCGTCTACGCGATCGAGGAGAGGATCCGCGGTCTCGACGCTGGGGAACGCCGCGCGACGCGACAGGCCGAGACGAAGCCGCGGATGGAGGCGTTGAGGGCCCGTCTGATCGCGGTGAAGGACGGGATCTCCCGCCGCTCGACGCTCATCAAGGCGATCGACTACATGCTCGAACGCTGGCAGGGCCTGACGGCGTTCCTGGATGACGGGCGGCTCGAGCCGGACACCAACACGGTCGAGCGATCGATCAGGCCAATTGCGATCGGAAAAAAGAACTCGTTGTTCAGTGGTGACGAAGGCGGGGGCGAGACCTGGGCGATACTCGCTTCGCTTCTTAACACAGCGAAATTGAATGGCCTCGACCCCGAGGCGTATCTCGTCGACGTTCTCGATCGCATGGTGAGCGGCGCCACGAAGACCAACCAGCTTCACGAACTTCTGGCCTGGAACTGGAAGGCCGCACGCGAAGCCGAAAAGCGGGCCGTGGCATGACGAAGCCGAAGCAAGGGCGGGGAACGCGAAAAGCACGCAAGACGACGATGGCGGACTATGCCATGTCGTTCGAACGGCTCGGGCAATGGATCAGCAAGCGCGCCAGGTCGCCGACGCTTCGGCATCCGCGGGCGACGTCGCTCTCCATGCTCGACGGCGCGGTGGCCGCGGTCGTCGCCGGGCCGGTCTCGATGGCGTCCGAGGAATGGGTGTGCCCGCTCCTCGGCGTAGATCCCGACGCCTTCAATCACGACACCGAGGAGTTCTCGGCAATCGCCGCCACCCTGATGCGCCACAACGCAATCAGCGAGATGCTGTCGACGAGACCGGAGAGCTTCGAGCCGCTGTTCGTGCGATCACCGGACGGCGAAGTCGACCCGCAGCCCTGGTGCATGGGCTTCTACGCGGTCATGAAGCTTCGGCTTCTCGTCTGGTCGCGGCTTCTCTCCCCGAACGGAACCGAACACCTTATGCTGCGGCCGATCTTGGTCCATTGCATCGACGACGCCGGTCGGCCCTTGCTACCCCCGGCCCGGCGCACGCTGGGAACGCAGCCCATCGTCCAAAACGCCTGGCGCAACATTCCAGCAACCGTCGAGGCCCTCCGCCAGTTCTGGATGCCTATACGCTTCAAGCGCGGTGCGTAGGCCGTCCGCACCAAATCCGTGGCTCCGTGGGCCTCTCGTACCGTTTACGATGAAAACTGTCTGGATCTACACGGACGCGGCCAAGAAAGTCGGCGACGAGGACTACATCAGGGTCTTCGCGGCGATTAAGGCCACTGAGAAATGGTTCGCGGACAACGACCCAGAGGGCGTGGCATTTGAGTAGGATGTCCTGGAGTGGGCCATGGCAAGGGACTTGTTGCTTTCATTGCAATTGCCGCATTGGCTGATGATCGCCGGGGCAGTGTTAGTGGTCGGCGGCTGCATCGGATTTGCGATCCGCCAAAACAGGCCGACTCAATCCGTCATCGATCCGGTCAGCAAGCAAAGCCCGGAGCCTCGGAAGATACCCACCGCCGTCGCCGCCCCTCCTTGAATCGAGCCCGCAGACCACAGCGCGGTACTTGGCATCGTCGACCCAGGCTTCGACCACTCAGACGACACGTCGTAGATTGTCTCGGACATGGGCGTCTCCTGATTGCCGCTATTCATCTAGCCTTGGCAAAACGGGAAATCATGTTCTCGATTGAAAGGCCTGGAACCACGTCGAATGGCTCCGCTGCCATTGCTTGTCGGATTGCTGTCAGGCCATCAACCTGACCGCGCGATCAGAAGAATTCAGCCGAGGCGATCATCGATGTAGCGCCTGAGTGCCGATGCGGCGTTTAGCATGTGCGCCCGCATTCGGCGTGCCGCGCTCTCGCCGTCCCCTTCCGCGATCGCCTGCATGATGCTCTCATGCTCCTCCCGCGAACGACGAATGCGATCGCCATGCCGCAATTGCGTGCGGCGGAAGGCGCTGAGCCGTGAACGAACATCCTGGGCCTGCTCGGCCAGGAACGAGTTGTGCGTAGCCCGGTAGATGCATTCATGAAATTCCCGGTTGAATGCGTCATAGGCATCGACATCGTTCGCCTCGACCATCTTGAACGAAGCTTCGTGAAGCTCCATCAGATGGCTGCGTTCGAGTGGCGTCATGCGGTAGGTTGCGAGCCTCACGCACATGGCCTCGACCTCGGCGCTGGTCTCGAACATGTCCATGATGCGCTCTGGCGTCATCCGGGCCACGACGAGGCCTCGACGGCCCCGCACTTCCACCAGACCGCTGACAACGAGTTGGCGAAGCGCCTCCCGCACCGGCGTGCGGGAAGCCCCGAAGCGATCAGCAAGCTGCTGCTCTTCCAATGCCGCCCCGGCGTTGAGCGTGCCGGATGCGATCTCGTCAGTGAGCGCGTTTCGGATGCGGTCGGAAAGCAGACCGCCATCATCTTCGGCTTCGCCTACGACTTTCAAGAAACTCACCATTTTCAGTTACCCCGTGATCGCGCGCACTGAGAAATACAGGACAGAGGGAGCAACCAGACACCCCAAGCCGGTATGAAATGTCGCAGTCAACGCGCCATACGGGACCAGACGCCGATCCGTCGCAGCAAGCCCACCCGAGACCCCGCTGACCGTCCCCATCAAGCCACCGAACACCATGGCGCTACGTGGATTGTTGAGGCCAATCATCTTCGCGACGAAGGGCGTACCGATCATGACGATAACTGCCTTGAATACACCGGTCGCAATCGAAAGCGCAATAACCGGTGAGGATGCGCCGATCGCAGCTCCCGTGACCGGCCCCACGATATAGGTAACCGCGCCAGCACCGATCGTCGTCAGCGATTCGGCGTCGGTATAGCCAAACGCCGCAGCAACGAGAACGCCGAGAACAAACGGCACCACTGTTCCCAATCCGAGCGCGACCGCGCCGATCAACCCGGCCTTGCGCGCATGGACGACATCGACCTCAAATGCGGTCGCGACAATCGCGAAATCCCGTAACATCGCGCCGCCCATCAGGCCGATGCCGGCCAACGCGGGCAGATCGGCGACGCCCTTTTCACCGCCGGTGGCGAGGCCCCCGAGAAAAGCCAGCGCGAGACCCAACATGATCGCGATCGCCGATCCGTGAATGCGTCCGAAGGTGAGGTATTTCGAGATCGCTCCGGAAATCCACATCAGAATTCCGACGGCCGCGAACGCGGTGAGCAGCGAATTGGCGGTGAGAACGTGAGATATCATGTTCATCCGATCCTCCCGGACTTGAAGTGAGGCACCGGCGCGGCGAGTTTCTCGGCCTCACGCGCCTCGATCTCGTCCATCGTCTCGACACGACCGCTCAGCCGGCCGATCAGGGCCACCATCGCGAAACACACCGCGACCGCGCCGATCCCCACGATGAGAACGATCGGACCACCCTTTGCAGCCGCGACGACGTTCTGCTGCGCAGCCATCGCAACCACGATCGGAATGTAGAAGCTGCCCCAGAACTCGACGCCGGTCTTGAGTCCGTGGCTGAGCCGGCTGTGCCGCCCGAGCCAAAGCCGGGCCGCGATGAGGAAGATCATCGCAATGCCGACGCCGCCGACATTGGCCTTCACGCCCAGGGCGACGCCGAGCAAGTCCCCCAGATAGCCGCCCAACAGCGTGCAGATCGCGAGTAGCGCTACGCCGGAAATGGTCACGGGCGCCTCTCCTTGGCCAGTAAGGCGCCGCCCCTTGGACTATTTGCATGCAGTCGCATCGTAAATTCCCTCCTGTGTATGCGAATATCCATCGCTTATGTAGTAACGTATACACTAATTGACATTTAAAAGCAATACGCATACATTTAACCTGATCGGAGCCAACCTCGCATGCCAAGGAGCCGAAATGAGCGATTGGGGTATGCAAAAGGCCGCCTTGGGCGAGCGCCTCGCGGCCGGCCAGCGATACGCAAAGGGAAAGGTCGTCCCGATCCCAGACCTGCCGGAGTTTCTGAGGGCAGTGATCCGGTCAGGCGACCGGGTGTGCCTGGAGGGTGATAATCAGAAGCAGGCCGACATCCTCGCTTCCGCGCTCGCGAACCTCGACCCTGCGCAGGTTCATGACCTTCATATGGTGCAGTCCGGCGTGGTGCTGCCCGCGCATCTCGATGTCTTCGACACGGGCATCGCGCGGCGGCTCGACTTTTCCTATTCGGGCCCGCAAGCGGCGCGCATCGCGAAGATGCTGTTCGGCCGCAAGATCGAGCTCGGCGCCGTCCATACCTATCTCGAGCTGTTCGCCCGCTACTTCATCGATCTCACGCCGAACGTCGCGCTGATCGCCGCGGTGAGCGCCGACAAAGACGGCAACCTCTATACGGGCCCGAATACCGAAGACACGCCGACGGTCGTCGAGGCGACGAGCTACAAGAACGGCCTCGTCGTGGCACAGGTCACCGAGATCGTCGACAAGGTGCCGCGGGTCGACATTCCCGGCGACCTCGTACATTTCGTCGTCGAGGCCGGACGTCCCTTCTATGTCGAGCCGCTCTTCACCCGCGACCCGGCCGCCATCACCGAGACCCAGATCCTGACGGCAATGCTCGCCATCAAGGGCATCTACGCGCCCTACGGCGTGCGCCGGCTCAACCACGGCATCGGCTTCAATACCGCCGCAATCGAGCTGCTGTTGCCGACCTATGGCGAGAAGCTCGGCCTCAAGGGCAAGGTCTGCACCCATTTCGCGCTCAATCCGCATCCGACGATGATTCCGGCGATCGAAGCCGGCTGGGTCGAGCAGATCCATTGCTTCGGATCGGAAGTTGGCATGGAGGACTATGTCGCCGCGCGCTCCGACATCTTCTTCACGGGACCCGACGGTTCGCTGCGATCGAACCGTGCCTTCTGCCAGACGGCGGGCCTCTATGCCTGCGACATGTTCATCGGCTCGACGCTGCAGATCGACCTCGAAGGCCACAGCTCGACGGTGACGACCAGCCGCATCGCCGGCTTCGGTGGCGCGCCCAACATGGGCTCCGACCCGCGCGGCCGCCGTCACCCGAGCGAACCCTGGCTCAAGGCGGGTGCCGAAGCCGACCCCGATTCCACCGCGGCGCTGCGCCGCGGCCGCAAGCTCGTGGTGCAGATCGGCGAGACCTTCGGTGACAGCAATGTCCCGCTCTTCGTCGAGCGACTCGATGCGCTCGAGCTGGCGCGCAAGCTCAACCTCGATCTGGCGCCGGTGATGGTCTACTCCGACGACGTCACCCACATCGTCACCGAGGAAGGCATCGCCAACCTCCTAATGTGCCGCAGCAAGGACGAGCGCGAGCAGGCGATCCGCGGCGTTGCCGGCTACACCGACATCGGCCGCGCGCGCGATGCGAAGCTGGTCGAGCAGCTCAGGCAGCGCGGCGTGATCCGCCGCCCCGAGGATCTCGGCATCGATCCGCTCGATGCCGACCGGCGCCTCTTGGCAGCCCGCTCGATCAAGGACCTCATGCTGGCTTCCGGCGGTCTCTACCGTCCGCCCAGCCGCTTCCGCAACTGGTGAGGAGTTTTGCATGGAAAAGCTCAGCTTCAGACTGACTGCAACCAGATCAGCCGGCGGCAGCCGCGCGCAGGCGATCGTCGGCGTCGTCGCCTCCGGCAATCTCGAAGTGCTGCTGGAGCGAGCCTCGCCGGCCGACACCTGCACGATCGACATCGCAACCGCCGCCCACGGCTTCGGCGCGGTGTGGGACGCCGTGGTGCGCGACTTCGTCGCCCGCCGCTCTGCCGGTGGTCTACGTATCTCCATCAATGACGGCGGAGCCCGGCCCGACACGGTCGCGCTCCGCCTTGCGCAAGGCGTCCGCAAGATCGAGGAGCCGGAACGATGACACAGGTGGCGGCCAACAATGTCTCGCTGAGCTGGTACGAAGCGAGCGCCCGGCAGCGCATCGATGCGCTGGTCGATGCCGGCAGCTTCTGCGAATTCATCGGCCCGGAGCTGCGCGAGATCAGTCCACATCTTTCGATCTTCGACCTGCCGGAGCAGTTCGACGACGGCATCGTCATCGGCCGCGGCCACCTTGATGGCTCGCCGGTGCTCGTTGCAGCGCAGGAGGGACGTTTCATGGGCGGCGCCTTCGGCGAGGTTCACGGCGCCAAGCTCACCGGGCTATTGCGCGCGGCCCGGGCGCTCAAGCAGGACGTGGTGATCCTGTTCGATACCGGCGGCGTGCGGCTTCAGGAAGCAAATGCCGGCGAGCTCGCGATCGCCGAGATCATGCGCGCGGTGATCGAGGCGCGACGCGCCGGCGTCAACGTCGTCGGCCTGATCGGCGGACGCGCCGGCTGCTATGGCGGCGGCAGCCTGATCGCCGGCACCTGCTCGCGCCTGATCATCTCCGAACAGGGGCGGCTCAGCGTCAGCGGCCCCGAGGTGATCGAGACCAACAAGGGCATCGAGGAATTCGACTCGCGCGATCGCGCCCTCGTCTGGCGCACCATGGGCGGCAAGCACCGCTACCTGATCGGCGGCGCCGATGCGTTCGTCGACGACGAGGCGCTGGCGTTCCGCGAGGCGGCGATCGATGCACTTGGGATCAAGCGAGGCTGCAACGCCGAGACTCTCGAAGCCGAACAAAAGCGCCTCGAGCTGCGGCTGCAGCGTTTTGGGGAGGCCGAGGACGCCGTCGAGATCTGGCAGGCGCTTTGTATCGACAATCCGACCGATGTTCCCGCACTTTCGACCGGCGCTTTTCTTCGTGCCGCAGCCAACAGGGAGAACGCCGATGACGCTCGATGACATCCTGACCGGCCTGTTTCCGAACGGCCGCAAGATCGAAACCAACGGCGCGATGATCGCGGGACAAGCGGTCCTGCCTGACGGCAATCTGATCCACGTGCTCGGCGTCACCCAGGGCCAGCCGCTCGGCGTGGACGAAGCCATCGTGCTCGCGGGGCGCGTGATCGAGATCGTCAAGTCCGGGGATCGGGCACCGATCCTGTTCCCGGTGGATTCCGCCAGCCAGCGGATGAGCAAACGCGACGAGCTGCTGGGACTCAGCGAATATCTGTCGCATCTCGCCAAGGCCCTGCTGCTGGCGGAAGCGGAGGGACATCGCACCGTCGGCCTGCTCTATGGCGGCAGCGCCGCCGGCGCGTTCATCGCGACCGCGCTCGCCACCGGCACGCTGGTGGCGCTGCCCGGCGCGCATCCCGCGGTGATGGACCTGCCGTCGATGGCGCGGGTCACCAAGCTTCCGATCGACGTCCTCAAGGCCAAGGCGGAAGCCACACCGGTGTTCACACCAGGGCTCGACAACATGGTGCAGACCGGGGGCGTTCACGTCGTCTGGGACGAAAATGCGCCTTTGGCGCCGCAGCTCGCGGCGGTGCTGCAGCGGGCTCGAGGACAGGACGATCGCGGCCGGCTCGGCACTGAACGCGGTGGGCGGCGGAAAGCTGCCGAGCTTGCCGAGCGCGTTGCGCGCGCCGCCGCCCCGCATCAGGGGGCGCGACATGCTTGAGCCTCTCGCGCGCCACAGCATGGTGAAGGCCTCGACGGCCGGATGGACCGCCGTGATGAACCGTTATCCCGAGCTCGCCAGCGAGCCGATCGTCGCGGGCTGGGCGCATGCGGGTCGTCCCCTCATCGTCCGCCGGCCGGCCTGCAGCGATACCGCAGGCCTCGTTCCGCTCGGCCTGCCGCTGCCGCCGAGCCATGGCAAACAACGTATTGCGGTCTCGCTCGCCACGGCCGATATCGTCGCATCCGCACCTCCGCCGTTGTTGGCCGATGCCGCCGCCGCGGCGCCCGCGACCTGGCACGCGACGATCGAGAAGCTCCTCCGGCTTCTGCCGGAGATCCGCACCTATGGCAGCCTCGCCTGGCAGCATCTCACCGGCCTTCCCTATCTTTCGGACAGCTCAGACCTCGATCTGCTCTGGCCGCTGTCCGCCGCGAAGCAGGCCGGCCCGCTGTTGTCCGACATCGCGCGGATCGCAAAGCAGGCGCCGATGCGGCTGGATGGCGAGATCACAGGTCCAACCGGAGGCGTTCAATGGCGCGAGCTGACCGGCACTGACGCGGACGAAGTCCTTGTGAAAGGCGAGGGAGGCGTCACCACGACGACGCGCGCGGCCTTCCTGGCAGGTCATGTGTCATGACCATCGCGCTCAGATGGCAATCACTGCCGGGACGCGCGCTTCCTGCGGAGCAGCTCGGCCATCTCGCATCGCTCTGCCTGAAGCTCGAAGTCGGGACCTATCCGAAGCCGGGGCTCGTCAGCCATGTCGACAACGGCGCGCATCGCGACATGGATGCCGCCCTGTTGTGCCTGAGCGCCGAGACCTTGATGCCGTTCTTCACCGAACTTGCCGCCGCAGGCGCCGAGGGCGCGGGCATGAACCGGCTGCGCCCCATCGGCGTTGCCGCGGAGCGCGCGATGCTGACCGCAACGCATGGAGTGAATACGCACCGGGGCGCGATCTTCGGGCTGGGCCTGCTCTGCGCCGCGACTGGATATCGGAATGCCGTCGGCGTCCGCAAGTCACTCGGCCGGCTGGTTTCGGAGCGTTGGGGCGACGACATCCTGTCCGGCCCGGTGTCGCTGCGCAGCCACGGCGCCATGGCCGCGCGGCGCTACGGCGCCGGCGGCGCCAGGGTAGAAGCCGCCGCGGGCTTTCCGTCGGTGTACGACATCGCCCTGCCCGCACTGCATGCAGCGCGCGAGCTTGCCCCGCATGACGAGGAAGCCGTCCGCGTCCAGACCTGCATGAGGCTGATCGCTGAGGTCATCGACACCAACCTGCTACACCGGGGCGGGCCCGAAGGGCTGCGTTTCGCCCAAGCCAGCGCTTCAAGCTTCCTTGCCGCCGGCGGCGTCGGGTCTTCGGAATGGCGCAGGCGCGCGGCCGACATTCATCAGGTATTTGTCTCCCGTCATCTCAGTCCCGGCGGCTCTGCCGACCTGCTCGCGATGGCGCTGTTCGTCGATCGGCTGGAGGTCTGATGCTGGCACTGCTATGCGGCGGACAAGGTACGCTCTCAGACAAGATTTTCGATCTTGTCGCAGACCAGCCCGCTGCCGAGCCGATCTTCGCCGCGGCGACCGCTTTTCTCGGTGCGGATCCGCGGGAGTTCGTCAGGACGCGGGCCGCGGATGAACTATCCGTCAATCATTCCAGCCAGATCCTGACCGTCACATCGGCGCTCGCGATCCACGCCTGCATCGCAGACCTCTTGACCGGGCAGATCGCCGTCACCGGCTATAGCGTCGGCGAGATGGCGGCCTGGAGCATCGCGGGAATCTGGACTGCCGGCGAAGCCTTGCGGCTCACGGATATTCGCGCCCGGCTAATGGATAGCGCGGCGGGGCCCGATGGCCGCCTGGGTTACGTTCGCGGGCTCGACCGGGTTACGCTCGCACCTCTGCTTGCAAAGCATCGCTGCGAGATCGCGATCCGAAATCCCGACCTTCTTGTCATTATCGGAGGCGCGGAGCGGGATGTCATCGCGCTCTGCGACGAGGCCGCCCGGGAAGGAGCGCGCACGGGCCTTCTCGCCGTGAAAATCGCGTCGCACACGACGGGGCTCGCGCAGGCCTGCAAACCTCTGCAACAGGCGCTCGATGCCAGCAAGCACGCGGCCGTCGCAGGCCAGCGCGTCTTGCTTGCCGGCGGTGGCGGCGAACGCATCTTCGCGGTCGAACGTGCCACGGCGAAATTGGCAAACCAGCTCGCGCATCCCATCGACTGGGCGGTAGCGCTGGAGGCGCTCGGAGAGCTGGGTGTCACCGAGGTGCTGGACCTCGGCCCGGGA
The DNA here is from genome assembly GCF_038967635.1 of Bradyrhizobium sp. B124. Classification (NCBI taxonomy): domain Bacteria; kingdom Pseudomonadati; phylum Pseudomonadota; class Alphaproteobacteria; order Hyphomicrobiales; family Nitrobacteraceae; genus Bradyrhizobium; species Bradyrhizobium sp. B124. Next base: position 8,200,057 of record NZ_CP152413.1, on the reverse strand, counting down.
CATGCGCTGGCAGAGATGATGCAAGCCTCTCAGCCATCCATGCGCTGCTACGCCGCCGACGGATTTCGCACGATCGCCGGCTTGCAAAAATGGATCACTTCCGAATAAAGCGATTGAGCTGGAACCTATTGACCGACCCATATGGCCGAATTATTCGCAAGGACGATCCGGAGTTCAAAGCGCTGATCGACAGGACTCTGGTTAGGATGATGCAGAGCGATCAGTTCCAGGCGCTCCATACGAAGTAGTTCATGAGCCCAGTCCGCCCAGGAACATCAATTTGAGCGTCCCCGTGAGCGCGACGAACCGCCGGGCGCCCTTTGGGTGTCGGCGATTAGGTCGCGACCGGTGCCGACGACGGCAAGGCCAGAATCGACTCTGTCAAGTAGGAAGCTCAGGAACTAGCCGGCTGCCGGCAAGCGAAGGCCGATCCGTGAGGCCTCCGTCGACCGCTATTTCTGCCGGCGCGCATAGGAGACGGGATAGGTGGCCGATCTCGCGTTGATCATGGGATCTTGCGATTCGATGCCGGACGGAAGCGCATCCGGCAAGAACAGCAGCTCGTGCTGTACTGCGTCGTTGTTCTGCAAGACCTTTGTTATCGCAATCGTGCCAAGCTCTACAATTTGGCGATTCGGGCCACGCCATTGAGGGATCATCGTGCCTGTCTTCAAGGGCCGCAAGTTGAACCACCAACTTGAAGCTCACGGGCCCCCGCTCAACGCCTGTCCAGATTTCCGCACTCAGATAATCCTCAGCCTTCTTGGCGGCTTCGCTGTCGCTCAGATAATGAGCGCCAGCCATTGGCAGAAATTAATAGCGACCAAGCGTGACCTGCCCCTCTCCATTCGTAAACTCGAAGGCGTTTACACCATAGTATGGGAGGGTGGCGTAGCCCACGGGCGCTGGCTTTGGTGCGGTCAAGAATGCCTTCGCCACCGGATGGTTCCAGATAACTATCGAGCGGAGTCGGTTTTGCTCGCCTTCACTCCGCTGTTCTAGCGCGATCAACAAGTCGCGGAAATCGTCGGCCGACGATGACGGGGATCCGTTGAACGAGTGGCGACGATGACGGTGTCCGCGCCATGAGGCAGTCTGAACTTGATTGCCAATCCGCGAGGACTGGCTAGCTCTCGATTGTCGGGAATGTCGGGAATTCCGGCGAGATTCGAAAATCGCACTGTTATGGGGACTGACGTTTGCTGCAGATGAGATGCCTTGCTAATCGTGGACGCCTTCGGGCCGGGCGTGAAACTGCCCTCAAGCACAATCCTGCATGAACGGCGCGCGCACCAGGGTGTGTCGCCGATGGATCCAGCATCCGGCGGCGAACTCAGAGGCTCGCCCGCCATGTCATCCAGTTGCGGTAAATCGGCGATGGTCAGTTCAAGAGCTTCGCCGGTCGCTACATCGGGTTCGGGTGGCAGATCGACCGCGGCGATATCTTCAACGGCCAGCAGGGCTTGAATGATGTCGCTAGCCATCCGCGCGCGCAGCATCGTGATGGACGGACCGATGTAGCGGTCGAGCACCTCACCGCCGCGGGCATCGACATAGTGCGCAATCTGCTCGAGCTTACGCGTGCGAAGCTCGCGCCTGCCGACGTCCCACAATTCCAGATCGATAACAAGGCTACGCCCTGCAGCAAACTCGTCAGGGCTGTTGAAGCCTTCCTCGCGCAAGCGCACACCAATGCGATCACGGGGCTCGACAGCACCGATGCTTTCGATGCGGCGGATAAAGCCACTATAAGAGGGAGCCACCTGTCCGGGAGGTGTTCCCAGCGAGTAGGCCTGTAGCCGATCGCGAAAGGTCTGCATATCATCGCTTGAGGCAAACAGGATCCGCGTCTCATCTTCGTCGCTGGCGAGAAGCGTCTACCCGAGCCGCTCCCAATCCTCCTCCATCGTCATGCCACTCATCCGTACACGCAAGATGAGGGATGGGTCGACAAATTCAGGGCGGCGGCGTTGCTGCTCGGCTATCGCGGTGTCGAGCTCGGTGCGCAGGCGTCGACGGTGGCTGTCAACCTCGCGCTGGGGCGCCGCACCACCGCCGCCATGTTTTCGCCTTTCGAGACGTTCAGGTAACCGAAGGAGCTGGAGGTGATGGCAAAAGAGAAAGAGGATGGTCCCCAGCGTCAGTGACGAGATTAAGTCTACCGTTCAGAGGCAGGGCTACTACATGCGGAAGCGGAGTGAATTGAAGAAGGATCAGGCGGTAAAGTGATGGATGCCGAGTTGGAAACGGGCAAAGGATGCTTCCATCAATAGAGGAGAAGGCGTCCGGGTCGGCGTTATGGGTCAAAACCGCCAAAGTGAACTTGAAGCGAAACATTCGAAGGGGCGGTGTGTTACTCGGGTCCGTATGATCACGGTGTTTCAGACTGAAACGTTGACTGCTGGCACGTGTGTTACACGATCAGGCTTGGCTGGGGATTTCAGGGCCCAGTGCAATAAACAACGCCGCCTAGCGAGCATATTCCGCTAGAACGGCGTTGTGCGCTTCGGGACCAACAACCTCCTAACCACGGGGGCCTTCTCTATTCGACGTTCGCCAGCCCGCTAAGGCGAACGAGGTCTTCGACCTGAAAGTTCGCTTCGTGCGTCTAAAAAAAATAACTCAACTAACGATGGCGGAGGAGGAGCGCGATGTCTGGAAGCGTGCGCCATGAGATGAGGCGAAGGACCTACAGCGGCCTTAGCGGCGCGTGACATGAATGAGGAACGGCGCCAGATCGGGCGGACAGCGGCAGGCACCTGCGTCACGTCGCCGGTAACTTCTATTTCTCGCGAGCAGCGCATTCGACAGTTAGTGCGCTTTAGAATAGACGTGTCAAAAGAGAGCTGATGGCCCGGACTTGTGAAGAAAACGGTTAGAAGACGAGTGCAACCTACTTGCCGAGCAGTCTCTCTACGATGTCAAGCCGCTATCTCTGGACGGAGCGGCCGTCGCGAGTCCATCGGGAGCCATTGTCCGTTGCAAGCAGGTTCTGCGAACAAATTCTTCAGACAATTGAAGCGTCTCCGCACAGCGCGAGTATGCAGCAGGCGGTTGGTACAATCGTCACGATCGGGGATTTCGGGGTCAACTGATCGCAAACTTATCAGAGAGACGCGAGCTCACGACGACCATCGATCCGCGATCGTGACAGCGGTGATCGCTCACCATCCCGCCACGTAGCGCTCATGGCTCATCAAGACGTCGAGGGGCTACATAGGTCTGGTAGGTCAAATTTGGCTTGAAGCTGACGTAAGGGCATATTGTAGCGTCGCCCGCGAAACATGACCAAAAGCAGGCTCGATCCGATAATGCAATTTTCAGACTTCGACGACGTGCGCACCGCCAACAGAGCATATAGCAGGGCCTCGGGAGCAGGTTATCATCATAGTAGACTGCACGGGACGCCGAATCTCGAGCAGCAGGCAGCTGCAGCTCTTGACATATGGACTTGGTGTCTGTCGCCTCAAGAAAGGATCAAATACATCCGAAAACATCGTTCCCAATTCCGGTTTGACAGCTACGACCAGATGATCGGTGTCGTCCGCGGTCGTTGCTTCAGTGGTTGCGCATCCGAGCTCATCAAATGGCGAAATCGATTCAGGGCCAACACGTGGCGTGCCGTCGTGTTGTTTTGCGCTGGGACTTGGGCAATCCTCATTTATGCTGCCCTCCGAGTGCTAGATATTGTTCGCAATTGACTGGAGTTCCCATGGTAAGGCCTGGTTTCCGGATGGATGCTATCGTCAACTTCTGCTGGTGAATCGTAATTCGCTGGACAATGATGATCATCGCCTCGCGACTGCCCGGCGCGGTTCTCTGGGCAGGACGCTTCTCATCCCAGGCTGCCCGCCGCTCGGGGCGGGGCTTTTCTTGGAGAGCGGCTCTCTTGATGGCGCAGCGAAAAACGTGTAGCGACGGGGAAGCCATGGGGCGTTGCGAATCCTCAGGCCAGGCTCGCCGTCAAATCACTAATGAGCTCCTCCACGCGCAGATGGCGTGAGATCAGCTTCTGTCGTTCGGCTAGTCGATCACGATCTGCAGGCAGGACGCATGGCAGCCAACCCGACAGGGTCTGGTACTGGGGCGAGCAGAGTTCATTCGATCGCTTCAGCAAGCGATAGATCTCCCTTATGGAGCCAGGATCCTCGTCGTGCAGCGCCTTGGTGACGACGACATGGTTGATCGGAACGATCTCGTTCTTCTGAAACCATGCTTCGCTCGCGGATTTCGGGTCTGCGAACAGAGACCTCAACCGTGGATCGTCGGATGTTTCGCTGAGGACCGCGTCCACCTCGCCGTCCAGCAACATCTGAAGGATCGTTCGTCCCGCGGCAGCTCGCGTGCCACCCTCATGATATTCGGCGACGTGGGGTCCTCGAACGTGACCCACTCGACGCGATCAAGGTCGACACCGTAATCGTCGGCCAGCATGCCGCGCAACCAAACGCCGGTCGTCGTCGTCAGCGACCGCAGCGCCACGCGCTTGCCGGCCCGATCCCCCGGCCCGAGCCGGCCGCGCTCGGCATTGTACAACGCGCGCGCGCAGGGGAAACCTACCGGTCATTGTTGCCGGCAGGAGCACCAGCGGCTCGTCGAAAATCCGGGGGGATGAGATAGATAGCTGACGATCGCGAGCTCGGAGACGTCGATCGCCTGCTCCCTGGCCGTCGGTTTGAACCCATCGATGACCGAAGCGTAGCGGGCAAATCGAGCGTCACTCGATCCGAGGCAAGCGCTCCGCTCTTCACGGCGGCGGTTCAGGGATAGTCGCCCAGATGCATCCGCAGCCTGTTCGGTGCATTCGTCATCTTCGCATCAGTCTGATCATGTGCTCCAGCTAGGCGGAAACCGCCTCGAGCTTCAATCCGTTCGTGCGCAGTCCGAACACACCGATCGTCACAACGACGATCGCCATGGCCCCCGCGATCGGGGCGAATACGCCGGTCACACCGCAATCGCGGAGGCAGAACGCGATCAGGAAACCCGAGAACGTCGCACTGACGCGGCTAACCGAATAGACGGCACCAATGGCGCGGCTGCGCATGCGCGTGGGAAAGAGCTCCGCTTGATAGGCGCGATAGGAAAATGTGAGGCAGTTGCTAGCCAAGGCCAGGGCAACGCCCAGGGCCACGATGAGAGCGGGTTCCTCTTGCCTGGAGAAAATGATTCCAATGACCGCGATTGCTGAGGCAGATCCCGCTACGATCCACTTGCGTTCGATTCGCTCGGCGAAGGACATCGACAGCAATGGACCGAGGGGTTGGCAATCGCGATGACGAAGGAATAGAGCAGACTGTGCGTGACGTTAATGCCCTTGGCAATGAGGAGCGTCGGAACCCAACTTGCAAACCCGTAGTAACCGATCGACTGAAAGAAGTTGAACACCAGCATCATGATGGTTCGGCCCCGATATCGGGATTGCCACAGCTCGGCAAAACTCGCGTTCTGCGCTTGGGCCACGGGAGCGTAAGGCTGCGGCTCGGGTAAAGGCGCGCCGGTCCGCGCCACGGTCTCGTACTCAAGCCGGGAAACGATCGCATCCGCCTCGGCGAGGCGGCCCCTCTGCCCCAACCATCGCGGACTTTCCGGCAGGCCGAGCCGGATGAACCAGACGGCCGTCGCGCCCAGACATCCGATCCAGATCACCCAGCGCCATCCGTCAAAGCCAAGGGGCGCCATCGGCACGAAATACCAAGCGACCAGCGCAACCGTCGGGACCGCGGAGAACTGTATCGCCTGGAGGAAGGCAAACGACTTTCCGCGCGAATTCGCCGGCACGAGCTCGGTGGTATAGGAGTCGATCGTCACGATCTCCGCGCCTGCGCCAATGCCGGCTAGAAACCGAAAGAAGATGATCCACTCCGCGCTGTGTTGACAGGCCAACAAGGCGGCTGCGGCCGTATACCAGAGCAGCGCCAGCGAAGACGACCCGCCGCCCGAAGCGATCGGCCAATTGGCCGAACACGAGCGTTCCGACGAACAGGCCGACAAACATGGCAGCCACGAAAGCCCCCAGTCCGGCGAAGCCGAAGAAATTCACGGTCGAGGTCGTGAAAGTTCCGCTTCTGACCAGCCCCGGTCCGATGTAGGCGGTGAAGAAGACGTCGTAGATCTCGAACCAGGCGCCAAGGGCGACTATCAAGACGAGCTTCCAGATCGGCCAGCTCATCGGAAGACGGTCAAGGCGCGCATTGATCATGGCCGCAGCCGATGCGTTATCGGTGTCCACCGCTCCCGCTCCGCTGCCATCCGGGAGTAAGACGGTCGTTCGTGTCGCCGGCCCATGCATGGCTTGATTTCCCTCTGCTTCGATTTGTTTTTCTTGTTCGGCACGCACGACCTACGGCGTGGCGGCGATGACCCGTTCGCGTGCCAGCCTCTCGACCTCGCGCCGGTCGAAGCCGGCGCCGACCAAAATCTCGTCTGTGTGCTCGCCCAGACGCGGTGGTTGGCGGGTCAGCCCCGGCCGCTCGCGTTCCGCGCCGAATTCGACGGGCATGGCGGGAAGCCGCGTCATCTCGATTGGGCCTTCGGCGGTGCGGATCGCAACGTCAATCAAGCCACCATGACTGGCGAGATGCGGATCGTTGAACAGGTCCGTCGGCTTGCCAACCGCCGCCCATGAGACGGCCGCGCGTTCGCAACGTTCGGCAATCACCGCCTTCGAAAACGGGGCAAGCACTTCCTGCACGGCAGGGATGAGCCAGCTTCGATGGCTCGCCCGCATGACATTGGTGGCGAGATCCGGATTGCCGCCGAGGGCGGCGAGCCCAAATTCCTCGGTGAACCGGATCCATTGCTTGTCGCTGGTGACGCCAATGAATACCTGATCGTCGCTCGTGTTGAAGACGTCGTAGATCGCCCAGGCATGCCGGCGCTCCGGCATGGGCCTTGGCGGGTATCCACTCGCGACCGCGCCCGCCATGTGTGTGACCATGAAGAACGCCGCGCTCTCGAATAATGCGCTGCTGATCCGCTGGCCTCGTCCGGTCGCGTCGCGCTCGCGAAGCGCTGCGAGTGCGGCCGTGACGCCGAAGATTGCGCCTGTGATATCGTTGACGGAAGCGCCCGCGCGCAATGGCCGCCCCGCGGGGCCTGTCATATAGGCAAGCCCCGCCTGAAACTGCACGACTTCATCGAGCGCGGGCCTGTGCTCGTAGGGACCTGCGAGAAAGCCTTTGAGCGCCAGATAGATCAAACGTGGATTTATCGCTTCCAGATCAGCATAGCCGCACCCCAGCCGCTCCATCGTGCCGGGCGCGTAGTTCTCGAGGACGATATCGACGTCCTTCACCAGCCGATGGACAGTCGCGCGTCCCTCGGGATGCTTCAGGTTAATCGCGATACTGCGCTTGTTGCGATTGAAGCCGGCGAAGAAACCGGCGCCGAAGCCAGGCAAGTGGCGCGTGCGGTCGCCGCCGGGCGCGGGCTCGACCTTGATCACGTCGGCGCCGAGATCGGCCAGGATCAAGCCGGCGCAGGGCCCCACGATCGTGTGGCTGAACTCGAGGACCTTCAGTCCCGTCAATGGCTTAGCGGACACCTGAGGCTTTCCTCCGAAATGAATTGAGGCTTCCGGCGTGGAGAAGCTCGCTCGGCAGCTGGTGGCCGACGACCTCTTCCGCCATCCGCCCGACTTCGATCAGCGCATCAAGGTCGACGCCCGTACTGATTCCCATCTCCTCGCACAGCAGCACGAGCTCTTCCGTGCAGATGTTGCCGACAGCGCCCTTGTGTGCGGCGAATCAACAACCGCCCAGTCCGCCGACAGTCGAGTCGAATTTCGTCACTCCCATGCGCAGGCCCGCCATCGCGTTGGCGATCGCGAGCCCGCGGGTGTCGTGCAGATGCAACGTGATCCGCTGATGCGGCCACTCGCTTCGCACCTCCCCGAGCAGCCTTTCGACGCGCAGCGGCGTCGCCCAGCCCATCGTGTCCGACAGGGAAATGTTGTCGATTGCCACACCGCATTCGTCCGCAATGTCGAAGCCGTCCCGAAGGATGGAGATGACCTGCGCCGGCGTGATATCGCCCTGGGAATTGCAGCCGAACGCCGCCATGACCCCGATCCGCCGAACCAAAACGTTTTTCGACAGATGGAGGCGCGTCTGCTTGCGCATCGCTTCCAGGTTTTCCGCGTGGCTGCGATGCAGGTTCCTGCGCGTGAACGCATCGGACGCCGACAGCGCAATCGAGCCGGAAAGCGTCAGCTTGTCGGAATGCGCGAGGGCCCGATCGAGCCCCTTGTCGTTGAACCAGAGCCCGACATAGTGAACGCCGGGCGCCGGCCGAAAGCCCGCGACAACGTCATCGGCATCTGCCCATCCGGGTACGAGGCGAGGATTGACGAAGGAACAAACCTGGATGTGGCGCAGCCCGGTTTGCGCCAAAGCCTCGATGAGGCGGATCTTGTCCGCGGAGGCGATCGGTCCCGGTTCAATCTGGAAGCCTTCGCGTGGCCCCTCCTCCCGGATTTCCACTTCGTTTGGCAGGTCTGCCATCCATCCTCCCCGGGTGAAGCCGCGGCCGCGACTGTCAGTCAATTTCTGTGCCAGGCTTAGGATGGCGGCTGCGCTGTCATTTCGTCCAATACCGATCTGACGGCACCTGCCATATGATTTCTAAATATCAGGATGGACATCCGACAGCTTCGCTATTTCATCGCAGTTGCCGAGGAGCTGAATTTCAGCTGGGCTGGACGACGTCTCAACCTCAGCCAGCCACCCCTCAGCCTCCAGATCAAGGCCCTCGAGCATGAGGTGGGGGCGTCGCTGTTGCTGCGTCAACGCCCGGGGGTCGAATTGACCCAGGCCGCACCGATTCTGCTTGAACAGGTGCGCAAGGCACTTGCGCAGCTCGATCACGCGATGGGAACGGCGCAGCGCGCTGCGCGCGGAGAAGCGGGCCTGCCGCGCATCGGCTACACGGGGTCAGCCCCGATCCATGCGTCGTTCTCCGAGATCCTGCGCCGCTTTTCGCAAGCCTATCCGGAGATACGTCTCGAGCTGCTTCACGCTTCCACCAGCCAATAGGCCGAGATGCTGACCGACCGTCGGCTCGATCTCGGATTCCCGCGACCGCCCCGATATTTCCGTCCCCCAGGAACATGATCATTCGTCGGATCTGGCCCGACCCGCTGGAGCTGCTTGCGCCGAACGATCATCCCTTGCTGTGTAAGCGCGGGGCCATTGCCGTACGGGCGCTGGAGCCGCTGCCGTTCATCTTTTTTGCGAAGGCCATGATCACGTCGTACACCTTTGTAGCAGCGCAGGATTCACGCCCAACGTGGTTCAGGAAGCAGAAAACGGCGGCGCCATTCCACGGCTGCATCGACTCCTGTCCACATTCTGACAGCAGCACAACGTCGTGTCAGGTCCAGTACATCGCTCAAAGGCACACTAAGACTCTTCTCAACGCTTGGCCGGCCCTATTTTACGCAAGCGGCGGTTGGCATGCTCATTGCTTCGATAAACATCAATCGAATAATAGAAGCACAAAAGCAGCAATGCTCACCTCTCTAACCTCTCCGTCTGGGCAAGAACGGTCCGCCCGTTCAGCTCACTGAGGCGCGTTGCACCGATGATAGCGGACTTACCCAGCATGACAAGCAGATCAGAGATCGCGTGGTTTCGGACACATTTCATCGCGGCCGTCGCTTGCCTTTAGGTTCACCCGTGAAGTCCGCGATTGTCTTCGACTGGAATGGTACACTGCTCGATGACGCTAGTGCGGTGTTGGAAGCGATCAATGCAGTTCTGATCCGCTTCAGTCGCGCCGCTATCGATATGCATAGATTTCGCGAAGAGTTCGAGCTTCCGCTCTCCGCAATATTCCGCAAACTGGACGTAGCAGACGACGAAGTCGACGCCGTGCTCGGCAATGACAACGCCATCTTTCACGACACATACGAACCCCTGGCGAGTAGGACTGCTTTGCGTAAGGGCGCAAAACATCTCTTGCTTGCCGCACGTCGACAATCCATTCCAACCATCATTCTTAGCAATCACATTGTTGAACAAATTCGCGTACAAATACGAAGACTCGGTATCGAGACTTACGTCACTACAGTTTTGGCATTTGAGAGCCGCGCAAGTCAGTTTAGAAGCATGAGCAAGGAGGACAGGTTGCGCCAATATATGCAGGTCAATGATCTATCCCCCGCAAGAACCGTCATCGTCGGCGACATGGAAGTCGAGACGGAGATTGCGCGCAATCTCGGACTTATCAGCGTGTCGATCACGGGTGGATTTGTTTCTGAAGCACGCTTGCGGGCGGCGCAGCCGGATTACATCGTTCATGACCACCATGAGCTAGTGCCAATTTTGCAGAACCACGACCTTCTTTCGAAGACATTGGGTGATCGCGACGAGCAGCACTGAAGATCTTCCGCTTGCCCGTCATTCTCGATGATGTTGAAGGAGGACGTCGGCGTCGACTGCTTTGAGCACCCGATGGAAACGTGAGATCAGTCCCGTGACCGGCTCGCGCCGAACTTCCCGATCCTTGACTGCTCATGTCGTAGATGGCCGTTGCAGGGCGCGAGCCCTTCGTCTGGCACGATGCTTGCTGAGGACTATTCACTGGCTGGGACGAGCAAGCAACCACGAGATTTGGAAAATAAGCTACGATGAGTGCGACGGCTTTGATCGATGATGCTATTCCGCGCAGCAACGTTGTGAAACGCGCAGCGCGCATCGGTGCAGAAATCAGAGATCTCAGACTCACGGGCGATTTGCCGACCCAGACTATCGCTGCGATCATCAGCTTGTTACTCGAGCACAAGGTGATCTTCTTCCGTAACCAGGGCCACCTTGATGACGCCGAGCAGGAGCGCTTTGCAGCTCGTTTCGGAAAGCTGGCGCCCCATCCTTTGCTCGGTGCCAGCAAAGGAACGTCGCTTCTCGAGCTTGACTCCCGTCGCGGCGGCGGTCGCGCCGACATATGGCATGCGGACGGGACCTTCGCCGACGCCTATCCGAAGATCCTGGTTCTGCGAGCCGTTGTAATCCCACCGTTCGGTGGCGATACGCTGTGGTCGAATACGGCGGCAGCCTATCTGGATCTGCCGCCGCCCCTACAACGGCTTGCCGACGAGCTTTGGGCCGTGCACAGCAACGTTTTCGATTACGCCGGAATGGCCCGCGTCCGTGAGGTGGACAAGAAGCACTTTGACGCGGCTTTCACCAGAACAATTTTCGAAACTGAGCATCCCGTCGTGCGCATCCACCCCGAGACAGACGAGCGGACGCTCGTGCTCGGTGCCTTGGTGCAGCGCTTTGTTGGCGTCCCCAAATACGACGGCCACAAGCTGTTCGACCTGTTCCAGTCGCACATCACCGCGCCCGAAAACACCGTGCGGTGGAACTGGATGGAGGGCGATATAGCGATATGGGACAACCGTGCGACACAGCATTATGCGGTCAACGACTACGGCGACGAGCATCGCGTCGTGCGTCGTGCCACCATCGATGGTGATGTGCCCGTCAGCGTCGACGGCCGCCGCAGTGTAACGCGCCACAAGGTCGCCAAACAGCCGCTGATCAACGCTGGCTAGCTAACGCTCTCGAAATCGAACGAATCGAGAAAGACCGGCGAGCAGAGCTGTTCTCGGGAGAGTGCTACACATTTCCCGACAGGATATCAGCACTCCCGCAAACCCCGGACGATAACCGCCGCAACAGCAGGAGGCAGACGAGATGCCGTCGCCATCGCGATGCAGAACATCAAGGCGAGCAAATGGCGCTGGCAGAGATGATCGGACAACAGATCGCGGAAGACTTCGGCACGCCTGACCCGCCCTGATACCGGACCATTGACCCGCATACGGGCTGTGCCGATAGTGAGTATCGCATCGATACCGACACCAGCCATCTGTTCGTTCAATTGATTACAACGGGATGATCGGTGGCATGAACCGTCGTCCGACTTGGTCCAGCGGTCGATCCCTCACGCTAGATGATCTCAAAGTAGCGCTGACGTTCAAAGTCGGTGACGCGATGCCGAACAGCTTCCCATTCCCACCGGCGGGAGCAAGAGAAGGCTTCGACAAACCTCTCTCCAAACATATCGCTGGCCTTTGGAGATTGTGCAAACCGGTACGTCGCCTCTGACAAACCTTGAGGCAGCCCAACGAAGGGAAGGCCGCTTTCCTCGCTTGCATCGCCGACGATCGGAGCCGTTAAGCCGGCATTCTCTTCAACTCCCAGAATGCCCGAGCCAACGGCACATGACAGGCCAAGATATGGGTTCACATCTGCGCCGGCTAGCCTGTACTCGAGGCGATGTGCAGAGGGCTCGCCCGGAATAATCCGCACGGCACAGGAGCGGTTGTCAACTCCCCAGCTTGGAGAGGTCGGAGCCCAACAGCCAGGAACCAATCTCTTATAGCTATTGAAATTCGGCGCAGCGAGCACACAGAAGTCATTCATATACCTCAGTTGTCCGCCAACGAATTGACGCATCATTGTTGAGATGTTCTGAACAGTGTCGCTGTCGTAAAACACATTCCGACCATCCGAAGACATCGAAATGTGAATATGTCCCGACTGGCCGGGCCATTTCTCGGAAACCTTGGCCATGAATGTGGCCATCATGCCTCGCGTCTGCGCCCACGCCTTTATCATCGACTTGAATATGATTGCGCGATCTGCTGCCTCCAGTGCATCACAATGAAGAAGTGACGCTTCAATGACGCCAGGTCCCGTTTCAAAGTGCAGGCCGCTAAGAGGTATCCTGGCCTTCTCACAAAGTGCCAAGATCTCACCAAGCAGCTCCTGGTGTGCGACCGAGCGCGCAATCGAGTAACCGAATGGACCGCGGGTTAAGGGAACCCATGTCGCAAAGGGTTTCTCTTCGATTGTATCGGCGCTCTCCTTGAACAGCATAAATTCAAACTCGAACCCTGCAGTGCAGCTGAAACCGTGTTCAGCAGCCCTTCGCAGGACCCTACGCAGAACGCCACGCGGGCAGAGGCTTTCGTGCGCTCCCGTAAACTCCGCGAGGTAGAGGCACAGATCCCCGCCATAAGACACAGCACGTCCGGTGCCTGACAGAATGCGCAGATCGGCGTCTCCGAACGCCAACAGCGGCTTTTGCGTGAAACTGGCTGGCGGCACTCGGTCCGAACAATCCCAGGCGAGCACCGCTTCGGAGAACTTGACAACTCCGTCTCCATTCGAGACATCTTCACCTAATACGTGTTTGCCTCGCAGGACGCCATCAAAGTCGCTCACGCCGATCATCGCCGCGCGGGCTGGATTTACGACGGTCGGCCGGGCTTCAGTTGTCATTAGTTGCAATCCTGCGTCACCAAATCGAACACTTGGTCCATCCGCATCGATCGCAATTTGCGGTAGTCATCCTCAAGCTGGGTCAAGTCGTCATGCACGAGATAAACGATCCCCGGTGTCGACGCCAAGTCGATCGTCGGAACCAGCTTTTGACCTATCGGAACGAATGCAATGGCATCCGCGAAGCTCGGAAGCTTACGGATTGTCTCGAGTCCGGGATAACCGGCAACAACACCGCCTGTGTCGGAAATCAGCGAGACACATAGTGCATGAGCCTGCCGCTTGTAAGCTCCGCGTCTCCTCATATACTCAGCAAAGCCTTTTGGATCTGCGTAGCGCCACGCCGTGAGCGTCATATGGTTGTGACCCAAGGCCATTGTTCGTGCTTTTGCCGACATGCTACCTTGAAGTCTCGCTCCGAAGTCCACCAGAACCGGCCCCCTCTGATCGACGATGATCTCGGCATGAGCCGGTCCGTCGACGATCTGAAGTGCCTGCAACGCACGCACCAAGTAGTCGGATAACTCGTGAACAATTGGCTCCCTGCCCCCCAACAAGCGCTCAAGCGAGCAGACCGATGACGCACCCTCAATAGGAACGGTGTCATAAGTCCAGACCTCTGTAACGAAGGCTTCACCGTCGATCGAGACGGCATTTACAGTGTATTGCTGGCCGCTTATCTTTTCCTGTCCAAGCGCAAACCGGTTCAACGCTCCGACACGATTCGTCTTCCCGACAATGATGCCTACAGCTCTCTGAATGTCGGCGTCAGTCGAGCAGAAGAACACATCCTCGGTACCTGTACTGTTCAGAGGCTTGATCACGATCTCGTCGAAGCCCGCTTGATGCTTCCAGTTTGCGACCTCTCCAGCATTATCCGACACGACTTGGCTAATTGATCGCACGCCTGCAGAGGCCAGCGCGTCGGACAAACGCGCTTTGTCACGCCGAGCGGCTGATCGAGCGGTTCCATTTGAAGCTAACCCCAGCCGCTCCGACAAGGAGTCGGCGAGCTCAACGCCGGTCTCGCACCCTGCTATAACGAACTCCAGCTTCCTGCCACGGAGAGCCTGAAGATGAAATTCAGCGACCTCTTCATCAGTCATGCGCTCGCGCGGGCGAATGATTTCGTCATACAGATCTGCATTGAAATGCGATTGAAAGATGGGTGGAATCTGCGCGGCAGACATCACGTGCACCGTTGCAATTCCATAACGCTTGAACTCGTCCGGCAAGTATCGGCCGGTGGAGTATGCATCCACGATTACACAATTCCGTCCATTCATGCGGATCTCCGATACTGCAGGTAGATATTGCCCACGGCGAGTGCCGTAATGAGAACATTTCCAACGAACGTGTGTGACGAAGGCACGATGCGAGAATCGAAGAACTGGAACAGGAACGTGATGATCGGAGCCATGGAAAGGACCATATTGACCGTGACGGGCTCTATGCGGCGAATGCCCTCCTGTATCAGGAGCAGAGGGACGATGATCGTCGATAGCCCGATCGCTGCGATCGCAAACCAATGCCGAGAGATCTCAGGCACGATAGAGAAATGGTCGACCAGCCCGAGCAGCAACAAGATCACTCCGTAAAAGCGATGCGCAAGCACCTGTCGGCCGGAAAATCCACGGTCGAACAGCAACTTGATGAGTATATTTGTAAGGGCCAGCGATAGGCCGGCCACGATTGCCAAGAAAAGACCAAAGGATGATCGAGCCCCCCACTCCACGCCCGCGTTGCCGCTTGCCGAGATCCACACCATGTAACTTCCCGTCGCTGCGATCAGAACGCTCACGACAATATCGGATCCTGGAGGGACGCCCTGCCGTCTGATCAGGGCGTTCAACCACACTGTTGCGGCGGGTCCTAACGCCACCATGAACGCGACAACGATGGCAGGTTCGGCGTATTTCAGTCCGATAAACAGCCCGATCCAGCTTATCGCGGTCACGAGATTGAGCGACACAAAAATCAGGAGCGATGACTTCGTTACTCTCGCGTTATTTTCCTCGTGACCAGCCAGGAGATTGAATGTCAGACACACCGCAGCAAAGGACAGCAGGAGAGCGACGAATACATCTGCTTGCTGAAAATACGATGCCGCATAGACCTCACCGGCCGCACTCACAACGACATAAAGCGCCACAAAGAGAACTCCTAGAGCGAAACGATTTGTCGATCTCCCGCTCTTGCTGTGCCGTTGGCGCGGTGCCGGGCGCTCCCAAAACCGTGCTCGTGCATCAGTTCCGAGGGACTCTGCTTTCGACCTGGGCGGGCCGCGTTTGGATTGAAATGTCAAATTCCGCCTCTAGTTTGTCTTTGATTCGCAGTATGCAACACACGCCTCTCCGAATGCCGCGAACAGCTGCTTGCTGAAAAGATCGGTTGAGACGTGCCATTCGGGGTGCCATTGCACACCGATTTGCAGCGTCGGCGCGCCAATGACCGAAGCTGCTTCGACCAGGCCGTCAGGCGACCACGCCTCCCGCCTCAGTGCGGCGGCAAGCGCGTCTATGCCCTGATTGTGCAGGGAGTTCACTTGCGTTTCGATTGTGCCCGCGATCGGAAAGAGCGCACCATCGGGACATATCCTCACGCTGTGCGCGGCATCGTACTGGCGATCTCTCGGACGATCCGGTTTCTCGGCATGCATCTGGCCACTTCCCAGGCTCCACTCCGCAAGCGATCGGCGAAGTGTGCCGCCGAAATACACGTTGAGCTCCTGAAGCCCACGGCAGATGCCCAAGATCGGCATTCCGAGCGCGATGGCCCTACCAATGACCACCGCAGAGAGCCTGTCGCGTGGGCGGTCACGGATCCCACCCACAACGTCTTGCCGGTCTGCCCCTGTGCAGGACGCAGGCGCTCCCAAGACGGCAGGATCGATATTCGATTCATCTCCTGTCAACACCAGGCCGTCCAGCCCGCGCATGATCGCCAGGCCAGCCTCAACCCTCGTATCTTCAGCGTCGATCGTCGGCAATATGACGCACGCAACCCCCGCGTGATGAAGGAGGGCCTCTACGTACTTGCGCCGCAACCCGTCGCGATGCACACCGTCGACCAAAAGACGGTTCGACGTGACGCCGACCACGGCTCGCGCCTTGTCTGTCCGTTGCAATGTCACGCCACTTGGCCTCTCGTATGGGCATCGGCCAAAGACTGCTCATACAAGCGTCGATTTCGCTCCTTCAACTGAGCGATAACGCTCGGTTGACCTTGAGGTCCCTTGACGAAGAGCCCTCCCCAGCTTGCGGCGACCTTTGCGTAATTCGGATCCTGCATCCGGATTTTCTGAGCTTTGTACAACAGCCAGAATGGGATACCTGGCGACAGGTGATGTTCAAGGTGGTACTCATCCAGGTTTTGCCCAAGGATGGCCCGCTCGAGCAAATTCCCTTTCCGATTCCTGGTTAGATAGACGTTCTTCGTCTCGGTCTCGCACATAGGTGAGTGCTCGGCGAGCTCGACAAACCAACCAAGAACCTGAAACGTTGTGAGATAGGGCACGATCCAAAACAGGATGACGATGTGGAGTAGCCCAAGAGCATATGATCCGGCCAGTATGCCGAACCAGAAAAGATAGAAGCCATACTTGTCGACAAGTATGCTTGACCGGCTCTGATCCTCGGCATCCGCTATCGAAAACCGATTGGTCCAGAGATACTTCAGGTACGCCATCGTCGCGCCGCCAAATATCGGCTTCCAGATAATGTTGAAGGCGTACCGCTCAGGAGGCTGGACGTCGTAAACGCCGTTGGCCAGGAAGAACTTCAGGTCCGGATCCTTGTCCGGGTCGCCGAGATACGGATGATGCAAATAGACGTGTGAGATCCGGTAGGCCCAGTGACGCTGGAACAGGGGATAGGCAGCGAACAGAATCCCGAGGATGTAATTCCAGGTCGTGTTCTTCGCGAGGGTGCGGTGAGCCGCATCATGTGCGATTGTGGTTAATCCACGCTGGTAGGCCCCGATCAGAAGAACGGCGACCGGGTAGAGCCAGCATGAGACGTAGACCGTCGCGAGCGTACAAGCTGCAATCACAGCGTAATCCTTGGCAATATAGGCGGCTCCCGTGATATTGTCGGGCCTCAGCTCGGAGAGTTGCTTATTGATCTCGCGGCTGAATTGAACGGCCTCATAACGTGACGACCTCAGTTTCCAAGCTTCTGCCTGATTCATGAGAACCTCCTCCTGATAGCCTTGCAAGTTGTCAGATTGCGGAGAGCGCCTTGTCCAGATCGCGGACGATGTCGTCGACATCTTCGATGCCGACACAAAGTCGGATCGAGCCGCCAAATATGCCGGCGGCTTCGCGCTTTTCCCGTGGGACGGTGGTGTGGGTCGTAGAAACAGGATGCGTCACGAGTGTGCGGGCATCCCCTACATTCGAAACGTGATACATCAAGTCGACGCTCTGGATGAACTTCCGCCCGGCTTGTTCGTCCTCGACCTCGAACATGACCATCGCCCCGTGTCCGTAAGCGGCGTTGAGTGTCTGATCGACGGTTTCCCGATCAGCTCCTTCAAAGAGGCCGGGGTAGAAGACACGGCGCACTTTTGGATGCTCACTAAGAACGTCGGCCACGATCCTGGCGTTTGCGCAGTGCTGCTTCATGCGAAGAGGCAGCGTTTCAAGTCCTTGGATCAGTTGAAAGCTTGCAAAAGGGGCGATGGCCGCGCCGGTATCGCGCAACCAGGTCATGCGAGCCTTTAGGAGAAACTCACTTTTTCCAAGATCGTCGACATCGCGCACCGCGTTGCGCCAAATAATCCCCCCATGCGCATCGTCAGGACTGTTGAACAAGGGAAAGCGAGAGGCTCCCCGGTAGCTAAACTCACCGTTGTCAACGATCAGCCCGCCGAGCGTCGTGCCATGACCACATATGTATTTCGTTGCGGAGTACGTCGTAATCGCAGCGCCGAGATCTGACGGCCGGCACAACAGTGGCGTCGTCGTATTGTCCACGACCAAGGGAACGCCGTACTTCCGGCCGATCTCCGCCAGCTGTTTGACCGGAAGGGGAATCAGACAAGGATTTGAAATCACCTCTCCGAACAGACATATCGTGCGATCATCGATGGCGCGCTCGAACGTCTCGGGCCTTCGAGGATCTGCCGTCCTAACGCTGATCCCAAGACGCTTTAATGTGTTGTGAAGCAGGTTCCAGGTATTGCCATATAGATACGGAGAGGCGACGACATTGTCCCCCACTTCGCCACTTGATAAGTTGACGATGGCAAGGAACGTCGCCGCTTGACCTGATGCAACAGCAAGCGAGTCACTTCCCCTATCGACGGCCGCGTACCTCCTTTCCAGCGCGCGGGTCGTCGGATTGATGATCCTCGTATAGGTGAACCCATCAGCCTTTACGTTGTAGACGTCAGCAATGTGGTTTAGATCGCCGTCGAGTTCATAAGCCGTATTCTGGTAAATCGGCACGGCAACGGCTTTCGTCACCGGGTCGCGTCGATAGCCCGCGTGCAGGACAGCCGTTTCGGCGGAAAATGGGAGCTGCGCGTTTCTTGCGATTGGAGGTGACATCTTTACGCGATGCCCGCAAGTCGTCTGGGCTGACATCAGCCCCGCTGAAGAAGCTTGACCGGACCGGAAATATGAACGAAACGCGCACCCCAGCTGCTCGATCCAGCTGGATCGGATTTCCCCAATGCAACCGACCCGAAAACTCCGTGTCGCGAGGTGCAGCTTCGAGTAGATGTAAAGGTTGTGGGCCGCCAAGTGACGATATAGCCCATCGAACCCTGGCTGATCCGCAATTCCGGATGGCGCACTGAACGCGACACAGACTGGCGACTGCAAGTCCGCGGGCAGCAGTGGAGACACCACTCCTTCGAGCTCCTTGACGAGATCGTCCCTGACTTTCTCATACCTGCGGCGCCTGGCATGAATGCCTTCGCCGTTCAGAATCTCCAACGCCTTTGTAGCTGCCTGAACGATGTGGGTGGGCGGGGTCGACCGCCACTCGCCTGTACGCTCGAGCGAGAGCCATTGATCTCTCACGTCGAGCACAAATGACCTTGGTTCTTGAACCGCACTCTCGAGCAGCTCGCGAGACGCGATGACGAAAGCGACGCCCGGCGGCCCTTCCACGCACTTGTTGCTCGACGTGACCAGGACGTCCGCTCCACCCCGGCTCAAGTCAATATCAATGCCGCCAAAAGAACTCATCCCGTCGACGATAGTCTTGACACCACGTCGTCTCGCCTCCTCTACGATCGGATCCAGCGGATTGACGATTCCGGTCGTGGTCTCGCAATGCACGAAGCATAGATGGGTAACGTCAGGATTTCGGCTCAGATGCTCGGCAACTTCCTGAGGGTCCAAGGGCTCGTTGGCTCGCTTGACAAGCTTCAATGCCTCGATGCCCCACAGCCGCAGAATTGTAAGAATGCGCTCGCCATAGATGCCGTTGATGCAAACGAGCGGCTTGTCGGTCTGGGACACAAATGAAGACAGCGCGGCTTCCATTGCAAAGGAGCCGCCTCCCTGAATAGGGACCACCGAGTAGTCCTCGGCATTTCCCAGCAGATTGAGCATCAGCCGCCTCATGCGGGCGGTCACCTCCTTGAATTCGCAATCGCGCGATGCAAGGTCAAGCTGCATCTGGCTCCTAACCGCTGCCGACAGCGACAATGGACCAGGCGTCAGCAGAGAGCGCTGTCTTGTCACACAATTCCCCTTAGGTTGTTTTTCTCAACGGATCTGAAGCATGATGGCGCGGCCGAGGAGGACCTTAGGGCGAGCGCCAACGTCCTCGGTTCAGCGGCTTTGGGAGAAACGCCACAGTCCCGGGCGCGTTCGCGTGTCGGTGCACTGAAAAATCCGACCGACGACAACATCCGTATCTAGCCACAGAGTGATGTTCGCAAGGCCGCTCACCGATATCATCTGTCTCTCCTGGGATTTCACGTTGCGACCGCGTCCTTGTAACGCAGTTGGTGCGACACACCGCTTCACCCAGCCATCACGCATGCGCAGATTTGGGCGGCAGTCGCCATCTTGCGTCGCCGACCGGCAGGACAGCCGATCGGCTTGCGTGCACGTTGTGCCATTTAGGCGAATGTTGAAGTTCAGACCAAGCTGCACGTCGCGCCATCGCGTGCTGATACAGCTGCGCGCATGGCGCACTTTATGAGTGCCGTTGTTGACAGGACTCATCCTGCGTGAGCTTGAGACTTGAGACATTCGGACACTGTCACTCGTTGGAGACTTTAACGCCGCCTATTTCGAAATCGTACAACTTGACGTTAGGTGCGTTTCAACCCTCTCCGTGAGTTTCTCGCGTGAATTTTTCCTGACGCGCACCTCCACCAGGAGCGATAGGCCGAAATCCGGCGCTGAGCGTAGTGATCGGCAGCGAGCCGGTTGAGAGTTTTCGTAGCTCGACGTTAGGATCTTGCACATTCATCCTGCGAACCGCACGCGGGTACGTGAGGTTGGCCTCCCTCTCGCTTCACGCGCGATCCTTGCCAAACCTTAAGAGGGGATACCGAGTTTCTTTGCCTCGTCGGCACGATTTTCCCGGATGCCGGAGCTCCCGGAAGTGCATGCCACCGATCGGCAGACCGCCAGCATGGCTGCAGCGCAGTAAGATGGTCTGCGCAATGCGCCGCAGCGATTGGCATCTTCGGAGCTGCCGGAGCGAGAGCGCGGTCTCGATACCCTCACCCGCCGCACTAGCGGCTCGAAGCCGCCGGAATCATACGCGCCAGCGATGCGTCTTTCTATATCCGCTGTACAAGCGATCAATACCGGCCGGATCTGGCTGGGCGTATTATCGTTCGGGCGGTCGTAGCAGCGGGGATGGAAGCGGAGTGGCCTCTCGCAAAACAGCAATGCCGCGATTGCCCAAATAATGCGCGGCGAGTGTCCCACAAGATCTGCCGCGACATCGCAAAGCGCCGCGGCGCCGGCTTCGATGAGGCCGGCCCTATCTATCGCCGGTCGGCATTGCGCACCGCTACCCGGGCGCGTCTTGGCCCCCGGAGGAACGAGGGACACCCTCATTGTGCGTGAGAGATCGAAGAGAGATCGAAGCCGGGCGGCGGAGACGCCGAGCGGCTCGGTGGCGCTGGCCGCACCCGCAGGAAAAGCGCTAGCGAAAACTCAAACAACTGGAAGTCGGACTTCTTCGCTGGCCTTTGTCATGGCGTCGTAGACTCTGACCTGGAGCATGGGACGCCGCTTCTTGAGCTCCTCCGCTCCTGCCCAAGCTCCATCTCTGGTCGTGAATTCGGTTTTGAATTGACCGTCGACTTCGAGCACATAACCAGAGGCTGGCAATCGACGAGTGGGTGCGACCATCTTGTTCCCTTAGAGCGATGATTCCGATCGATGCCCCTGCTTAACCCGAGTCGCCTGGGCCGGGCCAGCAGGCTGGCGAGGGTCTCCGGCAAATCGATGCCGCGACGCCAGGCGACAGGTTCGATGCTACTAACCGTCAAGGATTGCGCGTGCCATCAAGACATCGACGACGGCTTCTGCCAATTGCTCAGGCGTCTGCTCCATGGTCCTGAGATGAATTTCGGGTCTTATCGGTGCTTCGTAGCACGCATCGATGCCGGTGAAGTTCTTGATCTGACCGGACTTCACCTTTGAATAGAGGCCTTTTGGATCGCGTCGCGCGCATTCTTCAATCGGCGTGTCGACAAAGACTTCAATGAACTCCTCCTTGCTAACGAGGCTGCGCACCATGTCTCGTTCGGCCCGGTAGGGCGAGATGAATGAGCAGATCACGATCAAGCCGCCGTCCGCTATCAACTTGGCAACTTCCCCGACACGCCGAATGTTTTCCGCGCGATCGGCCTCGGAGAAGCCGAGGTCCGCGTTTAACCCGTGCCGGAGGTTATCTCCATCCAGCAGTATGGCATGCCGCGACATTGCAAACAGCTTTTGATCGACGATGTTGGCAATCGTCGACTTTCCCGCGCCGGACAGGCCGGTGAACCAGATGATGCAAGGCTTCTGGTTCTTGATGGCGGCCCGCTCCTTCCTTCCCACTGCAACGGGTTGCCAAGCGATGTTGGAAGCCCGCCGCAGTGGACATGCGATCATGCCGGCCGCAACCGTACGGTTGGTATGACGGTCGATGACGATAAATGATCCGGTCTTGCGATTGACCTCGTAAGGATCGAACGCCGCGGGCAGCGCCGTTGAGACATTGCAGAAGCCGATCTCGTTGAAGCTAAGTGTCCTGGCTGCCAGGTGCTCACGTGTGTTGACGTCGATCCGATGTTTGATTGCAGTAATGCTGCCGGCTGTGGTCTGCGACCCAATGCGCAGAATGTAATTGCGTCCGACAACGAGCGGATCCTCATCCATCCAGATCAGATGAGCGGCGAAGCTGTCGGCGAGCTCCGGCCGCTCGGTCGGACGTGCCAGGAGATCGCCACGGCCGATATCGATCTCGTCTTCAAGAGTAATCGTGATGGCATCACCGGCCTCAGCGCAGGGTAGATCGCCGGCCTGAGTCACGATCCGCCCGATGCGCGCGATCCGTCCAGACGCAGCGACAACGATGTCGTCTCCCACCGAGATGCTCCCCGAAGCCACGGACCCGGCATAACCGCGGAAATCCAGGTTCGGCCGGTTCACCCATTGGACCGGAAAGCGGAAAGCCTGGCTCGCGCTGTCGGACCGGATATCAATGCTCTCCAGGTGGCCGAGCAGGCAGGGACCATCATACCAGCGAGTGTTGCCGGAACAATTGACGACATTGTCGCCATACCGGGCAGAGATCGGGATCGGAACGATCGAGGTGAAGCCGAGACCGGCAGCAAAGGCCACATAGTCAGCGAAAATTCGATCAAAGATTTCTTTGTCATACTTGACGAGGTCGATCTTGTTCACTGCCAGGACGAGGTGGCGAATACCAAGTAGCGAACAGATGAACGAGTGACGCTTGGTTTGGACCAGCACGCCCTTGCGGGCGTCGATCAAAATGATGGCGAGCTGGGCGTTCGAAGCGCCGGTTGCCATGTTGCGGGTGTACTGCTCGTGGCCGGGCGTATCGGCCACCACGAACGCGCGTCGTTCCGTCGCAAAAAAGCGGTAGGCCACATCGATCGTGATGCCTTGCTCCCGTTCGGCTTCAAGCCCGTCGACGAGCAGCGCGAAATCGATCTCACGGCCGGTGGTACCGTGCTTGGCACTGTCGCGTTCAAGCGCCGTAAGCTGATCCTGGTAAATCATCTTGCTGTCGTGCAGCAGCCGGCCGATCAGCGTCGATTTCCCGTCGTCCACCGAGCCGCACGTGATGAATCGCAGTTGATCTTTGGGCTTGGCCTGGACAGGTTCCGTTGTCGGCTTGGAAAGCATCAAAAGTAGCCTTCCCGCTTCTTCTTCTCCATGGAAGCGAATTCATCGCTATCAATCAAACGCCCCTGGCGCTCAGATACCGTCGCGGTCTGCATTTCTGCGACGATGTCTTCTATCGTCGTCGCACCGGACTCAATAGCCCCGCTCAAAGGATAACATCCCAACGTGCGGAAACGGATCATCCGCATGTCCGGCGTCTCGCCTGAGTTAAGCGGCAATCGCTTGTCGTCGATCATGATCGTCGCGCCATTTCGACGCACTATCGGTCTTTGCTGTGCGAAGTAGAGCGGGACGACCGGGATCTTCTCGATCATGATGTATTCCCACACGTCGAGCTCAGTCCAATTCGACATTGCAAACACGCGCATGGTTTCACCCTGGCGGATCCGTGTGTTGAACAGGTTCCAGAGCTCCGGTCGCTGGTTACGGGGGTCCCATGTGTGCCCGGCCGAACGGAAGGAGAGTATCCGTTCTTTTGCGCGGCTCTTTTCCTCATCACGTCGGGCTCCGCCAAAGGCGGCATCAAATTCGTAGAGGTCGAGCGCCTGCTTCAGGGCGTCGGTCTTCATCACCTGGGTGTGAAGAGCAGAGCCTGAGTCGATCGGATTGATCCCGCGCTCGATGCCCTCCTTGTTTACATGGACGATCAGGTCGAGGCCGAGCCGCTTGGCCGTCGCATCCCGGAAGCTGATCATCTCGCGGAACTTCCAGGTCGTGTCGACGTGAAGCAGGGGGAAAGGCAACTTTGCGGGATAGAAGGCCTTGATCGCAATGTGCAGCATCACGCTCGAGTCCTTTCCGATCGAGTAAAGCATGACCGGCCTTTTGAACTCGGCGACCACGTCACGCATGATTTCAATCGATTCAGCTTCGAGACGGCGCAGATGTTTTGGCAGCATATGTTCTTTTCGATGCAGATCTCTGTTCTTCGCCGTTCTACCGCTCCGGCCCAGATGAGAAATTCCCGCGGCGGAAACACGCTCGCCAGAGCGCATGGCTCGTCCGTCAGGTCAAGTGCCCGTTAGGTAGCAGACATGCACACCCGACAGCCGATCGCATTCCACGGCTGGTACGGCCGCAGCCTGCACCACGTTATCGGTGCGCAGATCGGCTCGTTGCGCCCTGAAGGATGTTGGCTAAATCAGCCAGCGTGTTTTGATCGCAAGCATCCAGATCACCTTAGGATAAATTGAGGATCTGCTCAAGCCGCCAGACTTCGTTCACAACTCGCGCCCACCACGTCGCGATACCGAATGGCATCAAGCCCGCAGCTCGATCAGCTTGTGACGCCAACGGCGCCTGTTGCAACGGAGCTTCCATTGAATTCGCCGGCCGCAAATTCTCCTCAAGATTGGTGCCCAATAGAATTTGCGCCTGCCGCAGCACCATGGAGATGTCAGACGCAGAGTGGAAGTTCTCTGAAACCTGCCGGTCAGTGTGGACTGGCTGACCGGCATGAGATGGGCCGGACAATGCTGCTGCCTTGCTACTGCGCAAATCGCAGCAGGTTTCGGAATATCTGACGATAGAGTTCGGTTACCTCCCGTCCGCTAATCGCGCACGGCACATGGGACGTTGTTATGTCAAGCCGGCACGATGCCGTTTGCTGCGGCACTGAAGACGATAAATGCGACACGCACCTGCCTGATGCTCGGCATACACGAGAGAAATTCGGCAAAAGAGCGGACCGGTCAGCGAGTGGGCCAAGGAAGCAGACAGTATCGATCTGACCTGCGCGCGGGTTCGATCCCGACGCGAGCTACTGCCTGTGAAGGCCGCCGCTGGTCTGTCAAGACAATGAGCGCCGTACGCCCAGAGCAGCTCCGGCGCCAGTGTTATTGGCAAGCTCCACTTCCGTCCGCACTGTACCAAGTATTTGATTTGCCTACACTTGCGGCGTTGTTCCTGATTCCAATTTGCGCTAAGGAAAGCCGGTAAAGGATGGAACCCGACCTACGATGCCGCCGGATTTACCTGGTGCAGCAAGCGCGCTTGGCAGTATCTCTGCTGACGGACGGGAGCTGGTCCGGCCGTTCATGTGGAGATCAGATCGATCAGCGCCTGTCTCGAAGAGCTTGCCAAATTCCGAGCCGATGTGCTTGGCATCACTGGGCCACAGTGGATGATCCTGATGGCAGTGGCCTATTTGGACAGGAAAAACGGTGTCGCTGTCAACGAGGTGTCAAAGTTGATGCACGTCGATGCTTCCTTCGTCACGACCCAGTCAAAGCTGCTAGAGAAAAATGGGTTTCTACGCCGCAAGTCTTCCGCGAGCGATGCGCGGGTCGTCCAGATGTCGCTGACGGCCAAAACCCGCAAACATCTCTCAACTTTGGCGGCACGACAGGAAGCACTCGATGAGTTCGCTTTTGATGAATTCGGGGTTGACGGGTCAAGCGAGTTCATTACCAAGCTGGCAGCAGTGAGGCATCGTCTGGAGAAGGCCCGCCATGAGAGCCGCTCTGGCGTTCTGAGGACCAAACGCACGACCGTCAGAAATGACGCTGGCTAGCCATGTCGAGACTTCCAGCCTTCGACTTTTTCTTGAAGCAGCGCGGGCGAAGATGGTTGTGGTCCGTTCACACCGCCGAAGGCACGCAGCTGATGACGGGTTCAGGGCGTAGCCGCGCCGCCGCCAGGTATCAAGCCGCCAGAGCGCTTTTTCTGTTGCTGCTGAGCGCGCCGTATCATTGCGGCGCTCGAACTAACCAACAGGCCCGGCGCCGCGCGCTTAACCCCTAAACTTTAGCCTACCATGATCTTCGGGGATGTAACTCACCGAGTTCACGAGATCGGCGCCCCACATTATATCGCGCCGACCATGCTGCGTTCTCGGTATTTGCATGAGGAGAATGGTGGCGATGAAATCGATCGGAGATCAGCTTGGGCGCTCGTAGTCGAGAGCCTCACAGTGGACCGAGTTATCGGGATCGGAAGTCACTGCGCTCCAACAGCAGCCTACGCAGGGCCAGGGAGGATTCGGATCCGCAGACCATTTACCGCAATTCCCAAGACGAATTTACGATACAATACCAAAGGGCATAAAGGGCGGCCCGCGAGCCGCCCTACAGCACCAGTTACCAGCACTGCTTGGTAAGCTACCGCTGATGTCCGAGTCCGATTCCGAGATGCAAGGCCTTCTGGCGTAGCGCACCAATAGTACGCTTGGTTATTTTTGCTATTTTTATGACCGGGGTCCGAGCCTTCGAATGGACCTTGAGATCTTTGATATCTGCCTTGGTCCACTCGCGCCGCTTAACGCGTTTCTTGGTTGCTTTCTTCACAATGATGCTCCTTTTTAGAGGAGCGGCTTGTAACATAGTTTTTTCGCAGCGACGACCGCAAAAAACAGGCAACCATAGGAACTCGCGCAACCTGCAAGTTCAGCCATGTGTTTGGAAGACAAGAGCTTGGGTACTAATGGCAGCTGCGGGATCGTAAATTTCGTGCGGGTGCCGTGTCGAGTGGCTTCGCCATGAATAAGCGAACGGAGCCCCTAATCGAGACCTGCTTATTCGAAGCTAATCATTAGGTTATAACATATCTGTGAAAGAGATGAGCAAGCGAATTGCGATTAGCCGGAACAAACTCCAAATCGGGCACGCTCGAGATTCGAGTTAAGCTTGGAGGGATCAGCCATCGAATCTCTGTGAGACGTCGTGGCGATCTCTCACTATGTCGCTCTGACCACGCTTGGCGCGCCGCGTCGTCTAGACTGTTGGAGCCTCCTTTGGGCTGGGCGAGAAAACCAGATCGGATCTCGTCTTTGTGCCCGTCGCCCGGTCTCAATGTATCGGAGCGGAAGCGTGTGGTCGTACGACAGTTTTCACGTCTTTCGACGGAGGACTGACTGAGAACGGCAAAACATTGTGGTTTTCAGGGTTCGGCTGATCTTAGAGATAGATGAATAGATGGATAGATAGAGAGAGAGAGAGAGGCTTCGGCCGACGTCAACGCATCAGACTTGATGGCGCGCTCTTGGTCCAAATCGCCTCCTATGTGATCCATGCATGTTCGCTCAGACGGCAGACGCTGAAGCTCGATGGTCCTAGATCGGAGCTGTTGCGCCGCGATGGATTTCTCACTGAGCCATATCAGTGCCATCATCCGATTCTTAGCCGTACCGATCCGAAGCGACCTGCGGTATGCATCGAGCCCCCCTCACCGATCGTCCCGCTCAACCTTGACTTTGCGTTTCGCGTGTCCCGCAGTTGCGGCGGTGGACCGACTGGCCACCCAAGCTAGCACTCGCCTGCACAGCGTTGACCACCGCTTCTACAATCGCGCTGGTTCATTTGCACTATCTGGACCGGCGCCGACGGCCCGTTGGACTCGTCATCGGCGATGGCGCGCCAGGCCGCGCCATCGAGATCGTCATACTGGCCACTCTTGAGCGACCACAGGAAGCCGAGCAGGCCGACGAAGCCGAGCGCAAGGGCGAGCGGAACCAGATAGACCAGGACTTCCATCAGACTGCCTCCCTCCTTCGCGCCCGCAGCGCATTGAGCATGACCAGCACGGACGAAGCTGACATCGCCGCGGCGGCAATCAGCGGCGTCGCCAGGCCGGCGATCGCGACGGGCACGGCCAGGACGTTGTAGACGACAGCGAGCCAGAGATTCTGCCGCATCAGAAGCAGCGCCCTGCGCGAGCCCTTGACGGCCGTCATCACGGGCCCGAGACGCTCACCGAGGAAGACCGCATCAGCGACCGCCTGGCTCATATGGGTCGCAGTGACAGGCGACATCGAGGCATGGGCCGCTGCGAGCGCGGGCGCGTCGTTCAAACCGTCACCGATCATCAACACCTTGTAGCTCCGGCTCGTCAGACTTTCGACCCGGGCGACCTTGTCCACCGGCGAGACGTTGGCGCGCCACTTATGAATGCCGAGCGTCTCGGCCGCCCGCCGGACTGCTGGCTCCCGATCCCCGGAAACGATCTCCACCATGATGCCGAGGCGTGCGAGGCCTGCGACGACCTCGGCTGCGTCTGGCCGCATCCGTTGCCGGACAGCAAAGACATGCTTGGCGTCACCGTGGCTGAACGCGACGACCGAGGCCTCAAGATCGCGACACAGGATCGCGTCGGCGAGGATGTCAGCACCGCAGAACGAGGGGCGGCCAAGCCGGATCGGCGCCCCCTCATGGTAACCTTGGACGCCTCGCCCCGGCTCCTCTTCGATATCGGCCAGCGGCTCGCTTGCGCCGGCAGCTCGCGCCACGGCGGCGGCGACCGGATGGCGGCTCGACAGCGCCAGCCGGCCCGCCAATTTGACGACATCGTCGGGAATGCTGGCGAGATTAGCGACATCGAGCTCAGGCAGCGTCAGCGTACCGGTCTTGTCGAAGATCACCCGGTCCACCTCGGCAATGCGCTCGATCGCATCCCCGGCATTGAGCAGCACGCCGGAACGAAACAGTGCGCCGGAGGCCACGGTCTGCACCGCAGGTATAGCCAGACCCAGCGCGCAAGGGCAGGTGATGATCAGGACCGCGATCGCCGTGACGACCGAATCATGGAACGTGGCGCCAGAGGCAAGCCAGCCCAGCATCGTCAGGAAGGCAGTTGCGTGCACGATCGGTGCATAGAGCCGCGACGCGCGCTCGGCGAGGCGCAGATAGCGCGAGCGAGCTTGCAGGGCATGATCAAGCAGCCTGGAAATCTCGGCAAGCAGTGTGTCGCCTGAAGCCCCCGCCGCGCGGACGCGCAGGGTGCCGGATCGTACCAATGTGCCGGCGAACACCGCGCTGCCAGGCGTCGCGATCGCCGGCAAGGTCTCGCCGGTAATGAGGCTTTGATCGACCTCGGAACGTCCCTCGATCACGTTGCCGTCGACGGTACAGCATTCGCCGGGCCGCAGCAGCACGATATCCCCCGGTTTGATCGCTGCTGCCGGAACGGTTCTGATCTCGGTCGGGCTTATGAACTTCGCGGCCGTCTCCGCCTTGAGTGCGGCAAGGTTGCTGGCGAAGGCGCGGGTACGCCGCCTCATGTTCTGGTCGAGATAGCGGCCTGCGAGCAGGAAGGCGATCAACATGATCGCTGCATCGAAATAGGTGTGCTCGGCATGACCGATAGTCTCGGTCAGCGAAGTCGCCAACGCAAGCAAGATGCCGATGCTGATCGGCACGTCCATATTGGCTCTGCGCGCCCGCAGCGCGGCAAAAGCCGAAGAGAAGAACGGTTGCGCGGAGTAAGCCGCGGCCGGCAGTACGATCAGCGCGGAGAGCCAGTGAAAGAAGTCGCGCTGCTCCGGCAGCATGTCCGAGACATTGCCGGACCATACCGGGATCGACAGCATCATCACATTCATCGCGGCAAACGCGGCAACGCCCAGCCGCCGCAACAAGCTCCGCGCCCGCTCCGCCTCCAGCGTCTCCGCATTATTCCGCTGGAAGGGATATGCCCTATAGCCTAATTCGGCGAGCCGCTTGACAAATAGGGCGGGATCGAGCGGTCCTGCCTTCCATTCGAGCGCCAACCGGTGATCGGTGAGGTTCACGCGTGCCGAGGTCACGTCCGGAATGCTCGACAGATTGCGCTCGATCTTGCTCATGCAGCTCGCGCAATTGATGCCCTCCACTGCGAGGTCGAGTTGGAGCAGGCCCGCGCCTGTCCTCTTCAGATAGTGAGAAAAATCGATGTCCGCGTGCATGTGCTTGTACTCTCAATTCAGGACGATGCGGTTTTTCGACAGAAACATGCGGCGGCCATCGGCGTCGCCCTCGATCACGAGATCCCACTGCCCGACAGCGACGCCCTCGGCGCTGCCGCGGTAGGTTCCAGCATGAGCCTCCGAGACATCAATCGTCCGATCGGCTCTACGGTCAACCGGTCGCTCGAGCCGGGCCACGAAACCCATTCCGGCAAGAGGCGCGCCCGCGCGGTCGCGCGCCTCGATCGCAAGCACAGCTCGGCCATCGGACTGCCGGTGGATATGTACCTGCACCTGCAAGTTTCGCTCGTTCTGCTGCCGTGCTGCGATGATCTCACGCTGATAGGCGAGGCTCGCGCTATAGGCGCTGTCGACCTCTGTCCCCGGCAGCGTCGTGATGGCAAAGCGCATCATTACCAGATTGGCGCCGATCACGACCGAAAAGAAGACGAGAATGACGATCAGGACGCAGCGTCCGGTGATGGGCCGCGCGCTTGGCGCTGATGCGGTCATGATGAGATCCCGTCTGTGGTCGTTAGGGGAGGACGAAATGATCTGTTGCGGAAGCGACCTCGCCGAGGCCAATATCGGTGACCCGAAACCTCACCGGCATCGACCGTTCCGACTTGTCGTCGACCGGCGCCGTCACCAGCACACGCAGTTCTGTCGTGGTATCGCGAGCCAAGACGATCATCGGTCGATCCACCGTCACCGAATCGAGGCCGACGACGTGGACGGACGCCTCAGGCGGCCCATCGATGTCGATCGCGACCACGCGATCGAAGCCGCGCTTGTTGAGCAAGCGCACGGTGTAACCGTTGCGAATCGAACCATCGCTGAGCTTGACCGCCACGGGATTGCGATCGTGCAGGACGCTGAGATCGAGCAGCGTTCTCGACAACAGCGCATAAAGCATCACCGCGCAGACGACCGCGATCAAGGAAGCATAGACGATCGTGCGCGGGCGTACCGGCTTGAAGAGCTCCGACTTGCCGTCCATCCGGCGCCGGATATTGATGTCGTTGTCGTAACCGATCAGGCGGGTTTTGCGCCCGACCTTCTTCATGACGGCATCGCAGGCGTCGATGCACAGCCCGCACTGGATGCAACCGAGCTGGGCGCCATTGCGGATATCGATCCCGGTCGGGCAGACAGCCGCGCATTGATTGCAATCGATGCAGTCTCCGACCCTTTCGCCGCGCGCGCGCAGATCGAATGATTTCTTCAATGAGCAGCGCTGCTCGCCGCGATCGTATTTATAAGTGACATTGAGCGCCCACTCGTCGGTGAGCGCGGCCTGAATGCGCGGCCACGGGCACATATAAACGCAAACCTGCTCGCGCATGTAACCGGCCAGCAGATAGGTCGAAGCCGTCAGAATCCCAATCCAGATATAGGCGATTGCAGGCGCCTGGAAGGTCGCCAGATCGCGCACCAATGTCTGCGCGTCGGCGAAGTAGAGCACCCAGGCGCCACCGGTCCACCAAGCGATCATCAACCAGATCGCGTGCTTCAGCACGCGCTTTGCCGCGCGCTCCATTGTCATTGGGCGTGCAGCGGCCCTCAGCCGCTCGCGACGGTCGCCCTCGATCCAACGCTCCACCGCATAGAACAGGTCGGTCCAGGCCGTCTGCGGACATAGATATCCGCACCAAATTCGCCCGCCCAGCGCGTTCATCAGGAACAGTGCCATGGCAGCGAGCACGAGCAACCCGGTGAAATAATAAAGCTCTTGCGGCCACAGCTCGATGAAGAAGAAGTAGAACCGCCGGTTCGGCAGATCGAGCAACACCGCCTGGTCCGGCGCGCCCAGGCCACGATGCCAACGCACGAACGGCAGCAGATAGTAGATGCCCAGACACACCACCATCAGCCGCCATTTGATCGTCCGGAAAGTGCCGCGGACACTCTGCGGATGGACTCTCTTATGCGCTACATAGAGGGGTCTGCCCTCCTCGGCCAGCAGATCACCCTGCGAAACGGTCTTGTTCATGGCGGACTTCATCGCCGACCTTGCATCTGGCGCAGATGAATGACGTTGACCCACGTCGACGGCTCCGCGGGCTTGGCGACCCTTCTTGCCTATTGTCCGCCACCGAGCGAGTGCACGTAGACAGCGAGTGCCTTGACGGTGATGGGATCGAGGCGCCCGCTCCAAGCCGGCATGACGCCGGCGCGGCCATAGCTGATGGTCTCGACCAGCGTCGCCTCGTCCGAGCCGTACAGCCAAATTCCGTCAGTCAGGTTCGGCGCGCCGAGTGCCTGATTGCCTTTGGCATTCTCGCCGTGGCAGACCGCACAATTCTCGGCAAAGATCCTTGTGCCGGCCGCAGCATCGAAATTGGCGGCCGTTGCCAAGCCTGACAGCGACCGCACGTAATTCGCTACCGTGACGATCTCACCGATCTTGAGGATGCCGTCGCGGCCGAAGGCCAGCATTTGTCCTTCATGCGCCTCGGCATGCCCGGAACGTGCGCCGAACTGGATGGTCTGCAGGATCTGGTCAAGCGATCCGCCCCACAACCAGTCATCGTCGTTGAGATTCGGATAGCCCTTGGCACCCGCGGCGCCGCTCCCATGGCATAGCGCGCAATTGTCCGCGAACACCGTCTTGCCACGGGCCCGGGCCAGTGCCAGCAGGGTGGGATCCTTCTCGATCTCGGACAGAGACGCCTTGCCAAGCACGGCCATCTTCTCGCCGCGCAGCTTCTCGAGACCGGCAAGGTCGTTGACGACGCTGGCGCGGGTCGAATAATGCAACGCGCCGGTTGTGTAGTTTGAGAGGAGCGGCCAGGCCGGATAAACGACCCAGTAGCCTATCGCCCAAAGGATCGTGGCGTAGAAGGCCAGAATCCACCAGCGCGGCAGCGGCGTGTTGAGCTCCCTTATACCATCCCATTCGTGCCCCGTCGTGGAACGGCCGGAGATGCGATCGATGTCGTTGTGCTCGGTCATGATCTGTCAATCCCGGCGCAACGGCAAGCGCGCCGCAGAGTCAAAACGCCTTTTGTTGCGAGGCCACAGCGCATAGACGACAATGGCGATGAAGGTGCCGACGAAGAGCGGCGTCCAGAGGGTCACGACGACGCTTGACGCCAGGTTCTCGATCGAAATGACGGCTTTCATCACAGATTCCTTCAACGCAGATTGGCTTTTTCGTCGTAGAGCTTGAAATCAATCAACGTGCCGAGCATCTGCAGATAGGCGATGAGCGCATCGAGTTCGGTCGGATTGCCAGCCTGCCCGTCGAAGTTGCGGACAGCCGCCTTCGGATAGCGCTTCTGGAACGACGCGACGTTCGCGTTGTCAGGATCGACCTGCGCCTTCAAGTCGCCGACGGCGTTCCTTATCTGGTCCTCGGTATAGGGGACGCCGACCGCCCGATTGGTGCGCAGATGTGCGACCATGTCAGTCAGGTCAACCTCCGTGCGCGCCAGCGATGGGTAGCCCGGCATCACCGATTGCGGCACGATGGCGCGCGGATTGATCAGATGCGTGACATGCCATTCATCGGAATATTTCGCGCCAACACGTGCAAGGTCCGGGCCGGTACGCTTCGATCCCCATTGAAACGGGTGATCATACATGCTTTCAGCGGCCAGCGAGTAATGTCCGTAGCGCTCGACCTCATCGCGCAACGGCCGGATCATCTGCGAATGACAGAGATAGCATCCCTCGCGTACGTAGATGTTGCGGCCGGCGAGCTCGAGCGGCGTATAGGGCCGCACGCCGTCCACCGCCTCGATCGTGCTCCTGAGGTAGAACAACGGCGTGATCTCGACCAGGCCACCGACCGCTATCACGACAAGGATGCCAGCGATCAAGATGATCGAGTTCTTCTCAAAGATCTTGTGTCGGTTCCAGAGGGACATGCGATAACCTATTCCGCGAGTTGGAGCGTTCCAGCGTCCCGGATTTGATCGGTTTGCTTTGCATTCACCGTCATCCAGAGATTGGCGGCCATGATCAGCGCGCCGATCAGGAACAGTGCGCCCCCCGCGGCACGAATAATGTAGAAGGGATGCATGGCTTCGACCGACTCGATGAAAGAGTACTCGAGGAAACCAAGGGAAGTGTAGGCGCGCCACATCAGCCCCTGCAGGATGCCAGACACCCACATCGCGGAGATGTAGAGCACGATCCCGATCGTGGCGATCCAGAAGTGCCAGTTGACGAGCTTGAGGCTGTACAGCTGGCGATCCCAAAGCCAGGGAATCAGACAATAGAGCGCGCCGAATGATACGAAGCCGACCCAGCCCAGCGCGCCGGAATGCACGTGGCCGACCGTCCAGTCGGTGTAATGACTGAGCGAATTGACGACCTTGATTGCCATTGTGGGGCCCTCAAATGTCGCCATGCCGTAAAAGGCGACCGAGACCACCAACATACGGAGCACCGGGTCTGTGCGCAGCTTGTCCCACGCACCCGAGAGCGTCATCAGGCCGTTGATCATGCCGCCCCATGAGGGCATCCACAGCATGATCGAGAACGTCATGCCCAGCGTCTGGGTCCAGTCCGGCAGCGCCGTGTAGTGTAAATGATGCGGTCCAGCCCAGATGTAGAGGAAGATCAGCGCCCAGAAGTGGATAATCGAGAGGCGGTAGGAATAGACGGGGCGTTCGGCTCTCTTCGGAATGAAGTAGTACATGATGGCGAGGAAGCCGGCGGTCAGGAAGAAGCCAACCGCATTGTGGCCGTACCACCACTGAAACATGGCATCCTGCACGCCGCCCCAGGCGATATAGGATTTCGAGCCGAATACCGAGACCGGCAATGCGGGATTGTTGCCAACGTGGAGCACCGCAATGGTGACGATAAAGGCCAGGTAGAACCAGTTGGCGACGAAGATATGCGGCTCCTTCCTTTTCATCAGCGTCGTCAGAAACACAATGAGATACGTGATCCAGACGATGGTGAGCCAGAGATCAGCGTACCACTCCGGCTCGGCGTATTCCTTGGACTGGGTGGCGCCGAAAAGATAACCGGTGCCCGCGATCAGAATGAAAAAGTTGTAGCCAACCACCACAAACCACGGCGCAAGATCGCCAGCGAGGCGGGTCCGGCAGGTCTTCTGCACCACGTAGAACGAGGTCGCGATAAGCACGTTTCCGCCGAACGCAAAGATCACAGCCGACGTGTGCAGCGGGCGGAGCCGGCCGAAGCTCGTCCAGGGCAGATCAAAATTCAGTGCGGGCCAAGCGAGCTGTGACGCGATGAGAAGACCGATGGAAAAGCCCGCGATGCCCCAGAACATCGCCAACACCGATGCGAATTTGATCGGACCGAGATTGTAGTTCGGCCAACCATTGATCTCCGCCGGCGGTAATAGCGCCGGCCGTTCATAGTAGCGATTGAGGATGACGGCTGCGGCGGCTAGACTGGCGGCGGACGCCAGCAATGCGTGGAATGTAAACGCAGAATCGTGCCCCATCGCCCCGGCGAAAAAGCAAACGTAGGCAGAAACAGCGAATACCGACATCAGGCCTGCTTCACCCATCGTCGTGGATTTCGAGGCAGTGGATGGGCTTGTCATGTCTTGGCCTTATTAGAAAGCGGGATGGCTCGGGACTCACATTTCCGGTGAGGGAACGGTTGAGCGCGATCAGTCGCGAAAGCGCTGCGGGAGCGCATCGATCTCGCGACCGAGCGCGAGCAAGGTTTGCTCGTTGGGGCAGTCTTTCAGGGGACTTGCAAACTTCTGTCTTTCGACGGCGGCGGCGCAGCGGGTCTTGGCCCGACACAGGCCGCACACCCGCTGCAGATCGCGCAATACGTCACCATGGCGGGCGGCAAGCGCATTCTCGGAAAACCCCGCAAGTGCGAGGCGCTTGTTCAAGAGTTCAGGTGAGCCTGGACTTTGCGCCATCGTTCGAAAAGCGGACGTGGACAAATTGAGCTCACGAGCGATCGCATCGACGTCTTGCGGGCTCAAGCAAGCCAGTTCGGATGTCCGAGACAGGCTCGCTCGCAACCGACCAAACAGATTCCTAAGCCGCCAAGGAAACCACCAAGGACCCCCGATATGTGCAGATGAGCTAACCATGTGTCATATTCCTCGAGGCAGCCTTAGCTGCCGGAGGCAGATTTGTTTTTGACTGCATCAAACAAGACCAGTTTGTGAGATCAAATCGTTTGATCCGGATCCGTCTTCCGGACCGACGCTCGGCGGAGCGCCGCGGCGAGGCAGCTGAACGACCGGCAAAAGTCCGGCAAGGTCTGCTTGGTGCCGCGAACAACAGGGCGCCTGCTGAATTGGTGACGGCATCGCAAAGCTTCTCTCTCGAATCAACGCTCGCAATAATGTTTTTGCGATCGCATTTGAACTCGCAGATTGAGTGCCTCATGAAATGCGCGGACCTCTGGCTAGCCGAACTTTGGCTAGCCACCCCATGCCGGCGGCAGTGCAGGCGGGGTTCGAAGCTCCATCGCATCGGCGAAGATGGTCCAATCGCGGACACCCCTTTGCTTGCAGAAGTCGGTCTCCGCCTGCTGTGCAGCAGCACTCAGCGAGGCGGCATCAACCTTGAACGCTGCCTGGCAGGCACGATGCTCGTGGCCGGTATCGTCGCAAACGGTCTTAATGAAGCGAACGTTAAATGAAGGCATGAACACCCTCTTCTTGTGGGTTGGCTTAGCCATGCCTATTCTGCCATTTGCGCCGGAAAAGTATTTGATTTGCCTCAAGCCGCATCGCAAAGAGATTGTCTTTCGTCAAGACCCACGTCGAGGCTTGGGCAGCGCGACGAAAGCGTTCTTATTCTTCTACAGAATTCGCAATCGCTAGCTTGACGTGGCTCCGTAACAGCGACTTCTGCTCTGTTCATGCGTTCGACCGATTAGTTTGAGACGCTGATCCGGGAATTTCTCGTCGATACGGTCGAGAGCGGCGGCGTGGACCGTCACGTCTGAGATACCGATTGTTGACCTCCATCGACCCCATATTCAATCGCCGGCAATCGCGAATCTTGCAGGCGATGCTTAGCGTTCTCAGGAGGCATTTCCGCAAACTCCGACCAATTGGGCAATCACCGGGCAGAGCCTCTTCTGGCGAGCGCCGGACGGCGGGGGCACTATCGGCGGCGAGACCTGCGCGCCGCGATCGTGAGCAATGAGGCGAGCCGCCCCCATCCCACTTCTGACGGTCCACCCTGCCGCCGCGACCGCAAAGCCGATGATCAGGCTGGTCGCAGCCAAAGCTTCGATAATCCCAAGGTTCAGGACCTCAGCGCCGGGGCCTATGGCCGCGATCAGCGCCGAAGGCCACCGACAATGCGAGGCGAGCAATCAATTTATCATCTCCTTCGTGGCTCTTGCAGCATATTGACACATGTTGTCATGGCCCGACGCGCGTGCGGTGCCTTCAACATTGACACAATCGCGCGTCCGGCATTTTGATTTCCATCGACCCGACTGCTCGCGGGCCTGTCGCGGACCAAGGCGCGCGCTGGCGAATCATCCGCGTTCGAACATGTTGCCCGCAAGTTCCCAGTCCCGCTCGCAGGGGCCCCTGGCTATCCGAAGCACTAGACACGCATCTGCTTCTTGACCTGCATCAATATGTCAGCGGCGGGCTACCGATAGAAACGGCCTTCCAGTCAAGGTCAGACACATGGCAGACAGAAAGACTTGGCGCCCCATCATCTTTTCGTGTCCAAGTACCGGCGACCGGGTTCAAGGACTGCTGCCGGATGACGCAACCGAGCTGAGCGTCAACGACCTGCACCCGATAACCTGCGCCGCTTGCGATGGTGTCCACTTCATCGACCTGCGGACTGGCGCGATGCTCGGCGCCGAGCGTAGTTAGGCCGACCCAAATGACATCAAGCGAATGCGGGATCGTCCCGTTCTCGCTTGAAGACGCTTCTGGGCTCGCAAGGGCGTGGTCGCCCCCATCAACACTCAACGCCTCACGATGACGCCGTGGGACGAGGAGATTTTCCCAACGACGAAGGATGTTCGACATGACAGGCCACGGCGAAACCTACCCCGCCGCGGGCACCGTTGCGGGAACCGCAGTCCAGTCTAGATGCTTGAGGAAGCCGATCAAGATTAACCGGCCCTGCTTGAGCAGGTCCGGATCGATCCGACCAAAGCCCGGGAGTTGCTTTGCAGTGTTAGCCCTCATATTTCGGTTGGCGATCGGATCATCTCGCAGCACGATGGCTGCGACGGCGCCACGGCCGAGGGGACCGCGGCGGCGACTGACGCGATCGAGACCACGCGCCCCTTGGGCGATATTGCGCTGCCCCTGCTCGCGCGACGGACAAGTGATGTGGTCCGTATTGTTCGGAAGGATGCTTGAATATGTCAGTCCGCGGCGATGAACTCCGTCCGGGATCTATTGGCAACGTGACTTGGGAACGGGTCGAAACGGCGCCCTTTGATTGGGACCTGGAGATTGCCGTAATCGAAGGTAATGCCATTCACCGGCTCGTCTTCCCTTGCCGCCGAATCTTCGGCGGCTGGGTCAAGGCCAAGACCGGAGAACACGTTGCCGTGCAGCCCACGCACTGGCGCATCTGGCCCAAATAGCGGCGGCCATACATCGACGTAAATTGGGACGCGTCTGCGTCCCGTAGCCGCCCGCGGCCCAACGATGTAAAGTCGATCGAATGAGAGGGCCTGCCCGGAAATATGTCCGATCGCAACTGGTACCGCTATGGCACTGCCGCGGCAGCCGCCGCGCTGGCCCTCGTACTGCGAGCAGCGCTAGATCCGTATCTCGAGGGCCGCGCGTTCACGATCATCTACCTTCCAGCCGTCGTTTTTGCCGCTTTTGCCGGCGGCCGCGGACCGGCGAGTTTTACTACCCTGCTCTGCCTGATCATCGGCGCAGCCTTTCTTGGGAAAGGCCTCATCACCGCTTCCGCAAACATGATCGATATCGCCGGATTCGCGGTCCTTGGTCCCATGCTTGGCTTCATGGGCGATCGGCTGCGGCAGGAATCGGAACAGGCGCGGTATCGGCAAGCCCATTTGCAGTCGATCCTGGACACCGTCCCGGAAGCGATGATCGTGATTGACGAGAAGGGCATCGTTCGCTCGTTCAGCGTCGCGGCAGAGCGTTTGTTCGGCTGGTCGCCGGACGAAGTCGTCGGAAAGAATGTATCCAAGTTGATGCCGCAGCCCTATCGCACCGAGCACGACCGCTACATGGATCGTTATCGGACCACTGACGAGCGGCGCATCATCGGCATCGGCCGCATCGTGGTCGGCGAGCGGAGCGACGGCTCGACCTTTCCGATGGAACTTGCCGTAGGTGAGGCCAAAGTGCGCGAGGAACGCTTCTTCACTGGCTTCATCCGAGACCTCACCGAACGCCGGGCGCAGGAACGGCGGCTGCAAGAGCTGCAATCTGAACTCGTGCACGTGTCGCGGCTGACCGCCATGGGTGAAATGGCATCGTCTATCGCCCATGAAATCAACCAGCCGCTCTCCGCCATTACAAACTACATGCGGGGCGCAAAGGTTGCGTTGGCGTCAGACAAGCCGGACGTCAAGCGCATTGGTGATGCACTGGAACACGCCGCCCAACAGGCTCTGCGCGCGGGCGATATCGTCAAACGCCTGCGGGAATTCGTTGCCAAAGGCGAGACGCAGCATTCTGTGGAGAACCCGATCATGCTTCTTGAGGAGGCTGTTGCGCTGGCACTTCTCGGCGCCAAGGAACAAGGCGTGCGCGTGGCGATCCGCAGCGACCCCGATCTACCGTCAATGATCGTCGACAAGATCCAGATCCAGCAAGTCGCGCTGAACCTGATACGCAACGCAATCGAGGCGATGGCGTCCTGCCCGCGCCGCGAATTGACCGTCGGAGTTACCAAGGTCGATGGCCTCGCCAGGTTTACCGTTGCCGATACGGGCCCCGGCATCAGCCCCGATATCGCCGACCGCCTGTTCCAGCCCTTTGTCACGACGAAAGAGCATGGCATGGGTGGGACTGTCAATCTGCCGGACGATCATCGAATCCCATGGCGGCCACATCGTCGCGGAAGCGAAGCCCGGCGGCGGCACGATTTTTCAGTTCACCCTGCCATTTGCGGAGATTGGTGAAGAGGCATGACTGGGCGGCGCATTCTTGTGATCGACGATGACGCCGCGATGCGCGACTCGCTCGCGTTTTTGCTTGATGTCAACGGTTTCTGCGTAGCGACGTATGAGACGGCGATTGAGTTCCTCGATGAGGTCGCAATCGGTCCGGCCGACTGCAATGTATCAGACATCCGCATGCCGGGCATGAGCTGCCTCGAACTGCTCCGCAAGCTGAAGGCCGACCGCGTCGGCTGCCCCGTCGTCCTGATCACCGGCCATGGCGACGTATCGCTCGCAGTTGAAGCGATGAAAGCGGGTGCGGTCGATTTCATCGAGAAGCCGTTCCAGGACGAGGGTCTATTGCGTGCCATCAATAGTGCCTTGGAAGCGCAGCCCGCGAAGGTAGCCGATGACGCAGCGAAAAGGCAGGCGGAAGCCCGTCTCGCGGAGCTCTCGTCGCGCGAGCGTGACGTTCTTCAGGGACTATTAGCCGGCAAGATCAACAAGGTGATCGCCCATGATCTTGGCATCAGCGCCCGGACAGTCGATGTTTACCGCGCGAACCTCATGGCCAAGACCAATGTCCGCAGCATGTCCGAGTTGATGCGGATCGCGATCACCGCGGGGCTCTAGCAGCATCGGCAAGCGGCACGATATGGCTTATTCAAGGTGCGTGGATGAGGCGATGAACGGTGGTTCCGGGAGCAACGCTCCGCGCCGGGCTGGCGGTGTTGTTGGTGGCGGTCGCTTAGACGAATTCGTCGATGGTGCGGCAGATCCGCGCACAGCTGTCGCGCTGACGTCCATCTGCCCCGATTTGCGCGACGACGTCGGCGAGCGCATCGATACCGATGGCAGCAAGAGAGGCCCTCAAGAGCACCTACTCGACGCGATGGGCGCGTTCGAGCGCAGGATTGTTCTCATCAATTCCGGCAAGCGCCGATCTCGGACACAAGGACCGATTTACCTAATGGTTGAGGACATCATGATCCGAAACGATGCCGACGCGACTGCTTGTGTCATCCATCGCCGGCGAGTCGCGCTGGTTGAATTTCCAGCGTCAGTTTGAGAAGATCGAGCACTGGCGCATCCCCCTTGACCGCGGCGAACGAGCCGTTCATCACCTTGGCTGCCGGCTTGTCGTTCCTCGCGTTCAGTAAACACCTGTTTGCCACAAGATGAATGTCGACCGGCGATGGCGAGGAATGGACGGCATCCAGGATGTCTTCTCGGCCACGATCGCCGCACTGGTATCTGCGATGGAATGGTTGTGCCGAATCCTGCAGCACTACGACTGGCATTACCGATGCAACACACGTCATGCTGGTTCCTCGCCGCTTGACTTGGCATCGCACCGTCACGCAAACTCCTCCGTGGCCGGTTTGATCGCACTCAAACAAAATCAACGACGGCATTTGAAGGAGATCAATTGCCCAGCCCAGATTTGTGCTCCGGTGGGCAGCAGGCCTTTCATGCCCGGAGAACGGCAATGTTCGGGACCATATTGGTCCATCTTCCCACGGAGCTTCCGGTGCGGGCTACGGTGAACGGTGCGATTTCCTTCGCACTGAGCACGGGCGCGCATCTTGACGTGGTGGCGATCGGCTACGAGAGGACCATTCTTCCGCTCATTGGGCTCAGCGGGACGGCAGTCACCTCGGTCTTCGAAGTCGAGCAGGCGCGTGCGTTCGAGCGAGCCGAAGCGGTACTTCATGTCTTTGATCTGCAAGCAAGGAACGCAGGCATCTCCTACACGAGCCGCCCGCTGAGTGCGGTTCCTGCCGAGGCGCGCCGAATCATCTGCGCGAGCGCGCGGGTCCACGACATGACCATCGTCACACAGCCTCAGAGCGGCTA
This sequence comes from Bradyrhizobium sp. B124, assembly GCF_038967635.1. Classification (NCBI taxonomy): domain Bacteria; kingdom Pseudomonadati; phylum Pseudomonadota; class Alphaproteobacteria; order Hyphomicrobiales; family Nitrobacteraceae; genus Bradyrhizobium; species Bradyrhizobium sp. B124. Next base: position 8,157,876 of record NZ_CP152413.1, on the reverse strand, counting down.
TGACAGCTACGATAACGCCATTCCCAGGAAGATCCTTTTCCAGGCCGGCAGGCCCGTCCTGTACCTGCCATACACCTTTCACGGGGCTTTTTCGACCAGACGAATCGGGATTTGTTGGGACGGCAGCCGCCGTGCGGCCCGTGCATTGCACGACGCGATGCCACTGCTGCGCAAAGCCGACGCGCTCACCATCATCGCGATCACCGCTCCGGACAGGGTGCGGGCAGAAAGTTCCACCGACCATTTGGGACAGTACCTTGCAAGGTCAGGGCTTGCTGCAAAGGTCGTGTCGCTCCCAGCATCCTGGTCCGCGCAGCGCGCCCTCCTTTCGCTTGCAGCGGAGGAAAGCCTCGACCTGCTAGTGATGAGCGGATACGGCCACTGTCGGCTGCAGGAAAGGTTGCTCCGCCGCATCTCGGGGGACATGCTTCGGGCAATCACCATCCCGGTTCTGATGTCGCATTGAAAGCAAGAATTGTACGGACGACATGCCGTCAGATTCGGGATGCGGTCTGAACGCCGTCGCGATCGGCGCAATGGCGACGCCAGCCGATCAGCAACAGGACCGCCGCCTCGCGGACAGTCTCTTTACCGACCAACCGGCGATGCCCGAGTTCAGCTTCAGGCCAGGCCAGGTCGCGATTTCCTCCGGCTTCTGAAATCCTGGAGAGCAAGCCCGGCTGTTGAGCCAGGTCAACATGTCGCGCAAGCCGAGTTCTATGATCCACTCTCCCAATCAGCTCCCACAAGCGCGGATCAGATCATGACCAAGCACGTCGTCCGAATCGCCCCGCGCAAATCGATCCGGGATGCTGCCAATGTCTGCTGCCACCAGCATGCAGCCTCCGATCCGAAGCGGCTTAGCCTGCTTTAAGCGTGTTTGCGCAACCAAGGGGCCGCGCCGCACTCATTCAAGACGCCCTCCTCACAGGACTTACGTGTAAATACTTAGGGGTTTTTACTTAGGGGAAACATCCAAGTTTCCCGGTTCGTTACGAGCGGCCAATCTGCGTACCATCGACGTTCGCAATTGAGTTCGCCATGTGCGCCCAGGCCACCAGTTTTCACGAGATCAGCCGTCATCCGACTAACGTCGTGCGTGGGAAAGCTTGTAGCCATGGACCGTTTGGTATGGTTGCCACACCGATGCGCTTCACTCTCAACAGCGAGATCTACGGCGAGAACGAGGCAGCGGAATACCTATATCAGGTGGTGTCGGGTGCGGTACGGACCTACAAGATTCTGCACGATGGACGTCGTCAGATCGGTGCTTTCTACCTGCCTGGTGACATCTTCGGCTTCGAGGCCGGAGAAGGCCATATCTCTTCGGCCGAGGCGATCTGTGAGACGCACCTGCTAATGGTGCAGCGCACCGCCCTCATTGTTCGCGCCAGTCACGAGAGGGAACTCACGCGACAGCTGTGGGAGGCGATGGCGCTTGAGCTCCATCGTCTCCAGGAACATCTGACGCTCTTGATCAGCAGCGCTGAAGAACGGGTCGTGACTTTCTTGCTCGATATGTCTCGTCGCGCGACGAACAACGGTGCCATCGAACTCCCGATGTCACGGCGGGATGTTGCCGATTACCTTGGTTTGACGATCGAAACGGTGTCGCGCACCTTTAAACAGCTTGAGCAGAATGGCGTGATCGCCCTGCAGACCTTACGCCGAGTCGAGTTGCGTCACCATAGATTGCCCAGCTGTTTTTTGCAGAACCTGGGCTAAGTTGATTTGCGCAAGTGCAAGCACCGCTGTGAAATACGCTACTTCTGTGCGCCGAACAGCATTGCTGCGAGTGAACGACAACGAAATTCGGCGATCTAGCACGAATGGAAGAATCACATCTAAAATTCGATTGTTCCTCCATGGAGCACGGCAATGATCATCGATTCTTTGCTTCGAGAGCATCGCAACATTGATCTGCTTCTGGTCGCCCTCCAACGTGAATTGGAGATCTTTGAGCAGGGGATCCGTCCTGACTACGAGGTCATTCGCGCGATCATCAGCTACTTCGAGGTTTACCCGGAGGTGTACCATCATCCCCAGGAAGACTTGATCTTTTCCAAGCTCAAGACCCGCGACCCGAATGCGGCTGCACTCGTTGGCGATCTCGCGCATGAACACCAGGAAGTCGTTGACCGTTTGCACCGATTCGCTCACGCTATTGATGGCGTCCTCGCGGATCGCGAAATCCTTCGGCAAGACGTCGGCAACATCGTACGCGACTTTATAGTATGCGAGCGCCACCATATAATGTGGGAAGAACGAGATTTCTTCCCCGCCGCCCTTAAGGCTCTATCGGCTCAGGATTGGATCGAAATCGCTTCCGCCGTCACCGATCATGGGGATCCGCTATTCAGCGAGACAGCGGAAGCGACATCCGATGTGCTGAGAGCGCACATTCTAGAATTGGAGCAAGAAGCTGAAGCCGAACGGGGCTCGGTCGCATGTTTGTCCGCAATGGCGGCAACCCGCTAAATGGCACCGAGACGGATGGCCGTATTGATCCCAGGCGTGTCATGAGAAGAATCCGCTTATGCTCATCGTGTTGAAATGAAGGTGGCGATGCTCGCCCGGCGCACGCTGCCTGCACGGCCAAGACGGCTTCTGCGCTCGATGATCGCCGCCTTCGGCCACCGGTCGCGTACGGCATGGCCGAACCTCTCCGCAGCTCAGGAGCCGGCAGGTTCTATAATGTGACCGTCCGCACACAGTTGGCAGTATGGCTCGGCCTACGCCGCATTGATATCGCGCGAAACCGGTGCATCGCACGTCCGCTGACCGATAAGGACGGACAATTGCGGCCGCGCGGAGCCCGGCGCGTGACCGCTTCATCGCGGTCCAAAGTGCGATGTATACGCCGCGGGCATGCTCTACCAGTTTCGATTACAGAGTCACCATGGCCATCAGCAACGCGGATATTTTGAGCCAGCGCAAAGCTTATATGCCGCGTGTCCGGTAATCGGTCGAGCGAGGAAGAAAGGCAAGGCATCCGAATGCGACCGGACTTGGCACAATCCTACGGGCAGCACCGGCTGCCGCGCTATACCAGCTATCCGACCGCCCCGCATTTCTCAGCGTCAGTTTGCGAATCCGACTACCAAACGTGGCTCAGGTCGTTGGGCGCCCGGCAATCCGCCTCAATCTACGTGCACGTGCCATTTTGTCGAAACATGTGCTTGTGTTGTGGCTGCCACACATCTGTCACGACACGCCACGAGCCGATCGCGATCTATGTAGCGGGACTGCGCACTGAAGCCTACCTTGTCGCAGAAACCGTCGGTCAACGACAGCCGATCTCTCACATTCACTTCGGGGGCGGCACCCCGACGATCATGACGCCCGAAACGTTTGCTGATCTGGTCGGTTCGTTGCGCTATTGCTTCGCTGTCCTGCCTGATGCCGAGATCGCCGTAGAGATCGATCCACGCATGTTGAGCGAGCCGATGGCCGAGGCGCTAGGCTATTGCGGGGTTAACCGGGCGAGCCTTGGTGTCCAGAGCTTCGATCCAGTTGTTCAGTGGACCATCAATCGTGTGCAGAGCTTCGCAGAGACTGCGACTTCGGTCGATCGGTTGCGCCGCGCCGGCGTCGGCCGGATCAGTTTCGACCTGCTCTATGGCCTGCCCCAGCAGACGGTTTCTTCGTGCCTGGACACCGTCGCCAAATGCCTCGAGCTGCATCCGGACCGGTTTTCGGCCTATGGCTACGCGCACATTCCTTCCCTCAAGAAGCATCAACGCAAGATCGATGAATCCACTCTGCCCGACAGTGTCGAGCGGCACCTCCAATCCGAAACGATCGCGGAAGCTTTGGTTGATGCTGGATACGTACGCGTCGGCATCGATCACTTCGCCCTGCCGGACGACAATCTCGCCCAGGCAAGGCAGGAAGGCAGGTTGAGGCGCAATTTCCAGGGCTATACTGACGATTGCGCTGAAGCCCTCATTGGTCTGGGCGCCAGCGCCATCGGCCGCATGGAACAGGGGTTTGTCGCGAACGCTGTCTCGACAAAGGACTACCTCGCACGCATCACCGAGGATCGGCTCGCCACCGCGAAGGGCTATTTACTGACGGGCGACGATCGCTTCCGCGCCGAGATCATCGAGCGAATCATGTGCGACATGGCAGTCGATCTCTCCGAGATCTCCCGTCGTCACGGCAGGGATCCGAGGTTGGCCGTCGTCGATCATGCCCGGTTCGACAGCCTTATCGCAGATGGCGTCATGGTCATTGACGATGGTCGGCTTTCCGTAGCCGATGGCGCAGAGTTCCTGGTCCGGAGCGTCGCAGCGGCGTTCGACGCTCACCTTCCTCGGTCCCGGGCTACGCACAGTCGCGCGGTCTAAACCGACCAAGCCGAACCTAACCGGTTTCGGAATCCGAAATCGGCATCACCGAACCGGCCTATGCTTCGGGTTGGCACCAATCGCACGACTGAAGAGCATGTAGATCGGCATCCCGCTCCGGGTTTGCTCTGCAAGCGTCGTCGTCACACCCTCTCCATCTGCAGCACAAATATCTCAAACAGAGGTTGGAACCGGGACTTGACTATCGGATGGAACCGATGAACCGCCCGAAGCAGAGCCTCTCAATGGCAAGGCGCTCATTGCATTGATCACGACTATACGATCCTTGCAGTCGGCATTTTTCGTATAGTTTCGCTGAGCATATCATTTTGCGCGCAGGATCGCGCACCACGTGCGCTTAGTGCCCGTCCATGCCGCGCCCGCCCGGCAGCCGCCCCAGCCTTGCTTGACCCGGCAAAGCGTTGCGAAAGTGCCGATCAGCGACAAACCTTGGTGTAGATTTCTAATCCTCGGCGATATCGGCCGCATACCACGGCATAATTGAGCTGCGTTGAGCTTGTGCTTTAACTGGGCTCAGATTTTCGGCGAATGTCCTCGCTGTGATCGAGCCATCGGCTGTCCCTCCCTCTGCCGGTGGAAGTTCGGCGCGATGCGTAGCAGCATCGCCCCTCCCAGACTAGACTTCCGCCCGGCCGCTAATGGCGGCCGGGCTTTTTTGTGCTCATCAAGATTCCTCGGGATTATCGAGAGCTCAAATGGCCCGCAAGCGGATCCACTTTCTCGACGAAAGACCAGGCTGGATCAGCGGCCTACTGGATTGGATGCAGCGCGCAATTCGCGGGCAGCAGCGACCATATTGACCAGCGCCGGGCGAACCTCCTCCCATTTGCGCGTCTTCAGGCCACAGTCCGGATTGATCCAGAGTTGCGAATCCTGCAGCCGCATGCGAGCCAACGCCATGAGCTCCTTCATCTCGCCCGTCTCGGGAACGCGTGGAGAATGGATGTCGTACACGCCTGGCCCGATTTGATTTGGATATTTGTAGCTCCTGAACGCGTCAAGCAGTTCCATTTTCGAGCGCGAAGTCTCGATCGAGATGACATCCGCGTCCATTGCCGCAATCGCATCGATGATATCGTTGAACTGCGAGTAGCACATATGGGTATGGATCTGGGTTTGATCGGCGACGCCCGATGAGCAGATGCGGAAGCAATCGCCGGCCCATTCGAGATAAGCCGGCCATTCCGATCGACGTGATGGCAATCCTTCGCGCAGGGCAGCTTCGTCGATCTGGATCATGGTCGCACCAGCATTCTCGAGATCGGCGACTTCGTCTCGGATCGCGAGCGCAATTTGACGGCAGACCTCGCTTCGGGGAATATCGTCGCGAACAAACGACCAGTTCAAGATCGTTACCGGTCCAGTCAACATCGCCTTCATCGGTTTCTTGGTTAGTGATTGCGCGTAGCGCCACCAGTCTACGGTAATCGGCTGCGGCCGTGAGACATCGCCAAACAGGATCGGCGGCCGGACACAGCGCGAGCCATAGGATTGCACCCAACCGTTCTTGGTAAATGCGAAGCCGGCGAGTTGTTCGCCGAAGTACTGCACCATGTCATTGCGCTCGAACTCGCCATGCACGAGCACGTCGAGACCGATTTCCTCCTGCCAACGCACGGCGCGCGCCGTCTCTTCCTTGAGAAACTTGTCGTATCGCTCGTCGCTCATCAAGCCTCGCGCATGCGCGGCACGAGCATTACGGACAGCAGTGGTCTGCGGAAACGATCCGATCGTCGTGGTAGGAAAAGCCGGTAGTCCGAAGCGCTTGCGTTGGATCTCGGCACGACTGGCAAATGGGCTGGCGCGCCCGCGCATGGTCTGGTTGATCGCTCCGAGCCGGACAGCGACATCGGGATCACGGATCTTCGGCGAAGTGCGACGGATGGACGCGGCACGCTCGGATTCCGCAAGAGCTTTCGCAACATTCTGGTCGCCTGCGAGTGCCCGCGCCAAGGCCGCAAGCTCGCGCATCTTCTGAACCGAGAAAGCAAGCCAGCTCTTAACGTCGGAAGCGAGCTCCGTCTCGAGTTCGACATCGACCGGCACATGAAGCAGTGAGCAGGATGGGGCGATCTGGACGCGATCCTTGCCGAGCTTCGCAATTGCGGGATCCAGCCGCTGGCGGAGCGCCGACAAGTTCGACCGCCACACATTGCGGCCGTCTATGACGCCGAGCGACATGACGAGATCATTCCGGCTGCCAGCAATGATCTCGTCCAATAACCGTGGCGCGCGAACCAGATCGACGTGCAGCCCGGCAATAGGCAGGCGCAAGGCGGTGTCCAGATTGTCACGGAGGTCGCCGAAATAGCTCGCTACCATGATCTTGATGGCCGGCCCCTCCTTTGCGAGCCGGTCATAGGCATGGAGCAAGGATTTTCGCGAGCTCTCATCCAGATCGAGGACGAGGCAGGGCTCGTCGAACTGAACCCAGCTTGCCCCGCGTTTAGCCAATTCCTGCAAAACCTCGATATAGACCGGTATCAGGTCATCCAGCAGTGACAGAGGCTGGAAGGCAGGATCCGCACTCTTGCCGAGCTTTAGGAATGTGACCGGCCCGATCAGGACAGGGCGGGTCTGAAAGCCAAGCGCCTTGGCTTCCTCATACTCTTCGATAGGCTTACGACAGGACAGCCTGAAAGTCTGCCCACGGTTCAATTCCGGGACCATGTAGTGGTAGTTGGTGTCGAACCACTTGGTCATCTCCTGCGCGGGTGCGCCATAGGCGCGCGATCCGTGACCGCAACTCGCATCCTGCCCGTCGCATTGTGAACCGCGTGCCATGGCGAAGTAAGTCTTGAGCGAAACGGATTCGGCTTTCGGCGCGTAAATTTCCGGGATAGCTCCAACCATGACACTGGTGTCGAGCACCTGGTCATACAGCGAGAAATCGTTCGACGGAATGACAGTGACACCGAGGGATGTCTGGCGAGCCCAGTTCGCAGCACGCAGGCCGGCTGCGTCCTCGAGCAACTGCTGTTCGCTGATTCTTCCGGCCCAGTAGCTTTCGAGCGCGAGCTTTAGCTCGCGCCTTGGACCGATGCGCGGCGTTCCGAGCGTAGCAACCGGAAGCGAGAGAAGAGACATAGCGTTAACCCCATATTGGGGGCAAAGGCCAGGGCGGACGCAGGCAGGCAAGTCGCGCGAGCGACGGCTGCTTGGCGTACCACCGGGGCACCCCGCCCGTGGACGAATATATTGCCGGGGCAGGTCTCCTGGCTCGCGGGTCATCGCCGCTGTCCGGCCTTCCCGAAGCCGCGCAGGCTTCAGTGACTCTGTTGGACAGCGGCTCTCCGCTCACAGTTGCGGGGGCAGCGCCGGCATTGGCACCGGCTTCCCTCTTAGCTCCGGATCAAGTGGGACCCGGAGAACCTCGACGGCTTGGATTATCGGCAAGAGAACTATTCCGTCAACCTCTCAAATTAATGCCGTGGCCTCTCTTATGCGAATGATGGTCCACCTTCACCATTGATCTCGATTTAGACCCCGTCTGCAATCATGAATATCCCAATGACCATATCGGATGGTGCGTCGACGTGAAGCCGCGCGTCAGATCCGAGCAAGAGACAAACGCGGCCCGCGCGATGAGGGCCATTGCGCCGAGCAGACGGTCTTCATGTGAGTCAGCTACGGTTCATCAAGAACGCTATCCTGCGTCCGGCTTCTCCACCAACAATCAAGGATCGGTGTTGGCAATCGCAAGACATATGCGGAACTCCAACAGCATACTCAGCGGGCATATTGTCTTACGATGCCAGCCAATTCTGGTAGGCGTCACGCAGGTCTTTTTTGGCGATACTGCCTGAGCAAGCATATCGAACCTCCTCAACCGGAACAGAGAGGCCCGCAATGAAAATGGCTGTTTGGAGTACCCTCGGCGTCTTTGCGGTTGGCGTCTTTACGGTTGGCCTGTTCGGATGGATGATAAGGCCGTTCATGAGTCAACCCGTTAGACAGATACTCTCAAAACTATTGAGCAGCTCAAAGCGACGCTAGCACGGCTCGACGCCCCCACCCGCTTTACGAATATCGACACGGCGTGGAAGCGCACTCCTCCAATCATGAACAGCGACGACCCGTCGATGAACGACGGGCCGATAACGTGCCCTCGCGCGTGCGCAGCGCGAACGCCACTTCTCGTCCGCCTGCTCGAGGGGTGGACTTCCTTGGCGTGTATTCCAGATGCCCGGCGCTGAAAAGCGACTTCGCGCGTTGTGGGCCGTAGAGGGCCAAGCACAACTGGCCCCCATTCCTCGAAATTCCTGCAGCGTCGCATGGCCGCGAAGGAGCGCCAAGCCGCCGCAGCGGACGCCTTGGCCGCAAGTGAAGGCATGGCGGGGATCGAACGCCGACGTTGCCGCTACGACACCGACCCAAACGGTTCAATGGCCGCAAACCCCAACTGTCGCCAGGAACCTCACGGGTTCGCCTGCGCGGCCGAAGATCCAGTGCGTGACAGGGATGAATCATGGAAGTCGCGGCGGATAGCCTGAATGGAAACATCAATACGTGCGCAAGTCGGAAAGCGAACAAGGACGACACAAATATGGTGCGAACTGCCACCTATTTACCTGGCACGAAGAATGCAGACCGTCCACCTGTCCAGGCTTCTCCACCTGGGCAGGTCCAGCATCGCAACTTGAGGCTTTGGCTGGCCATCGAGGTTGGCGGCGCGTGGCATGGAGGGGACAGCGCCTGCTCACGTGGGACACCGGCGGGCGCCCGCGTCACGTCGCCGCCAACTTCTTGCGATCGCGCTTAGCGCGTTGCTCCGCTTTGGAATTGACGTGTGGATGAAAACCAGATGGGCCGGCGGTTATGAAGAAAATAGCTGGAAGACGCGTGCTTTTGTTCTATCTCGGTCGATCACTGATCTGCCTGGCCGGGCTGGTTGCGACGAGCAACAATGTTCGCGGCAACGACAACGCCCTTGTCGAACGAGTCAAGTCAATGTGGCGAGCACAGGACGGTGACACGATAGAACACATTATCTCCAGGGTCTCGAAGGTGGCGAAGTTCGTTCCTCAAACGTGGGGAGTCGCTGAAGGAATTGACCGAACTGAGTACGTTTATCTTTCATGGACCAGGCACCAGAACAATAAATCAGACGAACAGTACGTTATTGCCTGGAAGATCGCAGTCGATGGGACGATCAGACTTACGTCGACGTATGCAAAGCCCATTGAATTGGGCTGGCGCGCCTTGGCGCTATCGTTGATCGCCAGTGAAATCACGGATGGCGAAAAGGACGCAAATCTTCCATTTCTGCATGATCCGGCCAACTACAACTTCGTGACGACTGCGCAAGGCAAGCTCGGCAATCTTCTGCGACACGGACGCTGCAATATCATTGAACCCGTTGGGGTGGATTACGTGCCAAAGCCCAATGACGAGCCGGCTGAGAAAGGTGATCTGTGGCGCGTTTTTCTTTTGGTGAACTGCAATATCCCAGGGCCCCGTTACTTTACCCATAACGGGGTCATCACCTTCGAGAAGAGCGAGGGACAAGATTGGGCGCCGCAATCCTTCTTTGCCAAGCGTATCGCGGGCTTTCCTCCTGGCGCTTGGTTCGATCGCATAGAGCCAAATGAATGGGAAGCATTGAAGAGAGCGCGAAAGGCCTCGGGAGATGGTCGCACAGAGCAAGGTCGCGCTGCAGCTCCTTGACGCCGAGCGCGTCGGAGCAACGACAAAACACATGCGCTCTGAAAGTTGACGTGTCCGGTTACGTCTCCGCAATAGACCGCGAGCCTGCCTTGCAGCTTTCAGCCCGTCGCGGGAAACCTCAGGCAGCACTGCTCTCGGCTCGGTCCGCGAGGGAATCGCCCCGTGACCAGGCGGCCGCGTGCCAAGCTATGAGAGCCGGTTTGACCCTCGCCATACGCCTGCAGTGAGAGGAAGCCAATCATCTGCGACGTGACCAGTTTGCCGTACCATTGTTCACGGAACCTGGCCTAGAGATGCTTGGGACCCAAGTCCCGATCAGGCGTGCGCGCAGCGCATTGCGCGACTGTTGGTCCTCGTAGGAGCGTGAGCATAAGCGAGGCCGAAGGCGGCACGCGGGACCGAGTGCAGCGACGAGATCGCTTAAGAGGGCACCCGGGAACGGGGCAAATGATAACGACGGCGCATACTCCAGGACGGCGAGCCCCTTCTTCCGAGGTTTGCTTTCTCCCCATGCTCAGCTTCGCCGAACTCGCGGGTCGAGCGCGATCTATTGGGCGCCCACTGAGAGGGAGACCGTCGAGGCCGGAAGCATGCCGCAGCACGCAAACTGGAAGAAATCGCTTGAACCTCACCTTGCGTCAGGACGTAGGGTGGAATCCACGACCAAGCTTTCAGAAAGCAAACGCCGGATGATGCAACACAGGCCAAATAACGGACATCGTGAGATCAGGCAGCCGAATGTGGCGGCGCCGGATTGTACGGGTGTCTGAGCGGATGGACCAAGAGCGAAAGGTTATCGGGATGAAACACCGCGTGATGATGTCCGCATTGCTCGCTATCATCGCATCTCCGGTTTGCGCGGCGAAACTCAGCGGTCCTGCGCGCATCCTCGACGGCAATACGATCGAGATCAAGCAAACCAAAATTCGGCTCTCGGGCATCGACGCGCCAGAGACCGATCAGATTTGCCTCGACGCCCATGGCCAAAAATGGGCTTGTGGCGTATCTGCTCGCGATGAGCTTATCAAGCATTCCGACGGACGAACGTGGGATTGTTACACCAAAGGGGTAGACGAGTACGGCGGGTCACTCGGGAGCTGCCTGATCGCAGGCGAGGACGTGAACGCGTGGATGGTAAGCTCGGGCTGGGCACTATCATCGGGTCGATATACCCATACCTACGTTGTCTATGAGGTTGTGGCGAGCAACGCTTATGCAGGCATATGGTCGGGGGCGTTCATCGCGCCTTGGGACTGGGGTCACCGCGACAAGGGGACGATCATTATTGGCGCGAGCTCGGTACCGACCGAAGCTCAGGAACTCCTGCTCGGATCTGCTTTGCTATCGGACCCGCCCTCACCCGACTGCCTGATAAAGGGCACCGTGGGCCACAAGAGCGAGCGCATTTACCATTTGCCCGGGCAACTCGGTTACGGACAAATCGATATGACGAAGAAGCTGGGTGATCGCTGGCTCTGCAGCGAAGCAGAGGCCGAAGCCAAGGGGTGGCGTAAATCCGCGCGATGAGTGACACATGCATCCAGACCGTTTCCCGAAGATGTCTTATCCGATCACGATCGTACCCTCGCGCCGCTCGCTGTTGCTATTCGCTGTTTCGGCGGTTGGCATGCGGCTTGGCAACATTGTTGACGCGAAGGAAGCAAAAGGGCAGCCCAAGCCGGACAACCTGCTTTCGCCTGATGCTGCGCTGAAGCGGCTATTGGAAGGTAATGACCGCTATGTCCAGGGCGCATCGCGAGGCGGCGATTTCAAAGGCGAGCGCCAGGTCTTGGTCGACGGGCAAAATCCATATGCGGCGGTTCTGAGCTGCGCCGACTCTCGCATAGCGCCCGAACTTGCCTTCGACAGCGGACTTGGTGATCTGTTTGTCTGCCGCCTCGCCGGCAATTTTGCCAACGATGACACGGTCGCCAGTATGGAATATGCGGTCGCCGTTCTGAACACGCCGTTGATCATGGTACTCGGTCACGATCATTGCGGCGCGATAGACGCCGCGATCAAGTCGCTCAACGACGACAAGCCGCCGCCGGGGCGTATTCCATCCCTCGTCGCCGCGCTTGCGCCTGCGGTAAAGGAATCTCGCCAGCAACCCGGTGATACGTTCGCCAATGCGACCCGGCAAAACGTCATCGATAACGTCAATAAACTCAAATCGGCGAGTCCGATCCTGAACGCGGCAGTTGGACAGAACAGATTGAAGGTAGTCGGGGGTCTGTATCGGCTCGACACCGGCAGGGTCGATCTGCTGAGCTGACGCTGGCACCTTCGCGCGGGCGCCCAACCGCATGCATGCCCACCAGGGCGTCTTGAGCCCCGCGAAATTCGCTCGTCCGTCGGCTGCAGATCCAATTCACAATTGTCGTACAACTTCGGGATAAGCTTTGATATGCGCGGGCTCGCAGTCCTCCTCCTATTCTTCGTACTTATGTTGGCAACGCGCGGCCATCACCAAGATAAATTCGCGCCGCGACCGACAGCGTCTATGCCTCCCCGCTAATGCCCGAGCCAACAGCGTTGACTGAAGCTTCAGAGCGCGCTGCGAAGCATGTCGGGGTCTGCACTCGCTCTCCGGGACACGCAAGAAATTCCAGCAGAATATTCTCGCCGGCTCAACCGCTATGGCATCGACACAAACCGTCCCGTTTATGATCACCCGGCTCAGCCCGGGCTGAAGATCAGATAGAGCAGGATTGCGACCACAACAGCTGTCCAGCCGGCCGATGTGAGGAAAACTGTTACTCGCGTCGGCATCGGAGGGCAATTCCTGCTCGTTTAGTCGTCTGGCCGCCGCGCGAACGCCCGACGGCCTGATTTTGAGCCCCTCTCTTGCGCCGCTGGCGTGCCGGCGCGGACGAAGGTCGAATCGACGATCAGGTACTCAAAGTCCGGATCGTGCGTCAACGCTTCGAACATGCGCAACCAGATACCTAGCCTTGTTGCGACGGTTTAGCCATGCCCAGAGTCTCATCCTTGCCGCGTAAGCCTGACGAACCCTCCTTCAGCTAGTTCGGCTTTGTACAGCTTGCCGTCGAGCGCGATAGTTGTTGGGTGGTCAGGGACAGGCATGTGACCCGTCTCGCGCAGCTGCTCGATCAGGGCCAGCGACGCCCACTGCTCCCGCGGCGCGACACCGTGAACGCGGGTCTCCCGGAAGAATGCTCCGAAATCTGGCACCCCCTGCGGCCCCTCGCCAATTCTTTGGTCCACCGCAGGATTGTGGATGAGACGCGGGCCGCCGGTCGGGTCTTGCGTGGCCGTGTAGCGGTGCCCCCGGATCTCGTAGGTCATCGTCGGCTGGTCCGCGTCCGGCAGGAGACCGTGGTGGGACAGTCTCTCGATCATTCGTTGCGGGACGGCCTGAGAACCATGGGAAAAGCTCTGGGGAGCCGCCCATGAGACATCATATGTTTCCTCAGGTGGAGCCGATGATGGCCCCGCTTCGTTTGCCCTTGCTTCATCCATGACCTGACGAAGGAAATCATCATCCGCTTGATTCCAGGCGTACTCACCGGGAGACCTTGACGACCCGGCACCGTCAGTTCGGTTGAAATCCATGCAACTCTCCTATCTTGCCTAGGGAACATGGTCTCTTGCAGATCCGCCCGATGCGGTAGCCCAGGTCCGTGACCGAGAGACCACGTTTCATGCTAGTAAGGCTGACTGTCCAGAAGCTGACGAGTTTCAGGAAAATAGCTGTGCCAGCTCGCATGCCGTGGCCTGCCGGCTCTACGCGCTGATGGAGATCTCCATGATATTCGGTTGCAGGAGCGGCGGCGGCTGTCCGCGTTCGCGAGCTTCTCCCTCAACCTTGCTTTTCTGGCCTCGAGCCGCATCTCTGATCATTCAACAGAGATGGAAGCTTCGCGTCGATAAAGGATGAGCTTCCGCGTATCGAACGTCTGGAAAGCTGTCGGCGACCATCACAACCGGCGGGACGATCGAAGCCGTCGCCGAGGACAGGAAGCGTCAGTCGTGAATGGCGGATGACAGCGCGCGGAATAACGCCGATACAGGTCTTAGTTGCGGAATCCGTAGAGGGCAGCAGGGGTCGCGCTAAGGATCCGTCCTCTTGCGTCATCGTCTGGGACGAGTTCCTCAAGCCAGTCCAACGTCTGTGCATAGGTTGGCGCATAGGCGTGCGCTGCCGTCACGTGCGGCCACTGCGATCCCCAGAGCAGCTGTTCCGGCCCGAGCCTCTTCAGCAGCCGCCCCGCCGCTGCCTTGGCCCAACCATCCGCGACACGTCCGATCCCCGACAGTTTCACCCACACCTCGGCGCCTTCAGCGAGGGCCAGAAGTCGCTCCAATCGAGGGTCCCAGATCGGATCGCGAGTGCCGTCCGCGAGTCCGAAGTCTCGGAACACCAGGCGATGGCCGTCGGCCAGCAGCGACTCTGCGAGGCCTTCTCGTCCTTCGACCCCGCCGGACACCTCCAGGTGGAAGCCCAATTGAAGGGCAGCCTCGAAGGACTCAGCCAGCGGATCACGATCATCAAGGGTAACCGCCAAACCCACGGCACCCGATCGGGCCCACTTCTCCATGACCGCAGGCGCCAACGATTGCACGAGGGGCGGAACCAGTCGCACCGGCATTTGGGCCCGGCTCGCCTGGGTAAAGAGCTCCATAGGGTCGCCGTGCAGGAATGCGGGTTGGACCAGCACCAGCCCGGTGATCGCGCAGCCGCGCGCCGCGCTTTCCAGCCGTTCCAAGGTGCCGTCGATGACGGGCGTTGCCCGCCGGACCTCTTGGCGGAAGGCGTGAACCTCGCAGTCGATTCTCATGGCTCACTCTCCCAAAGCGCCGCCGGGAGAGCGCCGGCTGGGCTGTAGTGCATTCGAAATCACAACTCATTGACGGCTGTCCGGCGGCCGCGGACACTCGCGAGCTTCTGCTTGGCACGCGGCGGACGACGTCCCGCTGCGCGTCCAGCTCGAAGCGCTCACCCTCCATGAACGCGACGATAGAGCCCGCTCGAGGTGGATTACCCGCGCGTCGTTGTAGTACTAGCTCGCTGTAGGTGTTCATTTGGTCATTGGCTCAGGATTTCACGCCTTCGCTCGTTTCCCTTAGCGCGTACGAGGAACAGGGACAATGGAGCCGAATGAAGCAGATCAAACCTTCGTACGTTTCGGACGAAGGTACGCGCGATACGGCGGCGGACTTGGAAACCGTGTCGATGGACCGTTTTTTCTTGGTCCGGACGATGGGCTCGGCTTTGTCGTTGTACGGCGTTGACGTCGTCATCGATGTGTTTCTGAAGCTTCTTGTGAAGGAGGCGCCACTAAGCGACTGCCCGGCGACCAACTGAGTTCGTTCAGCAGCCCGCCGGTCTTGGTCGCCGTCACCTTGGCACCGAACCGGTCGTTCAGGGTGTAGGTGACCGACACCGCGTTACCGTCGCCTTTCGATCGGCGCGCGAAGTGGGCGATGACGGCAGTATCTGCTGATGTTCCGGCGAAGTGCTCGCCGCCAGTCACGTACAGGCCCGCCGTCAGGAGAGCGGAGCAGACGACTTTACGTGCGAGCCTCATGAGCATCTTCCTAGCGCGTTCCAACTGTCCAGTTACATGCCGACGGCAAGCATATCCTATGCCAGGCACCTCATAATGTCGGCTTAGGTATCGTCGCGCTGCAGATCCTGAGTTCGGCACGAGAGAAGACCGGCAACTTCGATCCCGTCCGTCTTTTCCGCTATCCAACTAGCAACGGCGCTCCGGCACCCGGGACGCTCTCTATGAAAGTTTCCAGGTTGGCATGTTGGCCGAAGGCGCCGGAAAGCGGAGATGCGCAGTGATACTGCGGATTGGCCGCGACTGCACCTGTCAACTGGACGAAAGGTGCGTTCGCGCGACGCGAAATCGCGAGCAAAGACGCCGCGGGCCCTCTGTTAAACACACCGATGCAAGCGCCGATCGGGTGCGTGACCACGGAAGCTACCACCTGCAGGACGATTGCAGCTCGTGGCGTTTCCGACGCAAAAACGCGCGCTCGGTGACAAGCTCGGTGTGCCGCGGCCGCTCAAATGGCAAAGGAAAGTCGTTGACGACACCTGCCGGCCTCGCGCTCATGACGATGATCCGATCGGCGGGCAGCAGCGCTTTCTCAGTGTCATGAGTGACGAACACGGTCGTCATCGTCCGGATATCGCGCAGCACCTCTTGCATCGAGGTACGCCTCTGAGCATTCTTCAGTCGACGCTGGCTGCGGCAAACCGTCGTCAGCTGACCTCGGTGAGGATATCGCCTTCTTTGTCGGATCGCGCTTCAGGCGCTCGCGTATTTCCTTGCCGGCCTTAAAGAACGGAAGACGCTTTTGGTCAACCTGCATATTTTTCCCGGTCCGCGGATTGTGGCCGATGCGGGCCCGCCGAAGCTTGACCGAAAATACTCCGAAGCCACGCAACTCGACCCGGTCGCCGCGAGCGAGCGCGTCGACGATTTCGTCCAGGATTGCGCCTACGATTTTTTCGACGTCGCGCGGATAGAGATGCGCGTTGCGGTCGGCGATGCGCTGAACGAGCTCGGACCTGATCATCGACGGCGATGTCCACCATATTTCTAGAGGCCATATCCTCAAAAGCATCGACAACTGTCAAGCATGGCAGGTTTATGGCAGCACGGATCAATAGTGGTATCGCGCGATCAAAAGACAGGGCTTTTGCCGGCGGAACCCGAGTTCATTTCAGTTCGCCCGACATACTCCGGCGCTCTGTCTTTGCTGCATTCGGCGAAATAAAGTGCGTAAGAGAGGCGACGTGGGGAGCGCGGCCAAGGCGGGAGCTTGCGACGTCCAACGCCAACGTTCCGACCTTCCGCGCCGCGACACCAAAGGAAGAGGCGCCAACGGCATATCCAAATCGAAATGATTGTGGATTTGACAGCATAGCAGCCCATACGGTTCAGCGCCTTGTTTTGGTTTCTCCCTGACGCCAGCTGGGGTCCAATGGCGATACCGCTTCTCCTCTCGCTCGCGGGCGAAACGCATCATCAAACGTCGAAGAGGCGCGACACTTCGGCTAGCGCAGTCCGGTCGAGATCGTGACCATGACATCCGCCCAGCCGGTGGACTCGGGTTCGACAAGTCTCCATCTGTCGCTGCTTGTTGGTATGATCGACGGGATTGACTTAGTTGATCAGCGTGTATTCCAGAGGTCCGACATGCCATTGGCGCTGCGAACAACCCGATATGCCGTTTCTCTCCGCGAGCACTTCCGCCTCTTAATGTTGGCGCCAGCTGAAGCGCGCGAGGTGGCGTGGTAAGCAAGTCACCGCCGACGATCTGAGGCTGATGGCAAATGGGCCACGCAAGCGTGGATCCTGCATGCTTGCAACTGCACACCTCCCCCAAACGTCGCAGACGGGCTGATCCTCTTCGGATGGTTCAACATCGCCTCCAATGTCACTCGCACTCATCGTCTCCGATCGGCCGCAGATGCCAACCAATCGATCGATGGCAGCCGCGTCGGAATTGACGGCTGGTCCTTTTGGGCCAACTGTTGTTTGCATTCGCTATCCAGGCGCGGGCGTCGCTGCGTTTCGGAAGCGGCGAGCTCTGTACGCTACGGACTGAGCTATTTCTTTCATAGACGCCTGATTCAGCTAGTCTCCATCCAAGATAACGCTGTGCGTTGACCTGGCGGGCCGGGATAAGATTAGTCATGTGCCACGAACATGAGACGGGACGAACGCGTTGTGCGTTACCGTTACTCGCTCATACAGCTCTCGCTTTGCGCATGGCGCCTTGGCTCGTTGCCCTGCTGGAAGGACATCGGCAAATATCCATGTGCCGGGTATGAGCTGTCTGCCGATAGCTCTGCGAACCGTTCTGTGTTTCAGCGGCGCGGACCATTTCTCACCAAGTGCAGGTGGGCTCCTGCTCGCTTATGGAAGTGCATTCGGAGGGGATTTGATGCGCGACCATGACTTTATCTCCGGCTGCTTTCTGGCACTGACCGCTGCCGGGCTCGTTTTGCTCTGCTCGAGCTTGCTCGCCGCTGCGTTCCCCCTGTGAGGATCATCCCATGAAATCGTTCAAGCTGATCGGCTTTGCACTTGGAGCATCGATGCTGTCCGGCACGGCATTGGCGGAGGATATCACCATCGCCGTCGCCGGACCGATAACTGGGGGTGAGTCCGCCTTCGGGCGGCAGATGAAGAACGGCGCCGAGATGGCGGTTGAGCAGATCAACGCTTCCGGTGGCGTGCTTGGCAAGAAGCTTGCCCTCGACGTCGAGGACGATGCCTGTGATCCCAAGCAGGCGCGATCGGTAGCGGAAAAGGTAGCCGCCGCCAAGATCCCATTCGTGGCTGGGCACTTTTGCTCTTCGTCATCGATCCCGGCATCGGAAGCCTATGCCGACGGCGGCGTGCTGCAGATCACTCCGGCTTCCACAAACCCACTATTCACCGAGCGCAAACTATGGAACGTGGCACGCGTCTGCGGCCGCGACGACCAGCAGGGCCAGGTGGCTGCCCGGTACATCACGAAGTACTTCAACGGCAAGAAGATCGCCATTCTCAATGACAAGACCACTTATGGTAAGGGGCTTGCCGACGAGACGAAGAAGGCCCTCAATAAGGCTGGCGTCATCGAGAAGATGAACGAGTCCTATAACAAGGGCGACAAGGATTTCAATGCGATCGTCTCGCGCTTGAAGCGCGACAATATCGACCTCGTCTATGTCGGCGGCTACCACCAGGAAGCGGGGCTTATCCTGCGCCAGATGCGCGATCAGGGCCTGAAGACCGTACTGATGTCGGGTGATGCGTTGGCTGACAAGGAATATGCCTCGATCACCGGCGCGGCTGGAGCAGGTACGCTCTTCACTTTCGGGCCCGACCCACGCAGGAAACCGACGGCGGCTGCGATCGTCGATAAATTCAGGGCCAGGAATATCGATCCCGAAGGCTACACGCTATACACCTACGCAGCGGTGCAGGTCTGGACGCAAGCCGCAACCAAAGTCGGCACCACCGATCCGAAGAAGGTGATGGACACGATCAAAGCGGGCTCTTGGGACACGGTGATCGGCAAACTGGATTACGATGCCAAGGGTGACATCAAGCAGATCGACTATGTCGTTTACAAGTGGGACGCCACGGGTGGCTATAGCGAGACTAACCCGAGCGCCTTCTGACGCATCTTAGTCCGACCCGTCAAAAGGGACGTGTTCCGGGGAGGTAGGCAGCGATCAATGTCGATCGATCGGTTGCTCCAAGGCCGCAAGCTACGGCCTGAAGAAATTGAATGTCTGAGGTCGGCCTATACACGGACCCTGCGCTCGCTTTGCCTGGTCGATCGTGACGACCCTATCGCGGAAATCGTCGCAAGGAAGGTTATCGAGATCGGCGCAAGCGGGGTTGGCGATCCAACGGAGATATCAAGGCTCGCCATTGAGCAGCTTGGCATCCGCAGACCGCCATCGGCCTAAAGCGAGCACCGCGTACATGCGCGGATGGTCGGATCTCTCCTCCCGATCCATGCACAGCACTTGGCCCCGACGCGGGCTCAATCGGAGATTGTTAGACTGGCCTGATGCAGATGTTTGAACAGTCAGCTGGATGAATCGACTTGTTCGAGGGACCGCAGTCCCACATGCTAGCGCTAGTGGCTGAGTTTTCGGCCTTCGCGCCGCGCGACACGCATCGCTTTTGCCTATCGACCCAGGAAGAGTTCGCCCGGAAATGCCGCGGCCCCGCCCCCATAGAAGGGCGGGGCCCTCCCCTCCCCCGGGGGCGCCGCGCTGCGGATCACAACGGCGATGGTCTAACGCCCGTCTTCTGTCGATTCATCATTCGGTGCACGGCTGAGCCGCCTCACCTGCATTGCGGCTTTCGGCTCCCGGCATTTTCCGCGACATTGCGCAAGACGAGCGCCGAAAGCTGCGCGACCAGCTCTTTGAGACGCACTATTTCTTGCCTGCACTGCGCCAATTCGCGTTGTTCATCTGTCATTACCGATACGTCATAGCGGTTCACAGCTGCATGATTCATGCTAACCTCTATCCGATCAGGTGAGCGCGAACGACGGCTCGAGCTCCTGCCTGTTCAGAATAGTAATGGCAAACCGGCATTTTTTCGCCAGCAAACACTGTACGCAGCGAACAAATTATGTCGTCGCCTCCGCCTGATGTGTCGTTCTGGCCTACAAATCAGAGCGTCTCGCACAAAAACTTGCTTGTGTCACAGACGGGAGTTCGCGCTTTTGCTCTTCAAGCCCCACAGATAGTCGCACTTGATGGCCTTCGTGGTCGGCACGTGCCATGTCAACTTCGCCTCGCGAACAAACACCTGTCCCACTCCCGCGCGGCGATGGCCATCAACGGTGCGGGCGCGGCGGCGAAGACGAATGGACGCCACCAATTGACCAAGAAATCGTGCAACACACGCGTGGTCGTGAGAGCGCGCCGGCAGCGCGCCCCGCGCCTTTTCGCAGATGTACACCACCAAGAGGTTTTCGCGCCCTTCAAATGATGCGGCGTGCCCGCGTCCCTGTTCGCCGCAAATGCTTCTGCGGCATGAGCCTCCAATCTGAAGGTTCATGGTCGCCACGTTGAAAAGACGCGAGCTCCCGGAAAAGGCAAACACATATGACATCACACAAAAAATATGACGCGCAATGTTCCGCAAACACTCACGCGCTACGAGCCCATCCATGGACGGAACGCGACATGCGCCCCACGCCCGCCGATGACTTAGCTGCATGTCGGGGGCGGCAATTTGAATTTCATGCGGGGGGCAGCTCAAAGGCCTTGAATCGTACGTGGCGTCACGTTGTACGATCTCATCGTAGGTCGCGAGGATCCCCGACAAGTCGACGGGGCCACAGCTTGCTGCCAGTGGTGAGACAATGATGCCAATGCGGTCGATGTCTGTACAGCAGAGGGCGATGCCGGTGCCCCGATCATCGCCTACGAGATCGCGCGAACGGACTCCGAGTACTGGCCTCCGAACAAGGTGGTTCTTCCCGGCCCCTCACTGGCCGGGGTCGAGCCGCATTCCGTGAAAAATCGTCTTGGTAACAAAGGAGGCGACGCCAGGTTTGTCCGACATCGATCGTTTCGTAATTAGAATTTGCGGTGATATTTCGCCGCAAATAACCGTCGGCAGTCCTCCCTCTGTCGACGGCGGTTGGCGGGATGCTTAACGGCCTCGCTCCCCCAGACTGACTTCCGCCCGGCCCTCGAAATGAGGCCGGGCGTTTTTTTATCAACTATGAAGGGCAGCTTGGTGTTCTAGCCGGCGTCTGATGATTGTGACGAGTTAGCAAGACCAACCCAGTCCTGGCGGCTCGTCACCACGGGATCGCCTTGCCTTCTCGCGACCAACGATTGTACATGCATGAGTGTTGTTTGCACCGACCAACCCGTTGCCAGCGAGATCGGGACCTCAAAAACGCTCCCCGCGTGCCCCCTGACGCAACCGGATTCGAGGAGTATCGGCGAGCGCCCGTTCGATTGTTCAAAAACACAGGCGGGTGGATTGGACAACGGACTGAAACTTCACAAATCTTTTCGAGATTCCTACCGCCTCCGGAAAGCCGCTTGGTTATATTCATGCGGTTGCCGCCTTGAAGGGCTTGAATCGCACGCAACGTCACATTGTACGATCTCGCGTCGTTCGCGATGATCCTTGGCAAGCGGCGAGGCTATACCGGGTAATCCGGGGCTCTCGCATAGACCTGCCGCGCGTTCAGCGCTGGATATGGCAATTGTCTCACGGCAGCTGGTCATTAATGAATAGGACGCGATTGCGCATCATCGATGTTCGTTGCCGGAGGGTGGGATATGACGGCCGATATTGTTGATGTATGCGTAATCGGGAGTGGTGCCGGCGGCTCGACAGTAGCCTACGAGATCGCCCAACACGGATTGCGAGTGCTCCTTCTCGAACAGGGTCGGGCGCTTCCTCCCGACGCCTCGCTGGCGAGCGTCCAGAATGGCATGGATACCGCCTTGGTGCGGTCTGCGGCAGGTACGATGACGCCGTTCGGACGTCCGTGGACCGTCTGCGCGCTCGGCGGCGGAATGACCTTGTATGCCGGAATAGCCTTCCGATATCGCACTATTGATTTTGACGCGCGAGCACATGTGGCCGGGGACGCGCTCGACCCGACCTGGCCGATCAGCTACGCCGAACTACGCCCGTTCTATGAGGAGCTGGAACGGCGCATGGGGGTGGCCCGTCTAGCCGGGGCGGACCCGCTCGAACCGCCAAGCGATCCGCCCGTTCAGCCCCCGCATCAGTACAGCGCGCAGGGCCGGTTGATTGCCGATGCGGGCGGACGCCTAGGCCAGCTACCGTTCCCCACCCCGTTGGCAATCAACTCGGTGCCATATCGCGGCCGGCCAGCCTGTCACTGCGACGGACCCTGCAACGAACATCTGTGTCCGACCGGCGCGAGGGCCGACGCACGCTCGCCGTTTACCGATACCTCCCTGCCGCCCGGCGCGCTCACGGTTGCGCTTGGCAGCAAGGCCGTCCGCATCGATCTGGGCAATGTCAGCCGTGCGGACTCGGTGGAATGGCTGGACACTCTCAACCAACAGCGCGCTCGGGTCCGCGCCCGCTGCGTGGTACTCGCCGGCAACGCAGTGCAATCTGCCGCCCTATTGCTACGGTCGGCGCAGCGAGGAGCGCCCAACGGCATCGGCAACGCCTCCGGCATGGTCGGCAGTGGCATCTCGTTTAAGATCAGCGGCTACGTGTCCGGTTGCACCACGATCGATCCGCCGGCCGCGCACCCGGCCGGCGGCCCGTTCTCCACCGTCGCGATCTCCGATCATTACCTGGACAACGAGGCTCCTTCGGGGCTCGGCGGAACGATCTACGAAGCAAGTCGGGCTGAGCCCACGGACCAAGACGGAAAGATAACGCTACGGCTGCATTTTCTGGCGGCCGACCAGCCCATGCGCAGCAATGCGGTCCGACTGGCCAACAGTCGGGACGGGCTGGGTTTGCCGAAGATCATTCTCGACTACTGGACCCACCCGCTGGACAAACGCCGGTTGGGCTATTTGTCCCGATGCGCGTCGAACCTGCTGGCCGAGGCTGGCGTGGAACAAGTCGATTATCAGGATTCCAATTATCAGTTTGGCAGTGGGCATCTGCATGGTGGCTGCCGGGCCGGGATCGATCCGACACAATCCGTGGTCGACCGCTGGGGCCGGGTGCATGACGTTGACAATCTCTATGTCGCGGACGGCGGCTTCTTCCCCTATTCCGGAGGCGTCAACCCGACCTTCACCATCCAGGCGAACGCGCTGCGGATCGCTCGAAGAATAGTCACGCAGCTGACCTAAGGGCATGATCATCAAACGGAGACGGCTCATGTCCATCACCAAGCCTACCGCCACCACGGGCGCCACCGACGGGCACAGATCCGCACTACGCCGCGCCCTGCGTGTCACCGCCTCGGAGAAATGGGATCTCAACAGGCGTTTTCCGGTCGTGATGACGCGCGCTTCAGGCGCGCATGCATGGGACATCAACGGAAAGCAATACGTCGATTTCACTTCGTGTAGCGGGGCCGCGCCGCTCGGAGCCGGATATGAGCCGGTCATGGCGCATGCAGCCGCCGAGATGCGCCGTACCGGCGGCATCTTGCCCGGGCCGCTGTCGGTGCACCGGGTCGAACTGGCCGAACGGCTGGCGGAGATCTTTCCCGTCGCGGAACGCTCAATGTTCTTCCGCACCGGATCGTGCGCGACCACCGCCGCCGTCCGCCTCGCCCGCGCGTTCACGGGCCTGAACCATGTGCTTACCAGCGGATATCATGGCTGGCACGACTGGCAGTTGCAGGACCGGCCGGAGCTGGGGCTGCCCAACCGCGACCGGGACAGCGTGGATTTCCGCTACAATCTGGACTTGCTCGACGAATTGGCAAGTGTTCAGCGCGTTGCCGCGGTAATCGTCACCCCCGAGGTCAACTTCTTCCCGCCCGAGTACCATCAGGAACTGCAGAGGCTGGTGCATCGGCACGGCGCCCTGCTCATTCTTGACGAGGTGATGACCGGATTCCGCTACGCCTTTGGCGGCTACCACATGGCGGTCGGCCTTACGCCCGATCTGATCACACTGAGCAAAGGACTGGCGAACGGAATGGCGCTGTCCGCAGTGGCGGGGCGGGCAGACGTACTCGCCGCCGGCGAGAAGACATACATGGGCAACACCTACCAGCGCGAGGTCACCCCGTTCGCAGCCGCACTGAGCACCCTGCATGCGCTGCGCGACGGGACCATGCTGGCCCGGATGCGCGAGGTTGGCGAGCAACTGATCAAGGGGCTCAACGAGGTATTCGCCAGACAGCAGGTCGCGGCATGGGCGTTCGCCTGGCCCACCATGTTCGACGTCGTGTTTGCCGACGCCGAACTTGGTCACGCCTTCTTCCAGGAGATGTGGGCGCGGGGCTTCCTCATGCAGTACGGCGGGCGCTTCATGCCATCGGCGGCGGTGTCCGACGCCGACGTGCAGGCGGCTGTCGAAGCTGCTGGAGAGGCGCTGCCGGCGTCGCTGTCCCGCATGGAGAGCACCGGTGGCGACTCGGATCCAGTGGCGGCCGCCGTACGGTTCGCCAGAGATCGTTTTGTGGCGACCCCGGGGGCGGTTCGGCGCTGGTTCACCGCACCCGTCCACTGATGAGCAGCGCCTCGAACAGAGAGCATGGCCATGCCGCAGCCCGATCCATTTTCCACATCGCCAGTGCTGCTCGGTGGTGAGAACCGCTCGGGCACTACCTTGCTGAGCATCGTACTGGACTCGCATCTGGATCTGGTAGTCGGGCCGGAGATCGACTTCCTCGAACCGCCCAATCTAGGACCACACATACTGCGCGCGATCGACCTGCTTGCGGCCGGCGATTCCCGAGTCACGGGCACGACCAAAAACGCGATTGATCCGTTCTGGTATGACGGGGTGCATTTTGTGGTGCAGTGCCGCCGGTTCGGTCTCGACTTTGATGACACGCGCGAGCTGGTCAGCAAGGTCGTGGTCGAGGCGGGCAGCGACATCGTTTCGTTCGCCGACCGATGCCGGCTCATCAACGAGATCGGTGAGTTGCGCCGAGCGCGCAGCGGAGCCCGGCGCTGGGGATTGAAACTGCAGCGTAAGATCACCAAGATCGACGACTTCGCCCGGCTGTGGCCGCGTGCACATTTCGTGCATATCGTGCGGGACGGTCGCGACGTTGCCGCCTCGCATCTGAAAACCGTTCCCGATTGGGGGTACCGAACTGTTGCTGACGCCGCGCACGGCTGGCTTGACGTGGTGTCCCAGCCGCATCGGATCGCGCCACCCGGGCGTTATCTCGAGGTGCGTTACGAGGATCTTATGAACAGCCCCCGCCCCACTCTGACTCGAATCCTCGCCCACCTCGGCTTACCCTGGGACGAGGCCGTGCTGCGTCACGCCGAATACGAGCACGCATTGTTCGAACAACCGCACGGTCATCCGGCGGCGGAGGCTGCAGGAAAGCCGCTGCACCAAGGTCGGATCGGTCGTCACGTCCAAGATCTGACGCGAACCCAGATTGCCGAGTTCGAGCAGATCGCCGAAAGCGAGCTGGCCCGACTAGGGTATCTTTCGGCCCCAAGCCTGTCTGGCGACGCGTGAGGCACCGGCCCCGTTCCGCCGCGCCTCGCGGACTGCCACGCAGCTACCTTGCACTGCTCGTCGGCCAGACCATTTCGCTGCTGGGCTCCAACGTAACCATGCTGGCGCTGCCGCTGACCGCAATTACCTTGCTGGACGCGGGACCGGCGCAGACGGGGCTGCTGCTGGCCTGCGGTCGAGCGCCGTGCCTGGTTGTGAGCCTGTTCGCCGGAGTCATCGTGGACCGCCTCCCGCACCGGCGCATCCTTTTGACCGCCAACGTGGTGATGGCGGCAATGTTGGCCACGATTCCGTTGTTCGCCAGCCTTGGACATCTTGGAATGGTTCAGCTTTATACGACAAGCATACTGGTTGGGGTTGCCGCGGTGATCGCGGACGTGGCTTATCTGGCGTGCATACCCACGGTCGTAGACCGCTCTCAGCTGGTTCGGGCGCAGAGTTCACTGGAGCTTAGCCAGGCGAGCGCGATGGCTGTGGGTCCGTTCCTCGCCGGTTGGCTCGTCAACGCACTCTCCGCCCCGACCGCGATCCTGGCGGACTCGGTCTCGTTCCTGGTTGCCGCCGCGTTGCTTTCGCTGGTGCCGATGCGTGCCGCCGGCTGCTCGGCAGCCGCGTCCAGCGCGGTGCTCGGCCAAGTGGCCGAGGGGCTGGCGGGCGTGTTTGGCAATCCGGTATTGAGGGCCGTCACGTTGGCCAGCGGCACATTCATCTTTTGGCACAACGCGTATTCTGCGGCTTTTCTGCTGCATCTGACCAAAGACCTCGGGTTCGACAGCCGGATCATCGGCATGGTGCTTGGCATCGGCGCACTTGGCGGTGTGGTCGGCGCCGCCAGCTCACCGTGGGCGGGCCGGGCAATCGGACTCGGCCCGGTCTTGATGATCGGTTTGGCGGTGAGCGCCGCGGGCATGAGCTTGGCGGCCCTGCTCATCCAACCCTTCTGGGCCGCGGTGGCATGCGTGGCGCTCTCCCAATTCATTCTGTGGATCGGCCAAGGGATCTACAACGTGCAGCAGGTTCCCATTCGGTATGCGTTGGTCCCGCAGCGCTTGCAAGGCCGGGTCAATGCGAGCATTCGCGGCGTAGTGTGGGGACTGGGTTCATTGGGTGCGCTGGCCGGCGGCGCGGCCGCTGGTGCGACAGGCCTGCGCGCCACGTTGCTCGCGAGCAGCGTGCTTGGTACCGCCTCGATCGTTTGGATTTGGCTGTCGCCGTTGCGCCACACGCGCAGCCTGCCGTGACCATCGCGACGGACCCGCTCATGGACATCAAGGAATTTGGCGATATTGATCGGCAGCCGGTTCGGCTGGTGGTGTGGCGAGTCACAGTTCCCGACCCTGTCAGCTGGCGGCCCGACCCGCGCCGTGCGTCCCATGTTCAGGAGGAGCATCTTCGCTCTGCGGACGATGGCCGGCCAGGCTGGCTCGGCGCCGCGTTCGAGTTGCCTGGCGAGTTCAACGTAGCTGCGCTGACGAACGCGATCCTTGGCTGGGTCAACCGGCACGAGGCATTACGCAGACGCTTGCCAAGAATGGATCAGCCCTTCATCGCACCACGATTGATCCAGGCGCGGCAGCGCTAGAGCAAACCGTGGTGGTGACTGCGCAGGTCCCGACGAAATTGCCCAGCTGCTGGAAGACCTGTTCGACGCGGAGACCAACCCGCTGCGCTGGCCGGCTTATGTCTTCTTGACGATCAGCCGGCCAACATCCACGAGCTTCCTGCTCGCCTCCGACCACTCCGTCAGCGATGCCTACTCGATGGCCATGGTTCCATATGAGATCCGCGAGCTGTACACAGCCGCGATGCATGGTGGGGCACCTCGGTTGGCACCGGTGCACAGCTATCTGGACCACGCTGAGTCCGAACGAGAGCGACTGAGCGACCTGACCGATGCCCATCCTGCAGTTGGCCATTGGCGCGAGCTGATTGCAGCGACGACGATCAATTGCCGGATTTTCCGCTACCACTCGGTGCGCCGGAAGGAACCCTAGAGGCACCGAACGAATGTGGCTGCTCGATGCGGCCGGGGCATCCGAATTCGATCGCGGGTGCAGGTCCCACGGCGGAAACGCGGCGACGGGGATTTTCGCTGGCGCTGGCGGGAAAGACACCGGCGAACCAACGACAATTCCACACCGTTGCGCCTTTTCACACCCGATACGATCTGCGGTCGATGCGTTCGGTTGGATGGTATGTCGGATGAGCCC